>DASZSV010000028.1:0-18785 GCA_035548495.1 Steroidobacteraceae bacterium
AACAGGAGGTTTTTGCCAGAGCCTATAGGGGCGAGGCTGTTCTTAACAAAGCACTGCTTTGTTAAGCCGAGCGGGCATGCAAGGATGTATGCCCTGGGCTTGCACGTGGCATGGATTGCGAAGTGCAATGTATTCACGGCGCTTTTGAAAAATACAGACAATACTGCCAGCAAGGACGTGAGTGTCGACCGTATCCGAACAGATATTCAATGAGTTTTTCAACAACCTGCTATGGTGATGCCTGTTCGATTTGCCACCATCATCATCAACACCTCTGCGTTAAAAATCAAAAAGGCGTTGTGTAGACCGTCGCAACTGCGACGCGAGTGCACGTTGCCATCACTTCCATTGATTGACACTGCATGCAAGAATATTCTGATTTGTAATATAATCTGCCATGGCTGGCTTAGCCGGTTTTGTCACACGATGGAATGCAGCAGTACATTCAGTAATGTCATTAGGCCGAAACACATGCAACAAGAAAAAAGAACCGGACAACGTTATCAATATAGCAATCTTCCTTGCTTCCGGTCTGGCCGATTATTCTCCAGTGCAGCGACACTCGCCATTAGCGGCCTGCTGGTGAATCTGCCATGATCATCGCTTCTCCACTGGATTACCGCGAGGCGGCACAGAAACGGCTGCCACCTTTTCTGTTTCATTACATTGATGGCGGCGCTGGAACGGAGTCGACATTGCATGCAAACCGCAATGATCTTAGCGGCATCCATCTGCGACAACGCGTACTGCAAGGCAGTGACAACATTTCACTACAACGTGAATTGTTCGGCCAGTCATGGAAATTACCCATCGCACTTGCGCCAGTCGGCTTGACCGGCATGTATGCACGCCGCGGTGAAGCACAGGCGGCACGTGCGGCAAAACATGCCGGCATTCCTTTCACTCTTTCAACAGTATCGGTGTGCAGCATTGATGAAGTGGCGCGGGAATCGCAGGCGCCACCATGGTTTCAGTTGTATGTGCTGAAGGACCGCGCCTTCATGCGTCATGCACTGGATGCAGCGCGCGCCGCGAACATCAACACACTGGTGTTCACGGTGGACATGCCGGTGCCGGGATCGCGTTATCGCGATGCGCGTTCCGGCATGAGCGGACGTTTTTCCAGAGTCAAACGCTGGTTGCAGGCATGCACTCATCCGCGATGGACATGGGATGTCGGCGTGCGTGGCCGGCCGCATGATCTCGGCAACATCTCAAACTATCTCGGCAAGCCAGTCGGCCTGCTCAACTACATCGGCTGGCTGGCGGCCAACTTCGATCCCGGTGTCAGTTGGCAGGATCTGCAATGGATACGCAATGAATGGAGCGGCCACTTGATCATCAAGGGCATACTCGATGCCGAAGATGCACGCACTGCATTGAACTTTGGCGCGGATGGCATTGTGGTATCCAATCACGGTGGACGGCAAATGGATGGCACGCTTTCATCGGTCAAGGCATTGCCCATGATTGCAGAGGCCATTGGCGATCAACTGACGGTGCTGGTTGATGGCGGCGTACGCACCGGTCTGGATGTTGTCAGAATGCTGGCGCTCGGCGCCGATGCCGTGATGCTGGGACGTACATACATCTATGCTCTCGCTGCTGCCGGCGAACACGGCGTCACAAACCTGTTGATGCTGATGGAAAAAGAAATGCGAACCACCATGACATTGTGTGGCGCACGTTCGCTGGCTGACCTTAACTCAACCATACTGGCGTAATTGCGTGACTGCTTATGGCGTCCAGTTCACTTCACATTCATGCGAATCAGGAACCAGTCAATCCCACTGGACAACTGACACCAGTTCCACCCAGTCCGCAGTAGCCATCGGGATTCTTGGCAAGATATTGCTGATGATATTCTTCGGCAAAATAGAATGGCGGTGCATCTTTGATTTCGGTGGCGATCTCACCATAACCAGCCCCGGTGAGCTGTGCTGCATATGCATTGCGGCTGGCTTCTGCAACACGTTTTTGTTCATCATTGAATACATAGATCGCAGAACGATACTGCGTGCCCACATCATTGCCCTGCCGCATACCCTGTGTGGGATCATGTGATTCCCAGAAAGTTTTCAGCAGCGTTTCGTAGCTGATTACTTGCGGATCAAACACCACCTGGACGACTTCAGTGTGTCCTGTTAATCCGCTGCATACTTCCTTGTAAGTTGGATTGGGCGTGAAGCCACCCGCATATCCCACCGCAGTGGTGTATACACCGGGCAATTGCCAGAACTTTCTTTCCGCACCCCAGAAGCAACCGAGGCCAAACACGGCCACTTGAAAGTTTGCCGGATAAGGCGGACTCAATGGATGATCATTCACGAAATGGCGCGACGGCACATCCATCGGCACAGAACGTCCCGGCAATGCCTCGGCGGCAGTGGGCATGCGGATTTGTTTATGAGCGAAAAACATGTCTCATCTTATAACAAAGCACGCCCAATGCACATGTCATGCATTGGGCACCAGGAAGAAATCACCCAGCTCATGCCCTGCTCCCTTGATGGATTTGAACTCCGGCATCTGCACAATCTTGTTGGTCGCTGCCATCGCTGCAACACGCTTATAGATATGTGCAAACAATTCGGGCGCAGCCAGAACACCCTTGTTGGATTGCAGTTCATCAATGAATGCATGCGCAAATACCGAATTGTGACCACCGCCGATATCCAGCACTGGATCGTTGCCGCCGGACGAAATCAGCAGGCGCGAACGCTTGGGCAGTTTGAATTTCAGATAGTCCATGGTGTACCCCACCTTGTTATCGACAAACAGATAACTGGGGTCATTGGACAGCAAGCCTGCATAACAGGAATCCGCCACCACCAGGATGCGTTTGGCTGGCAGGCGGCCAAGATGTGCAGTGATCTGTTCATTCGGCACCCAGTAGGTATCCTGCGGCGGCGGATCGGCATTCACCGGCAGCCAGTATCCGGTTTCCTGTTTACCGGTTTGCAGTTTCTCGCCGTGGCCTGCGTAGTAGATCAGCAGATTATCTTCGGGCTTAAGTTGATCGTTAAGGTCATTCAATGCTTTCAGCATGCTGACATCGTTGGCGTCTTCCAGCATCTTCACGGTAAAGCCGTATTTCTCGGACAGAATCTTTGCAACGGTTTGCGCATCATTGATCGGCGTCGTCAGGCTGTCGATGGAATGATAATGCTGATTGCCGATGATCAACGCATAGTAACGGCCAAACTTCAAACCATCGGCCTGGCGGTTCGCTGCCAATGCCAATGGTTCGGAAGGTTGAATGGTGGTTGGCGACGTCGGTGTACGCAACACGGAGATGCTGGCAATCTGTGTGCTGCTGTCCTTGCGTTCGGCCTGCAAATCAGCAATCCATTTCTTTAGCGAATCCACTTCAGCCACCAGTTTGGGATCGCGCTGTGTGGCCGGGCGTTTCGCCAGCTGATCCTCCTGTTCCGTCAGTTGCTTTTGCAACAGCACAATCTTTGCGTCTTTTTCTGCGATCTTATTTTGCAGATCCGCGAGCATCTGCTTTTTCTCTGCCGCTGCCGCCGACTGATACATCACACTGTCTTCGGACAATCCCCATGATTGACGATACAGATTGAGCGCTTTCATTTTATTGGCAGGCACACCCAGTCCTTGCTCATATAACGTACCGAGATTGAATTGCGCACGGGAGTTGCCTTGATCCGCTGCCTTCTGATACCAGAACGCCGCCGCTTCGTAGTTGGGTTCATCACCAATGCCGCGTTCATAAATTTCGCCGACATTGTTTTGTGCTTCGGCATCGCCGGCTTCAGCGGCGTCCATCCACACCTTCAATGATGATTTGAGATTGGCGCGATCATATGCCACATACTCACCGCCGCGAATGCGGCAATCACTTGCAGTGGTATGCACCGGGCGGCGCTGTGTAATGAATGTGGAATTGCCGAGCTGGCGCACTTGGCCAGGCAGCAGGCAATCAACGATCTCGAGATCCTGCCGGTTGACCATGCCCTGTGTTGCTGCGGCCACCTCTTTTTGCGAAGGCGCCGCACATGAAGCCGTCAACAACGCTGCAACAGCGCAATAACCGAGACGGGTGACAGTGTTGGCAATACTCATGAATCATCTCCGGAGCCGGATGGCATGAACACACAAGGCATCATTATGTTGATGGACAGGATAGTATAAGCATGCCCAATGGCCGCTTCATTGACAATTTATGGCATGTACTCACAGATATTCCAGCTTGCAGTCCATTCTTATAAAAGCATTTGCCGTATTGATGATGTTCTCCGGCGCCGGATGTGCTGCACCCGCCCGCGTGCAAGGATCGCATTATGTACATTTGCTGTATCAACATGGGGCCAGCAAACACCATCGCGACAGTCCGCTGACCGTTGTCTTTATTGAAGGAGATGGCATTCCCTGGATTGATCACGGCACACAACCGGCCAAAGATCCTACGCCAGCTCACCCGCTGGCATACCATCTGTTCAAGTCAACACCTTATCGCGCGTGGTATCTGACGCGCCCCTGTTACAATCATGTCAGAGACAGTGCCTGCAACAACCATGCGTGGACATTCGCAAGATATTCCGAACCCGTGGTCAGCAGCATGTCCAGTGTCATCGCTGCAACATTGAAATCACAACCGCCACAACGGTTGATACTGGTAGGTCATAGTGGTGGTGGCGCGCTTGCCGCATTGATTGCACCACGCATTCCGCAAGTTGCCGGCGTCATCAGCATCGCGGGCAATCTTGACACTGATGCGTGGACCACGCTGCATGGCTATGAACCGCTTGCCGATTCACTCAATCCTGCACATGTTTCCGGCATTGATATGCCGTTTATCGTGTTGAGCGGTGATCGTGACACCAATGTGCCGTTGTCATCCATTGCGAACTTTCTGAACGCTCATCCGCAGGTAATCGTCGAACACTTTGCAGACAACGATCATGTGTGCTGCTGGGAAAAGCACTGGCCAGCGACACTGGACGATGCGCTGGCCAGACTCAATGTCATTTCAAGATGACCAGATCAATATCATCAGAACTGGAAGCGAACACCGCCGGCAATGTTGTAAAAAGTCACTTGATCGAATCCGGCCAATTGCTGGTAATCAAGATACGCGGACACATCATGATGAAATTGCGCCGACACACCCAATGAGATCCTGAAATACTGGTCATCCAGTTTGTCCATCTGCACGGGCAAAGGTGCGGAATTGGGATCAATGTCGTTCACAAAACGCACATCGAATGTATCCACATTGGCGCCGAATTCCTTGATCCATTCGGTTCGCAAGTGCGGCAACCATACTGCACCGCCACCGCTGACTGCATAGGACACATTCAGATCGGCACGTGCCGATGAGGAATGATAATGCTGCTTGCCGAAGTCAAGATCATAGGCGCCGGAACCCACTTCTTCGAAAGCATCGGTTTTGCTGTCGATATAAAAGTAATTTGCAGAAGGTGTAATCGTCCAGCCGCCCGCAGCAAATTCATAGCCCAGTCCAACACCGGCAGACGACACATTGCCGTTGGTGTCGCCGTTTGCGACATGCAAAACCGGAGGCGATGACAGATCAAGGATGTTGCGCCGAGTGTCGTACTTGACGTGACCGTAATTGAACACGGTATCCAGGTACAGGTTCTTGTACAGATAACTGGAAAAGTACACAGCCACATTGAAGGTCTTGCTCTTCATGTTGCCCTGTGCGCCACCATCGCCAAAATCGGCCTTGGCATCGCGATAACCCAGCGATGCACCCAGTACCGTATCGGACCCAAACCGGTAGTCAATGCCACCTGCGGCAGCGAACTGGCTGTTGTCCAGCTTGCCGGTCAACACTGTTACATCCTTTTTGCCGCCGGAACCATTGGCGTGAAACCAGAAGCCCAGCCGCTTGCTCAGCAGATCGCTGGATTCATCGGAATCATACGAATCGGCGCTGGCGCCGCCGCCAATGGCAGTACGCGAATCGTTGTAAGCAGTGTCATTGCTGCTTTTTTGCCGGCGACGCAGGGCCTGCATGCGATCCATCACGTTGTCGTTTTCGGTTTGCGCAAACAGCAATGCATCCAGCTTGAAGGAAATGAAACCGGTCGGATCGATGTTTTCAATAAAAGCTGTAGCTGAATTAGCCTGAAAGTAAGCGAAGCACGCATTGATCAAATCATTCTGCCCATTGATGCTCGCTGCCTGTATGGAGCGCCTGGGATTGGCGGTGCCGAGATTCTGCACCATGCTGTCGCAAAGATTCTGAAAGTAGAAGTTCATGTTGTTGGTATTCGGGTTACCTGATATTTCGGGCGGCGCAGTGGTTTGTGCCTGGCTGTTTGCAGCCATCAGCAAACCCGTCAATGCAAGCCACAACCAGCATGTTCTCAGCATCATCAATCTCCAGAGTCATACAACATCAAAAGAAGCCCGCATCATCGCGGTGAAAACAATGTGCCACCGACTTACACGCGGAACAGATAAACCTGTCTATTGTACACGTTCAACCGCGCGTTATTGCTGATGAATGACATCCTGGATGGGCTGATAGTCCTTGCCCAGGTAGGCGCTGCGCTCCGCCAGGGATTTGGCAAATTCGCGCTGCTTCACCGGATCATCATGCGTTGCCTGCAACGCTGCATCAGCAATTTTTTTCAATGCCTTCACTGCATCGCGGTCACGTGGATGCAAATCATATGCGGCAGCATACTGTTCCACTGCTTCTTGCAGCGCAAAGATATTCTTGTCTTTAACGTAGAAATTCCACAGCTTGTCGCCGTCGGCCATGTATGCGCGAAACTGCTGCTGTGTGGCGGTGGGCAGTGCCGTGAATGGAATGTCGGGTCCCGATTCCTGATAGGAACTGTAGGCAAAATATGCCGCTGCGGTTGCCAGCACCAATGTTGCCGCCATCAAGCCTTGTTGCAACTTCGTGATACCTGACAGCGCTTTAAGAAATGCATCCGCATCCTGCGGCCGGCGTGCACGATCAAAGGAAATGGATCGTTCAATGGTTTTCCATTCACGCCGCGGCAGTCCCTTGATGGGCGCAGGCTTCATGCCGATCCTGCGCGCATCAGCGGCACCCTGCCGCTTGTAAGGATGCACACCACCCAGCAATTCGTAGGCGATCAGTCCCAATGCATAGATGTCATCAGCCGGATGCGGCTCGCCGCCTGCCACCATTTCTTCCGTGGCATACGGAACGGTGTAGGCGCCAAGACTGCCGGCATCAAAAATATCCTTGACCGCCTGCTTCGACACACGTGAGGGCACGGCGCGTGCGATGCCGAAGTCGAGCAGCTTAGGTGTGCCTTCTTCGGTGAGAAAAATGTTGGCGGGCTTGAGATCCGAATGTACCAGTCCACGACGATGCGCATAAGCCAGTCCTTCAGCAACTCCGCGAATGATCGGCCACGCCACTGCACGGCTGACGCCGGTGCCACGTACTTCGCGCACAAAGCCGTCGAGTGAACGTCCCTGCAGCAATTCCATGGTCATGTATACCGCATCGCCTTCGCGGTCAAAATCAAATACCGTTGCCACATTGGGATGCGCCAGTTCCTGGGCCTTGCGTGCTTCGCGCTGCAGGGCAATCAGTGATTTTGGATGGCGTGAAAATTCCGCACCAAGAATCTTGATGGCAACCAGTGGATTGGGATCGCGCGCTTCGGTCTTGCGGCGATCAATGGCGGAATACACCACACCCATGCCGCCGCTGCCGATCTGCTCCTTGAGCAGAAAACGTTCCTTGATCACTGTGCCCGGACCAAAGGGCATCGGTCCCATGTCGATGGTGGGCGGCAACGGACCATCCGTTGCAAGGCGTTCAACAGTGCCCATGTGGCTGACCGCCTGTTGTGTTCCTTTCGGCGCAGAAGAAGATGCATCAGGACGCGTAATCCGCTGTGTTTTTTCAGGCGCAGGTGTCACGCCAGACTCAATGCCACGTTCAATACGCTGTGTCTTCTCGACGCCGGACGCAGCTTGCATGCCGATGCGTTGTGTTTTCTCTGCGATCACCGGCGCAGCAGCAGCAACGCGTTCAATGCGCTGCGTTTTCTCCGCATGCAATGGAGCAATCGCCACCGTTGCATCCGGTTTATTCAGCAGTACGGTTTTGTCGTGAATGGCGTCATTGCCTTCAGAAACAGCATCAGGCCGCAGCAAGGTGGCTGCTGGTTGCTCGACACGATTGAGTTGCGCGATTAATGCACGCCCTGCTTCTGCGGCAATCTCATTACCTGCAATCGCGGCCTCCAGCATTTCACGTGCAGGGGCAACCAGTGCAGGACTCATTCTGCACAACCCTTGCAGATCAACGCCGAATTCGGCAACGGTGATTTGATGCTGTTGCAGTTGCCGTAACAGTTCTTGCAATACTGGATTCACTTGGACTCCGCTGAGTTGTGCTGCAATGCCGATGCAAATGAAATGATGCAGACAAGCCGGGTTTGATCAAACAAACCGCATCACGCAAGTCGCAGCCGTCAAATGGTGTTACGAATTATCATCACCGGATTTCAGTTTTTCCAGATGTGCTGAATAGGCTTTCACAAACTCGTCGGCAAACAGATCATGAAAACATTGCTCGGCATTCCTGGTGAATGTCTTGTAGCGCTCACGATACAGTTCCCAATAACGCAACTTGATGGGCCCTGACCACAATGTTCCCTGTTTCACTTCCTTGTTGAACGCAACCTGCAAACTATCCGGGTTGAAAGACTGCAACATGCCATCAAAGGCTGCTTTCATGGCATGCAACGTGGCAAGTTCGTGATTGCGCATGTCGCGGAAGGCATCTTCAAATGCATCCACGGGGCCAAGATAGGCTGCATTGCGTTTCACCAGCAGGTTGTGCAGGGCATCTTCCACATTCACCGAAAACTTCAGCGGATTGTTGTCGGCTTTCTTATAGCTGGTGTTGCGCATACCGAACTCGGCCCTGGCCTGTTCGCGGGTCTGCAACAATTGCATGACACCTGCGATCACCACCTGCAATATGCGTCCGAGATTGGCGGCAAACTCCGGGGTAATGCTGGCTTCATTCAATCCTGCACTGGCGAGCAGCGCATGAATGTCGATGGATGGCATTGCCGCCGCCGACGAACCTTCACCTGAAACGGCGATGTTGTTCGTCCGCATGTTTTCCGCTGCATTGACTGCATGGTTTACTTCTGGCAGCGCATCACCAAAGGGATCAAAATCCACGCCGGGAGATTCGAGCGGCTCTTGATGATCCAGTCCAAAACCTCCGGCCTGATCCATGGCTGCCGGATCGACGATGGCATCCGAAGGTTCGGGTAGCGGAATGGTCAGTTCCACCGGAATGCCATTGACTTCACTGGTTGCGCCCGCACTTGCCCTTGGCTTTTCCAGCACCACTGTCGCGATCACGCCATTGGATTTGTTGTCATCCATCTTTGCATCTGCCCTCATGTCAAACGCCGCACCCGGATTTGATGGCGGACGTGACACCTCTTCACCTTCAATGGTCACCTTGATTTCATAGGCGTCAATGAAGACACGATCGCCGGATTGCAGCGGATACTGCTGACCCTTGGGCAGACGATTGCCCGGATTCTTGATGAACACACCATTGGTGCTGGTGTCTTCCAGAAAGTACCTGCCTTCGCGAAAATGCACGCGCGCATGCTGGCCCGATACATAAGCGTCCGGAATCACCCAATCATTGATGCTGGCGCGGCCAATGCTGCCGCCCTGTTTCAAGAATGTCTTGCGCGCTGCCGCACCGAGTTGCGCGGCTTGTGGACCAACGATTTCGAGAGTCAGGCTCATTGTTGGATGGATTTGTTGCAGCCGATCAGTGTCGGCATTCTAAGCCTGCCAGCGCGCTTGCGGAATACAAGCAGCACAAACCACGTGCTGCATTTCTGGGCATTTGCCACGAATAACAGCGTTCAATCGAGTTTGAAGTCGATGACATCCCAGCGAGTGGTGTCTTCGTGGCGTGCCTGCCGCCGAATGGCATCGACAAGATCGCGCTCGTTCCATTGCACGCGTTCATCCGCCAGGGCTTCCAGTTGCACCGGCAACTTTTCCTTGACACCAAAAAACTCAATGACAATCACCGGCTTGTCAAAACCCTTGGCACAATTGACTTCAAAATCGATCCAGTCGCGCAACTCGCGATACATGCCCGCGGGTACGACTACCACTTCGGCCAGATTGATCTGTTTGCGCAACTCCTGCTTCAATGCGTCGTTGTCGGCATTACCGGGCATCTCGATAAAACTGCAGTTGCGATAGTAGAAATTGCGCGCACTTTCCAGATATTCGAATACCCGCGAGTAGTCGTTGTGCTGCTGGAATCCGTGCGCCACAAACACGCGTATGGGATTCTGCTGTAAATTCGACGTTGCTGTCATGGATACTCCGGTGTCGCTGGATTTGCGCAATCAGTGGAATCTGTCATCAACCCCGATGACCGGATGATGGACAATGTACGTGAGTGGTTGCGCTGATTGTAAACTCATACGATGGTTTCAAAATACACTGACTGAGGCCTATGCGATTTCTCCTGTACAACATCCGCTATGCCACCGGTACCGGGGCAACCTTTCACCTGCCTGTGCCCGGCGCTGGCTACCTGCGCAGCAACCGGCGTGTTTTACAGGGTATTACCCAATTCATTAAGGCACAAGACCCTGATATTGTCGGGTTGATTGAGGTGGACACGGGCTCCATCCGTTCCGGTCTGATCAACCAGGCACAATATATCGGCGATTCACTGGGCCATTATTCGATCTACCAATGCAAGTACGGCGTTTCATCCATCAATCAGTTGATGCCGGTAGTGCGCAAGCAAAGCAATGCGTTTCTCGCCGCACCGCGTGTTGCGGGCGAGCGATTCCACTACTTCGATACCGGCATCAAACGGCTGATCATCGAACTGGAACTGGAAGATTGCGCCATCTTTCTGGTGCATCTGTCCATCAAGTTCCGGCATCGTCACGACCAGTTGCGATATCTGCACGGACTGGTCAAGAACTGCACCAAACCGGTGATTGTTGCCGGCGACTTCAACACCTTCTGGGGAGATCACGAAATTTACCTGTTCTGCCAGGCGGCAGGATTGGTCAGCGCCAACCCGGCCGGTTCACCAACTTATCCAAGCAGTTCACCGCGGCGTGAACTGGACTTCATCCTGCATTCAAGACAAATTGAAATTACCCGCTTTGACATTCCACGTGTATCGTTCTCCGATCACCTGCCGCTGGTGTGTGAGTACAGGATACATGCAGAAAACCAGTAAACTTGCAGTGCTTCTCGTTCGCCTTCCGGCCAGGACAACAACATGACCACAACAAAGGTTGATGAAATGTGGCACCTGAATGTCGATAACGATCAGGTTGCATGGCTTGAGTTCGACAAGCCGGACTCCTCTGCGAATACCCTTTCGCATGCGGCAATGGACAGTCTTAACCAGCGGCTTGCAGAGCTGGAAACGCTCAAACCACGCGCAATAATCATCGTATCAGCCAAGCAAAGCGGCTTCATCGCCGGTGCGGATATCAAGGAATTCACCGGCTTCACCGATGTCAATGCCGCCTATGCAATGATCCGCCGCGGCCAGAAAATTCTGGACCGTCTCGCGGCACTGCCCTGTCCCACCGTGGCCGCGATTCATGGCTTTGCACTGGGTGGTGGCATGGAACTGGCGCTGGCCTGCCGTTATCGCGTTGCCGCCAGCGACGGTAAAACATCACTGGGACTGCCGGAAATTCAGTTGGGTATTCATCCCGGATTTGGCGGCACCATCCGCGCCGTGCAATTAGTCGGTGTCGCTGCGGCCATGGACATGATTCTTACCGGCCGCAATGTGCGTGCCGACAAGGCCTTGCAATTGGGTTTGGTCGACCGGCTTGCGCTCACTGCGGATTTGCGTCAAAGCGCCAAACAGCTTGCATTGAATCCACCTCCCCGGCATCGCCCGCGACTCAGTGCCGCCCTGCTCAATTGGCGGGTGTTGCGTCCATTTATCGCCAGCAAGATGCGTCAGCGTGTGGCGCGTCAGGCACCGCCGCAGCACTATCCTGCGCCATATGCAGTGATTGATTTATGGCAACACTATGGCGCTCATGGCGATACTGCGTATGAAGCCGAAGCGCGTTCGATTGCAGCGCTGTTCTTCACGCCCACCTCGCGCAATCTGGTACGCGTATTTTTATTGCAGGACCGGCTGAAAGGTTTGGCAGGCAAGTCCGCCACCAAAGCAATGCGTGCTCATGTTGTTGGCGCCGGTGTGATGGGTGGCGACATTGCCACATGGTGTGCGGTGCGTGGACTGGATGTATCGCTTCAGGACCGCGCCATGCAATACATACAGCCAGCGCTGGATCGCGCCAGGGCATTTCTGGAAAAACGTTACAACACCGCACCGGAACGCGAACAAGTCATGCAACGGCTGCATGCCGATGTGGATGCTGCGCAAATTGCTACTGCGGATGTGGTTATCGAAGCCATTTTTGAAAACGCTGCAGCAAAAAAAGAATTGTATGCAAAGGTGGAACCGCAATTGAAACCGGGCGCCATTCTCGCGACCAACACATCAAGCATTGTGCTGGAATCGCTGGCCGATGGCTTGCAGGATCCCGGACGGTTTGTCGGTCTGCATTTTTTCAATCCAGTGGCGCGTATGCCATTGGTGGAAATCATCCAGTCGTCCTTCACCCGTCCCGAAGTGGTGCAGGCCGCCATTGCGTTCACCCGTCAATTGGACAAATTGCCTGTTCCCTGCAAGAGCGCGCCGGGATTTGTAGTTAATCGCATTCTGATGCCCTATCTCAACGAAGCCATGCGCGCCGCCGATGAAGGCGTGTCACTTGCTGCGATTGACAAAGTGGCGACAGATTTCGGCATGCCGATGGGACCGATTGAACTCGCTGATGTGATTGGTCTGGATGTAGGTATGCACGTGGGCACCATCCTCGCCACGGCATATTCACGGCCACAGGCCAGATGTATACAAACGCTGGTGGAACAAAAGAAACTGGGCAAGAAATCCGGTGCGGGATTCTACACATGGCAGGAGGGCAAGCCGGTCAAACCAGCGGTTTCCAGCAACGTTCCCGCCGATCTTGAAGACCGCCTGATACTGGCAATGATCAATGAATCCATGGCAGTGCTGCGCGAACAGGTCGTGGCCGATGCCGATCTGCTGGACGCCGCCGTGATCTTTGGTACCGGCTTTGCGCCCTTCCGTGGCGGCCCGCTGCACTACGCGCGCAGTATGGGTGCTGATATCGTTGTAAAGAAGCTGGAACAACTTGCCGCACGCTACGGCAATCATTTCAAACCCGACAGCGGCTGGCAGAACGGACTGCTGTAAAGGTGTTAACCATTCGTTTTCCCTGGCGCAGATCGGCCGTGTTAACATTAATGCTCCCTGGCACGCGACGAGCTTCGCCGTGCGGGACATCACTTACTCGTTAGCCACTCGAAAGCGACAGACCCACCGATGATGGAGAACCGACCGCTTGACATCAGCCTGCTGAGATCCTTCTCGCCACTGGATGGACTCAAATCAGAAAACTTGCAGGCGTTGGCGCGCAAGGCGTCGGTGCGTGAAATAGCGTCGGACGAAGTGCTGTTCAAGGAAGGTGATGATGACAAACGCACTATTTACATTCTCAGCGGTGTCGTCGAACTGCTGCAAAATGGCGAGTCCGTGACCATCGTGCGCGGCGGCACACCCGAAGCACGCAACCCCATCTCACCTACAATGCCGCGGCGTCATACCGCTGTGGTTGCATCCAACCGGATCGAAGCACTGGTCATCGACAGCGATTTGCTCGATGTCATGCTGACCTGGGACCAGACCGGCTCATACGAAGTTGGTGAATTGAGCGGCAGCAAGATCATGGAAACTGCCGAAGATGCTGATGACTGGATGACGGCACTGCTGCAAACCAAGGCCTTTCACAAGGTCCCGCCATCGAACATACAGGCGATCTTCATGCGCATGCAGCGCGTTGATTACCGCACTGGCGATACGGTGATCAAGCAAGGCGATGAAGGTGATTACTTCTATGTCATCGTCAAGGGCAAATGTCTGGTCACACGCGACACGCCACTCAACAAGGAAGGCGTCAAACTGGCGGAACTGGGCATAGGCGAATCATTTGGCGAAGAGGCATTGATCTCGGATGCCAAACGCAATGCCAACGTCACCATGATGACCGATGGCACCTTGATGCGGCTCAACAAGCAGGACTTCAAATCGCTGCTCAACGAACCGCTGCTTGAGTATGTTGATTTTGCGCAGGCACAGAAACTGGCGGCGCAAGGTGCAATCTGGCTGGATGTACGCTTGCCTTCGGAATTTGAAAACAAGCATCTTGATCATGCTGTGAACATTCCGCTGTACTTTTTGCGATTGAAACTGAAAACACTGGATCGTAAACAGAAATATATTTGTTATTGCGATACCGGACGTCGCAGCTCTGCTGCCGCCTATATCCTCTCTGAACGTGGATTCCAATCGTCTGTCTTGAGGAATGGTCTGCAATCAGTACCGGCAAGTGTATTGAAATAATTCGTCACCGGACAAACTCTCACAGTCAAAAGGTCGGCCGTTATTCGATATTCTGATTTGCCTCTTCTGGAACCGCTGCCAGGCGTTGATCGTCCTTTCCTGAATTCGTGTGGCGCAACGCCAGTCGTGCTTCGGACAATATCGTATCCGTAGGATCGGCATCATCGCTCAGCTGAACAGCAGCCATCAGCAGAGGTTGCGCTTCGACTGGTTGGCCTTGAGCGAGCAGTACCAGGCCGCGTAGTAGTTGCAAACGCAATTCCCAAGGCGCACCGGGTTCTGTGCCTTCGAGTGTCCTGGCATCCAGCGCCTGCACCAGCTGCCGTAGACGATCGGTATCACGATGAAGCTGCAACAGGCAGCGAGCCAGGATGTAATTTGCGTGTTGTGTCAAAGGATTGTTCGTACCCAGAGTCTGAATAAGGCCGGAGTGCGCATCTGTAATCGAACGCTCCGCCGCCGCATAGCGGTACAACGCGTACTGGGCATTGCCTACGTCCAGCAAAGTCATCAACGCCGCATAGTGATGTTCGCCGTAAATCACTCGCGCCAACTTGTAAGATTGTTGCGCACACTGCAGTGCTTCGATTCGCCGGCTCATTGCCGAATACAAGTCACAGCGAGTTTTCAGAATGTTCAGGGTAAGCCGTTCCTTAGGACCCAATATGGCTGCCACGGTTTGATAACTTTGATTAATGAGCGGCTCAGCCTCTTGATAACGGTGTTGATACACCAGCGATTCACCCAGAAGCGATTTGGCTTGGGCGATGGTTAGATCACTTGGAATGTGACGCTGCCGGAGTTCTTGCAATAGCTCGCGGCTTAACTGTTCAGCCTCACGCAATCGATTGGCGGCAATGTAGCAGTCACCCAGCATCATGCGATTGCGATCAATTGCCACAAAATTGCGTGATGGTTGTTGCAACAATAGCCGTAACGTTTCAATTAGATGCGGAATTGCCCTGTCAACCTGCTGTCGAACATAAAAATACAACCCCCAACTTTCATGTTGCATCAACAGGGTTTGCGTGTCGTCCACTTGATACTTGTGTCTAATATCATCAGTATCGGCCAGCTCCTTTGCGGCCAAATCAAATTCGGACCGTCGAGAAAAAATTTCCGCGAGCGCATATTGACTTTGCAACAGCTGTGGTCTGGCTATTTCCCCCGCCTCTGTGAGCAGAGTAATCGCACGCCGCCATTGGGGTTCTGAAGCAGTGTTATCCATCATATGATCAAAGATGCGTCCCAGGGTCATTCTTACCGTCGCTTCCATCAACGGTTGTCCGGTGAATTTGTTGTTGACATTGACCGTGGCATTTGTCATCGCTTCTTTCAAGGTACGATGTTGCGCAAAGTCACCAAAGAATGGGTCCGCAGCGCTGAACACATCACTGTCCAGAAATTCAGTCACTGCATCAGCCTGCATGGCGTGCTTCTCGGCCTGTGCTTGAGATTGCAACAACTGTTGTTGAACGTGCAACGCGTGCACGTATAGCAAGGAACTGATCGCCATGCCCGCTACCAGAATCGCAATAGCGGCAATCATCCAGGGTTTTCGCGCTTGGGCACGCCGTAGTGTTTCCATGGCAAGATGTGCGGCAGATTGCGACTGCCGTTCCTGCTGCAACTTCAGGCGACGCATGTCACGACCACGCAGCCGCTCTATAAGCTCATGCACGCTGCTCAAACGATGAGTCGGGTCGCCGTCAGTGGCAGCTCGAACATCTTCGCGCAGCATTTCATCTTCAACATCCCTTTCCCAACCCTGCATCATGGGCCGACGCACATTTGCGACAATCAGCTGGTACAACATGATCCCCAATGCAAAGATGTCGCTCTTGATTGTCGGCGCCTGATGCATCATCAATTCGGGCGCCAGATACAACAGCGTGCCACTGGTGCTGTCACCCACCCCCGTCGTCACGGTGAAGCCAAGTTGCGTGATGTCCAGGTCGGCAATTCGCTGCGGGTCCAATATGCGGCCACTGCCAAAATCAGTGAGGCGAATTTGCCATGTGCCGTCGCTTTTCGATGTGATCAATACATTCGCAGGTTTGATATCCTTATGCAGCACACCCACGTCATGGGCAGCGGCGACAACATCGGCAATTTGCAGCAACAGGTCAATGCGCTGCTCTAAAGACAAAGCCCGCAAACCATCCTGATGAACCGCCCATTCGCCTAGATTCTCGCCGCCGTATTCACACTCGATAAAATAAGGCGGGGTTGCAAAATTCCAGTCGAGAATTCGCACCAGATCGCCGCGCTCGCCCAGACTCTCTCGGAGCAGCCTGAACAGAGTCACTTCACGCTTCAACGTACTCAACCGCTCGTTGTCGGTTGCAAATTTATAGACTCTCTGCTCTGTGGTCTTAATATGACGAGCAAGCCACACTTCGCTGTTATTGGACTTGTTCAGTAATGACTCAAAACGAAAATCAGGACGTAACGGAACTTCGCCACCCTTGACGAATTCAATATTACTGACCAGTGTGCGTCCCACCGCAACGCGTTTTACCGGACCTGCAAATCGATAACCAACTCGGGGCAGCGTTACGATTTGAGCCGCGTTGTCATCACCCAAGCCGTTGCGCAGCTTGGTGATCGCATTGGAGATAACATTATCGACTGTTGGCCGCGCCCACACAACTTCCAGCAGCTCTTCTTTGGTAACCACTTCGCCTGCATGCTTTAGCAGCAGAGCCAACACTTCCAGCGGCTTACGTTCCATATCAACCGGCAGACCCGCGACATTCAGTTCAAAACGTGCTTCATCAAATTCTGCGCTGCCAAATCGGTATCGATAAAGTGCCTTTGCCTTTGGGTCAGAATCAGCAACCAACATGGTGATATCCACGTCCAGAGAAAACCTTGAGATGAAAGGCTGCCGCCATTACCGTTTGAACGATCAACCGTCGATCAGTCATGAGTAACCTGAGGATAATTCAATATGGAAAAACCGGAAGTGGGCCAAGCTTATCATGGTTACTGTTAACACCACACCAACTTTTCTAGTTTGCTCGGCAATGAAGCACTGTGAAGAGCTAATTCCTTTTGTACGACATAATAATTATAATGTCTGACATAAATTTGTAACAATTGGAAACCACGAAGAATTGCAATCGCGTTAGAGATTCGTTAGTGCAACGTGGCCGCGTTTAGCTCAGATTTGCGGCTACCTCAACAAAGGAACTCTAACGATGCTTACCAAGAAATGTTTCCGATGGGCGCTGGCAGTCGTTGCTGGCATATTGTTGGCTGCTACACAGATTGCACACGCACAGGGAGCACCTCCAGTGGGCGACCTCCTGCTTGATGCAGCCGATTCGAATACCGGCTGGGCGAGCTCTGGAACGACTGTATGGATGGATTCGTCATTCAAGAAAGAAGGCAACGCCAGCCTGAAAGTAACGGGCACCGGCGTAGATCGCTTTGTGAAAGCGTTCTCCACCTCGTTCGATGTATCGAAGATGCGCTACTTCACTTTCTGGTACTTCATCGACCGGCCCGACCTGCTACAAACCACCGGTGACGCCGGCACCATCGAACTCACCAGCGCCGGTAAATTCGATTCCGAGGAGATGAGCTGGCCGGTCAGCTCGCTGCATTTGCAACGCGGCTGGAACTACGTGGTACTCGATCTGCCGGGCAGTAACACCAGTGCGGATGGAACAGCCATCGATCTGACGCGGGTGAACTTCTTTCGCATCTATCATCGCCAGAGTGCAGCTGTCACCACCCGCATTGATCGCCTTGCTTTCACCAATCGCGATCCGCGTTCGTTTGCGTTATCGCAATACTTTCAGCAGAAGCGCATTGCAGTTACAACCACCGCCGCTCAACTTAAGCAGCTCGACAGTCTGTACGCCTTCATTCACTCACCCAGCACCAACGCCCAATGGGAGCAGCAATGCCGTCGCCTGACCATCGATCTGACCTTGCGTGAGATCAATGGTGAGACCTTGAAGAGCATGAAGGTCAACTCCACCGTGGTGGACAACGCGATCAAGGCACAACGCATCATCAAGCAATACATGTGCAGTGAAATCACGCTGGCCAATGGCGATACCGACTTACAGGCGGACTTGCGCGCCCGCGCTGCGACCGATGCCCAGCTCACGCGCTCGATTGCTTCCACCTTCAAAGTGACATTTGAAGCCAGCGCCGAGATGAAGGATCGCTTATTACAATTTGATTTGAGTCGCATCATGAGCATTTGTGGCGGCACTTCCAGCGCCATCGATGCCTATGT
>DASZSV010000029.1:0-25754 GCA_035548495.1 Steroidobacteraceae bacterium
GTCATCCTGCTTACGCTGCCCATCACGCTGGTTTCCATGGGCCTGTTCCTGCTGGTAGTCAATGCCGGCATGCTGGGGCTGGTTGCATGGTTGATGGAAGGATTTGAAATTCACGGCTTTGGTACGGCGCTTGCCGCATCGCTGATTGTCAGTGTGTGTACCGCCATCGCATCGGCGTTGATGGGCGGCGTCAAGATACAAATCATCCGCCAGCAAAAATGATTATCGCATGACGCGCAACCTTATCTGCAAATGCTGCTGTGTTTTGTTGATATTGTTTGCGCTGTCGATACAGGCGGCGCCGCTTAAAGTATTGCGAACGTCAATCATTGCAGCGGAGAGTGGCTTTGACCCTCAGCGCATATCGGATCTGTATTCAACAGATATTTGCTGGCAGATATTCGATACAGTTCTTGGCTATGACTATCTGGCGCGACCAGCAAAGCTGATTCCCAACATTGTGCGCGAATTACCAGTCGCTGAAGATGGCGGGCGTGTTTATACCTTTCGCGTCATTCCAGGCATTTACTTTGCGGATGACCCTGCGTTCAAAGGCAAAAAACGCGAGCTGGTTGCGAAAGATCTTGAATACTCCATACGCCGTCTGCGCGATCCGGCTTTGAACAGTCCATATAGCTGGTTGTTTGAAAACAAGATCGTCGGACTGGATGATCTGGTTGAAGCATCGAAACGCAAAGGCAAGATGGATTACGACACGCCAGTAAAAGGATTGCAATTGCCAGACCGCTATACGCTGCGCATTACACTGAAAAGTCCTGACTACAATTTTCTGTATGCTTTTGCCATGCCGCAGTCGGCACCAGTGGCGCGCGAAGTGATTGAAGCCTATGCCGACGATACCATGGCGCATCCTGTCGGCACCGGGCCGTTCAAGCTGGCCGAGTGGGTGCGCAAGTCCAAGATCGTGCTGGTGCGCAATCCAAATTTTCGTGGTGCCGTGCTCGATACAAGATATGCTGATATGAACAATCCGTGGGACCGCGAAGTGGTGAAGAGTATTGGTGGCAAGAAGTTGCCCCTGTTGGATCGCGTGGAAATCTATCCCATAGAGGAAGAGCAGCCGCGTTATCTTGCATTCCTCAACAAGGAATTTGATGTGATGGACACCTTGAATCAAATCTATGCAGCACAGGTGATGCAACATGGTGTGGTTGCACCAAATATCGCCAAGCAAGGGATTCGTGTATTTCAGGAAGTGGAACCTGAGATCATATTTGACGAGTTCAACATGGAAGACCCGGTGGTCGGCGGCTACGATGCGCAACATGTCGCACTGCGGCGCGCTATTATCATGGGTCATAACCGCAGTCAGGAAGCACAGGTGATTTTCAGAAATTTTGCCCTGCTTGAACAGTCGCCCATCCCGCCCGGCGTGGTGGGATATGATCCAACCTTCAACGCCTCATCACAACAAGACTACAATCCGGAGCGCGCCAAGGCATTGCTCGACATGTTCGGATACATTGATCGCGATGGCGATGGTTATCGTGAACAGCCGGACGGTTCGCCGCTGGTTATCACTTATCTGAATCGAACCAGTTTGCAATACACGAAGCAGGCCGAGTTATGGACCAAATCAATGAAGGACATTGGCATCAAATTGGTCAACCGCCAGGTGCAATTCACCGACATGTTGCGTGATGAGCAGGCCGGAAAATTCATGCTCGCTGTTTCGACGTGGATAGCAGATTATCCCGATGCACAGAATTTCCTGCAGTTATTGTATGGACCCAACACTGGTTCAGCCAATCGCACACGCTTCAAATTGCCCGCGTATGACAGACTGTACGAAGAGGCGTTGAAACTGCCGGACAGTCCGGAACGCAATCGTCTGTATCGGGAAATGTGCAGACTGGTTCTTGCCTACGCGCCGTGGCGTTTTGGTGTGCATCGTGCATATTTGCATCTTGTTCAGCCGTGGGTGCACGGATTTGATCGCAATCCAATCAGTCACGATCAGTACTTGTACATGGATATTGATGTCGCAGCACAACAGGCGGCCATCAAACATTAGCGCGTGACACAACATGAACATCACCAGTTTCATTCTGCGTCGTCTGTGGCAAATGTTGCCCACCCTGTTTGGTGTAATGCTGCTGGTATTCCTGCTGTTCAACTGGGTGGGTGGTGATCCTGCCTATATTCTCGCGGGCAAGGTATCCGATCCGGCATTGATTGCCAGCATTCGCAAGCAGCTGGGTGTGGACCAGTCCTATTTTGTGCAGTTCTGGATATTCACCAAGCAGGTGTTCACGTTTGACCTTGGCCGCAGCTGGTCCACCAACGAACTGGTATCGCATGTCCTGATGACACGTGTTGGACCGACACTGACGTTGCTGGTGCCGGTGGTGTTGATCGAAACCATCATTGCTGTTGGCTGTGCAGTGCTGGTGGCATATGTGCGTGGCACGTTGACGGATCGCATTGTGATGATGTCGTGCACGGTTGCCATGTCGATCAGCTTTCTGGTTTATATCATCGTGTTTCAATGGTTGTTTGGTTTCAAACTGGGCTGGTTTCCTGTGCAGGGATGGACCGACAGCTTCTGGAAGAATCTGCTGTACTACGCGCCCTTGCCGGTGATACTGGCCATTCTTGTTGATGTCGCGCCATCACTGCGTCTGTATCGTTCTTTCATCCTTGACGAAATGAGCCAGGATTATGTGCGTACTGCACGTGCGAAAGGACTGAGTGAAAACAGGGTGATGCTCAAGCATGTGCTGCGCAATGCGACCATTCCCATCATCACCAATGTCGCGGCCGGTTTGCCTGCAACGTTGGTGGGATTGTTCCTGCTGGAATTTTTCTTTTCTATTCCCGGGCTGGGTCGCGAAATGGTGGTGGCAGTGAGCAACAGCGATTTTCCGGTGGTCAAGGCCATCACCGTCTATCTTGCAGTGCTCACCATGGTGATCAATCTGCTGGTGGATGTCATGTACCGCTGGCTCGATCCGCGTGTGTCATTCAGGTAAGCGCAGTACATGACACCAGCAGTGGCAACAACTTCGTATGAATCGCCCGGCATGTGGGTTCTGGCATGGCGGCGTTTGCGTGACGACACTGTTGCGATGATTTCGTTGCTGGTCATCATCCTGTTTGTGCTGTTGATGATTGCATCACGATTGGGTCTGGTAGCCTCGCACTGGAATGCTGAAGTGGCGCCTTCTTATGCACCGCCCGCGTGGCATGTGGATGTCGCGCACCATGCTGCCAGTAACACGGTGGGCATTGCCGATCCGCAACTGGGTCCACCAGTTGATATTTCTGATATTGATCCGTTGGCGCCGCGCTATGCAGAGCTGGAAGCACGCGCTGCGAAAATGCGCGAACACAAAATACCACCAGCAACCTTTTTGCCCTTTGGCGCTGACAAATGGGGACATGACATTCTGGCAAAGACCATCAAGGGTGCGGAGATATCGGTAAGTGTGGGCATTCTCGCTGCGTTGCTGGCAGTGTTCGTCGGTACTTTGTTTGGTGCGCTGGCGGGTTATTCTGGCGGTGCAGTGGACGATGCGTTTGAATGGTTTTACAACATCTTCACGTCGATTCCGTACATCCTGCTGATTCTTGCTGTCGCGGCGATTTTCAGCCGTGGGTTTCTCACCATTGTGCTGATATTGGGACTGACAAACTGGACGACGGTATATCGTCTGGTGCGTGCGGAATATCTCAAGCATTCCGAACGCGAATACGTGCGTGCTGCAGAAGCGTTGGGAGCATCGCATGCAGCACGCATGTTCAGACACATCCTGCCCAATATCAGTCATGTAATACTGGTGCAGTATTCACGTTATGTGGTGGATGCCATCAAGGCCGAAGTGATTCTCTCCTTCCTTGGTCTGGGCGTACCCGTTGACATGGTGAGCTGGGGAACCATTCTTGCTGAAACACAGGAAGAAGTGGTGATCGGCAAGTGGTCGCAGATCATTGCAGCCGGCGGCAGCATGGCGATTCTGGTTACGGCCATCAGCATGTTGACCGATTCGTTGCGGGACGCACTGGACCCCAAGCTCAATGACTGACATGAGTTCGCCATTGCTCAATGTAGAACACCTGCAGGTGCAGTTTGCAACGGCCAATCGTGGTCTGGTGCAGGCGGTGAAGGAAGTTTCGTTTTCGGTGATGCGCCGGCAAACTGTGGCACTGGTGGGCGAATCCGGCAGCGGCAAATCCGTCACTGCCACCTCCATTCTGAGATTGTTGCCGCGCACTGCGCAATTGCATGCTGACAGCAAGATTGAATTTGATGGAAAAAATCTGTTGTCGTTGTCATCGCAGGAATTGCGAGCCATTCGCGGCAAGGACATCAGCATGGTGTTTCAGGACCCGATGAGTTCGTTGAATCCGGTATTCACCATCGGTCAGCAATTGAATGAGACGCTGCAATTGCATCTTGGCATGTCGGCGCGACAGGCACGCACCCGCGCTGTTGAATTGTTGAATGAAGTCGGCATTCAACAGCCTGAAGTGCGTGTGCATTCCTATCCGCATCAATTGTCCGGCGGCCAGCAGCAGCGCGTGATGATCGCGATGGCCATTGCCTGCAATCCAAGGTTGTTGATTGCCGATGAACCAACGACGGCACTTGATGTTACCGTGCAGAAACAGATTCTTGAATTGTTGATGAAGTTGCGCGCTCAACATGGCATGTCCATCCTGTTCATCACCCATGATCTGGGATTGGTGCGTGACATCGCTGATCATGTGGTAGTGATGCAGCAGGGCGAAGTGCGTGAGCAAGCTGCTACGGCTGCGCTGTTTACCAACCCTGTGCATCCGTATACACGTGCGTTGATGGCCTGTCGTCCAAGGCTTGATTCACGACCGGTTCGACTACCGGTGGTGGCAGACTTCATGAGTGGAAACGCATCAGTCGACGTTGCACAGCGTCAGCGCGGCAGTGATGCGTCGGACAGCATCGTGCTGGAAG
The DNA here is from genome assembly GCA_035548495.1 of Steroidobacteraceae bacterium. Taxonomy (GTDB): domain Bacteria; phylum Pseudomonadota; class Gammaproteobacteria; order Steroidobacterales; family Steroidobacteraceae; genus CAILZL01. Next base: position 4,955 of record DASZSV010000029.1, read on the forward strand.
CGCGCGGACTGAAGAAAACCTTCGCCTTGAAAACCGGTTTGTTCAAACAACAATTGCTCACCGCGGTTGATGATGTGTCCTTCCGTTTGCCGCGCGGCAAAACGCTGGGTATTGTCGGTGAGTCCGGTTCCGGAAAAAGCACAACCGCCTTGCTGCTGATGCGCCTGTTGAATGCCAGTGAAGGCGAAGTGTTGTTCGCTGATCGCAATCTGCTGAAATTGAATGATGCTGAATTGCTGAACATGCGGCGTCGCATACAGATCGTGTTCCAGAATCCTTATGCATCACTCAATCCGCGTTTCACCATTGGCCAGTTGCTGCAGGAGCCATTGCGCATTCACGACATTGGTCACGATACGGAGGATCGCCTGCAAATGGCCAGCGCCATGCTGAAGCGTGTGGGAATGGATGAGCAGGCACTGCAGCGTTATCCCCACGAATTTTCGGGCGGTCAGCGTCAGCGCATTGCCATTGCCCGCTGTCTGATGTTGCGTCCCGAGGTGTTGATACTGGATGAAGCAGTATCTGCACTCGATGTGTCGGTGCAGGCGCAGGTGTTGAATCTGTTGCAGGACTTGCAGGATGAATTCCGGCTGTCCTACATCTTCATTTCACATGACTTGAGTGTCGTGAAATACATCTCCGACGTTGTACTGGTCATGCAGCATGGACGTGTGGTTGAGATGGCGGATTCAAATCAGCTGTATGCGGCACCGCAAACGGAATACACGCGCAATTTGTTGAGTGCGATTCCGGGGTAGGGTCTGCGAAATGAGTCATTGATCGATTGCGCAACAGGAGTCGACGGGGTGCTGGCATTTCGCGTGCATGTATCACCTGCCTGAGCGGCGTTTCAGTACTTCGTCCGTCCACCGAGCCGCAGGTGTGGTTCCATGAAATTTTACCGGCAATTAAAAACAAACTGCTATGATGATGCGGTGGAGTGAACTTGGATTATTGAAGGTGGAATATGAGTCGCAAGACATGTCCGGCGTTAATAATAATTATATTCAGCCTGTTGTCTTTCAGTGCCAATGCCAAAGAATGGGTTAAAGCGGAATCTGAGCATTTTGTTGTTTACAGCAATGTTGGCAATTCGATTACCCGCGATTACACCATGCGACTGGAAGCATACAAGTATCTGACCGAATTGTTGCTTGGTGCCAACCCGCAAGGTGCCGCCGCCCAGCAGAAATTCACCGTTTATCTGCTGGATGAACGTGAGCTGCTCAAGCTGGTCAGGCCGGACATGGGCAGATATGTCGCAGGCGTCTATATGCATTGTGTGGAAGGTTCGGTCGCCTTCGCCTGGCGTCCGCGGCAGTTTGGTACCGATCAGGGTGATACCGGGCTGATTGTTCTGCAACATGAATACGCTCACCATGTAATGTATTCACATCTGCGCCAGGCGTTCCCGGCGTGGTATGTGGAAGGATTTGCCGAATATCTCAGTACAGTCGATTACGATAATGGAAGCTTCATTGTGGGAGATGTTTTCAAGGAGCGGGAGGCGACATTGACGGACGGCTCACCGTGGGTTGATTTCCGGCTCCTCGTCGATCCAAAAAAATTCACCGAGGAAAGTGCCAAGGGCCAGATTGAAGTGATGCACTTCTACGCACAATCATGGCTATTGACACACTACATGCTTGCAGACACCAAACGTACACAGGAACTTTACAAGTATTTTGATCGAATTGATAAAGGCGAAGATGGGGTTGAGAGTTTTGAGTCCGCAACGGGGATTCACGTTGATAAGCTGGAAAATCTGTTGACCAACTACTGGGGCAGATTGGGGGCTATCAAAGTCAAGGTGCCCGCAGTCCCGGAGAACAGTATTGTCTTGACGACATTGCCGAAGGGTGAATCCGACTACGTGCTGCAAGCGGCTGTGTTGCAAACCTGTCCCTCTCCCGATTACGGCAAGGAACTTGCCGGCGAATTGCGCGCGATGAAGGATAAACATGCAAATGATCCCGAATTCACGATGGCGGAGGCTGATGCGGAACTTCTTTATGGCGATATAAATGCCGCGCGAACTGATCTGGAGCAGTTACTGCAAAAAGACAACAGCAACTTTGAGGCGCACTACTTGCTCGGCCGGACTTACTATGATTCTGCTGTAAAGGACAAGTCGTCTGACCCTGCTCAAATGGAGCTGGCCAGCCGCGAATTTATCACTGCTTACAAGCTGGATAAATTGAATGCAGCAAATTTGTATTTTCTGGCCCGTAGTCTCGATGCTTTGCCGGGCGGCGGGCCACCATCAAAAAGCATCTTCAATGCGGCGGTGGGTGCGGCGACGCTGGCCCCGGGTGTTGGCGAGTATGCGTTCTATGCGGCGTATGTCAGTTTGCGCAGCGGTAACAGGGAACAGGCAGTTCGTTCGCTGCTGCCATTCGCAAGTGATCCTCATAACCCCGGGCAGGCGGCAAGAGTGGCTGCAATGATTGCGGCAATAAAGTCAGGCAAGAGTGTGTCGGAAGTGATGAATGCCGGAAATGATGAAAAGGGCGGTCAAAAATAGCCCGGTTCAGCAATTAAGATTCTTGTGCATTCACTAAGCTCAATTTTTGGATGACCCATCCGGTTTAATTGTTCCCATCTATAACCACTGGAACATGAAATCCACGATAACCACCACAAGCCCTGTCGCCAAGAACGGTGAGCCATTGCTGTCGCTACTTCGTTAACACCTGCAATGCACCACTCACATATACCAATGGCGCATTCCAGTTGATGGCAATTTCATTGGTAGTGTAACTGCAAATATTATCCAGATAGGATTCAGCAGGCAGTCTGGAAGGATACGGCACTTTGCAGCCCTTGCTGTCTGTCTGTAAAGCAGTAGCGCCGCCGACCACCATGCCGGGCACGGGATCGACAACACCATCCGATTCCGAAAGACGGTGATGCGGATGCATGGGTGACTTGTCGCCAAAGCCGGTGACAAAGGAATAGCCAGTGGGATTGCGGCCCAGCACGTAGTCAAACAATGCCTGCGCAGCGTCGAGATAAGCGCGATCATGATTTAAACGATAACCCTGAATCAGCATCATCGCCTGATTCAGTGCGACGCCGTTGCTGCCCCAGACGAAATCAGGTGCTTGCAAGGCCACGTCATAGGCTGAATTTTCGGTGCGGCTTAACAGAATGCTGGCCAGTTCATCTACGCGAGTTGCTATCAGTTGCTGATCAGCAATTGGCGTCAGTTCATTGCGATGCTGTGCCAGTGACATCCACACCAGTCCACTGACATTGCCCCATGAAGGAACGCCATTCATCACTTGTTGCAGGTGCACGGCGCGATAGTAGTCATCATTCTTTGTGGTGATGTACAACTCTGTCGCGGCCCAGGCGAATTCATCGCTCACGTTGTTGTCTCCATACGCACCGGTCTTGATGTCATCCGGTTGATGGTACAGCTCGGAAGGATGAGCCTGTGCCCATTGCCAGGCGTGTTCGGCCGCCTGCAATGCACGTGTTGAGAAACCGGGATACACTGCATCGTATGGTTTGTACACGCGGCTTGCGACGGCCATGACTGCAGCAAAGTCCAGTGTGGCAGCAGTGGTCTTTTGCACCACATAGCGTTGACTGTGATCCCGGTCCGGCATCTCGAAAGAATCAAACAGCTTGCTGGTCAGCTTGTGGTACACCCCGCCATCCTCGTCCTGCATGGTCAGCATCCATGCGAGATTCCACATGGCTTCATTCAGCACATCAGGCACGTGGTTGCCGCTTTCAGGAATATTCAATGAGTGTTGCCGGTAGTACTGCGGAAAATGTTCACAGGCAGCCAGCAAAGTGTAGACCGTGACAGCGGAATTCACGATGTACTTGTTGTAATCACCGGCGTCATACCAGCCCTTGGGCGATGAAATAACCGTGCCTTCCGGACGTGACGCAGTGGCAGCGGATGCATGCACCAGCACGTGATCATCGGGATGGCCTTCTGCACGTGCATACTTGCCGCCATGCCTTGCATCAATCGCAATACCGGCACGATTGAGATAGTAGTATCTCAGTGCGGCGCGATTGAGAGTGTTGTATTCATCGGCGGCAACGGTAAAGCGCGCGGAGTCCGGCAGGCCTGCAACGCGAATTTGATATTCACCGGGATTGGCAAGTCTGCTGAAATCTGCGAGTGACACCTTTTCATCTGCCGGTGCCCATGTTGCAGATGCAGTCATCTTTCCAGTCAATACCACTTTGCTGGTGCCTGCCTTGATGATGCTGAACTTCAGTGACTTTAGCGCAGGTACAACAGCCACTTTGCGTGCATCGGGCAGAAAGCCCACTTGATTGACACTGATGTTTGCCGGTGCTGCTTCTTCGGCATGCGCGGCAATGATGCAGCAGCAGAGTGCAGCGCCGACAAGAACTCTGGATGACAGCATGTTTTCAGGCCGGGTTGGTGTTGCTGGATTGCGGCTGTGGTCTGCGGCGTTTGGCAAACTGATTCATTGCATCATCAATGAAGGCTTTCCATATTGGATTGGGTTCCCAGATTTCCACCATCGGGTCGCTGGCAACTTCTTCCGGTTCATTGAGAAAGATGCTGCGATAGATGTACAGAAACGCCGAGACACGCATGTTGTTGGTACAGTGCACCCAGCAGGGACGGCCTTCATGTGTGCGCAATGCAATGCAGAACTGTTCCAGCTGTTCGATGGTGGGTTGTTCCCACTTCACGGGAATCTGGATGTAGTTGATGCCCAGGTTGGTGACCATCTCGCATTCGCCGCGCAATGCGCTGGAAGAGTTGGGCGGCGACAGGTTGATGACGGAACGAATGCCGTATTTCTGCAATTCGCGAATATCGTTCTCGGACACCTGACCCGAGGTCCACAGCCAGTCGAAGACTTGATAAGTGTTTTCAGCGTCCATCATGTGGTCTCATCAAAGGTGCGACGGCGTACTGTATCCCACTTTCTCGCCTGAACCCAAGTGTGTATTTAACTGGATGCTTCCTCGGCTTCTTCGTTCGCCTGTGCCGCCAGTTTGTCTTTCAGCAAGATTCGACAGAATATGATGCCGAGTTCGTACAGCAGGTACATCGGCGCAGCCATCAGCATCATTGAGACCGCATCCGGTGGTGTCAGTGCCGCAGCTACAACGGATATAACGATAACAACATAGCCGCGATTTTTTTTCAGCACACTCATTTTTACCAGGCCGGTGGCCACCAGCAACACGGTGGCCACCGGAATTTCGAATGCCGCACCGAATGAAAAGATCAGCAGCGAAACAAAATCCAGAAACTGCGTCATGTCCGGCATCAGCAACACGCCCTGCGGAGTGGTCGCTGCAAAAAATGAAAACATCACCGGAAACACGAGATAAAACGCAAACGCAGCGCCGCAATAAAACAGAATCACGCTGGAAATCAGCAGCGGCATGGCAAAACGCTTTTCATGTTTGTACAGACCCGGCGCCACAAAAGCCCAGACTTGATACAGCACAAACGGCATGCTGATGAACAGTGCTACCAGAAAGGCCAGCTTGATGGGCGTCATGAAGGGCGCGATCAAACTCGTGGATACCATTGAAGTGCCCTTGGGCAACTTGTCCAGCAGTGGCTGCGCAATCATGGTGAACAGCCTGTTGGAGTAATAGGCGCAGGGTGCAAACACAATGGCAACGAACACCACGGCGCGGATCAAGCGATCACGTAATTCCAGCAGGTGCGAAATCAACGTGCCTTCCGCCATGGAGTCCTTGGCGTTGTCCGCGGATTCGTTGCTCATGTGCCCGAATCCTGCGGTTTGCCGTGGCTTGCAGTGGTGGATGCGGCCGAGGTGTCCGGTGATGGCGGCGTATGCGATGCAGATGATGATTGAAGATTCTGTGCGGCGGCTTCCTGTGCTTTTTTCAAGGCCGCTTCGGCCTTCTGTTTTTCCTTCAGCAGTTCTTCATAGCTGACTTCCTGTTCCAGTTGTGCACGCAGGTTGCGCGCCATGACGCGAGCTCTTCCCGCCCAGCGGCCGAGTTGCGCAGCAACCTTGGGCAGTTTTTCAGGGCCCAGCACCAGCAACGCAAGCAGCGCCAGCACCGCCAGTTTTGAAACACTGAAATCAAGCATGACCGGTGAAGTCTCAATGATATTTTTTCAAGTATATCCGAATGCAAATTATCCGGGCGATACCTGTAACCAGAACGTGACTGGCCCATCGTTGGTCAATGTGACCTGCATGTCAGCGCCGAATGTGCCGGTTTCCACCTTGCCATGCGCAGTCCGTGCTCTGGCGACGAAATAGTCAAACAGGCGAGCGGCTTCCTGCGGATGTGCCGCAGTGCTGAAACCGGGTCGTGTGCCGCTGCGTGTGTCCGCGGCCAGCGTGAATTGCGGCACCAGCAACAGGCCGCCATCAATGTCGGCGAGGCTGCGATTCATCCTGCCCTGATCATCGGCAAATACGCGATAACTCAACAGGCGTTGCAACAGACGTCCTGCCTGGGATTCGCCATCATCGCGCTCTACACCGAGCAATACCAGCAAGCCTTGTTCAATGCGGCCGGTTTCGTTGCCAGCGACGCAGACATGGGCGTGGCTTACACGTTGTAGCAATGCAATCATGAGCGGTGTTTTAAACAAACCTGCAAGTGAATGCAATGCGACGGACATGCATGGTCATGCATGTCCGTCTGTATCAATCAATGGAAAGGTTGTAGAAAAAAGGCTCTCGCGATTTTTTCAAGCCGCCTTCCGTGGCGCAAATATAGCCTGTTAAATTTGCAACAGATTATTTCTTGCCGGTATCGTTCAGGGAAATGTCGCTGCGAATCCTGGCCAGCAATTTGTCGCCAATACCGTGTACATTGCGCAACTCGTCCACGCTTTTGAATGCGCCGTGCGCAGTGCGGTAGTCGACAATGGCCTTGGCTTTGGCAGGACCGACACCCTTCAATTCCTTGGCGATGGTCGCGGCATCGGCCCTGTTGATATCCACCATGCCCGCCATTGCAGGGCCTGACATCATCAATACCAGCAGGCCAGCGGCGATCCAGCTCATCACACTATTCTTGGTTTTCATCATTGACTCCTTCTTGTTTCCTGAAAATGGTCCGTTCAGAATTGAACGGGTGCAGATTGTGATGACGTTTTCTTTCGATGGTGACGCTATTAAGTGAGGTTTGCGCGAGAATTGCCCGCAACCAGGCTGGTTTGCCCCGCAGCCTGCCGGATTTTGCATATTTCAATGCAAAAAATGACCGATTCCCCTTCGTCTTCCCCGGCAAGCACAGCTATAATTCGCGCCCTTTCGAATATTGCAGGGTATCTGGCATGGCTCGCATCACCGTAGAAGACTGCTTACAAAACGTCCCGAACCTGTTCAATCTGGTGCTGGTTGCCGCGAAGCGGGCGCGCCGCATTGCCAATGGCGCCGAACCCACTGTGGATCGCGAAAACGACAAGCCCACTGTCATTGCGCTGCGTGAAATTGCCGCTGGCCACGTTGGTCCGGAAATTCTCGAAGAAGTGGATCGCCCCGCGCATGAGTTTGGTGCGGCGGACATGATGATGCAGGATGACTTCGGCGCCGGCATGGGCCTGAAGGATTCGCTGGACGACTTCGGTGATGATTTCAAGGAAGACTTCAAAGACGACTTCAAGGAAGATTTCAAAGATGACATGAAGCCTGCCGCCGACGCCACAGAGGAATAAGCGTATCCTGCAGGCATGAGTTACGCGTCTTCCATTTTTGGTCTGCTGCCAACCGGAAGACGCGCCATCGGCATCACCCAGCTGCTCAACAAGCTGGAATCCTATTTGCCACCCGAGCGGGTGGAACAAGTCCGCGAAGCCTATGAGTTCGGTGCTGCTGCCCACGAAGGGCAGAAGCGCAAAAGCGGCGAGCCTTACATTTCCCATCCGGTGGCGGTTGCCGATCTGCTCGCTGATCTCCACATGGATGCGCAAACCATTGTCGCAGCCATCCTGCATGACGTGCTTGAAGATACACCCATGTCCAAGGAGGAGATCGCCGGCAAGTTTGGTTCGGATGTTGCCGAAATCGTCGATGGTGTATCCAAACTGGATCAGGTGCAGTTCAAGAATCGCGCTGAAGCGCAGGCGGAAAGTTTCCGCAAAATGCTGCTCGCGATGGTGCGCGATATTCGCGTCATCATGGTCAAGCTTGCTGATCGCACCCACAACATGCGCACACTGGGTGCGATGTCACCGGCACGGCGCCGCGCGATCGCCCGCGAAACACTGGAAATCTATGCACCCATTGCCAACCGTCTAGGCATCTACAATATCAAGAACGAGCTCGAAGATCTGGGGCTGAAGAATCTCTATCCCAATCGCTACAAGGTGATTGAAAAAGCCGTCAAGCGTGCACGTGGCAACCAGAAACAATTCATCGGCAACATCAAGACCAATATTGAAGAAGCACTGGAGAAGGCCGGTATCAAGGGCAGGGTAGAAGGACGCGAAAAACATCCTTACAGCATTTATCAGAAAATGCATCGCAAGAAGACGGCGCTGAATGAAGTGGTGGATGTCTTCGGTTTTCGCATCATTGTTGACAGCGTTGATACCTGTTATCGCGCCCTGGGCATTGTGCATGGCATCTATCGTCCAATGCCGGGCCGCTTCAAGGATTACATTGCCATTCCTCGCATCAATGGTTATCAATCATTGCACACCACCTTGTTTGGCCCGAATGGCATGCCGATTGAAGTGCAGATTCGCACTGAAGCCATGCAACAGGTTGCGGAGTCCGGCATCGCTGCGCACTGGCAGTACAAGGAAGGCGCTGATGAAGACAAGACCGGTCATGATCGTGCGCGTGAATGGTTGCAGCATCTTATCGATATGCATGGCGGCAACTCCGAAGAATTTCTGGAAAGTGTCAAGGTCGATCTGTTTCCCGACAAGGTATATGTGTTCACGCCCAAGGGAGAAATACGCCGCTTGCCGCGCGGCGCCACAGCCGTTGACTTTGCGTATTCGGTGCACACCGACATCGGCAACCGTTGTGTTGCTGCAAAAGTGGATCGCCGCCTGGTGCCGCTGCGCACACCATTGCGCAATGGACAAACCATCGAGATTGTCACGGCCAAGGGTGCGCAACCCAATCCGGCCTGGGTCAACTTTGTTGTCACCGCAAAGGCACGCACGGCCATCCGTCACTACCTGAAGAGTCTTAAATCCGGCGATGCAGAAGAACTGGGCAAGCGTTTGCTGACACAGGCGTTGACCGAACAGGGGTTGAACTTCAAGAGCATCAAGCCCGCTCAGTGGGAAGCGCTGGCTACCGATTTCAACTTGAAAAACACTGCAGAGTTGTTCGAAAAAGTGGGTCTGGGCGAACGTCTCGCACCACTGGTTGCACAACGGTTGTTGCCAAAGACTGGTGACGTGACGCAGGCCCATGAATCGGGTCCGCTGGCCATTGCAGGTACGGAAGGCTTGAGCGTCAGTTATGCGCGCTGTTGTTTTCCCATTCCCAATGATCCCATCATGGCGTACGTCACCACCGGTCACGGTATCGTCATTCATCGCGAAGCATGCGGCAATCTCAAGAGCTTCCGCAAACAGCCGGACAAATGGCTGTCGGTTGTATGGCAACCTGCTGCCGGCAAGTTGTTCAGCGTTGAAATTGTTGTGCAGGTAAAGAGCCGTATCGGCATTCTCGCGGCCATCGCTTCGGAGATTTCCGCCACGCAAACCAGTATCGAACGTGTCTCGATCATTGAACGCGATGGCGGTGTCAGCACTGAAGTATTCGAATTGATGGTGGCTGATCGCAAACAGCTTGCCCAGGTGATCAAGCGCATCCGCAAGATGCCGGAAGTGGTGAAGGTGACGCGCAGTTTGACATAGCTCAGTTCCCTTGACGCATTCCCTGTGCGGTAGTAACTTCTGACTACCCAAGTGGCGCGAGCGTCTCCATGACCGCAACCAGCATTAAACTTCCCGATGATCTTAAACGCCGCATCGACAAGCTGGCCGGTTCCATTAATATGACACCGCATGCATTCATGCTGGAAGCTTTGAAAAAGGAGACCGAACAGATGGAATTACGGCAACGATTTGCGGCTGATTCCGCACGATCGGAGAAGCAGGCATTCTCCAGCGGCAAGGCATATACACTCGATTCGGCATTCGATTTTCTTGAATCACGCGCTGCGGGAAAAAAGGTGCGCCGTCCAAGGATGCATTCATGGCGCGCGTCGAAATAGCCGCACAGGCATTCCGCGATCTGCAACGCCTGTTTGACTTTATTGCAGTTGAGAATCCACAAAGCGCGCAGGCGCAGATACGCAGTATTCGCCGGGCATTTTCGTTGTTGGCCGATCATCCTTTGCTGGGCAGGGCGGCCGAAGAGGGACGTCGTGAATTGATATTGTCGCGCGGTAAGTACGGTTACATTGCCAAATATCGCTGGTTACCTGATGAGGAAGTGGTGCTGATATTGGCAATCAGGCATCAACTGGAGGCGGGTTATAGTGAGGGCAGTTGAGCGGATATCAAATTTCAGCCCCGCATGTTTCCGCGAAGTCCACGCGTTGATGCAACAAGGGCCGTTGTCATGTCCGCAAAGTAAGTCAAGATGGTGTGACCGGGCCCGACGATAGCTGGCTTGAAGAACCGGGATCAAATACGGGATCATGTTTTGAGCTTTCAGGGAAGGTTACCCGAATATTCCCTTGATGTCCTGCGAGCTGATGGGAATCGACGTGTGCTGATGCAGAACAGACCAGAGGTTTCCATTTTTCACAAAGCAAACAGTCATTCTGTTTTTCATCTGCCGTAGAACTGTTCCGGCTGCATCAATAGCGCGAAAATGGACAAACGCATATGCAAATGCCGTCTCGTCGCTTCTTCTGAGTTCTATCGAACTAAAATCCACTTCAAGCTGCTCATTACCCAATGAATCAAACCAGTTATTAATCATGCTTGTGATGCTGGTGAGGCCATGCAGATGGTAGGCGTCCCACATGTCGAATAGTTCTGCATCCGGATGATAGAGCCCGCTCATGAGGTTTTTGTCCCTGTCATGCGCGGCCATCTTGTAAAGCTCAAAGAACTGCTCGGGATCATTCATGAGTTACCTGCTCCAGTCTCGTTCGAAATCTTACTTCCTCCACTGCAACACCCCACACCACATCGCTGCGTGTGCTGCCGTCGGTAACCCAGCCGTGATGCCGGTAAAAGCGTTCGGCGCGATCATTGCCGGCCAGCATCCATAACACCGCGTGCTGATAACCGGCTGACAATAGTTGATGATGTGCATGCATGATGAGTTGCGCACCAATGCCCTGATTCCATTTGTCCGGGTCAACATACAATGCGCTCAGTTCGCCGCAGCCCGCAGCATCGGCATCCTTCGCTGGCGACAGCGTAACGAACCCGGTGATGGTTGTATCTTGGACGGCAACAAAAGTTTTTGGTCTGGCGGGATCGGTGTTGGCAAAGTCGTAACGCTTTGCGCGATCTTCGGGTTTAAGGCCATCGAGATATTCCTGTGGAAGAAGATGACGATAACCTGCTTGCCATGAACGTACATGTACTGTTGCCACAGCAAGCGCATCTTGGAGATTGGCAGGACGGATGTGCATTGGTTGAAGTACTTGATCTCGTATCCCGTGAGTGTACTTGTTTTCAGCTGTTGTGACGATGAAACGCGACCATGCAGATGCAGCAATTGATAACCGGCTGCATTACACTTTACCATCAACTACACGCTGACTTTCCGAGGGTTCCATGTCACGCACGATTATCAGTACACCCGCCGCACCGCAGGCCATTGGCACCTATTCGCAAGCGGTAAAGTGCGGCAGCACAGTATATGTTTCCGGCCAGATTCCGCTTGATCCAGAGACAGGTGAACTGGTGACCGGTGACATGGAGCTGCAAATTCGCCGCGTGTTCGACAATCTCAAGGCCATCATCAATGCCGCCGGCGGCGATTTTTCTCATGTGGCGAAGTTGAATGTGTTTCTTACCGATCTTGCGCACTTTGCATTGGTGAACAAGATCATGAGTGAATATTTTCAACAACCCTATCCCGCACGTGCGGCGATTGGCGTTGCAGCGCTGCCCAAGGGAGCGCAGGTGGAAATGGATTGTGTGGTGGAGCTTTAAATAGTCATTGCTGATGCAAAGCTTGTCGAATCAATTTTTGTTGAAGCCGGTGTTGCAACCCCTCTCCTCCAGTCCCTCTCCCTCAAGGGGCGAGGGGAGCTAAACAGATGACCGCCAACGTTGACTTGCCCGAGTTGCGACCCGTCACTGCGCTGTATGGCGTGGGCAATGCACTGGCTCAAAAACTGGCACAGTTGAACATCTTCACCGTGCAGGACGTGCTGTTTCATCTGCCGTTCCGTTACGAAGATCGCACGCAAACCATTCCCATTGGCAGCTTGCAGCCGGGCGAGCGTGCGGTGATTGAAGGGGAGATTGAATTATCTGAAGTAGCGTTTCGCGGCCGGCGGCAATTGTTGTGCAGAGTGAGCGATGGCACAGGCTGGTTGACGCTGCGCTTCTTTCATTTCAGTGCTGCACAACAATCACAACTTTCCCGCGGCACACGCCTGAGATGTTTTGGTGAAGTGCGCCACAGCAAGCAGGGGCTGGAGATGGTGCATCCGGAGTACAAGCGCATCATCAATGCCGCGATCAGTCAGGAAGCCAGCGAAACATTGACGCCGGTGTATTCCGCAACCGAAGGCGTGCAGCAAACGCGCTTGCGGCAATTGACCTCGGCCGCGTTGCAGACATTGAAGAACAAATCCATTCATGCAGTGCGCGACTGGTTGCCGCGCGAGTTGTTGCCTGATCAATCATGGCCTTCACTGCAAGATGCACTGGAATATGTGCATCATCCGCCACCGGATGCCAGCATGGATTTGCTCAGTCATGGCAAACATCCGGCGCAGCGACGCCTGGCCTTTGAGGAATTGCTGGCACAACATCTCAGCTTGCGGGTGTTACGTCAGGACATTCAGCGCGATGACAGTTGGCCGTTGAATAATGGAAAAGAGCTGCTTGATCAATTTTATGCATCATTGCCGTTTCAACTCACGGGCGCGCAGCAGCGTGTATGGCAGGATATTGACCGCGATCTCGCACAACCGCATCCCATGCTGCGTCTGGTGCAGGGTGATGTAGGTTCCGGCAAGACCATTGTTGCCGCGCTGGCTGCCATCAAGGCCGTTGCCTGCGGCATGCAGGCCGCGTTGATGGCGCCAACCGAATTGCTGGCCGAACAGCATGCGCGCAACTTCGTGCGCTGGTTTGAGCCATTGAATATCGAGATTGGCTTGCTCACTGGCAAGCATACCGGCACCCAGCGTGACCGCATCATGCAGGGACTGCAATCGGGCGCGATACGCATTGCCATTGGCACACATGCGTTGTTTCAGTCGGATGTGCAGTTCAGCAAACTCGCGCTGGTCATCATTGATGAGCAACATCGTTTTGGTGTGCATCAGCGATTGATGCTGCGTGAAAAAGGACTGAAAGACAATCACTATCCGCATCAATTGATCATGACGGCCACGCCCATTCCACGCACACTGGCAATGACCGCCTATGCTGATCTGGATGTGTCTGTCATTGATGAACTGCCGCCGGGCCGTACGCCAGTGCAAACCGTGGTGCTGGCTGACAATCGCCGTGATCAGGTTGTGCAACGCGTTCACGAAGCCTGCAAGCAACAACGGCAGGTGTACTGGGTTTGTCCATTGATTGAAGAATCCGAAGTGCTTGCCGCGCAGGCCGCCGAGGACACGCATGCCAAACTGGCTGCTGCATTGCCCGATCTGCGTATCCTGCTGTTGCATGGACGGATGAATGCCAAACAGAAAGACGCGGTGATGATGCAGTTCAAGGAACATCAGGCGGATGTGCTGGTTGCAACCACGGTGATTGAAGTGGGCGTGGATGTGCCCAATGCCACGGTGATGGTAATTGAAAATGCCGAACGCATGGGCCTTGCTCAATTGCATCAATTGCGCGGCCGCGTGGGACGAGGCAGTGCGCAAAGCAGTTGTGTATTGCTGTTTCAATATCCATTAAGCGATGTTGCCAGGCAACGCTTGCAAATCATGCGTGAAACGAATGATGGCTTTGAAATCGCGCGTCATGATCTGGAAATACGCGGCCCCGGCGAATTGCTCGGCACCAAACAAACCGGCCTTGCACAATTGCGCGTGGCCGATTTGATGCGCGATGCGGATTTGTTGCCTGCCGTGCAACGTGCCGCGGAATCGTTGTTGCAATCCTCACCGGAGGTGGTTGCGGCGTTGCTCAAACGATGGATTGGCCACAGTGAACGGTTTGGACGGGTGTAGTTTGAGAATTGATGCGTCATTCCCGCGAAAGCGGGAATCCAGTTAAATAAGACTTGCGCACTCTGACTTGCAGCTATTTCTTCTTCGCAACCTTTTTTGCTGTTTTTCTGCGCGGCTTCTTGGCCGCAGGTGTCGGCAGTATCGCGGCGGTGTTACGGATCAAGCGTGTGATCAACTCCACATCATCCAGATATTCATCTGCCACGATCCATGGTTTGGCGCCGGGAAACGGCGAGGCCTGCTTGATGCGATCCAGCAATTTTCCGGCAGCATCAGTTGCCTTGACAAAGAACTGGTTGTCGCACACCAGTGCCACCACTTTTTCGTTGCAATAGATGGCATATTCCCCAAACATCTTGCGATGCGAAATGTTGCCCGCTGCGGTGATCTGCTCACACACGTAATCCGCATAGCTCTGGTCGCTGGCCATGATGCGCTCGATACTGATGACATTGAAACGGTAATATACATCATCCGAAAATTGCGCTAAGTTTCTGCAATGCACGAAGCCACTCAACCCATTCCGGTTATTCCGCAGGAGCCGCAGGCATCGCCGGTCCCGTCTGCAGAAGCGAACACTGTTCCACCGGTTGAACCACAGGCAATGGAAGTCCATGTTGAACAACCTCAAGGTAGCAGTGCTGATCTGCCGGAGCAGCTCATACCGAAAACATCGCCGTGGGTTCAGCGTATCAAGCTGTGGCGTTATCGTTTTGAAACCTGGTATGCGCAATCCGATGCAGCCAACAACATCGTGCGTGCGCTGGGTGTGTACAAACGATTGATGCGGCTGGATCGCCCCATTGGGGCTTATCTGTTGTTGTGGCCCTGTTTGTGGGCATTGTGGTTGTCATCCAATGGCCATCCCGATGAAAAAGTTTTTACCGTGTTTGTGCTGGGAGTGTTTCTCACGCGTTCGGCGGGATGCGTGATCAATGATTTTGCTGATCGCAATTTTGATGCTCACGTCAAGCGCACGCGCGACCGGCCAATGGCAACCGGTGAAGTATCAGTACCCGAGGCGCTGGCATTGTTTGCCGCACTGGCATTGATTGCCTTTGGTCTGGTACTGACGCTGGACAAGAAAGTGGTGGAGATGTCGTTTGCCGGCGTGGCATTGATGGCAACGTATCCTTTTTTCAAACGCTTCTTTCCTGCGCCGCAGTTTTACATGGGGCTGGCTTTCAGCTGGTCTATTCCCATGGCTTTTGTTGCACAAACCGGAACGACATCCACCTTGTGCTGGCTGTTGTTCGCCGCAACCATTTTGTGGGCAGCAGCTTACGACACCATCTATGCCATGATGGATCGGGATGATGACATGCGCATCGGCATCCGCTCCAGCGCCATCCTGTTTGGTGATGCTGATCGCGTGATCATCGGCATCATGCAGATCATGGCGCTGTATGCATTGTGGCTCGCGGGTTCCAAACTGGAACTGGGCAACTGGTACAAGCTGGGACTGGGTGTGGCGGCGCTGTTGTCATTGTTCCAGCAATTCCTGATTCGCAAGCGCACACCGGCAGACTGCATGAAGGCATTTCTCAACAACAACTATTTCGGCATGGCAGTGTTTATCGGTATTGCACTGGAATACCTGTTTCACAAATGAAAGCATGGGGTCATTTATTCATCCAGCAGTGCTTTGAGAGGTTCCACAAACGCTTCGTAATTGCGCCAGCGTTCCACCGAGTTTCTGTTGATCTTTTGCCGCACCTGCCACTTGCTGGCAGTAATGACGCTGCGGTTCGCCTGCGTGTGATCAAGACAATGTGGATCCCACGGCAGATCAATGAATGCAAGCATGTCGCGTGTGCAGGTTTCTCTGTCTTCAGTCAGCGCCTCGTATGACACTTCCAGAATGCACTCTTCGGGTAACACGTCATGCCAGTGTTGCATCAGACGCTGGTACTGGCGCCAGTAATGAGCAAGATCATGCAGGTCATTGGCGTAAGTAATAAAACTTTCAAAGTGCTGGAAATATATTGAAAGACAGGTGTCAACCGGGTTGCGTCGCATGTGAATGAAACGGGCGTTGGGAAACACTGCATGTATCAATCCCATGAACAGGAAGTTGGATGGCATTTTGTCAATCACCCGCTGTGCATTGCCGGAAAATCCTTTGAGCAATGTCAGGTAATCGTTTGCAACGCGCGTGATATCGTGTTGTGTTACGGTGGCTTGATGCCGTGAAAAAACAAGTGCTGCCGCAACCCGTCCCCAGAAAGGCAGCTCCCCAGCGCCAAATACTGCGGGATGCGATGCCAGAATCTGCTCGGCCAGCGACGTGCCCGAACGCAACATCCCGACGATGAATACCGGACGTGTTGATGCATCACCCTGACCGCTGCGTTGCTCAAAGAACCGGCGATCGAAATAATTCATGATGAATTCCATATCATTTTCCACCTGCTGTTGCCGGTGGGCGGGGCGCAGTGATTTTGCGAGTTCGTTGGCGCGATGATAATGCCTGAATGCCTGGTCGAAATCTTTTACGTCATCAGAGTATTTTCCCAGTGCATAACGCAAGTACAATTCCCTGCGCGGCGGCAGGGGTTGATCTGTCATTTGCAGGGCAATCTGCATCAGTGCAGCATCATGTTGCGTGAATGTGCGGATGCGTGTCAGCCCGGTCCACGCTTCACTGATGTGTGGATCAGCGGCAATGACCTGTTTGAACAGCGCTTCGGCCTCGGTAAACCGGCCCTGATCGGCGCGAACTTCTGCCATCACCAGGATGGCGGGAATGAAGTCAGCATTGATCTGCAATGCATGCTGGCAGCTGGCTTCCGCCGCATTGGTGTTGCCCTGCAACCGTAATGCTGTGCCAATGCTTGCATGACATTCGATCATCTCGGGCTTGAGCTTCAATGCCTGCCGGTAACTGGCGATGGCTTCATCCAGTTTTGCCTGTGCGCGTAATGCATTGCCCTGATTGAAACAGGTTTCTGCCAGCGTATGATCCACGGCCAATGCGCGTGCATAGCTTGCTACTGCATCATCGAAACGACCCAGTTCCTGCAAACAGTCCCCCAGATTACTGTGTGCCTGTGCAAATTCCGGATGTATCTGCAGTGCGGTGCGATAACTGACGGTTGCTTCTTCAATCCGTCCCAGTCGCATCAATGCATTTCCAAGATTGAACTGTGCACCTGCATCACCGGGCAGCAGATGTGCTGCGGTTTGCAATGCTGTCAATGAATCCCTGCCCTGCATGGCAAGTGAAACCGCAAGCAACTGCCACAGCACGCCATTGCCCGGGTGAGCATTGATCAGCAGGGCCGTTGCCTGTTCAAGTTCGGATGCCCGCCCGGCGTTCATCAAGGCCGCGAGGGTTGCCATGTCGTGGACAGGTACATCAATGGGTACATTGCCATGCTGGTGTTGCAAGGAATAAGGTCCGGTGTCCAGCCGTCCGCAACATTCTTTATATTTTTTCCCGCTCCTGCATGGACATGGGGCGTTTCTTCCGGAGTTTACTGTATTGCCTTGCACGATCTTGATGACATTGCGAAATGAGCGGGTTGTTGCGTAGCATATTTTCGGCTGTTTTGCCGACCGGTTCAATTGCGGCGTCGCCTTAACGCGGGCAATCTCGGCTACAATACGCGCCCCGATAACACGACGAATCAACTGAGGACGCGGGCGTGAAAATCATCATTCTGGGTGCTGGACAGGTGGGCCGTACTGCGGCCAGCCATCTGGCACGCGAAGAAGCCAACGAAATCACCGTGGTCGATCGCGATGAAACGTTGTTGCGCGATTTGCAGGATCGTCTGGATATTCGCACCATCATCGGCAATGGCGCGCATCCCGGCATTCTTGAGGCGGCCGGTGCGCGCCAGGCCGATGTATTTATTGCGCTGACCAACAGCGATGAAGTGAACATGGTGGCGTGCCAGATTGTCGCGACCATGTTCAACAAGGATGCCACACGCATTGCGCGCATCCGTTCGGGCGAATTCATCCGCCATGAAAAATTGTTTACAGGTGAAGATCGCGCCTTTGGTGTGGATGTCACACTCAGTCCCGAACAACTGGTGACGGATCATGTGGCACGCTTGATCCGTTATCCCGGTGCATTGCAGGTGCTGGATTTTGCCGAAGAGCGGGTGCGCATGGTCAGTGCACGCGCCTTGCCCGGCGGTTTGCTGGTGGGACAACGTTTGCGTACGCTGCGTGACCACATTCCCAACAGCGATGCGCGTGTGGCGGCGATTTACCGCAATGGCCGCAATATCAAACCCGCCGGCGATACCGTCATTGAAATTGGCGATGAAATCTTTTTCATTGCTGCGCGTCGCGATATTCGTCCGGTGATGAACGAAATTCAGCGTCTCGAAGATCCGGCGCGTCGTGTGGTCATCGCCGGCGGCGGCAACATCGGATTTCGCCTGGCGCAAAAGCTTGAAGAAACCAATCAGGTGAAATTGATCGAACGCGATTCACGCCGTGCACGCCGGATTTCCGAACAGCTTTCCAGCACGATTGTGCTGACAGGCGATGCGTCTGACGAAGAGTTGCTGCTGGAGGAAAACATCGACAATGCCGATGTGTTTGTTGCGGTGACCAACGCCGAAGAAGCCAACATTCTTTCCGCCATGCTGGCCAAGCGTCTTGGCGCCAAGAAGGTGATGGCGTTGATCAATCGCCCTGCGTATGCAGAGTTGATGGAAGGCGGCAATCTGGATGTGGCCATCTCGCCGCAGATGATTACCATCGGTTCCGTGCTCGCACATGTGCGACGTGGTGATGTGGTACAGGTGCACTCATTGCGCCGCGGTACGGCGGAAGCCATTGAAGCAGTGGCGCATGGTATTCAGGGCGAAGGCCGTGTCATCGGCCGGCGCATCATGGATATCCCTCTGCCTGATGGCGCAACCATTGCCGCGATTGTCCGTGGTGAAGAAGTACTGATGGCACATCATGATACGGTGGTGAATCGTGATGATCACGTCATTCTGTTTCTCACTGATCGCCGCCAGATTGATGCTGTGGAACGCCTGTTTGATGTGCCACGCCGCCGCCGCTGATAACACAACATGAATCTACTGGTTGTTCAACGCATTCTCGGTTTGTTGCTGATGCTGTTCAGCGTCACCATGTTGCCGCCCGCCGGTGTGTCCATGTACTACCATGATGGCAGTGCAGGTGCATTCATCTATTCATTCATCAGTCTGTTTGTTATCGGCGGACTGGTGTGGTTGCCGGTGCGCAAACAGCAACGTGAGTTACGCTGGGGCGATGGCTTTCTGGTGGTGGCGCTGTTCTGGATTGTGCTCGGTGTGGCGGGCGCTGCGCCGCTGGCATTGTCTCTTGAGCCCAGCATATCGCTTACCGATGCCGTGTTTGAAGCGGTATCCGGTTTTACAACGACCAGTGCGACAACGCTGACCCATCTCGATGAACTGCCGCGTTCCATACTGTATTACCGTCATCAGATTCAATGGCTCGGCGGCATTGGCATGGTGGTGCTCGCGGTTGCGTTGTTGCCCATGCTGGGTATTGGCGGCATGCAATTGCTGCGTGCAGAAACACCGGGACAGGTGAAGGAAACACGATTGACGCCGCGCATTACCGAAACCGCCAAAGCATTGTGGATTGTATATGTGTTGATCACCGCCGCATGTGCGGTGTGCTACTGGGCGGCGGGC
The DNA here is from genome assembly GCA_035548495.1 of Steroidobacteraceae bacterium. Classification (GTDB taxonomy): domain Bacteria; phylum Pseudomonadota; class Gammaproteobacteria; order Steroidobacterales; family Steroidobacteraceae; genus CAILZL01. The sequence goes on from DASZSV010000029.1 coordinate 24,919, forward strand.
ATGACGCCATTCGATGCCATCGGTCACAGCTTCTCCACGGTATCCACCGGCGGTTTTTCCAGTCATGATGCAGGACTGGGTTACTTCAACAACCCGGCCATTGAATACATCGCCACCTTTTTCATGTTTCTCGGCGGCATCAATTTCTCGTTGCACTTCATTGCATGGCGGCGCATGAGCTTGCGCACCTACATGCGTGATTCCGAATGGCGTGTATATGCAGGCGTGCTGATTGTCGGCGTGGTGTTGTTCACCATCACGTTGATCGCCACCGGCACGTTCAGCGATGACGGCTATTCATTCCGCAGTGCGCTGTTTCATGTGGTTTCGATGCTGACAACCACTGGCTATGAAACCAGTGATATCTCAACATGGCCTGGTGCATTGCCGGTGATGCTGATCCTGGTGACCTTCATGGGTGGATGTGCAGGCTCCAGTGCGGGCGGCATGAAAGTAATCCGCTGGATGCTGATGTGGAAGCAGGGCACGCGTGAAGTGAACCGCCTGATGCATCCCAGCGCCACGTTTGCCGTCAAGCTCGGCGGACGTCCTGTGCCATGGCGCATCATCGACGCAGTGTGGGGATTCTTTGCCATCTATGTTGTTTGTTTTGCCGCATTGATGGTGTTGTTGATCGCGACGGGTGTGGATCAGGTGTCGGCGTTTTCTGCCATTGCGGCCTGTATTAACAATGCAGGTCCCGGTCTGGGTTCGGTTGCCAATAATTTTTCCAGCATCAGTGAACCCGGAAAATGGATATGCGTGCTGGCGATGTTGCTGGGACGACTGGAAGTGTATCCGCTGATCGTGGTGATTACACCGGCGTTCTGGCGGCG
>DASZSV010000030.1:0-17604 GCA_035548495.1 Steroidobacteraceae bacterium
TGATTGCTCAAGCAAAGATGAACAAGAACCTGACCTGGGAGGCGATTGCCAAAGGCATTGGCATGTCGCCCGTGTGGACCACTTCCGTATGTATGGGCATGAACAGTGCCACAGCTGAAAAAGCTTCTGCGCTGTGCGAACTTCTCGGGCTGCCCAGCGAAGCCAAAGCCGCGCTGATGGAATGCCCCACCAAAACCTGGGGTGAGGTGATTCCCCAGGATCCGGTGATCTATCGCTTCTACGAAATGATCGGCGTTTATGGCCCCACCATCAAAGCGCTGATTCATGAAAAATTCGGCGATGGGATCATGAGTGCGATTGATTTCTCGATGCACATCGACAAGGAAGAGCATCCGAAGGGAGATCGCGTCGTCATCACCATGAATGGCAAGTTCCTGCCATACAAGACCTGGTAGCCAGGACGTGCGGCAAAGCCGGCGCGATCCGCGCCGGCCTGTCGTTTCATCAAGCAATATTCTCCAGACTCACCGCATCCGGATCAAAACCCAGATTAGGTTGCAGCCAACGCAGCACGTCTTTCAACGGCATATTCTTGCGCTTCGCATAGTCCTGCACCTGATCAATATCAATCTGACCCACTGCAAAGTACTTTGAGTCAGGATGAGAAAAGTACCAGCCGCTCACTGCGGCGGTAGGATACATCGCAAACGATTCCGTGATCTTGATGCCGGTTTTGTTCTCGATATCCATCAATGACCACAGTGTCGCTTTCTCCGTATGATCCGGGCAAGCAGGATAACCCGGTGCAGGACGAATGCCACGATAGTCTTCGTTGATCAATTCATCATTACTCTTGCGCTCATCCGGGGCGTAGCCCCAGATCTCGCGACGCACGCGTTCATGCAATCGCTCTGCAAACGCTTCGGCGAATCGATCAGCAATCGCTTTCAGCATGATGCTGGAATAGTCATCATGTGCTGCCTCAAACTTCGCGATATGCGGTTCGATACCGAAGCCTGCGGATACGGCGAACGCACCGATGTAATCTTTCACGCCGCTATCCTTCGGCGCGATATAGTCAGCAAGACAGTTGTGTGCATGGCCTTCCGGCTTCTCGCGTTGTTGACGCAGGAAATGCAACCGCGTAAGTACCTTGCTGCGTGAGTCATCGGTATAGACTTCCACGTCATCACCCACGCTGTTCGCCGGAAACATGCCGGCAATGCCACGCGCCTTTAACCAGTGTTCACGCAAAATCGCAGTCAACATCGTTTGTGCGTCCTTGTACAAGGCACTGCATTGTTCACCCACAATGGGATCGGTAAGGATGGCCGGAAACTTGCCGCCAAATTCCCAGGCGTTGAAGAACGGCATCCAGTCAATGTAGTTCACCAGATCAGTCAGCGGATAATCTTCAAACACCTTGATGCCGAGATGACGCGGCACCGGTGGCGTGTACTTCGTCCAGTCAATCTTGAACTTGTTGTCACGCACCTGCTTTAGAGAATATTGAGGCGCCTTGCCTTTCTTGCCATGATGCTGCTCACGGCGGCGAGCATGTTCTTCCTTGACCTTCTTGTGAAACTCTTCGCGCGTTGCCGCCGTAATCAAATTACGGCACACGCCGACTGAACGCGATGCATCTTTCACATACACCACAGAGCCTTGGTAACCCGGATCAATCTTGATCGACGTGTGTGCCGGCGAAGTGGTTGCACCACCAATCAGCAACGGTGTTTCAAATCCCTGACGCTGCATTTCCTTCGCAACATGAACCATTTCATCCAGTGACGGCGTGATCAAGCCCGATAAGCCGATGATGTCGGCCTTCTCCTTGCGCGCAGTTTCCAGAATCCTGTCGCAGGACACCATCACGCCAAGATCAACCACTTCAAAGTTATTGCATTGAAGTACGACACCAACAATATTCTTGCCGATGTCATGTACGTCGCCTTTAACAGTGGCGAGCACAATCTTGGCATCGGCTTTTCTGACTTCACCTGCGCCCTTCTGTGCCTCGATAAACGGAATCAGGTATGCCACAGCCTTCTTCATTACGCGCGCGGATTTCACTACCTGTGGCAGAAACATCTTGCCTGCACCAAACAGGTCGCCGACGACATTCATGCCATCCATTAATGGACCTTCGATGACCGAGAGAGGCCGGTCACCCGCTTCAAGGCGCGCAGCTTCGGTATCTTCAACCACATATTGATCAATACCTTTGACAAGAGCATGTTCAAGACGCTTGTTCACCGGCCATTCGCGCCAGGCCAGGTCTTCTGCTTTCCTCGCTGATGATTCACCCTTGTATTTCGCCGCGATTTCCAGCAGACGTTCAGTGGCATCGTCACGACGATTGAGAATCACATCTTCAACACGCTCGCGTAACTCGGCATCAATGTCTTCATAGATTGCAAGCTGACCGGCATTGACAATACCCATGGTCAGGCCTGCCTTGATGGCGTAATAGAGGAACACGGAATGCATGGCTTCACGCACCGGCTCATTGCCACGGAACGAGAACGACACATTGCTGATGCCACCACTGATGCCCGCATAGGGACAGGCGCGCTTGATCTCCGCACAGGCTTCAATAAAGTCCAATGCATAGCGATTGTGTTCTTCGATGCCGGTCGCCACGGCAAAAACATTCGGGTCAAAGATAATATCTTCAGGCGGCATGCCCACAACTTCTGTCAGCAACTTGTACGAACGCTGACAGATTTCGACTTTGCGCTTTACGGTATCGGCCTGGCCTTGCTCATCGAAGGCCATCACGACAACCGCGGCGCCGTAACGACGAATCAGTCGCGCATACTTCAGAAAAGGTTCTTCACCTTCTTTCAGGCTGATGGAATTGACAATGCCCTTGCCCTGAATGCACTTAAGACCCGCTTCAATCACTTCCCACTTGGATGAGTCAATCATGACGGGCACGCGTGCAATGTCCGGCTCGGCCGCGGCGAGATTCAGAAACTTGATCATCGCTGCCTTGGAATCCAGCATGCCTTCGTCCATATTGACATCGATCAATTGCGCACCACTGGCCACTTGCTGCTTGGCGATATCGAGTGCGGTGTTGTAATCATCCGCTTCAATCAACTTGCGGAACTTGGCAGAACCTGTAACGTTGGTTCGCTCGCCAACATTAACAAACAAACTGTCTTGTCCAATGTTGAAGGCTTCCAGTCCACTCAAGCGGCACTTGCGTTCCACCTTGGGAATCTTGCGCGGTGGAATGGTGGCGACTGATTCGTGCATGTGATGAATATGATCCGGCGTAGTGCCACAGCAACCACCGACAATATTCACAAAGCCGGATTCCGCAAACTCCCTGATGTAATTTGCGGTGTCACAGGCGTGTTCATCGTATTCGCCGAAGGCATTGGGCAACCCGGCATTGGGATAAGCACAGATATAAGTATCCGCAATGGTGGAAAGTTCTTCGATATAGGGACGCAATTGTTTTGCGCCCAGCGCGCAATTGAAACCAATGGTGATGGGCTTGGCATGTCGAACTGAATTCCAGAAGGCTTCCGCCGTCTGACCGGACAACGTGCGACCCGATGCATCGGTAATCGTGCCGGAAATCATGATGGGTAAATCGAGATGCAGCTCATCAAGTACGCAACGCACCGCAAATAACGCCGCTTTGCAATTCAGCGTATCGAAGATGGTTTCCACCAGCAGAATATCCACGCCACCTTCAATCAAACCTCTTGCTGCTTCGGCGTATGCGGCAACCAGTTGATCAAAAGTCACCGCGCGATAACCCGGATCATTCACATCGGGTGATAATGATGCGGTACGATTCGTCGGTCCCAACGCACCGGCGACCAGATGAATCTGGCCATTGCGTTGTTCATATTCATCTGCAGCATTGCGCGCCAGCTTTGCTGCCGCCACGTTCATCTCATATGCCAGCGACTCCATGTGATAATCGGCTTGCGCAATGGCATTGGCACCGAAGGTATTGGTTTCCAGAATATCCGCACCGGCTTCGAGATATTGCCGATGAATTTCCGCAACGATGTCGGGGCGGCTGAGCACCAGCGCATCGTTGTTGCCTTTCAGATCATGTTTCCAGTCTTTGAAGCGCTCACCGCGATAAGCCGCTTCATCCAGCTTGTAGCGTTGCACCATGGTGCCGAAAGCACCATCCAGCGTCAGGATGCGCTGCTCCAGCAAGCGTTTGAATTCGGCAATACGTTCAGTTCGGTTCATATCGATTCTCTGTAAATAACCCCTCACCCTAACCCTCTCCCTCAAGGGGCGAGGGGAGCAAGACATGAGGTACTTCAACCACCTCAGTTCCCTCTCCCCTTGAGGGAGAGGGCCTGGGTGAGGGGGACAATTCAACTCAAATCATTCGGCCGAATGCCGAGAATGCGGCAGGCCGCATACGTCAGATTCGCCTGATTCAACGTATAAAAATGAAACTGTCCAAATCCATGGGTGCGCAGCTCACGCACCTGTTCGGCAAGCACCGCAGCAGCAAGAATGCGACGTGTCTCTACATCATCATCCAGACCGCGATATGCCTCGCATAACCACTCCGGAATGCTCGCGCCAATCTTTGTCGCCATGCGCACCACGCCATTGAAGTTGGTGGAGGGCATGATACCGGGAATCACGGGAATATTGATGCCCGCCTTTACGGCTTCGTCGCGAAATCGTGCAGTAGTGGCATTGTCAAAACAGAATTGACCCAAAGCGCGTGTAGCGCCGGCATCTACTTTCTGCCTCAGCAAATCAATATCATGTTGCAGTGAAGATGAATCCGGATGTTTCTCTGGATAAAACGATACGCTGACTTCGAACGGCGCAATCTTGCGAATGCCGCTGATCAACTCCGGCGTGGATTGATAACCCTGAGGATGCGGTTGATAAGGCCCGCTCATGCCTGGCATGTCACCGCGCAATGCAACGATGTGACGAATGCCTGCGTCCCAGTAGGCACGCACGATATCGTCAATCTCGCCACGCGATGCTGCAACGCAAGTCAGATGTGCCGCAGGTTTCAACGTGGTTTCCTCAGCAATGCGCTTCACCGTCGCATGGGTGCGTTCACGCGTTGAACCACCGGCGCCATAGGTTACAGACACAAATGTCGGCGACAGCGGCTCCAGACGACGAATCGCCGCCCACAAAGCCACTTCTGCTTCATCCGTCTTTGGCGGAGAAAACTCAAAGGACACTTGCACTGCATCCTGTTTTTTTTTCACTTCATTCATTCTCACTCACTCTCACTACTTTGTTCGAGCTCGTTGGATGTCTTTTAGTTTTTGCAACCGAAAAAACAGGATGTTTTTTCCGGAGTCCCCATGGAAGGGTTCACGACGTTTGCGAAAACTAAAAGACATTCAATGAGCTCGACGCTATTACGCCCTCTGCCCTACTCCCAACAACAATCTCGCCTCCCCTGCATTCACCACCTTGATCCGTTCGCATTGCACGCCTGCATGTTCGAGCCAGCGCCGCAACACCACCTGCGGTTTATCAGCAGACGATTCATCCATGCGCTGCTCGTTCTCAACGACAATCACACGACCACCGGCACGCAACACCCGTACCGCTTCACGCAAGGCGATCGCCGGCTTATCCGCCACCGACAACACTTGATCAAACGTCACAGCATCAAAGCTGTGATCCGCAAACGGCAGCTGGTACATATCACCGCGCTTGAATTCGCAATGATTGAGTCCGGCACCATGCACTTTGGCACGCGCGACTCGCAACGCATGCGTGGAAATATCCAGACCAATGGCATGTTTCGCATAACCACCCAGCACCCGCAACATGCTGCCGCTGCCGGTGCCCACATCCAGTAGCTCGCCAAGATGCTGCTCGTCCCTGTTATTGAACACTCCCCTGATTACTGACGAAACAACACGCTCGTTGTTGTAGGTAGTCTCGGCCGAACGGCGCACATCATCCCAATGTTCTGCCGCGACACGCGCACGCTTCTCCAGTGCCCGCGCGCGTTGTGCATGATCCTGCTTCAGCACTGCATCATGTATATCCACTTGAGACAGCAGCAGATTGATTGCCGTCGCTGCATCGCCCCTGGTGTTAAGCCGGTAATAGATGCGTTGTTCCTCGCGAAAACGTTCCAGTACATTCACGTCAGTCAACAACTTGAGATGACGCGAAATGCGCGGCTGGCTTTGGTCCAGTACTTCGGCAATCTCACCAACGGTCAGTTCACCGTCTTTCAACAACGCCAACAGACGAAAGCGCGTTGGCTCAGCCAATGCTCTTAGCAGTTCTATGGATTGATGGAAGCCGGACATGGCGTTCAAAACCTTAATAATGTCCTTATATAAAAAAATCCTTATATAAAGTGATTCGCATAGTAATCACAGTTGGCACCGCCAGCAAGGATTTTATTCTCTATGCTATTGACAACTCTGTAATACAGAGTACTCTACACTTAACACACAAGCGGAGAGTCAAATGGTCATCAGCAAAGACGAAGCGGCGCAAGCCTTGAGCGATATTGACAGCGCAAAGCGGCGCACTCACAGCATGCAGTTCTACCGGCACCTGGCCCCTCATCTCGTTTTATGGGGTTTCATCTGGCTGGTCGCCAATTGCACTACCGAGTGGTATCCGCAAAATGCCGCCGCAGTATGGAATGGACTGACATGGGCAGGCGCTATTACTTCGATGTTGATCGGCTATCGCAGCAAATATCATCATGCTGATAAATCAATTAGCCAGACAAGTGCAGGCAAGGAGCGAGGATTGCGGATCCTGGGAACCTCATTGGTTGTTCTGGGTTTCTTCATTTCTGTATTCACCATCCTGCCCCAACTGAACCCGAAACAGATCAACGCATTCATATCTTTATTCTGGGGTGCGTACTACGCAGTGGTTGGTATCTGGACCGGTGCACGCATGCTGGCAGTCGGTGTTCTAATCACGATCTCCATCCTCATCGCCTACTTTGTCATTCCTGATCACTACTTCCTCTGGATGGGACTGGTCACCGGCAGCCTGCTGATTCTCGGCGGTGCATGGTTGCGGAGAGTGTAATCATGAATGCAGTGACAACACCGGATGAAGTCATCCATCAATCAGCGCGGCTGAAAATCATGGCCTCGCTCAATGCCCTTCATGATGCAGATGGAATCGACTTTGTGGAACTCAAGCAGTTGGTCAATCTCACCGATGGAAATCTGGGTGCGCATCTGGCGACGCTGGAAAAAGCAACCTACGTCAGGATCGACAAGCAGTTTGTAGGTAAAAAGCCCCGTACGCGGGTGATCATTACGCGCGAAGGCCGCAAGGCGTTTGAACGTCACGTTCGCTACCTGCGGGACATACTGGACAGCTCTGCATCGTGACAGGACCACACCGCGAACACAGCAACCCTTACTGCAGCAATCACATCCCACCGATCGCTGCGACTGCCGCGGAAGTTCATCTGGATCGTGACTTCCGCTTTTTTTAACCACTGAACCAGTCATGCAATACGGTATCAATTTGCACACAGATTCGTTACGCTTGGACTTTCATGCGGGACGTATCCCCGCCCTTGCACCGAGTCACCTGAAAACCGGCGTTAACAACATGGCTCCAGATCACGAAGCATTGAATGCCCTGCGTATCGAACGCGATGCCGAACCTCCGGAACAGCCCGGCAAAGCCAGGAAGCTGTTGATCATTGCAATTGCAGCGCTCGTGGCGATCAGCATTGTCGCCGTGTGGTTCAACAGCAGCCGTGCGGTTGAGGTGGAAGCCATTGAAGCCGCCGCTGCATCTCCAGGATCGCAGGCCAATGCTGCCTCGGTGCTGGATGCTTCAGGCTATGTAGTGGCGCGCAGACTGGCCACTGTTTCGGCAAAAATGACCGGCCAGATCGAGCAGGTGATGATTGAAGAAGGCGATCATGTCAAGGAAGGACAAGTTCTCGCGCGACTGGATGGCAGCACGGTACGCAAGCAATATGACTTGAGTGTGCAGCAGCTTGATGCCACACGTGCACAACTGGAGGAAGTGAAGGTACGGCTCGCCGATGCACAACGCGCCGCGAAGCGCGCCGAACAATTGCGTGCAGGTAAGTTGATCAGCGAAGCCGATTACGACACTGCACACACCAATGCCGCAGCATTGCAGGCGCAACTGGAGGCGTTGCAGTCGCAGGTCACCGTTTCCGAAGCCAACGTGCGCGTACAGAAACAATATGTGGACGATCTTGAAGTGCGCGCGCCGTTTTCCGGTGTAGTCATTTCCAAGGATGCGCAGCCCGGTGAAATCATTTCTCCCATGTCGGCAGGCGGCGGCTTTACGCGCACCGGCATTGCCACCATTGTTGACATGGAATCACGCGAAATCGAAGTCGATGTCAATGAAGCCTTCATTCATCGCGTTGTCCCCGACATGAAAACTGAAGCCATTCTGGATGCCTATCCTTCATGGATCATTCCCAGCCATGTCATCAGCATTGTGCCGACCGCCGACCGTGCCAAAGCGACAGTCAAGGTTCGCATTGCCTTTAACGAACTTGATCCGCGCATTCTTCCTGACATGGGCGTGAAGGTGCGGTTTCTTGATTCGGCTGAAACAGAGGGCAACACGGTCGCCAGTGCGGTTGAGCTTCCTGCCACTGCGGTAGTCACTGACGCCGAACATCACTATGTCTGGCGCATCAATGACAACCGCATTGAACGCATCGCCGTCAATGCCGGTGATGAACACAATGGGCGCGTTCAGATCATTGCCGGCATTCAGGCCGGTGATCGCATTGTCAACAACCCTGCTGCGTCACTGCAGGATGGCATGAAAGTCAGGATCAAGTCCTGATTGAGCAGCATATCAATACATCACATTCCAGCATCCACAAGGATCAACATCATGAACACACTGGTCAGCATCAACAAACTCAGCAAGTATTATCAGCGTGGTTCCGAACGGGTTGAGGTATTGCAGGGCCTGGACCTGACAATTGAACAGGGGGATTTTCTTGCACTGATGGGTCCCTCCGGTTCAGGCAAATCAACCTTGCTCAATTTGATCGGCGGGCTGGATCGTCCCAGCAGCGGCACACTGCAAGTAGATGGCAAGGACATTACCAAATTCGATGAATCTGCATTGAGCCGCTGGCGCGCCAGCAACATTGGTTTTGTATTCCAGATGTACAACCTGTTGCCCGTGCTCAGCGCAGAACGCAATGTGGAACTGCCATTGCTGCTGACCAATCTGTCCAGCAGCGAACGCCACAAGCGTGCACGCGCCGCATTGCAACTGGTGGGACTTGCCGATCGCGCCAAGCACAAGCCGCGCGAATTATCCGGTGGTCAGGAACAACGTGTCGGTATCGCGCGCGCCATTGTCTCTGATCCCAAGCTGTTGCTGTGCGACGAACCTACGGGTGATCTCGATCGCAAATCAGGTGATGAAATTCTTGATCTGTTGCAGGCGCTCAACCAGCATCAGGGCAAGACCATCATCATGGTGACGCACGATCCGCGCGCCGCAGAACGCGCCAAACGCGTGCTGCATCTCGAGAAAGGTCAACTGGTACGTGAGGTGGCCTGATCATGCTGTCACTACTCTGGGCGAATCTGAATCGCAAACGCCTGCGATTGATCCTGACCATTGCATCCATTGTGGTTGCATTCATTCTGTTCACGCTGGTGGAAGCATTGAAGTTTGCCCTTACCGGCGGCGTGGAAATTGCCGGACAGGATCGCTTGATGACCGTGCAGAAGGTGTCGCTGATCAATCCGCTGCCACGCAGTTACTTTCAGCGCATTCAGGCGGTTGATGGTGTGCGTTGCGCGATCTCCATGAACTGGTTTGGCGGTTATTACCAGGACGAACGCAACCAGGTATTCAGCTATCCCATACAGAACGAAGCGCAACTCACCGATGTCTATCCTGAAATTGTTGTACCCAGGGAACAGATGCAGAACTGGCTGCAACAACGCAACGGTGCGTTGATTGGCAGAGCACTGGCCAATGCGCATCACTGGAAAGTGGGTGATGTCATTCCGTTGCGTTCCGCCATCTGGTTCAAGAAAGACGGCAGCAACACCTGGGACTTCAAGATATCCGGCATCTTCGATGTCAAGGACAACGGCGATACCAGCGGCCTGTATTTTCACTATGACTATTTCAATGAAGCCGACCTGCAGGCAGGCAAGGACTTCATCGGCTGGGTGGTGTTACGCGTAAAGGATGCAAACAAGCTGGGACAGATCGCCAAAACCATTGATGCCATGTTCGCCAACTCGGAAACCGAAACCAAGACCAGCAGTGAAAAGGATTTTGCACAGGGATTCGCCAACCAGATGGGCAACATCGGCAAGATTGTCACCGTGATCGTCATCGCGGTGTTCTTCACCTTGTTGCTGGTGGTTGCCAATACCATGAGTCAATCGATCCGCGAGCGCACCAATGAAATCGGTGTATTGAAAACACTGGGCTTCAACAAGCTGCAAGTCACTTCACTGATTCTGGCCGAAGCGATACTGCTGACGATCATCGGCGGCTTCCTCGGCATGGCGCTTGGTGGCGGGTGTGTCAAACTCATCCATAACGCGCTTGCACAGTACCTGCCGATGATGGCCGTGCCGTCCTCCGCTTACGTGCTCGGTCTTGTCTGCATGATTGTGCTGGGAGTGCTTTCCGGACTGATGCCTTGCATGCAGGCGTGGCAATTGAAGATCACCGACGCACTGCGCCGCATCTGAATGCCGCAATGTCACATCAATCCATTCGGGGATTAACCACATGACCAACCCGTTTACTCAAATGGCCGCCATCACCATGATGAACCTGCGCAACCTGCGCGAACGCAAAACATCGTCGATGGTGGCGGTGATCGGCATTGCCGGCGTCGTCGCCATTCTCGTGGGCGTGCTCTCCATGCGTGAAGGCTTTCGTGCGGCACTGGATTTGTCCGGTTCAAAAGATGTAGCCATCATCATGCGCGCGGGCGCCAATTCGGAAATGTCGAGCGGCCTCAGTCTTGAACAAACACGTCTGATTGCCGACGCCAAAGCAGTTGCACACAAGGACGGCAAACCGGTTGCGTCGCCCGAACTGTATGTGGTCGTTGATGTCCCCACACGCAGCACCGGTACCAGTGCGAATGTGCCATTCCGTGGTGTTGGTCCGATGGCTGCCGATCTGCGTCAGCATTTCAAGATCATTGCAGGACGCATGTTCACACCGGGAAAGTTCGAGGTGATTGTTGGCCGTGGCGCCGCTTCGCAATTTTCCGGACTTGAAGTGGGCAAGCAGGTTCACTGGGGAAACATCAATTGGGATGTTGTGGGTGAATTCACCGACGCGGGCGGAGTGTCAGAATCGGAAATCTGGACTGATGCTTCCGTATTGCAGGGCGCATACAACCGTGGCACCAGTTATCAGAGCGTGCGCGTAAAGTTGACCTCGCTTGCCGCGATGCGATCCCTGAAAGATGAACTCACCACCAATCCACAACTCAATGTACGCGTGTTGTCGGAAAGTGACTACTACTCGGAACAATCGCGTGCACTGTCCATCATGGTGACCTCGGTGGGTTATGCCGTCGCCATCCTGATGGGACTGGGCGCCATCTTCAGCGCGCTGAATACCATGTATTCCGCAATATCTGCACGTACCCGCGAAATCGCCACCCTGCGCGCAGTGGGCTTTGGCAAATTGCCCGTCGTAATATCGGTGCTCAGCGAATCAATGATGCTCGGCCTGATTGGCGGCATCATCGGTTGTGTGGTTGCGTATCTTGGTTTCAATGGCATTCGTGCTTCGACACTGAATTTCTCCAGCTTCAGCCAGATCACCTTTGCCTTTACCGTCACACCAGTGTTGTTGAAGAACGGCCTGATCTATGCGCTTATCCTGGCGTTCATCGGCGGGTTGATGCCGGGCATCCGCGCATCCAACATGCCCATTGTCAGCGGATTGCGTGAACTATGATGCTGATGAAATCTTCCATCAACTGGCTGCAACGTGCCGGCGTTGCAGCGCTGTTTGCACTGCTGTGCGTTACCGCCAATGCCGATCATCATCCGCACCCACATTATCTGGATGCATCGCGCATCAACTGGCTGCTGCTGATTGCACCACCACCTTCACCTGATTCGGCGCAACAGGAGAAAGACCTGCAAACCGTGCTGGATCTGCAGGCGAAATATCACAACGGTGAACGGCACGAAAAAGCCATTGCCGACAGCAACGCCACCTGCTTCCGCTTCGCCGATGTACTGGGTCCGGAGTTCGATGCAAAGCAATTGCCAATCACCGCGCGATTCCTGAGCAGAGCAGAAGAAGAAGTGAAGGCAGCCGGTGACATCGTCAAGCATCATTGGCAACGTCCGCGTCCCTTCGTCGTCAGCAACAAGGTGGAACGCTTTGCTGATGTAGCGCCACGTACGGAAAAAGAAGATGCGGCCAGTTTGCATGCATTTGAATATTCATCGTATCCCAGTGGTCATGCAACCTATGGCATGACCTGCGCACTGCTGCTGGCGCAAATGGTGCCGGACAAACAGGCACAATTGTTTCAGCGCGCCATTGACTATGGTGAATCGCGATTGATTGTCGGCGCACACTTTCCCAGCGATGTGCTTGCAGGCCGCATGCTGGCCACTGCCGCCGTGACATTGATGACACAGAACACCAGCTTCCAGCACGACCTGAAAGCCGCCAGAAAAGAATTGCAGAGCGTGCTTGCACTGGCAGCGCCGCCAATCGCCACCGTGACAACCACCAGGATGTAGCCACAACTACGTAGCGACAGCCATGGGTTGATCCGCTTTAATCCACGCCATGAGACGCATTAATAAGATGTACCGCTGGTCACTGTGCCTCATTGCATGCGGAGTTGCTTCAACTGCAATGGGCGCCGATTTTCTTTCCTATTCCGGACAACAACTCTATCAGCGCTTCTGCTCCGGCTGTCATGGCATGAACGCGCACGGTGATGGAAAAATCGCCCCGTCACTCGATGTTGCCGTGCCTGACCTCACCCTGCTTGCCCAGCGCAACCGTGGCGAATTCCCGCGGGAACGGCTGGTAAAAATCATCGACGGACGCATCACCATCGGCAAGCATGTCAACCGTACCATGCCGATATGGGGAGAAGAACTGTTGCGAGGTGAAGAAGGTGATGCCGAAGCGGAACATGATGAGTCAACCCTCATCAATAAAATCGTGGATTACCTGGAGTCGATACAGTCGCCTGCCGCAAACACTGCAAAGCATACGCAGTAGCTGCAGCAGGCTTGCACGCCGGACTTGAGGCTGAACCGTGGAACTTGAATCTGGCACTCACCTGTAAACCATTTAACGAGTATTACGTTACAGTGAACGAAACTTCACGGGATCTCATACCGTGCAGACGTAATGCGAGTAAAATACAGCGCAAGCATACTTCCGGGAGCCGGCCATGATGACCTTCAGTTCCATCAGAGTTTTCTCCATCCGTCACCTTGCCATTCTATTGTGCGGGGCCCTGCTGATCGCAGGTTGCGCCACAGTGCAGACGGATTACGACCCGCATGTCAATCTCCATAGCTTTCATACTTACCGGCTGGAATATACCGGCAACACCGATGCTGTTGCGTTCAACAATCCGTTGAATGCAAAACGCCTGCGTGATGCGGTCGAAGCACAGCTTGCTTCTCGCGGCATGCAATCTGTGGCAGAAGGTCAGGTACCTGATTGTGTTGTTCATGTTTCCACCGGATCACGACAGGTGGTGGACAACGCTCCTTCACCGCGCATCGGCATTGGCTGGGGCTGGTATGGTCATGGCATTGGCGGATCGATGGCATGGGAAAACGACGTCTATGCCTATGATGAACATCGCATCGCCGTTGATTTGCTGGATGGCAAAACCGGCGAACCCGTGTGGCATGCCTCAATAAATGCCAACATCAATCAGGGATCCGGCACGACCGCCGAAGCGCGCATCAAGGATGTTGTAGCGAAGATATTCGCGAAGTATCCGTAATTGCAGTGCAGCCTTTTTGCGTGGCGGGTTGGCGAATCTTCGTGAACCTGCCACGTGAACAATACACTCATCGTCACACTCATCGTCCGTGTGCCTGTGCATGCTGGTGATAAGGCGCAGCGATTCCCGGCATGTATTTGCGCAATACCCAAGATGCCGGGACAATAATCCTGCCCTGAAATTCGTACCGGACAAAACTGTCATTCTTTTTACAACTTGTTGAAAAACTCAAGCCTCTGGCAGCATTGTCTGCATTGTTCAAAAACGCCGCAAATATCGTTATTGGCTCTGTCAAAAACTCCTGCCTTTTACAGTTTTGAAAAATACAGACAATACAGTCAGCAAGGGAGTTGATACCGACCGTATGCGATGAGATGAGTATTTCAACAATCTGTTAGATGCCTTTTTAATAGGCCCGGCAAGCGCACAATTTTTATATGCAGTGATACTCGAACACGTATCCCTGCCCGCAAGTTTAATGGCCCCAGAACATCGCCAGCCAGTTTTTCCCGGCGGAATCAACCACGCAAAGTTTTTTTCCGCCATGCTTCAATAGTCTTTCCAGAAATATCCCGGCGCCGTTAAGGTCTTCTGTGAACAAAACTGATCTGACGTTGTCAATAACAACTCAAACTGGACAGTAACAACACCATAACGAGATCGCGGCTTGATGGCGTCATTTTCGATGTGACTTAGCAGGTTGTTGAAAAAGGGCTGTCCTGCCCTTTTTCAACGTCGTATCGCAAAAGGCGTGACTTTTGCTCACTAACAAAATCATGAACTTGAAAAGTTCCTGATTTCGATTGAGCCGTCATTGGCTCAAAAACAGGCTGTCGAAACGAGATTTTCAACAGCCTGTTAGGGACTGAATCATCTCACCTGATATCCGGACCAGAACAACCGGCAGCAGAATGAACAATTGTCAGACAAAATAAGTGGACCATGACCAGGAAACTTAGAAAAGCAGGTGCGGCAACCACCCTGGATGACGTTGCCGCGCTGGCCGGTGTATCCCGCATCACTGCATCACGCGTGGTCAACGGCGGACAGCATGTCAGCAAGACCAAACGCGACCTCGTCATGAAAGCGGTTGCGGAATTGAACTATCTCCCCAATCTCGCCGCACGCTCGCTGGTTGGCGCGCAGGAGTCACGTATTGCACTGGTTTACGCCAATCCCAGTTCAACCTATCTGGGTGAACTGGTGATGGGTGCGCTGTCCGGTGCCAGCAAGCTGGGAACGCAAATCATGTTGAAGCCCTGGCGCAGCACTTCCGCGGCCGAGGAAAGGGATGCCGCCGCCAGACTCGCGAAGAATGTGGAAGGCGTTGTGTTGCCATCTCCGCTGTGTGATTCAGAAGTGATCGTGACGGAACTGGTCAACGCAGGCATTGCGATTGTTGCAGTGGGTCCGGGCCGGATTCCCGAACCGCTCTCCTGTGTACGCATCGATGATTTTCGCGCCTCTTTTGAAGTGACTTCCTATCTCATCAAACTCGGACACACCCGCATCGGTTTTATTACCGGCAATCCGGCACAAAGCGTCAGTGGCCGACGGCTTGAAGGCTACAAGGCTGCGATCTCCGGCAGCGGCATGGAAATCGACACCACACTGATCAAGCAGGGATACTTCACCTATCAATCCGGACTTGAAGCCACAGAGAGCCTGCTCAGCAACGACAATCCACCCACTGCAATCTTTGCAAGCAATGATGACATGGCCACTGCCGTAGTGAATGTTGCGCACCGGCGCGGGCTGGACATTCCGAAAGACCTTTCCGTCTTCGGCTTTGATGATCTGTCGATGGCCGTGACAGTGTGGCCGACATTGTCAACGGTGCATCAACCCGTTGCCGACATGGCCGAAAAAGCCATCGAACTATTAATGCACAACATCCGCCGCAAGGATGATGATCTGAAGTCCGTTGATCATGTCGTGTCACACCGGCTGGTACTTCGTGATTCGACTGCCGAAGCACCGGCGAGAAAATACAGCGTCACAAGCAGATATGGAACCTGATGTGTTTGCAAAGCATCCGCGATTGATGCGCGATGCCTTACACCGTTCATCATGAACACCTTCACCCTTCCCAGCAGCACGCCGGTGAGCCTCTGTTCAAACTGGGCACCGCATCTGCTTTCTCTTTGCATTCGGCGCAGTGCCCGCCGGTGACTGAACCCTGCTCGACTTTTGAGTTATCCGTATGGAGGCAGCAGCAAGCATCGGCACTGCTGCTTCCGGCCTCTGCGATCACACCACCCGGTTCGCCTTCGCCACCTTCGCATACCAGTAACCGGAATCCTTGATGGTGCGTTTCTGGCTGTTCTTGAAATCAACGTAGGTCAAACCAAAACGCTCACTGTAACCTGATGCCCATTCAAAGTTATCCATCAAGCTCCAGCAATGATAGGCGCGCACCGGCACACCATCGGCAATGGCACGCGACAAGATATTCAGATGCGCGCGCAGGTAATCGATGCGTTTCGGATCATGAATATGTCCTGACGCATCCGGACCCACATTGTAAGCACAGCCATTTTCAGTGATTTCGATGGGGCGCGTGCCGGTAATTTTCTGCATGCGTTTCAGAATGTCATAGAAGCCCTGCGGATAAATGGCCCAGCCAAAATCGGTTTTTTCATACGGTCCTTCGGCCCAATCCGTTTTCAGGAACATGCCGGGAATGCCGTTACTTTCTTTTGTTGCCGTAACACGCGTCAATGAGTAGTAATTCAAGCCGACAAAGTCGAGATCAGCGTGGAATATCTTTTCATCGCCGTCTTTATAACCCAGCAATGCATTCTGCTGATCAGCAGGCAACACACCTTCAGGATATTTTCCAGTCAGAATGGTTTGCGCAAACCAGGCATTGGAAAGTTTGTCCATTGCTTCAGCCGCAGCCTTGTCTGCCGCAGAATGAGTGGCGGGCACATGCGGTGATATGTCAAACACACTGCCGACATTGATTTTTGGATTGATGGCCTTGATGGTCTTGAAGCCAAGCCCATGCGCGAGGTTCACAGTATGCGTGGCCTTCAGAAATGCCAGTGGTTCCTTTCTGCCCGGCGCAAACGCACCCAGCCAGTAGCTCAGTTGCGTAAAGGCCTTGGATTCGTTGAACAAGCTCCAGTTGTTGATGCGATCGCCCAGTGCCTTCACCACAATGTCCACATAGTCGGCATAGCGATACGCAGTATCACGATTGGGCCAGCCACCGCGTTCTTCCAGTGCTTGCGGAAGATCCCAGTGATACAAGGTTGGAAAAGGACGAATGCCTGCCTCGATGATGGCATCGGTCAATCGTTTGTAATAATCGAGACCTTTTTGATTCACCGGTCCCGTGCCATTGGGCTGAATGCGCGTCCATGCAATGGAAAAACGATATGACTTGAGATTGAGTGCTTTCAGCAGCGCAATGTCTTCAAGATAGCGATGATAGCTGTCGCACGCGACATCACCGGTATCACCATTCTTGATGGTGCCCGGCAAATGCACAAAGTGATCCCAGTTGGATTCGCCCTTGCCGTCCTCACGATAAGCGCCTTCAATCTGATATGCCGCTGTCGCCGCGCCCCACAGGAAACCCGGCGGAAACACACCAACCGGAGTTATTTTCTGTTTCGCATTGGCAAATACATCCGCTGCCAGCAATGAGGTGCCTGCGATAGCCA
>DASZSV010000031.1:0-13895 GCA_035548495.1 Steroidobacteraceae bacterium
GTTGGGCTGAGTCTGCGAAGCCCAACGCTCATATTCACCTACCTAAGATGTTGGGCTTCGCAGACTCAGCCCAACCTACCGTAAAATTCCGGTCAACGCCATAACACCAGCAACCAGGTAACACCAACCATCACCAGCGCAAGAAACACTGCAGCCGATCCCATATCTTTCGCAAGACCTGACAGGGCATGACGCTCCATTCCAATGCGATCAACCACTGCTTCGATGCCGCTGTTGAGAATCTCCACCACCAGCACCAGCAGCACACTCCCCACCAGCAAGGCACGCTCGATGCCATTGTGACCGAAGTACACACCCAGTGGAATCATGATCGCTGCGAGCAGCAGTTCCTGACGAAAGGCTGCTTCATTTTTGTATACGCCCGCAAAACCTTTCATGGAATTGCCAAAGGCCCTGATCAGTCTTGTCATGCCCGAAGGTTTATTGCGGTCGCTCATGGATGTACCCGCTTGCAAGTAGTGTCCTCTCGCCCCTTGTGGGAGAGAGACAGAGAGAGGGGGCAACCTAAAACATTCATTCGTTTTATTATCACCCTCTCCCTTGGTCCCTCCCCCATCAAGGGGGAGGGAAATAAAGAAACTGGACCGCGCAAGCCTTGATGCATCAACCCCGCCACACGAGATCCAGTTGTTTCGCCGCACGCACATCGTCAAGACGGCGCACCGGGAGTGTATAAGGAGCACCTTTCACCTTTGCTGCATCAGTTTCTGCTTCACGCTGAATCTCGATCAACGCATCAACAAATGCGTCGAGATCTTCCTTGGCTTCGGTTTCAGTAGGCTCAATCAACAAGCACTCCGGCACCAGCAGCGGAAAATAAGTGGTCGGCGCATGGAAACCAAAATCCAGCAGACGTTTGGCAAAGTCCATGGCATTGACATTCAGTTCACGCGCCTGACGCTTCAATGTGATGATGAACTCGTGACTGGCACGGCGTTCCGGATAAGCTGCATCGAATCCTGCCTGACGCAGACGTGCCAATAAATAGTTGGCATTAAGCGCTGCATATTCCGCAACGCGGGGCATACCCTGTTTGCCCAGCATGCGCATGTAAATGTACGCACGCATCAACACACCGGTGTTGCCCATGAAGCCGGACAATCTGCCTATCGATTGTGGCAAATCCTTTTCAGTGAGCCAGCGATACTGATCGTCCTGCTTGCCGACAATGGGCAACGGCAGGAACGGTGCGACACGCCGGCTGACACCCACTGCTCCCGCACCCGGACCACCGCCACCGTGTGGAGTGGAAAAGGTCTTGTGCAGGTTCATGTGAATGACATCGAAGCCCATATCACCGGGACGCACCTTGCCGAGAATGGCATTGAGATTGGCGCCATCGTAATAAAGCAGCCCACCCGCATCATGAACAATCTTGGCCATTTGCTTGATGCGGCGTTCAAACACACCCAGCGTGGAAGGATTGGTGAGCATGATGCCTGCTGTGTTTGGACCCACCGCATTCTGCAACGCTTCAAGATCAATATCGCCTGAAGGCAGTGAAGGAATTTCCACGACTTTGCAACCGCACATGGTGGCTGTGGCAGGATTGGTGCCGTGCGCTGCATCAGGAACGATCAATTCATCACGATGATTTTCATTACGTGATTGGTGATACGCACGAATCATCGCCACACCGGCAAATTCGCCCTGCGCACCAGCCATGGGCGTTAACGACACACTGTGCATGCCGGTCACGTCTTTAAGCATCTCCTGTAATTCATACATGCAGGCGAGATAGCCCTGCCCGGTTGCATCCGGCGCCAGCGGATGACGATTGAGAAACTGCGGCAACATTGCATATTGATTGCATGCACGCGGGTTGTACTTCATGGTGCACGAACCCAGCGGATAGAAATGCGTGTCGATGGAAAAGTTTTTCTGCGACAGACGCGTGTAATGCCGCACGGCCTGCAACTCGGACACTTCCGGTAACATGGGTCGCTTGGTGCGACGCAATTGCTCCGGCACATCCGTCGTTGCACTGGTTACAGGATATTGCGCAAGCGCAGTGCGGCCGTTGCGTGAATGTTGAAATATCAGTTTTTCAGTCATAACAAACTCATTGTCATTCGACTTGTAGGTTGGGCTGAGTCTTCGAAGCCCAACTTCCGATTCGTGGTCTGTTGTCGGGCTTCGAAGACTCAGCCCAACCTACACATGGATCACACGTCATTCCCACTTTCGCGGAAATGAAGACACTGCCGTATACAGCCTCAACATACATTCATGCTCCACTCAATATCTCCGCCAACGCCTTCGCATATGCTGCGATGTCTTCGCTGCTGCGAACTTCCGTTGCACATACAAGCAACGCATTGCCTAATTGCGGATAGTAAGAAGAGATATCGTATCCACCCACAATGCCATGCTTGAGCAATGCATCAAGCACATCATGTATGTTGCGATTCAGTGTGATCACCGCTTCATGGAAACGCGGACCATTGAAAGCCAGCTTAACGCCATCAATGGCAGTCAGTGCGTTTATCAGTTCTGTCGTGCGTTGCTGGCAAGTAATGGCCACATTCTCCAGACCGTGCGCACCAACAATCGACATGTAAATGGTTGCCGCCGTCACCAGCAGGCCCTGATTGGTACAAATGTTTGATGTTGCCTTGCCGCGGCGAATATGTTGTTCGCGAGCCTGCAACGTGAGAGTGAAACCTTGCCTGCCTTCCATGTCCACCGTGCGACCGATAATGCGCCCCGGCATTTGCCGCACGTACTCCATGCGCGTGGTGATGAATCCAAAGTACGGACCACCCGATGCCAGCGGCACACCCAGCGGTTGTCCATCGCCGACAACGATGTCGGCGCCCTTGCCATCGCTGCCCCACTCACCCGGTGGTTTGAGAATGGCAAGTGAAGTGGGATTCACCACGGCAATCACCATTGCGCCTTTGGCATGCGCCCAATCGGTCAATGCATCCACATCTTCCAATTGACCGAAAAAGTTGGGCTGCTGAATCACCAGTGCCGTGATGTCTTCGTGCTGATATGGTGTCAACGCATCTACCAGCGTGATGCCCTGCTTTGCATCGAATGAAACACTTTCAAATTGCAGGTTCTGATTGCCTGCAATGGCTTTGGCGACTTTGCCATAGGTGGGATTAACGGTGTAGGGCAACAAGAATTTTGCGGATTGCGATTTGCGATTGGCACGCACCGCCATCAGACAGGCTTCCGACAACGCCGATGCACCGTCATACAATGAAGCATTCGACACCTCCATGCCGGTCAAACTTGCCATCATGGTTTGATATTCATATAACAACTGCAGTGTGCCCTGACTGGCTTCAGCCTGGTACGGCGTATACGCCGAATAAAATTCACCACGCGTGACAATGGCCCACACTGCGGCAGGAATATGGTGCTGATATGCACCGGCACCAATGAAGTTGAGGTAACTGCCATCCTGTTCTGCGCGCCGCTGCATGAGTTGACCGATCTGCATTTCGGTCATCGCATTGGGCACCTGTGTCAATGGCTGTGCACGCAACTCGGCGGGAATTTCTTCGAATAACGATTCAATACTGGCAACGCCAATGGTCGCCAGCATTTCACTGACATCATCTTCGGTGTGGGGAATAAAAGGCATGGAATAGTTCCGGTATCAATTCTTCAAACAACTACCAAACCAACATCAACTTGATAATCCAAAATCGGCGATCATTTCTTTCCCTCCCCCTTGATGGGGGAGGGATAAAGGGAGAGGGTGATAAACAATGTATTGAAGACCACTGAGTTGTACCCCCTCACCCCTGCCCCTCTCCCACAAGGGGCGAGGGGAACAAGATGCTACATATCCTGTGCGCCAACACTTGCGCGGAAATGACGCACAGCATCCTGACACGCGATCTGATCGAAGTAGTTCAATCGCTTCGATTTGCGCTTCATCAATGCGCCGCATCCACTACAGCCTTGTATGCCGTTGCATCCAGCAACTTCTCGAGTTCAGTCTTGTCACTGGGACGCAGTTTCATCAACCAGCCATCACCATAAGGTGATTCGTTGATCAGCTCCGGCCTGCCATTCAATGCATCATTCACGGCGGTCACTTCGCCGGACACCGGACTGTATACATCCGATGCCGCTTTCACGGATTCCACCACGGCAAACGCTTCTCCGGCTTTGAGTTTACGTCCCACTGCGGGCACTTCAACAAACACCAGATCGCCCAACGCCGATTGCGCATGATCGGAAATGCCAACGGTCACGGTGCCGTCCGCTTCAATCCGCACCCATTCATGCGAATCCAGATATTTCAGTTCATTTGGAATGTTGCTCATTATGTCCTCAATTCAAAAATTCTGGTTACCCAAACTAATGAGGTTGTTGGTGTGGTCTATCTCTTTGCAAAACCGTCAAAAACAGGGATGTTTTTGCCGGAGCCTACATGGATGTATTTACGGCGATTTTGCAAAGAGATAGACCACATCAGCAGCCTCAATAAACAATTTGCTCACACTGCCTTGCCATTACGCACAAACGGATACTTCACGATACGTGCCTGCAACAGCTTGCCACGAATATCCACTTTCACCTCGCCTTGCGCCGCAACCGGCACACGCGCCAGTGCGATGGATTTTTCCATCGTGGGTGAGAACGTTCCGCTGGTGATTTCTCCATTGTCGCTGCCATCAACAATCACTGCCTGATGCGAACGCAACACACCGCGATCTTCCAGTATCAATCCCACCATCTTGCGCTTCACACCCGCCTGCAATTGAGATTGCAATGCACCGCGGCCGATGAAATTACGATCCGCCGGTTCAAACGCAATGGTCCAGGTCAACCCCGATTCCAGCGGTGATTGATTTTCATCCATGTCATTGCCGTAAAGATTCATGCCCGCTTCCAGTCGCAACGTGTCACGCGCACCCAGCCCGCACTGTGCAATGCCGGCTTCTTTGAGCCGCAGCCACAACGCTGGCGCCTGTTGCCCTGGCATCATGATTTCAAAGCCGTCCTCACCGGTATAACCAGTGCGAGCAATAAAGTATTGTGCGAACTCACCGCCGGAAAATGGCTTGAGTTCCAGTGCTCCCTGAGTTGCAGCACCGAGCACCCTGATGGTCTTGTCACGTGCATTGGGTCCCTGCACGGCAATCATGGCCAGATCATCGCGCACGTTGACTTCAACATTGAATGGCTGCGCCTGTTGTTTGATCCATGCAATGTCCTTGTCGCGCGTACCGGCATTCACCACCATGCGGAACCAGGATTCGGTCATGAAGTACACGATCAAGTCATCAACGACACCGCCGCGTTCATTGAGCATGCAGCTATAAAGCGCCTTGCCGGTCGTCTTGAGTTTGGCCACATCATTGGCGAGCAGATAACGCAGGAATTTGCGAACGCCTGTGCCGTGCAAATCAATCACGCACATGTGTGAGACATCGAACATGCCCGCGTCGCGGCGCACCGCATGATGTTCGTCTATTTGCGAACCGTAATTGACGGGCATGTCCCAGCCGCCAAAATCAACCATTCTGGCATTGGCAGCCACATGGGTATCATAAAGAGGAGTGCGAAGTGCCATGAACTCTCCGGATCAGGTATCGAGCATCACCAACGAACAAGCGCCGGGCAAATGCACAAGCATTTGCCATCGCCACTCTGTCCGGTGACCTGAGAGATCGGGCACTGCATTGCGCAGCACCACTCCCCTTCGGTGGATGTCATGCCTGCAAGCCTGCAGGGACATCGCTCTCCAGAGACTCATTGAGAATTCTTCATAAGTTATTGAAGAATCATGTCTGGCCGTTCTTTTGCCTGAGCGTTTCCGGGCAGTTGCGCCTTCGGCGATGTCTTTATGAAGACATTCTCTCCAACCAGTTTTTTCATGAGCGCGGCAATAGTAACCAACTGGTGGAAAAAGTCACTTAAAAGTTGTTGTGATCCACTTTTACAGGCGTGAGCGATCAAGACTCGGACAGCCCGCCTGGGGTCTCAGCCGCGCGCGGGCTTCTCTCCTTCACGTCCATACACATCTTCATAACGCACGATGTCGTCTTCACCGAGATAGGAACCCGATTGAACTTCGATGATGTGAAGAGGAATCTTGCCGGGATTTTCGATGCGATGTCTGGCGCCCACCGGAATGTACGTGGACTGATTTTCTTCCAGCAAAAAGGTTTTGTCATCGCACGTAATGCGCGCAGTGCCGGAAACCACCACCCAGTGCTCGGCACGATGATGATGCATTTGCAGGGACATCGACTGGCCCGGATTCACAGTCAGGCGTTTCACCTGGAAACGATCACCGGAATCGATGCGATCATAACTGCCCCAGGGACGATACACCTCACGATGCATCAGGGTTTCATCACGTCCCTGCTTCTTCAAGGCATTCACGATGTTTTTCACATCCTGCACTCTGTCTTTTCTTGCAACGAGCACTGCGTCCTTGGTTTCAACGACAACATGATCATTCAACCCCACGGTGGCTACCAGACGGCTGGTGGAATGCAAATAGTTGCCATGTGAATCATCAACAATCACATCACCGATGCACACATTTTTATTGGCATCGCCGGGAATGGCTTCGTGCAATGCCGACCACGAACCCACATCGTTCCATCCGGCATCCAGCGGCACCACCACCGCATGTGTGGTTTTTTCCATCACTGCATAGTCGATGGAGTTACTTGGGCATGCCGCAAACTGTTCTGCGGACAAGCGTGTGAAATCCAGATCGTGTTTGGCATGGGTGAATGCACTGGTGCATGCTTCGAGAATATCCGGCGCATAGGCGCGCATCTCTTCCTGCAAGGCGCGCGCGCGGAACATGAACATACCGCTGTTCCAGTAGTACTGACCGGTGGCAATGTATTCCGCCGCCTTTGCTGCATTGGGCTTTTCAACGAATTGCGCGACAGGATATTCAGGGCCTTTACCTTCACCGCGTTTGATATAGCCATAACCTGTTTCCGGCTTGCCGGGAACAATGCCAAACGTAACCAGCTTGCCCGCCGCTGCTGCCTGCAAGCCAATCCTGACGGCTGCCTGGAATGCCTTGATATTGAGAATGACATGATCCGCAGGCAACACCAGCAACACGGGATCTTCATTGCCGGCAGTGGTGGCCAGCGCACTTAATGCGGCAATCGCAACGGCAGGTGCGGTGTTGCGGCCGACGGGTTCAAGAATAATGGCACGTGATTTGACATTGATTTGCCGCAGTTGCTCGGCGACGAGAAAACGATGCTGCTCGTTGCACACCACAATGGGTGTGGATACATCTTCCACGCCATCAAGGCGCGACAGTGTTTCCTGCAACATGGTGCCCTGCCCCACCAGCGGCAGCAATTGCTTGGGATACAACTCGCGTGACAGCGGCCACAGACGTGTGCCTGAACCACCAGACAGTACAACTGGAATAAGCATGGTTAACCTTGAATATCTCGCAGAATCAACACTCACTTACCGCGAGCCAATAACGGTGAGATTACCCCTCACCCCTGTCCCCTCTCCCTCAAGGGGCGAGGGGGACCAAAACGGACGTCTCAGCACCAATCACTTTAAAAAGCCACAGATGCTTTTTTGTTTCTCATCACTATAAAGACTGCGAAGAATATTGCATATATGCAACTCATTGTGGACTGCCTTTTCTGGATTTTCCTCGACGACGCACAGCACCTGTGACATGGATCAAGAAGAAGCCCCAGCGAATCACCATTCCCCTCGCCCCCTGAGGAAGAGGGGACGGGGTGAGGGGTCAAAAAGTCAAAGCTTCAACCGCCCTGTTGCTTCAAGGTATTCGATGATCTTGGCAACGCAATCATCCACATGCAGCACCGACGTATCGAGCACAATCTCTGCTGATTCCGGTGCTTCATAGGGTGAATTGATGCCGGTGAAATTCTGGATCTGTCCCTGTCGCGCACGCACGTACAGACCTTTGGGATCACGGGTTTCGCATACTTCCAGCGGCGTGCTGACATAGATTTCGATGAACTCGCCCGGCTCCACCAGTTCGCGCACCAGTTTGCGATCGCTGCGGAATGGCGAAATGAATGCGGTGAGCACAATCAATCCGGCATCAACAAACAGTCGGGTCACTTCACCAATGCGGCGAATGTTTTCCACGCGTTCCGCATCGGAGAATCCCAGATCGCGATTGAGACCATGACGCACATTGTCGCCATCCAGCAGGTAACTGTGATAACCGCGACGGAACAATTCCGCTTCCACTGCGTTGGCAATGGTGGATTTGCCTGCACCCGACAAACCGGTGAACCACAGTATGCAAGGTTGCTGGCTCTTCTGGTTGGCGCGTTGCTGGCGTGTCACCTGCAAACGTTCCGAATACACATTGCCCTGCACTTCGCGGGCTTTGACTGCCGTGCTGCGGCGGATCATGCCCGCACCAGCCGTGCCATTGTTCATGCGATCGACGATGATGAAGCTGCCGGTCTCTCTGCACACATCGTATACATCGTAGGCCACATCCTGATTCAGCGAGACGCTGCACACAGCAATCTCGTTCAGTTTCAGCTCTTCGGCATTGTGATGCGACAGGTCATTCACATCCACGCGATATTCAATCTTCTTGATAGTGCCGCGCACATAGTGCGAGCCCAGCTTGAATTCGTACTGCTTGCCGGGCAGCAGCGGCTGGTCCGCCATCCAGATCACATGCGCATCGAATTCCCTGCCCACAGTGGGCGCGCGATCGGGATGTGCCAGCACATCGCCACGCACAATGTCGATTTCATCATTCAATGTCAGTGTCACGGCCATCGGCGCAAATGCCGCACTCAAATTGCCGTCATACGTGACAATTTCCTTTACGGTGCTGGTGCGGCGCGACGGCAATGCCATGATGGGATCACCGACGCGCACATGACCGGCAACCAGTGTGCCTGCATAACCACGAAAGTCCGCATTGGGCCGGTTCACATACTGCACGGGATAGCGCAGATCTTCGCTGCGATTGTCGCTGACATCAACGGTGTCGAGAATTTCCAGCAATGCATCGCCTTCATACCACGGCATGTTGGCTGAACGTTTCACGACATTGTCGCCATGCAGTGCAGAGACAGGAACCACACGCACATCCTGCACACCCAGCGTACGCAGAAAATGACGGCATTCCGCTGCAATGTTCTGATACACCTTCTGGTCGTACTTCACCAGGTCCATCTTGTTGATGGCAACGATGACATGACGAATGCCCAGTAACGACACAATGAAACTGTGACGACGTGTTTGTACCTGCACGCCGCGCGCCGCATCGACAAGAATGACCGCAAGATCGGCAGTCGATGCACCGGTCGCCATGTTGCGTGTGTACTGCTCATGTCCCGGCGTATCGGCAATGATGAACTTGCGGCGTTCGGTATCGAAGTAGCGATACGCCACATCAATGGTAATGCCCTGTTCGCGTTCGGCCTGCAAACCATCCACCAGCAATGCCAGATCAACGGCTTCGCCCTGCGTGCCCCAGCGCTGGCTGTCGGCCTTCACTGCCGCCATGTGATCTTCAAGAATCTTCTGTGAATCGTGCAGCAAACGGCCGATCAATGAACTCTTGCCATCGTCCACACTGCCGCAGGTGATGAACCGCAGCAGGCCTTTCTTTTCCTGACGATGGATGAACTGGCGCACCGACGCGGTATTGATTGAAGTAACGGACATCAGAAATAACCTTCGCGCTTTTTCTTTTCCATGGAACCGGATTGATCGTGGTCAATGGCGCGGCCCTGCCGTTCCGAGGTACGGCTTTCGAGCATCTCGCCAATGATGTCTTCCAGCGTGGTCGCATTGGAATACATGGCGCCGGTCAACGGATAACAGCCCAGCGTACGGAAACGCACTGTTTCCATCACGGGCTTTTCACCGGGATTCAGTGGATAACGATCATCATCGACCATGATGATCATGTTGTCGCGTTTCACCACCGGCCGCGGCTTGGCGTAGTACAGCGGCACAATGGGAATGTTCTCCTTGTGGATGTACATCCAGATATCGAGCTCGGTCCAGTTGGATAACGGAAACACGCGAATACTTTCACCACGGTTGATGCGGCTGTTGTAGACATTCCACAACTCGGGGCGCTGATTGCGCGGGTCCCAGCGATGATTGTTGTCACGGAATGAAAACACGCGCTCCTTCGCGCGCGACTTTTCTTCGTCGCGGCGCGCACCGCCAAAAGCCGCATCGAACTTGTACTTGCTCAGTGCCTGCTTCAGCGCCTCGGTCTTCATGATGTCGGTATATTTACTGCTGCCGTGCGTAAACGGCGTCACACCGTTCTTCACGCCTTCCTCATTGATGTGCTCGATCAGCGTGATGCCCATCTTTTTGACCAGGTCATCACGAAACTGGATCATCTCGCGAAACTTCCAGGTGGTATTGACATGCATCAACGGAAACGGCGGCGTGGCGGGATAAAACGCCTTCATCGCCAGATGCAACAGCACCGAAGAATCCTTGCCGATGGAATACAGCATCACCGGATTCTCGAACTCGGCCACCACCTCGCGCATGATGAAAATGCTCTCGGCTTCGAGTTCTTCGAGCTGGGTCAGATGGCTTTTGGAAATGATTGGGGGCATGGCGGGTCACAATACGGTTATAAGGGTGAATTGTGCCGTCTGGCGCGCCACCCAACCAAAGCGAATAGCTATAAAGAAAGATAAGGGAGTAATTTAGGGCTTTTCAGGCCCTGCGCGGCATTACAGTCGCTGCGGCGATTTTTACCTGAAAACAGATGGTGTAATCGCGATTACATCCTGCCGCGCTGAAAATCCATCGTTAAGGCCGGGTTTGGGCGGTTCCACTGTATGCAAGTGGCGCAGCGAAAATTACGCTCAAAGGCGACCGCAACGATCAGTCGCATCCGTAGCGCGCCGCCTCCGCGTCCGGTTACACGAACTGAAGACACACGATCAGTGATTTTATTGCGATGGCCATCGAAGTAAGTATGGGAAGCCACCAGAGCTCCGAATCGGAAACGTCAGGTTGCAGGCCACGCGTATCCGGGAACGGATCAAAGTCTTCGGGTTCGACCGGCGTGCCCAATGCCTTGATCAAGTTCTGTCTTCCCACCAGGCATTGCCGGCAGCAATAAAGATCCCGCTTGAGGCGCAGGAAAAACAACCAGAGCATTAGAATCAGCATTCCGTCGATCATCAGGAAAACGCCGGACGAATGGGGACCCTTCTGACCAAGTATGAACGCAGTAATGGCGAAAGACGCGGTAGTCAGCAACGAAGTCACGTTGTAAATGGAAGCGCGGATTCCACGGATCTCGTTTCGATCCTCCGTCATCAAAGTCTTAAGAAACTCTGCGCGAATCTCTATGCTGGTTTTCATTGCATTTCACAACAATGTTCAGGAAGCGTCAATAATACCACCGCGTGTGCGCAGATGAGAGAAATCATCAGCACGGGACTGGCTGGCTCACCCGATAACCGCCATAAAGGGGACAATGCTCCCACTTCCATTACGCATCTCCATGATGGTTTTTGAAAACGTAGCGGCCATCCAACGTGCGCGTTAATGTTGTTGCAAATTAATTCCAACGGCAAGGGAACATGAGTCGAAAGGGTGAACTGGCTCTTGTCGAAGTGTTCATCCGAACATCCTTACACCGGCACCGTTATCTCACAATCATCATTCATTACTCAAACGTCAATAATTCAAGTCCGGTACTTATGTCCCCTCTTTGATCATGGACCAGATAGCCAGAATCAAGGTAACCAAGAATGCAACGGGCATCAAGATATCTCTAATCAAAAAAACAATTTCGAACTCCAATCCTGAAGCCAAAATCCATTTATAGCGGTAGGTTTCCAGAAGGCCAACTATTCTCACCGAAGCCCAGGGGAACCACTCAGTCAAATACAAAAAGGCAGAGATGATAATGAGGACGGAACTTGCTCTTTTGACGATAAATGCCGCGCTTGCCAAGATAAGACCCAGCCCAATCCAAATGACCGCCAACGAATGACCACGAGACACTGATTGAGTAATATCAACACCCTGCATAACGACTTTTGAGGGTGTCTGCAATTCATACGTCACTTGGATAAGGCCCGTAACGATCCAAGAACACAGTGCGATGATTTTTGCATAGAGTTTCATTAATCCCCTCCACTTCTGCTACTACTGCTGCCGCCACAACCAGCGCATTGCTTCTTTTTAATTGCCTCACCTCATTTTTCAGCGCAATCAGCAATTGCTGCCTGCGCGGCATCACCAGTGAGTCCACCAATTGCAGCAACAACAGTCTTGCTATTTTCCTTGAAAAAATGACTCAGTATTGATGCGCAGTCTCCCCATAAAAGAACCGAATCACGGTTCTCATTTCCTGGATGGCAATTCTGTTTTATGCACAGGACGGACAATATGCTGCCTATCATTGCGCTTGGCGCTTCATCCGGAGTTTTTTCCTTAACCAAATCCGCAAGCCACTCCAGTGGACCAAGTCCAAACGGATCTTTAGCAAGTGTCGGGCGATCATCAACGTAATTATATAAATGGTTCCAATAACCGCGATGTTTAGTAAATGACGGGACGTTTGACATTAACAAATATGTTTGCTGACCCATAGGGTCGGGTTCGACATATCTTCCAGTTGTAGGATCGTAATCACGCCAGTAGTTATACAGCAACCCTGTCTCTGAATCGTAGTACTGTCCTGGGAATCGTAGATTGAACGCGAGTTGTAATCCGTTTCCATCCGGGTCTTGATTGGGTGTGCCATTGCCATACGGATCATGATCCCAGCGCCAGATGATTTGATCATCACTGGGTCTTGTGATTTTTGCTGGCGCGTTAAGATGATCAGTATGGATGTAGAACACACCGACACTGCCACCACTTTGATCCGTTCTGATCGTCGCAACCGGGATATCGTTGAGCCATACGAGTTCTTGAATGAGATTACTGGACTGATCGTATTCGCCTAACTCGTGCCCTGCTTCATCGTAAGCGAAGTACGTTGTCCCAGTGGTGTTGGACTTTTCAACACGTTGACCCAAGGCATTATAGCTATACGTAGTGGTAATGCCTGCATTGGTCGCCGTGACCATCCTGCCCGCTGCATTGTAGGTAAATGATCGAACGCCATCACTCAAGGTATGGCCGTCACTGTCATACGTGTAACTTCTTGTCACTGCACCGCTGATGCTGTTCAGCTTGTTGCTGGTCGATGCATTGGTGAACGTTTGTAATCCAGTGGTCAGATTCAAGGGCGCGGAACTATTGAGGGTCTGCGTGGCAATGCTGCCATCAGGATTGAAGGTATAGCTCGTGGCACCGGCATCGTTGCTGGTCGTGAGGTAGCCATCTTCATCGTAGGTACGGCTGCTTTGGGTGCCGTTACCCCATGTCCATTGGGTGATGGGACCAAAAGGATCGTAGTTGATAGCACTGATGACTGGCGTGTTGTTCACACTGATACTGCTGACTTTGCCATTGGCATAAGTATAGCCAATCGTTTGACCTGAAGGCGTAGTCAATGATGTTAGCTGCCCGGCATTATTGTAACCATAGCTCACTGTGTTGCTGAAACCATTGGTTACTTGCGTTTTTGATGCAATGCGTCCTTGTGCCGTGTACGTGAACGTTGTCGTTCCAGAGTTATCTGTCAGCTGGGTAAGATGCCCAATACCATTGGCGCCTTGATCATAGTGATAGGTGATGGTTTGGTCGGGATAACTGGCTTCGGTGACGCGGTTAAGCACATCGTAGCTGTACAGCACCGTGTTGCCATTGGCATCCTGATCCTCCCCCTGTTTCCCGGACATCTGGATAAGAGAGATTTATAATCTTATCCGAGGTGAGTGAGAGATGAAGAAACAGAGTGAAGTGAAGCGCAAGCAACGTAATCATTACAGTACAGAGTATAAACGGCAAGCCGT
>DASZSV010000032.1:0-35011 GCA_035548495.1 Steroidobacteraceae bacterium
TTGCTCAAGCCAGCAGGAGCTATGTCAGACATTAGTTACCGACCTAACTGCATTGGCGCAACAAGGTATAACCTTGTCATCTCCTGTGCCAGGAAAGTTAGTTGTGCGACCTGCGCCGCAGTTGCAAGAGAAGAAGCCGGAGCAGAAGCCGACTGAACCGCCAAAACCGCCATGTAGCGACGGCCCGAGTTACTTGGATCGGTACGTGAATTGGACTTCCGATCATGTCATCAACGTTGGCCCACACGCAGCTGCGTTAGCGGGCGGGTTGTGGCCGAAGTCGGGGGCTCCCGCTGGAGCAGGTAGGCTACCGCTATTGGGATCGACAAATCCGTTAACGAGCGTTCCGCGTGCATTCGGGATGCCTGGCGCCGATTCAATGTTAGTGCGCACTGGAGCTGCGGGAATCGGCCTGCTGACCGTCGGAATCGGGTTCTACGATCTAACAATAGAACTCGAAGGATTTCTCTATGCAATTCCTAGTCAGGGAACGTGTCCGACTTCTCCATGAGGTACTTTGCTATGGGATTGTGGCTCTTGATCGCTTTCGCTGTTGCCATCTCCGCTGTGTTTGGATTTCGAGTTCTTGCGAGGCGCGCGTTCTTGAAGCAACGAACACCGTTGCCATTGGAGGAGTTGCACACCGAGTTGAAGGAGAATATTTCTTTTGAAGTATTTCGCGAAGTGTGGACTGCCGTTGGAAAGGCCTATGGCATTGATCCGAAGTTAATTCGCCCGAACGATACTTTTCTGGAACTCAGCAAAATGGATAGTTGGGTTTTAGGAAAGGGAGAGGACAACTTGGCTGAATGGCTGGACAAAAAGGGCTTGGGCAGACCCGTCAATCCCAAAACCGTATTGGATGTTGCGACGTGGATGCAGTCTGTAAATGGGACGAGAGCTTGACCGCCCGTCACGCCGCATGCAGGAGCAGCGCATGCGGCGCGCCGGGCTACGTTGGCGCGAAAGTCACCGGTGCCGGACTTGAAGTTTTGGAACTATTGAGTTTTGGATAGTGAGTAGCGTTTAAGCATCTTTGATAGCGTGGATGGGTCGCGATTCAAGAAATTAGCGACGTCGGTTAGCGTGGCAATGCGTAGTTCTAAAGCCTGTTGAAGCAGGGTGAGGCGGACCGGTGTCAACTGTCTTGCGCAGAAAATGGACATTCCAACTTGGCGCAAATATTAGTGGAAAGTTTTTTGGCGTCGCAGTTACAGGAGCTATCGGGTTGGCAATAGATGGTTTCGGTCATGTCGCAGGGTATGCAGAAGGGGGAGGAGGCGCATCGACAAGTCCTGACGCGTCAGTTGGGCTTGTTGTTCACTCGTCCAATGGAACTACAATTGAGGATTTGAGCGGTGGATTTACGAACGTCAACGTGGGCGGCGGATGGGGGCCGCATGCAACGGTTGATGCGTTCTTTGGTGGTGGACACGACGGCAAGCTTGTAGAAGGCGGAGGGTTGACAATTGGAGCTGGAGCTGGGGCAGGGGCTGCTTCAAGTGCTACCATGACCGACACAAAAGTTTCTAAGCCATTCATAAATCCAAACTCCGGTTGTCAGTAACACTATGATTATCCAATTGAAAAAAATATTCGGGTATACGCTAACAGCACTCATGCCAGGGCTTATGTGTCTATCTTGGTATTTGCAGAGCTACTATGTGGACCACAGGCCTCAAGCGCCGGTGCAATTAACTGGAGAAGTAGTTCCCCTGAACGTTCATGGTACAACGGTGTACCTCACAAGAATTGAATACGTTGTTTCGGAGTACTCGCTTTTCATTGGAATTTTTTCAGGTATAGCAGGTGGAGCAGTTCTTCAAGGCATCAAGAAGGGGGCTCCCAAGTGAATTGGGCAACAGGGGTAACAGTGCCGGTTGAGCTGTCACCGTTGCGGCTGATGTTCCGCCGGGTTCATGTCGGAAGATGAATCACTGTCAGTCGATGGCTTGCGTGCGGACGGTGAGCCATTCAATGCACTGAAAAACTGGTCCTGCATGCCGCGCCAGAATTCCATGTTTTTCTGTGTGAGATTGGCGAAGGCGGTGAACGGATCAATCATGCCGTTTTCATTCATGCGTTCGCGCAGTTGTTGTTGTTGATTGGCGAACAGCTTCAAACTGTTTTCAAGATAAGTGCCAACGAATCCCTGCATGGCGCTGCCATAGGCGCGGATGATCTGCGACAGGAAATCCTGGCTCATCATGGGCTCGCCGTTTTCCTGTTCGGCAATCACCTGCAACAGAATGCTGCGCGTAATGTCTTCATGTGACTTCTGGTCGATGACAACAAATTCCTGCTTTTCCATTACCAGACGCCGTATGTCGCTCAACGTGATGTAACGGCTTTGCTGCGTGTCATAGAGACGCCGATTGGGATATTTTTTTATGACCCGTGGAGTAGTTTGCTCAGACATGGAATTTCCAGCCGATTGTGACATTCACCTGCGACGGTGCAGTTACCCAGAGTTCGCCCGCTTTTTATGTGAAGCTTTATAAACACGCTGTCCCCACAGCGCGGGCCAATGGTAATGCATTCACCGCTCAAGCCCAAGCCTATTTGTGCAAAATCAGCGATTTCAGTTGCCAATTTTCCTTTGCCCACGACCACAGGACCGTTAATGAAGCGTGCTGCAATTCAACTGGTGGATGCTGTTGCAGGAAGTTGAGCGCTTGCCACAGCAGTTGTGTACACGTTTGACCCGATAATTCCGGTGCTGCATGCGATTTGGAAAGTTTCTTGCCGTGTGCGTCCAGCACCAGCGGCAAATGAACATAAGCCGGTGTATTCAGGCGCAATGCGCGTTGCAGGGCAATTTGCCGCGGTGAATTCAGCAACAAATCCGCACCACGAACCACTTCTGTCACACCTTGTTCGGCGTCATCAACCACCACGGCAAGCTGGTATGCAAACAGATCATCACGGCGCTTGATGACAAAGTCGCCAATGGTGTCCTGCAGGCAAATACATTGGTACCCATATATTGCATCGGTAAAACCAGTCTCTGCATCCGGCACGCGAAAGCGCCAAGCAAACGGTCCTTCTGCATGACGTGGCTGAATACGGCACCAGCCGGGATACCGCAGTTCCTCGCCGTCATGCACTGTGCCGGCGGCAAGTTGCAGTTCACTGCGTGAACAGGAACAGGGATAACACAGGTTCAGTGCGCGCAGTTGTTGTAATGCAGCTTCGTAAGCATCCTGTCGCGTACTTTGATACAGCACGGGGCCATGCCATTCAAAGCCCATGATTTCCAGGGTGTGCAGAATGCTGTCGGTGGCGCCAGGAACACAGCGAGGTGTGTCGATGTCTTCGATGCGCAGCAGCCAATGCCCATGATGAGCGACTGCCTGCAGATAACTGCCGGTGGCGGCGACCAGAGAGCCCATATGCAATGGGCCGGTGGGAGAAGGTGCGAAACGCCCACGATAAGTCATGTGCGTTCCGGACTACATCAATTGATCAGTAGCGTCTAACAGAATGAAAAGCGAGCGCAGCCCATTGTTAGATGCTATTAGCGATAGCGATCGTCGCGATCACCATACTGCCGCTCACGGCGCTCGCGGCGTTCCTGTGCTTCGACGCACAGCGTGGCAACAGGACGTGCTTCAAGACGCTTGATGCCGATTTCTTCACCGGTTTCCACGCAATAACCGTAGCTGCCGTCTTCGATGCGGTTCAAGGCTTCTTCGATTTTGCGGATCAGCTTGCGTTCACGATCACGGGTGCGCAGTTCCAGACTGAATTCGGATTCCTGTGTGGCGCGGTCATTGGGATCGGGAAAGTTGGCCGCTTCATCCTTCATGTGCAGCACGGTGCGATCCACTTCATTCATCAAGTCCTTTTTCCAGCTGAGCAGAATGGTGCGGAAGTGCTCCAGTTGCTCCTGACTCATGTATTGCTCACCACGCTTTGGCGTGTATGGCGTTACATTGCGAGGGCCGGACAGCAGGCTGTGGCTGTCAACATCATCTTCTTCGGAAGCGGGTTTGTTTGCTTTGGCTGAATACACGGTAGAACTTGCGGTGGCAGGTTTGCTGGAAGTGCCAACGGCTTTCACTGTCGGCTTGGCAGGCGGCGATACTGCGACCTTAACGGCGGTGGCAGGTTTCACTGAAGCCTGTGTGGCGCTGGCGGCGGATTTTGTGACCACAGCAGCAGAAGCGGTTGATGCGGCTTTTGCTGCCGGTTTGCTTGTGCTTGCGGTTGCTTTGGCTGGTTCTTTCACCGTGGCTTTGACAGGCTTGGCAACTGCTTTTTCCTTCTTTACCGGCTTGGCTGCGGGTTTGGCGGATTTTGCAGATGACTTGACCGGTGCTGCCGGTTTTTTAACTGGAGCTGCGGATTTTTTGGCGGCCGCCTTGGCGGCGGGCTTGGCTGGTTTCTTGGCAGATTTTTGCGTTTTTGCCATGGTCTTTTTTGCGGGCATTGAATGCCTCCGTTAATCGAGTGACTCCCAGAATCAAATGCCGAATACTAGCTCAAATGGGGAAAGAATCAGGTCGGCGATTATACAGACGCAAGCCGCGGCGTATAGTCATAAGCAGGATAATTTTGGATCGGGCAGCCGCAATAATTTTTGCTGGCAATGAGCGGCTTTCCCCGTACACTACCGCGCCTCATTTTGTTACTTTTTGATTGCAGCCAATTCCATGCGCCTAAACAAGATCAAACTTGCGGGCTTCAAGTCCTTTGTCGATCCCACCACGGTCAGCTTTCCCAGCAATCTCATTGGCATTGTCGGTCCCAATGGTTGCGGCAAGTCCAACATCATTGATGCCGTGCGCTGGGTGATGGGCGAAATTTCCGCCAAGCATTTGCGCGGCGAATCCATGGCGGATGTGGTGTTCAATGGGTCTGCATCGCGCAAACCGGTGGGCACGGCGTCGGTGGAACTGGTGTTCGACAACTCCGACGGCAAGCTGGGCGGCCAGTATGCCGGATTCAATGAAGTATCACTGAAGCGCGTGGTATCGCGTGATGGCACGTCCGCTTACTTTCTCAATGGCGCACGCTGCCGCCGCAAGGATATCACCCAGTTGTTTCTCGGCACCGGCCTGGGCGCACGCAGCTATGCCATCATCGAACAGGGCATGATCTCGCGTGTCATCGAAGCGCGCCCCGAAGAATTGCGCGGATTTATCGAAGAGGCTGCCGGCATCTCCAAGTACAAGGAACGCCGTCGTGACACCGAGAACCGCATTTCCCACACCAAGGAAAATCTCGAACGCCTGCAGGACCTGCGTGATGAAGTGGAAAAGCAACTCGGCCGCCTGCAACGTCAGGCCGCTACTGCACGGCGTTATCAGAACCTGAAAGCCGAGGAACGCACCTGCCATGCCGAGCTGCTGGCAATGAAGTTGCGCCAGATCAATGAAGACCTCGCTGCGAAAGAACATCACATGCTGGAATGTGACACCGCCATGCAAGGCGTGATTGCAGAATTGCGCGAAATCGAAGCTGCAATTGAAACCGCCCGCGAACAGTCGCGCGAAAAATCAGAAGCCTTGCACCTGGTTCAGGGCAGGCACTATGAACTGGGCGCGGAAATTTCCCGTCTTGAACAAGCTATCCAGCATGCGCGCGAATTGCGTCAGCGGCAACGCAATGAACTGGAGCAGGCGGAGCGCAGCGTTGGTGAGCTGGCAACGCATTTCGAGCGCGATCAACAGCAGATTGACCAGCTCAGGCAGGACATTGAAACCTTGCAGCCTGAAATGGAAGCGGCACGCGAACGTGAGCATGCGGCTGGTGAAGCGCTGGAGCGTGCAGAACTGGCCATGCAGGCGTGGCAGGAAGACTGGACCGGCTTCAATGAACAGGCGCGTGATGCCAGCGAGAAAACCCAAGTGGAACGGGCGCGCATTGAACAACTGGAAAACCAGTTGCGGCGTGTTACTGCACAACGCGAGCGTGCGCTGGCGGAAATCGACACACTGGCAGTCGCTGATTTCGAGCAGCGCATTGAAGAGATGCAGCAGCAGGACATGGCTGCCGCTGAACAACTGGAAACACTGGAATCGCAATTGCAATCGCACGCCGGCATGCTGGAGCAGCAACGCGAACGGCAGCGTGAACTATTGAGCACCAGCGATGCAGCGCGTCGCGAATTGCAGGCCGCACAGGGCCGGCTGGTATCGCTGGAAGCGTTGCAGAAAGCGGCGCTGGGTCAGGCGCAGGGCAAGATCACCGACTGGCTTGCAGCAAATTCATTGCAGCAGCGTCCGCGTCTCGCGCAACAGTTGACGGTGGACAAAGGCTGGGAACGCGCTGTTGAAACCGTGCTGGGCAACTATCTTGAAGCAGTCTGCGTTGATCAACTGGATGCCGTTGCCACCGTCATTGATTCATTGACAGCAGGCAGCGTGACCTTTCTATCGCAAGCGGCAGGCGCCAATGCGGCCGTTGCAGGTGGTGACGCCTTGCTGGCGCATGTGCGCGGACATGCTTCCCTGACCACCTTGCTGAATGGTGTGCATGCGGTTGAATCGCTGAGTGATGCATTGCGTTTGCGTGCGCAGTTGAATGCCGGTGAATCCATCATCACGCGCGATGGCGTGTGGGTAGGACAGGACTGGCTGCGTGTCAGCCGTGATCAGGATGTGCATGCCGGCGTGCTGGCGCGTGAAAATGAAATCCGTGAGTTGCGCAATCAGGTGCAGCAGATTGAAGAACGTCATGCTGCACTCGAAGATGAATTGCAATCCGTGCGCACCAGGGTCGCCGATCTTGAAATGCAGCGCGACGACGCCATGCAGCAACGTAATCAATTGCATCGCAGCCACAGCGAATTGAAAGCGCAGCTCAGCGGGCTGAAGTTGCGCGTTGAGCAATCACGCGAGCGCCTGACCAAGTTGCGCAGCGATGCGGAAGAGTGTGCACTGGAACTGACGCGTGCAGAAGATGAGATTTCCGTGGCCAGAGCGCGCTTGCAGGAAGGTCTGGATGAAATGGAAATGCACGAAGAAACGCGTCTGCAACTCGAACAGCGTCGCGACAATCTGCGCACCGAACTGTCGATGGCGCGCGGTCAGGCAAACGATGCGCGCGCCGCCACACAGCAGCATGCCATCACGCTGGAATCGAAACGTTCGGCGCTGAATTCCATCGTGGCCGGTCTTGATCGCACGCAAACGCAATTGCAGCAGTTGCGTCAGCGCAGCGAAGAATTGAAAACGCAGTTGTCTGAAGGTGAGGCGCCGCTGGCCGCCTACGGTGAACAATTGAATGAACAGCTGGAGCGTCGCGTTGCGCTGGATCAGCAACTGGCTGCGGCACGTGAAGTAGTTGAAACCGTTGAAATGCAGATTCACCAGCACGATGAATCACGTCTGAATACCGAACGCCGCGTGGATGAAGCACGCCGCCAGCTGGATGATGTGCGCATGGCATTGCAGGAATTCCGTGTACGACGTGAAACCTTGCTGGAGCAATTTGCGGCAACACAATTTGATCTCGATCTGGTAAATGCGAACCTCTCACCCGAAGCAACCATTGCAGCGTGGGAACAGCAGTTGAGTGACATCGCCGGCAAGATCGAACGGCTGGGTCAGGTGAATCTCGCGGCCATTGATGAATTCAAGGAACAATCCGAACGCAAGGACTATCTCGACAAGCAGTTTGCCGATCTCACCGAGGCGCTGGAAACACTGGAATCCGCGATGCGCAAGATCGACAAGGAAACACGTACGCGTTTCCAGGACACCTTCGATCGTGTCAATGCCGGATTGAAAGAACGCTTCCCGCGTTTGTTTGGCGGTGGTCATGCCTATCTCGAACTGGCCGGTGAAGATGTGCTCAATGCCGGTGTGGCCATCATGGCGCGTCCGCCGGGTAAACGTAACAGCACCATCAATCAATTGTCGGGTGGCGAGAAGGCACTGACTGCAGTGGCGCTGGTGTTTTCGATATTCGAATTGAATCCTGCGCCGTTCTGTCTGCTGGACGAAGTGGATGCACCGCTGGATGACAACAACAACATCCGCTATTGCGAAACTGTGCGCGAGATGTCGCAGAACGTGCAGTTCATTTTCATCACGCATAACAAGGTGACGATGGAGCTGGCGGATCAGTTGCTGGGCGTCACCATGCACGAAGCGGGCGTGTCGCGGCTGGTGGCGGTGGATACCGATGAGGCATTGCGGCTGGCGGCAATGTGATTCGTTTTATGGTGCCTCGATACCGATCATCTATTGCAAAAAACGCCGTAAATATGTCCTTATAGGCTCCGGCAAAAACGTCCTTGTTTTTGACGGTTTTTGCAATAGATGATCGGTATCGAGGCCATAGCCTGCACGGCAGTGATGGCGATGCCTGTGGTGATATGAATTGATTCAAGTACGACGTCATTCCCGCGGAAGCGGGAATCCAGTAAAAACATGACACTCACTACACAACTTAGATTGATCATTCTTGCGGCAGGCGCCGTGCTGCTGCTGATCATCTATTTACTGGGCCGCCGCGGCGAACGTGAAACAACACGCGAAGAAGTACCGCAACACAAACCGAAATCATTCGACGAAGTGCCGCTGGCCATTGATGAAGATGAATACGACGAGCCCAGTTATCTGCGGCGTTCAGGACGCCGCGAACGCACGGATACCATTGCCATTCATCATGCCGATGATGAGAACATCACACTGCCGCCTGTATACATAGAACCACCGGTGGTGCAGGACACGGCCGCGGCTCCAGTGAAGGAGGCGACACCACCACGAGCAGCAGTGCGCGTGCCGGTGTTGTCCATGCATGATCCTGACAAGACCATTCCGATGAAGGTGGATGTGGTACTGCCGTCGGCGTCCAATGTTGAAGCTGTCAATCAGTCTGTCACCGCGCCGCCTGAAAAGGCTGCGGCGCCAGTGTCAATGCAGGCATCAACGCCGGCGCAGCGGCAACTGATCGCGTTGCGTCTGGCAATGAGCGAACGCGTGTCCGGTGCACAGTTGCTGGAGATGTTCAGGGCAGAAAATTTGCAGCATGGAAAATTCAATATCTTTCATCGTTTGCATGATGGCGATACTGTGTTCAGTGTTGCCAGCATGGTGGAGCCCGGCAGTTTTGATATCGAAACCATGCCGTCACAGCATTATCCCGGAATCACCTTGTTCATGTTGTTGCCGGGACCACTGCCGGGTGCTGATGCCTTTGAACAAATGATGTCCTGTGCGCAGCGATTGTCACATTTGACCAGTGGTGTGGTGCAGGACGAATCTGGTGTGATGTTGCTGGAGTCCGGCATTCAGCGCCTGCGCGACAAAGTGCTGGACTTCGAACGTTCCTTGCAGGCATGACATCCATGAAGGTTGCCGAACGTGCAAAACACTTGCGTGAACTGCTCAATCATCACGCCTATCTCTACTACGTGCTTGATCAACCGGAATTGCCTGATGCCGAATACGACAGGCTGTTTCAGGAACTGCAATCCATCGAGGCAACGCATCCTGAACTGCGCACAACGGATTCACCCACGCAACGTGTGATCGGCTCAGTGCTGCAAGGCTTTGCGCCCGTCAAGCACGTGGTACCGATGTTGTCCATTCGTACCGAAACCGATACCGAAGCATCAGGTGCGGAAAATTTTGATGCACGGGTGCGCCGTGAACTGGAACTGAGTGACAGCGATCCACCGGTTGAATACACGTGTGAACTCAAGTTCGATGGACTTGCCATCAACCTGCGATATGAACGCGGTGTGCTGGTTCAGGCTGCAACGCGCGGTGATGGTGAAACGGGTGAGGATGTCACGCAGAATATCCGCACCATCAACCAGATTCCGTTGCGCCTGATGAATGTTGATGCAAAGGTGATTGAAGTGCGCGGTGAAGTCTACATGCGCCGCGATGACTTTGAGAAACTCAATGAACATCAACGCGAACTGATTGCCGGCGGCGCAAAAAACGAAAAGACCTTTGTGAATCCGCGCAATGCCGCTGCCGGTGCGGTGCGTCAGCTTGATCCCGCCATCGCTGCCAAACGGCCGTTGAGTTTTTTTGCCTATGGGTGGGGCGAAATACAGGGTTTTGAATTGCCGCCAACACACAGCGCCATGCTTGATGCGTTTGAGGCCATGGGCTTGCCGGTTGCCAAACAGCGCGATGTGGTCATGGGCGCACAGGGGCTGGTCAAGTTTCATCAACGCATCGCACAGCAACGCGATGCACTGCCATTTGATATTGATGGCGTGGTGTACAAAGTCAATTCACTGGCATTACAAAAGCGGCTGGGCTTTGTCACGCGCGAACCGCGCTGGGCTGTTGCACATAAATATCCGGCACAGGAACAGATGACGCGCCTGCTGGATATCGACATTCAAGTAGGCCGCACCGGCAAGCTTACGCCGGTGGCGAAGCTTGAACCCGTATTTGTCGGCGGCACCACAGTCAGTAATGCAACATTGCACAACGAAGATGAAACTCGCCGCAAGGATGTGCGTATTGGTGACACCGTCATTGTACGTCGTGCGGGTGATGTCATTCCCGAAGTAGTCAGCGTGGTGCTCGAGCGCCGGCCGAAGGATGTGGGTCCGCCATTTGATCTGGCCAGACAGCTGCATCACAAATGCCCGGTGTGTGGCAGTGCCATTGCACGTGAAGAAGGTGAAGCTGATTGGCGCTGCACCGGCGGGTTGTACTGCGCGGCGCAACGCAAGCAGGCCATTCTGCATTTTGCACAGCGCCGCGCCATGGATATTGAAGGTCTCGGCGACAGGCTGGTCGATCAACTGGTGGACGGCGGTGTGGTCAAAACACTGGCCGATCTGTATCACCTGGATCTGGAAAAGCTTACCGCACTGGAACGCATGGGTGAAAAGAGCGCACAGAATTTGCTGGATGGGTTGAATAACAGCAAGAACGCGACGCTGGCGCGATTCATATATGCGCTTGGTATTCGCCATGTCGGTGAAGCCACGGCCAGGGATCTTGCAAAACATTTTGGATCACTGGATGCCATCATGCAGGCCAGTGAAGAAACATTGCTGACTGTCAACGATGTTGGTCCGGTGGTGGCAAAGAGCATTCACCTGTTCTTCAAACAGGCGCATAACCGCGAAGTAATCCAGAAATTGCGTGATGCCGGTGTGCACTGGCAGGAGCATACTGGCGCTGCCAATGACACTTCGCCCAAACCGCTTGCGGGGAAAACACTGGTGTTGACCGGTACCTTGCCAACGTTGACGCGCGATGAAGCAAAGGACCTGATTGAAGCAGCCGGTGGCAAGGTCAGTGGTTCGGTGTCAAAGAAAACTGATTACGTGGTGGCTGGCGAAGAAGCAGGATCGAAGTTGACGAAAGCACAGGAACTGGGTGTAAGAATTATTGATGAAGCTGGATTGAAAGCGCTTCTGAAGTAGGCTGGTTGGCCGTTCTTCCGCGTAACCCGTCAGGATGTTTGTTTCACAAGGAGTCAAGGAAGATGAAATCAAAAGGGTCTTTGTTCTTGAGTGCGGCAATATGGGTGATTGGGACTTGCGCACATGCTGATACTTCCACTCACGTCTACGAATGCACAATCAACGGC
Organism: Steroidobacteraceae bacterium; assembly: GCA_035548495.1. GTDB lineage: Bacteria > Pseudomonadota > Gammaproteobacteria > Steroidobacterales > Steroidobacteraceae > CAILZL01. The sequence goes on from DASZSV010000032.1 coordinate 11,524, forward strand.
CAGCATGTATTCAGCGATCATGCCTGTGGTGACAACGCTGTTCAGCGTGATGTGGTGGTTGCCAATCATATGGATGCCGTGGATGCACAGACGCTCAAGAAATTTTCAAAACCGGTGAAGCCTGCACATCATCGGGGACATTCATCCTGGGATACGCGCCGTCAGCAATGTGCCCGTGTTCGTAAAGCCAGGGATGCGCTGGTTGAACGCATGCGGGCGGGATACAGCGCCAAACAGGATGAACGTCTGCACGACCGCTTGCGCAAGCTAAACGATCAGTACTTTGAGCTGCGGTGCAATGGTGTGTCCTGAGTGCCGGTCTTCGCCAGGTCCGGGGCGTTCATCACGCTGTATTCCCGGCGGCCGTTTGATGAAGCGCTGGTTCTTGATGTTGCGGGTTTTTACGGCATTTCTGCGGTGTTGCACCGGCAAACTGGTTCCGGCGTGCATGTAGCTGACTTATAACGCGGCGGTTCTTTGCACATGGCCCGAAGTGCTGAAAGCTGCGCAGGAATGCCGTAAACTGTGCCACTCCCATTCCGACCCAGCAGGTGAGTTTGCAATGAAGCGCGCGTTCAATTTCAGTGCCGGTCCCGCGGTGTTGCCCCTCGAAGTGTTGAAGCAGGCCCAGGAAGAAATGCTCGATTGGCATGGGTCGGGCATGTCTGTGATGGAAATGAGTCATCGCGGCAAGGAGTTCATTTCCATTCACGCGCAGGCTGAGGCCGATGTGCGCGAGTTGTTGTCCGTACCCGCCAACTACAAAGTGCTGTTCCTGCAAGGTGGCGCGATTGGTGAAAACGCCATCGTCCCGATGAATCTGTTGCGTGGTAAAACCAGTGCCGACTACATCAATACCGGCGAGTGGTCGAAGAAGTCCATTAAAGAAGCCAAAAAGTATTGCAATGTGAACGTTGCGGCAAGCGGCGAAGCAAACAACTTCACCAGTATTCCGAAGCGCGAAACCTGGAAGCTCGATCCCAATGCGGCGTACGTGCATATTTGCAGCAACGAAACCATTGGCGGCGTGCAGTATCAAACCACGCCAGAGGTGGGTGATGTACCGCTGGTGGCGGACATGTCGTCGGATATTCTTTCGCGCCCCGTTGATGTTGCCAGGTATGGATTGATCTATGCTGGCGCGCAGAAGAACATGGGACCGTCGGGCTTGACGCTGGTGATTGTGCGCGATGATTTGATTGGTCAGGCCTTGCACATTACCCCTTCCGCATTCGATTACAAGCAACAGGCGGACAATGATTCCATGCTCAATACGCCACCGACCTACGCGATCTATATTGCCGGGTTGGTGTTCCAGTGGTTGAAGAAGCAGGGCGGCCTGAAAGCGGTGGAAGCACACAACCGCAAGAAAGCTGGACTGATCTACGACTATCTCGACAACACTTCTTTCTATATCAGCCCGGTCGCACGTGAAGATCGCTCGTTGATGAACGTGCCTTTCAAGTTGAAAAACGAAGCACTGGACGAAGCCTTCCTGAAAGGTGCGAAAGAGTTGAATATGCTGCAACTGAAAGGACATCGTTCAGTGGGCGGCATGCGTGCCAGCATTTACAACGCCATGCCGATTGAAGGTGTGGAAGCACTGGTGGCATACATGAAGGAATTTGAAAAGAAGAACGGGTGAGGCAGGGCGGGATACATCCCGCCTTTATCCACAATGGTGGGTTACGCGGAGGAACCGCTAACCCATCCTACATTTGAAGTCATCGATTCACGTAGACACAACATGCCATACAAAATTCTGACACTGAACAATATCTCCGTGCGTGGACTGGAACGCCTGCCGCGCGATCATTTTGAAGTTGCATCGGATATCGGTCATCCCGACGCCATCATGCTGCGTTCTGCTGACATGCACAGCATGGACATTCCCGCCAGCGTGCTTGCCATCGGACGTGCAGGTGCCGGTACCAACAATATTCCCGTGCCGAAATTGTCCAAGCGTGGTGTGCCGGTATTCAATGCGCCCGGCGCGAACGCGAATGCGGTGAAGGAATTGGTCATCGCCGGTTTGTTTCTCGCAGCGCGCAACATCTGTCAGGCATGGGAATACACACGTGCACTGAAAGGTGATGACCACACGCTTGAAGAAGCAGTGGAAAAAGGAAAGAAAAAATTTGTTGGTTATGAAATTCCCGGTCGTACCCTGGGCGTAGTCGGTCTTGGCGCCATCGGTGTTGAGGTTGCCAATGCCGCGCATGGACTGGGCATGAAGGTGCTGGGTTTTGATCCGGCGATCACCGTGCAACGCGCATGGCAATTGTCATCGGGTGTCGAACAGGCCTTGTCACTGGATGATTTGTTCAGCCGCTGCGACATGGTCACCGTGCATGTGCCATTGATTGATGCCACCAAGAACCTCGTCAATGCAGCGCGACTCAAATTGCTGCGCAAGGGTGGTGTCATTCTTAACTTCGCCCGCGCCGGAATTGTGGATGAAGCCGCAGTGATTGATTCACTGGGCAGCGGACATCTCAGTGCCTACATCTGTGACTTCCCGACCAATGCAGTGAAGGACAATCCCAAGATTATTGCGCTTCCGCATCTGGGTGCTTCAACACACGAAGCAGAAGAGAATTGCGCAGTGATGGTGGCGGATACATTGAAAGACTTTCTGGAAAACGGCAACGTGCGCAATTCAGTGAATTTCCCTGAAGCGGTATTGCCGCGTGCGCAGAATTCAGTGCGCATTGCCGTTGCCAACGAGAATGTTCCCAACATGGTGGGACAGATATCATCAACACTGGCCGCTGCCAAACTGAACATTGCTGATCTGCTGAACAAGTCGCGTGGCGATCTGGCGTATACATTAATCGACGTGGATGGCAGCAGCGTTCCGCAGTCAGTGGTTGATCAGCTGAAAGCAACGGCGGGCGTGTTGTCGGTGCGGGTGTTGTAGATATTGTTGAAAGAATCAGTGTCGTTTCGTCCGTGCGCTGAGCTTGATATCGAGTTCCCCCTCGCCCCTTGAGGGAGAGGGGACAGGGGTGAGGGGTGCGATCCATCGCATTACGGTGAGCATACGTGGCAAGCAAGAAAAAAACCTCTGCAAAGAAAACCAGCAATCAACCTGCTGCAAAAATCGCTGCGCCCGAGTTAAGCAAGATTCGCGCGCAAATCGACGGCATTGATGATCAATTACTCAAACTGTTGAGTGAGCGTGCACGTCTTGCACAGGCTGTTGGTTTGTCAAAGAAGAATGAAGTCACCAGCACAGCCGACTTCTATCGCCCGGATCGCGAAGCACAGGTATTGCGTCGAGTGCTCGACAACAATCCCGGCCCATTGCGCGACGAAGAAGTGGCGCGCTTGTTCCGTGAAGTGATGTCGGCCTGCCTTGCGCAGCAGGAACCATTAAAGATTGGTTTCCTCGGACCTGAAGGGACCTTTACGCAACAGGCGGTGTACAAGCACTTCGGTCATTCCGTGCGTTGCCTGCCATTGCCTACCATTCCCGAAGTATTTTACGAAGTGCAGGCAGGTCATGCCGACTTTGGTGTGGTGCCGATTGAAAATTCTACGGGCGGCGTCGTCGAGTTCTCCATCGACATGTTTATCAACACGCCATTGCATATTTGTGGCGAAATTGAATTGCGCATTCATCAAAACTTGATGGGACGCATGCGCGGACTGGAACACATCAAGCGCGTTTGTACCCATCCGCAATCGCTGGCGCAATGCCGTGTGTGGCTGCAACAGCATCTGCCAGAGGTGGAATTGATACCGGTCAACAGCAATGCTGAAGCGGCGCGTCGCGCCCGTGATGAAGAAGGTACTGCGGCGATTGCTGGACAGATGGCTGCTGAGATCTATGGTCTGCAAATCATTGTGCCGGAAATCGAAGACAGTCCGGACAACACGACGCGCTTTCTGGTGATCGGCCGCAAGTTGTTTGCACCCAGTGGTAATGACAAGACCACACTGATGGTATCGGCGGGTGACACACAATCACCCGGCGCATTGCATCGTTTGCTGGAGCCGCTGGCACGCAACGCCATCAGCATGACACGCATTGAATCGCGTCCCTCACGCCGCAAGAAATGGGACTACGTGTTCTTTATCGATGTAGTAGGTCACGCGGATGTAGAGCCATTGAAGTCCACGCTGACAGAATTGAAGAAGCATACTTCGCTGTTCAAGATACTGGGATCGTATCCGACGGCTGTGTTGTAACTGTTATGTTTTTGTTGCCCTGTGGGCCCCTCTCTCCTTTAAAAAGCGCCGTGAATACATTCCCTGTAGGCTTCGGCAGAAACATCCTGTTTTTGACGATTTTTACAGGAGAGAGGATTCCACGGGCAAGCGCTGGACGATAGCATCCCTATGACGCGTTCATTTCTCGATCTTGCTGCTGGTCCCGTCAAGCAACTTGCTCCTTATGTGCCGGGCAAACCACTGAGTGAGCTGGAGCGCGAATACGGCATTCGCGACAGCATCAAGCTGGCGTCGAATGAAAACCCGCTTGGCCCAGGCGCGAAAGCACGCGCTGCAATTGCAAATGCCATCAATGATCTTGGTCTCTATCCCGATGGCAATGGCTTTGAGTTGAAGCAGGCATTGGCCCGGCGTCATGGTTGCACGATGGATCGCATCACATTGGGCAATGGTTCCAATGATTTATTGGTGTTACTCGCTGAAGCCTTTCTCACGCCTGAAGTTGAAGCAGTGTACTCACAATATTGCTTTGCCATTTATCCCATCGCAGTTCAAGCTACCGGTGCAACAGGCCGTGCAGCGCCTGCATATCCTGAATCGCATGCGATGGCCCATGGAATGAGTTTGGGACATGATCTGGACGCCATGCACAAACTGGTTAACGACAAAACCCGTCTGGTGTTTGTTGCCAATCCGAATAACCCAACGGGAACCTGGGTGGAGACGGATGCACTCAAGCAATTCATTGCATCACTGCCATCGACCACATTGGTAGTGGTCGATGAAGCCTATATTGAATATGCGGTGAATGGATCAAACACCGATGCAAGCAAGTGGATCGATGAATTTCCCAATCTCGTTGTAACGCGCACCTTTTCCAAGGCTTATGGACTTGCGGGATTGCGAGTCGGCTATGCACTGTCGAGTGCAGAAGTGGCCAATGTGCTCAATCGCGTGCGCCAGCCTTTCAATGTCAATTCACTGGCCTTGGTGGCAGCAACGGCGGCACTGGATGATCACGAACATCTGCAACGTACGGCACAATTGAATGCCATTGGCATGAAACAGGTGCTTGCTGGTTTGAAAGAACTGAATGTCCGCGTCTATCCATCGGCATGTAACTTTGTGCTGGTGGATTGCAAACGTCCCGCTGTTGAAATCAATGAAGCGTTGCTGCGTCAGGGTGTGATCGTGCGCCCGGTGCATGGCTATGGTTTGGCAACACACTTGCGTATCACCATTGGTACGGAACAGGAGAATGCGCGGATGTTGAGTGCATTGAGGCAGGCGCTGCAATGATGCGTGTTGCATAGGTTGTTCCCTCTCCCCTCCGAGGGAGAGGGCTAGGGTGAGGGGGTGTTTCGCTCATGGTGAGCTTGTCGAACCATTCTTTTTTGTGCATCCTTCGACGAGCTCAAGATAAGCGGTTTTTGTCTATTCAGTTTGTTCGCGCATCATAAATAGCTATGGAAGACCCGATATCAAAATTCAACCAATGGTGGTCGATAGCGAAGAATGAGAGTCCGCTCAAACAGAAGAATGCTGTCTGCGTTTCCACAGTGAAAGAAGACGGTTTTCCCAGTGGGAGATTTGTTGATCTCAAAGCCGTCGATGAAAACGGTTTCAAGTTTTGTACGCACTTCGATTCGAACAAGGGATTGGAGATTGCGCGCAATCCAAGAGTTGCGATGACGATATGGTGGGACCATGTTGGATTTCAGGTGCGAATTATTGGCCTTGCTGCGAAAATCCCGGTCGAGGAATCGACACGTTATTGGATGGAACGGAGCAGAAGCGCACGTATTGTTGCATTGACTTCCATGCAGAGTCGCGAGCTGCGTAGCGATAGCAATCTTGACGATCGTATTGATGCCATGACGAAGTTACATGAAGGTCACGATATTCCCAAACCAGAGAACTGGGGTGGTTATGTTGTCAGTCCCGTTAGTATAGAATTCCTGACTTTCAAGGACACCCGATTGCATGTTAGAGAACTGTTCTCTCGGGTCAACGATCAATGGAGTACCAAGCGAATTCAACCCTGACCCTATTTTTACTGGATTCCCGCCTTCGCGGGAATGACGCGTTGGCGGATGATAGCTCGTCGCATGCGTTATATCTTTGAAGCTGTCATTGATTAATTGTCGGCCATCTATCTATGGAATTTCTTGATCTTCCTCCGCTTCATCATGCTCAAGGCGTTGTGCGTCTGCCGGGCTCGAAAAGTATTTCCAATCGCGTGCTGTTGCTCGCGGCCTTGTCGCAAGGCACTACAGAAATTCGCGAATTGCTCGCATCAGACGACACTGAACGCATGCTGGATGCGTTGAAGTTACTCGGTGTATCGGTCACGCATCTTGCAGATCGCAATTACAAAGTAGTTGGTGTCCCCAGTGGGTTTCCCAATAAACAAGCCGATCTGTTTCTTGGTAATGCAGGCACTGCATTCCGCCCGTTGACTGCTGCGCTCGCGCTGGCAGGTGGTCGTTACAAACTTTCTGGTGTGCCGCGCATGCATGAGCGACCCATTGGTGATCTGGTGGATGGATTGCGTCAGATCGGCGCCGACATCGCTTACCTTGGTAACGAAGGATTTCCGCCGCTGGATATCAAGCCTTCAGCCATCAAGGCCGGTGGCGTGATTAAAATCAAAGGCGATGTTTCAAGTCAGTTCCTTACTGCATTGTTGATGGCATTGCCGACGACGGGAGTCGAGACAGTTGTCGAAGTGATTGGTGAATTGATCTCTAAACCCTACATCGAAATTACCTTGCGATTGATGGAGCAGTTTGGTGTACACGTAAAGCGTGAAGGCTGGAATCGTTTCGTTATTCCCGGTAATCAACGTTACATGTCACCCGGGGTGATCTATGTAGAAGGTGATGCTTCATCAGCATCCTACTTTCTCGCCGCCGGTGCCATTGGTGGTGGCCCGGTACGTGTTGAAGGCGTGGGCCGCAACAGTATTCAGGGTGATGTGGCATTTGCACAAGCGTTGGAAAAGATTGGCGCGAAGATTATGATGGGCGATAACTGGATTGAAGCCAGTGCGCCAACGGGCAAAAAACTTCAAGCCTTTGACATGGATTTCAATCAAATCCCCGATGCTGCCATGACGCTGGCGGTGGCTGCGTTGTTCTGCGATGGTCCGTGCAGACTGACAAACATCGGTAGTTGGCGTGTTAAAGAAACTGATCGCATTGCGGCGATGGCAACAGAACTCAGAAAAGTTGGCGCGGTTGTTGAAGAGGGCGCCGACTGGTTGAAGGTCACTCCACCTGCATCATTGATCCCCAATGCAGCGATAGATACTTACGATGATCATCGCATGGCCATGTGTTTTTCACTGGTGGCGCTGGGTGGTGCACCGGTGCGCATTAATGATCCCAAGTGTGTGGCAAAGACTTTCCCGGATTACTTCAAGGTGTTTGGCAGCGTGACCTCATAAATTCCGGCATCTCATGTGGTGGCTTTCTCAATGAAGTCTGAGGTTGGCGTCAAGTTTTGCAGCGAGGTGACAACGATGACTGGAAAATTGTTCAACAAACGCGTGATGATGCTGATCGCTTGCTGCTGGTGCTTGGTGGTCAGTGAAGCTCTCTTTGCTGCGTCGCCACCACGTGAAGTCCTTGCCAATGTCGAAGTGACCAATCCTCTTGCAATGCTGCGTAGAGAAGAGTCCGTCATCATACCGTTTGGCCAAATGGGATTGGCGCAGTCTGATCCGCGTGCTAAGCATTTGCTGGCGCTGGAGAATGGCAAGCCAGTGCCTCAGCAAATGATCGATTCCGATGGTGACGGCAAGCCGGATGCCTTGCTGATCATGGTGACTTATACCGCGCATCAGAAACGTTACTTCAAGATATTCAACGACCCGCAAAGCAGTCCGCCGAAACTGCGCAAGCGTACTCAAGCGGAAATCTCCATCAAAAAGGGTGGAAAGTGGGTTGATCATCACTATGACGGCGGCCACTTCGTTAACGTCAAGTATGTCAAGCTGCCGCCTCAATACACCGATCATTCCAACTTCATTCGCTATGAAGGTCCGGGTATTGAATCCGACAAAGTTGCCTATCGTGTGTATCTTGATCAGCGCAATGGTTTTGATATTTTCGGCAAGAAGATTCACGGCATGGTGTTGCAAAACATTGGACATGATGACGCCGAGAGCTATGAGAACGATGCGCCGTGGGGACTGGATATCTTCAAGGTCGGTGATTCACTGGGCACGGGCGGTTTTGGTTACTGGAATGGCAAGCAGGTTGAACCCGTTGCGGTAACGGCAAGCCGTGACGCGACCATTGTTGCCAATGGCAGTTTGTATTCGGCATTCAACATTGGTTATGGCCAGTGGCAGATTAATCACGGTGTGTACAACATGTCCGCCATGATTTCGATGCAGGCAGCGAGCCGTCTGGCGCATGTGCAGATCAGAATGGAAAGCGCCGGCGGAAATCCGGTGATGCCTTCAATGACCATCGGTGTGGTGCATCATCCTGATACAACTTTGATGCAAAGCGAGTCCGATTCGAAACTGGAATGGGCTTATGCAGCAAGCTGGGGAAAACAGAGCCGCATTGGGCCGGATGAATACCTTGGCGTCGGTGTCATCTTTCCGCGCGCCAAACGTGTGAAACAAACCGAAGATGCCAATTCTTACGTGTCGGTCATGGAAGCAAAAGACGGCACGCTGGATTACTACTTCTTTGCAGCATGGGACAAGGAACCGGGCGGCATCAAGACGCAAGAAGAGTTCAAGGCATTTCTAGATAATCAAGTGCAACGTCTTTCAGCACCGTTACAGGTGATGTCAGCCAGGCCGCACAACGTGAAGATTCATTGATACGCAGTCGCTGAGTCATGAAGCAGATTTATTTCGCCAACGGCAAGGATCCTTCGCTATTGCGACGCTCGCGCAAAGGAATCACGCGGGCCGTGACTGGAACATCGCTGAGGTTGTTCCCTGGCATAACGACGCGCCTTGCGGAAAGAATGCTGTGCGTCACTTCGCCACCACGACGCAAGTTGGTCGATCTGAAATTCTCCGTAGATGAACTTGATGTCTATGATCAGAAGATCAGGGTTTTTCAAACCGGAACCTCAGATCGTTCTATTTTATTTGTGCACGGTTGGTCAGGTTCCAGTGCGGATTTCAATGCGTTTTACCAGCCGGTGCTCGATGCTGGATTCAATGTCATTGCTATTGATCACGTGGCGCATGGTGCATCACCGGGAAAAGTAGCCAATATGTTTTTGTTTGTTCGTGCCATCGAACAGGTATTGAACAAAAACGATACGCGAATTACTGGAGTCATTGCTCACAGCATGGGCGCATCTGCTGTGGTGAATGCTGTTCACATGCGACATGGTGACTTACCCGTGGTGCTGATTTCTCCAGTCTTTCCTTTCTTTGAGTCGCTGTATCAGAGTGTCGATAACTTTGGCATTTCGACTGAATGGGTGGATCGACTGCTGACGGTGTTTGAAAATCGTTATGGGCGTTCAATCGACGAAATCGACCCCAAAATAACGATTCAGAAATTCAGCAATCCGGTGCTCACGATTCAGGACAGGCAGGATCGGCATATTCCATTAGAAACCAACCGGCAACACTTCACGCCGCACATTTCCGCGTCATTGCATGAGACGGATGGGTTGGGGCATTTCAAAATATTGGGAGCGGAAGAGGTGGTGGCAAGATCGGTGAGATTTGTGAAAGAGAATATAACCCATCTCTAAGTAACTACGGAGAAAGCTTATGTCGATGAAGTCCTGTGTTCCGATTATCCCGAGTGCAGACATTGAAAAGAGCTTGCGCTTCTGGGTGGATGGTCTTGGGTTTACGATGGATCGTGAGATGAAGGATGGCAAAAAGGTTGTTGGCTGCATGATTCATAACGGGCATTTACATTTCTGGCTGAATCAACGGGCTGGCACGCCACTGAAGCCACAGGATTACGAAGGCATCCGCTTATATTGGGCACCATCCGATATCGATGAAATGAGAGACCGGTTGAAAGGATTGGGATATGCGGTATCGGCAGTACAGCACAGAGAGTACGGACAGAAAGAGTTTTTCCTCACTGATGATGATGGTTACTCACATTGTTTCGGAGTGCCTACTCAAGCATAGCGTTGGCATAGCGTCAGAGTTTTGCGGGTTCGGTGCAACCCAGCGCCAACATCAACCACACCACATCAATATATTGCTGCGCTTTGGCACGTACATCGCCCAATCGTGCCTGTTGATAGTGACGCTCTGCGTCCAGCACCTGGATGACGCCGGCATTGCCTTCGCTGTAATTCTTGCGAGTAAGGTCTGCCATATCGAGCGCTGCTTTTTCCGCCAGTGCAAGTGCGTGTAATTCTGTGGGAACGCAACTCAACGAATCCAGCACCAGCTGCGGCGGTATGTGGCATGAGCGCTAACAATTAACAACAGCACGTAGTTGCGCAAATATAAGTGTTGTTATTCGCTAACATTGAATGTGAGCGATATCAATCAAGCGTTGAAAATTCTAAATTAATAATTCTTTCAAGATTAGTGTCTTGCAAAGTCGCACCAGGGTCATGTCGGTAGCGCTAACTGCAACCTGCGCCCGGCAAACGCTGAAGTTTGATCTGTTGACGCTCAGAAAATCGTACGCCTATAACTAAGACAAACAGCAGAGCCAAGCAACAACGACGAGGCGCACAACATACATCGCAGTGCTCGGTCGCTGGCAACCAGCATGCGATGCATTTCTCCATCAATCGAATTACACGAATAGAAATCAATTCTGAGGTGAGTGATGATAATTCCTAGAAAAATTTTCCGGATCGGCACACTGCTTTTTACGGTGTTCATGCTTGGTCTTGTTTCGGGTTGTTCCGGTTCAAAGAAGATCAACAACGATTCTGTCAGTTACACACCGGAGCAGCGTCCCTTGGGCGTTATAGCAGGAGGCAATATTCAGGCAAAGCCGGGAACACAGGTTGCATTGACGGGGCGTCTTACGGGAACCGTCACGACGCAATCCGTGCTGTGGACGCAGATATCTGGAACGGCAGCAGTAGATGTGAAGAGCTGGACGAGTCCCACGCTGGAGTTTACTGCTCCTGATATTCAGGGCAGTGAAAATCTGGTGTTCCAGATTGCCGCTGTTGATTCATCAGGCAATCAAATTAACGATGCCAGCGGAAACCCACTGGTCGCGCAGGTGACAGTACAAGTCTATGACCCTGCGTTGATGTCAACGATTCAAGCGGAAGATACGACCTACGCACAGCTGGTGGGAGGCCCTACTTTTGTGGGAGCAGGTGATCCCAACTACATCACTGGCGCCGTTGGTACGAATACCACTGACCTCACTCCCGGTTCATCGCTCAACTACACCATTCCCAGCGGCAGTGTGATTGTGACCAACGGCAATACCAATACTATTGATCCCGGCTTTTATACGCTTTTTATCAACTATGCCATTCCCACCAGTTATGGTGGCAAAGAAGCACAAGTGATAGTCAACGGCGTCACTTATAGCGGGTTGCAATTCAATGCAACAAGTTCGTGGCAAACCTTCCAGTTGCCTACTCCGGTTAAAATAGTTTCCGGTGATAACACAATTGACATCGGTGGCGGCTGGAGCTACTACCGAATCGACAGCATTACATTGCTGCCTGCACCGGCGCCCAAAACACCAATCGCAGTACCGGCAACGCTAGTCAATCCTGATGCAACTGCAGCAACCAAGGATCTGATGGCGTTCCTGGTAAGTAACTATGGCAAGAAGACCATCAGCGGCCAGACGGAGTACATGAATTACGGCAACCCCACGCAACAAACTGGCCTGCGTGATTTCAACAAAATTGTTTCAATCACAGGTAGTGCCGCTCCTGCAATTGAAGCTTTCGACTTGAAAGACTATTCAAGTTCGAGCATTGCCTGCGGTGCCAATCCAGGTACTTTGTCGGAAGACATGATTGCAGCACATAACACAAAAAATATCATTTTATCGCCGCTGTGGCATTGGAATGCACCCACTCACCTGCTCGATTCAACATGCAGTGGCACTGGCGCCAATCCCTGGTACTCGGGTTTCTATACCACAGCAAGTACATTCAATCTTCACAATGCATTGGCTGATCCGGCGAGCACGGACTATCAGGCGTTAGTCACTGATATCGATAATATTTCGGCACAATTAAAGAAGTTTTCTGATGCCGGCATTCCGCTGATGTGGCGTCCATTGCACGAGGCCGAAGGCGGCTGGTTCTGGTGGGGTGCTTCGGGTGCGGCTGATTTCAAATCGTTGTGGCAGCTCATGTACAACCGCATGACCACTACTAATGGACTTGATAATCTGATTTGGGTTTACACCTGCACCAATACCTGTGATCCGTCATGGTATCCGGGTGACGCATATGTCGATATCGTTGGTTACGATGGTTATGACGGCAACAATGCGGAAACGACATTCACCAGTGAGTTTGCGACCTTAAAGAGTCGCTATGACGGCAAGAAGCTTGTTGCTTTGACGGAAACAGGAACCGTTCCAGATGTATCAGCAATGCAATCTGCCAATGCGTGGTGGGCGTACTTTGTTACCTGGAATTCTGACAACAGCACCACATATGGACCGGTGAATGAGGCCGATCCAGCCACGATTGCGAAGACCTACTCCTTTGCAGGCACTGAAACACTGACTGATGTTCCGGGTGGGCGCTCCGTACAACAGGCTGGCGTGTACGACAACGGCTTTGAACCTGCCACGTCCGGTTGGGGTGCACAAGTAAGCTGGACGGATGTTCCAGGTGCCACCACATCATCGGTGTGGGCTGCAAATGGGTTGAATTCTTTGAGCGTCACTGAAAACCTCAGCGCGGTGTCCAGCCCTACCAATGTAGTGCTTCAGACTTATCCGTCAGGTGGTATTGCGGTAGGCACAGCAACGACATTGAGTGTGACGGTGAATGCAACCAACTCGGGAACGGGCACGACAGCTTATCTGTTCGTCAAGTCGGGCCCCAATTCGGATTGGCATGCAACGACACCCGTGGTGGTGGCTTCCACACCGACCACCATTAGTCTGGACGTTACCGGTCTTGGCACGCTGAATGGTGTGGGAGTGGTGTTTGAAAACTTCGATACATCAAGTACGGCTGCCAATTTCTATGCGGATACCGTGACGCTGGATGGCACTGTGCTGTACGACTTTGAACCGCCAACTTCTGGTTGGGGTGCGCAAGTAAGCTGGACCGATACATCAGGTACGACGCTTTCACCTGTGTGGTCCAACACGGGCGCGCGTTCGCTATCAGTGACTAAAAACCTGAGTGCAATATCAAGTCCGAGCAACGTGGTGCTTCAGACTTATCCGTCAGGTGGTGTTGCCGTGGGCAGTGCAACGACATTGAGCGTGACGGTGAATGCAACCAACTCGGGAACGGGCACGACAGCTTATCTGTTCGTCAAGTCGGGACCCAATTCGGATTGGCATGCAACGACACCCGTGGTGGTGGCTTCCACACCAACCACCATTAGTCTGGACGTTACCGGTCTTGGCACGCTGAATGGAGTGGGAGTGGTGTTTGAAAACTTCGATACATCAAGTACGGCTGCCAATTTCTATGCGGATACTGTGACACTGGACGGCACCGTGTTGTACGACTTTGAGGGAGCCGATGACTGGCAGTTCCAGGTGAATTGGACGACCACCACGGGAATGCAGTTGTGCACCGACTGGGTCAATACCGGCATGTATTCACTGTGTGGCATGACTCAGCTGAAAGATGGTGACGACAATGTGATCCTGCAGACCTATCCGGCGGGAGGTCTGTTGCTGGGTAATGTGACGACACTGAAAGTTTCAGCACACGCCACTGATGTCGGCTCTGCCGCTCAAGCCATGCTGTTTGTGAAGGACAAGGATGGAAATTGGAGCGATGGCGGCGCCGTCAATCTAGTCAATGGCAGTGCAAACCTGAGTATTGACATATCAAGTTTGGGTGGCGAATTGAGCGGCTTTGGAGTTCGTTTCATGGGTCCGGTGAACAGTACGACGCCGTCAAAATATTACATCGACGATGTCACCTTCCAATAAGCCGAACGGTTATCTCGAAGTATGACGCTCGCTGAACAGCGAGCGTCACTTGAAAAGATCAAACAAAGGTAGGAATAAATCATGTCTTTCCAGAAAAGCAGAACCAAAAGCAAGTTGTCAAAGACCAGACTGTTTTCTTTAAGTTTTACTGCGGTGTTGTTGCAACAATCAGGTGTTGCGATGGCACAGGATGCACCAGCCAAGGATGATAACGCGCTGGAGGAAATTGTAATCAGTGGTTTGCGTGCGGCGGAAAAAAGCGCCATCGATATCAAGCGCAATGCAAATTCAATCGTTGATGCCATCTCCGCAACGGATATTGGGAAGTTGCCGGATGCGACGATCAGCGACTCATTGCAACGTGTGACTGGCGTACAGATCACGCGTACCGGTGGAGAAGGAACCACACTGAATATTCGCGGCAACGGTAATGTAACCACGTCCCTGAATGGCGAGCAGATGCTTTCTGCGGGCACCATTACAACGGTGACTCCCGACTTTGCGGACATACCTTCCACTTTGGTATCCGGCATTGAAGTCTATAAGTCGGCTGAAGCAAAAAATGTAGTCGCTGGCCTTGCAGGCACCGTCAATTTGAAAACCAGCCGTCCATTTCTGCTTAAAGATGGCTGGACTGCTTTAGGCAAAGTTGAAGCCAATCGTGGCCAGCTCGGCAAGCAAACCAATGGTACCTATCAGGGGTTTATCGGCTATAACCACGATAATGAATTTGGCGCGACATTGAATGTGTCAAAGGGCAAGGTTCATCTTGCCGATTACTATAATGGTGCTGAAGGCGCCAACCCTGAGGGGCAGCTTGTCGGTCAATATGCCGGTTGGGAGAATATTGCAACCGAAGCCACAGGTTTCGTTCAGAACAATGTTGATGTTAATGGCGACGGCGATTCCAATGACGTTTATCTGGTGCCCGAAGGCCAACAGGCGGCCAACCGTTACATTGACAGAGACCGCACCGGAATTAACGGCTCGGCGCAGTGGAGAATCAACGATGCCTTGCAACTGACGGGTGACGCTTTCTACACAAAAATGAAAGAGTACACCTACATGATGGCGTTTGTTATGGAGGAGTCATGGACACCGCAAGTAGGCTGGGTCACGCCGGATCCGGGTGGTTCAATCGCTTATCCGAATATCACACATAGTGGAACCGTCGTCAGCACACAGCCAGGAAACTTCTACACAGTTCAATCCGGCTTGTGGCAGGCGCGCCTGGTAAAAGCACAAAACCAGACCATTGCCACTGACAAGGATTCGTTGAATACCAATCTTGAATTGAAGTATGACAGGGGCGGGCCCTTTACAGCCACTCTGCGATGGGTACACGGTGAGGCCAATGACAACTATGCGAATAGTACTGTTGATTCGACGCTGACCGATGGGTCACAGATTGGTGATACCTATCGTCCGGCGAGCGGCACCAGTTCATGGGCAAACCCGTGGGGCTATGGCAGTTTCGCGCCAACGTTGCCTGATGGTACGGCAGTCACTGGCAGTTCAGTAGGAGTAATTCCCATTCATCTAGGCTATTCAGGAGGAAAGCAAAACTGGACGCTTCCCAATACAAATTTGCCAATCACCAATCCCGATGGAACTACAACGACTGTCAATGAAACCTTTGGCAGCAACTTGAATCGCTATGAGGCGAAGTCCACCAACGTGACCGGTGCTTATACGAACGCCAAGTTGAATATATTCAGACTGGATGGTTCCTATGCATTCGAGTCACCAGCACTGGGTTTCCTGAAGTCGGTTGATGTTGGTTTCAGGTATTCGGATCATGATGCCAGGAAAACAGGCTGGATAGCTGGCTTGCTGAGAACGAACGCATGGGGAGACCCCTTTGTTGCACGTTGGACGGATGTTGTCTCTCCCGCGCCGGAGACCGGTGAATCTTACACCACTGACAACACCAATCTGACATCACTCACTCCACTTTCGTTTACAGACTTGAACAAGAAGGGAATGATTATCCCGGTCAATGATTTTTATGGTACTACTGGACTTGGTACCTTGTAC
Organism: Steroidobacteraceae bacterium; assembly: GCA_035548495.1. Classification (GTDB taxonomy): domain Bacteria; phylum Pseudomonadota; class Gammaproteobacteria; order Steroidobacterales; family Steroidobacteraceae; genus CAILZL01. The sequence goes on from DASZSV010000032.1 coordinate 27,816, forward strand.
TTCATCAATCCCAAAGCCATGAACGATCCCGTGGCGTGGTCGAATGCATTGTTCGGGCCGCATTTGCTGGTGCCGGATGCTTCTGACACCTATACCTTGAATGACAAGGTATCAACATTCTACTTGCAGGCCAATGTAGACACTGAAATATTCGGGCGTGCACTGAAGGGCAATTTCGGTTTCAGGTATGTAAGAACCAAGTACACGATTGATCAGGCGATTGCCGGTTCGGCTACTTCTACCGTCATCAATGGTACTACCTATCTATTGGGTCCGGGCATGGTGCAGTCGGTGGGCTCCACGCTGACTGCCATCAACAAGTACAATGATTTCCTGCCTTCCATTCAGCTTTCATATGATCTGACGGATGATCAAAAATTGCGGTTTTCATTTACCAAGACCATGGGTGCAAATAATACCGACCAGTTGGGTGGCGGCCTGGTTGTCAACTATACCAATCAATGTGGTGTAACCAGACCGAATGGTGGGCCGGTTGCTTGCGCTACTTCTGGCAGCCAGAACGGCAACCCCGCACTATTACCACCCCGTCAGTTGAATGCTGATTTGAGCTATGAGTGGTATTTCAGCCCGGGTGGATTGGTGAGTTTGGGTGTGTTCTTTAATCAAGGCCTGACGGAATATACCAACACAACCGTCTATCGTTATGACATTGCTGATGATGACGGTGTTATACGTGGTTACGATCCAAGCAAGGGTTCCTTTGGAAATGGAATTCCGATCCTGACTCAGTTCAATTCCAACAAGAAGGGTGGTTGGGCTAAAGGTCTGGAGTTCGGCTACAGACAGGCGTTTGATTTTCTGCCCGGGATTTGGAGTGGTTTTGGCGTAGATGCTAATTTCACCTATTCTCCAAGCGCGGCGGATCCCAGCAGCGGCACCAGTTATGATTATTATGGCAACCTCATCCCTGGACAGGACAATTCAAAGTACCAATCAAATTTTGCGTTGTGGTATGAGAAAGGTGGTTTGCAGGCACGTATAGCGGACAACTATCGTAGCAAACGATATATCGGCCAGACACAACAAGGGTCTTATGTCTTTGCTTACTATCAGCGCGCAACGCAGTATCTGGATGCGTCGGTAAGCTACGAGTTTTACAAAAATATCACTGCGTCCTTTCAGGTGACCAATATCACTCAGCAGTATCAGCAGAATTACAATCAATGGGAAAGCAATATTGACACGACCTTCTATAACGAACGTCGCTACATACTTGGGTTGCAAGTGAAATTGTAATTCAGCCTGATCGTTTGTTCTTAAAGCCCCCGGCGAAAGCCGGGGGTTTAATTTCACTACTGTCGGAATAATCGGAAAAGAGAGTATTAAGTTTGTATCAAGTTCCTTGAGTATTCCCACCCAACGCCAACATCAACTGCGCCACATCAATGTATTGCTGCGCTTTGGCACGTACATCGCCCAATCGTGCCTGTTGATAGTGACGTTCTGCGTCCAGCACCTGGATAACGCCGGCATTGCCTTCGCTGTAACTCTTGCGAGTAAGGTCTACCGTATCGCGTGCAGCCTTCTCCGCTTGCGCGCGTGCTTGCAATTCTGCGGCAACATGATCGAGTGCGTCGAGTGCATCGGCCACTTGTTGAAATGCAACCAGCACGGTTTGCTGATAATTTTCTGCGCTCGCCTTCATGGCGTTAACGGCAGCGCGTTTCTCTGCGCGCAGAGTGCCGCCATTGAATAGAGGTGCGGCGATGCTGCTAATCGCGCTCCATGCATTGCTGCTGCGATCGAACAGCCCATCTACAGTTAAAGCCTGTTGTGAGATCGAGCCGCTGAGGTCGAGGTGCGGATACAGGTTGGCAGTGGCGACGCCAACAGCAGCGGTGGCCGCATGCAGTTGCGCTTCGGCAGCGAGAATGTCCGGCCGCCGGCGTGCAAGTTCGGAAGGAACAATGACAGGTATATTCTGCGGCAGTGTCAATTGATCAAGATCAACCTCGTTGATCTGTGCATCTGCCGGTGCGCTGCCCATGATGACTGCCAGTGCATGACGTGCCGTGCTCAGTTCCTGTTGCAATGAAGGCATCAACGTCATGTCGCTGGCAAGCTGGCTTTCGGCGCTGATGACATCCAGCTTCGATACCGAGCCATTGTCAAACGCAACCTGCACCAGATGCAGATTGTCGCGATCGCGATCCAGCAAGGTATTCAACGTTGCAATCTGTGAGTTCAATGAAGCGATATGCAATACCTGCAACACCACATCGCCTGCCACCATGATGTGTGCTGCATTCAATTGTTGTTGTTGATATTCGACCAGTGCACGTTGTTGTTCAATGGAACGTGCGATGCCGCCAGTATAGTCAAGCGTATAACTGACAGCAGCGCCGGCCGCATAGTAAGTGAAGGTTGGCGGCGGCGGGATTGAGCCGAGAAATTCCGCGCCGTATTTATCACGGCCGGTGCCGCCGGTGAGGGCGACCTGCGGCAAGCGTGTTCCGGCGCGTGCATTGGCCAGTTCCTGCGCTTCGGCAAGTGACCAATTGGCGGCTTCAAGCGAATGATTGTTCTGCAATGCACGTTGCACCATGTCATTCAATGCGTTGGAATGAAATGCTTTCCACCATTCAGCATTGGCCATGGTCTGATTGTTTGTGGATGAAGTGGCGACACTTTCCTGTTTCAGGATGGATGTGTTCGTCAATGCTGAATCAGTGTAGCGCGCAGTCGTTGGAACATCGGGCCGCTTGAAATCGGGTCCCACCATGCAACCGGCAAGCGCCGTGCTGATCATTGCTACAAACATCAAACGCATGAAATTTCCTGTGTTCATTCGATCACCGCAGCAGCTTCATCAACTTTTACCGTTTTCGCCGGACGCAACAGAACGACCAGTGGTATGGCGCACACGGTCAGGATCAACATTAATTTGAAATTGTTGTTGTAGGCCATCATCGCTGCCTGACGCGTGACACCGGCATTCAGTTGCGCCAGGCCAGTGACCGACGACAATGCGTACGGAGCGGCGTCATGCAGTACGTGGTTATAAGGTGTGATGTTCTCTGCAAGCCGTTCATGCAGCATTTGCGTGTTACGCACCAGCAGCGTAATCACTGCGGAAATGCCAATGCTGCTGCCGATGTTGCGCACCAGACTGAATACCGCTGTGCCTTCGTTGCGCAAGTGCGGCGCAAGTGTGGTGAAGGTAAGTGCGGCCAGCGGCACATACACAAATCCGGTGCCCAGTCCCTGCAGCAGTCCGGACCAGATCACTTCGCCCGTGCCCATCTGCAAATAGAAACCGGTCATCTGCCACACTGAGATGGCCGTGATGATAAAGCCGGTAGCAATGATGTAACGTGCATCCATGCGGCCCATCAGGTGACGCACCATGATCATGGCCAGCAAGGTGCCGATGCCACGCGGTGCGGTGACCATGCCGGTGAGTACCACCGGATAACCCATCAAATCCTGCAACAGCGGTGGTAACAATGCGAGCGTGGCGAACAACACTACACCAACAATGAAGATAAACAGGTTGCCGGTAATAAAGTTGCGGTCCTTGAACAAGGACAGACTGATGAAGGGTTCGTGCTTCGTCGTCAGTACATGAATCACAAAGTAGTACGATGCGATGACACACACGGATGCTTCGGCCCAGGTTTCCGCACTGCTGAACCAGTCATTGGACTGACCTCGATCCAGCATCATCTGCAAACTGCCGATGCCAAGGCTGAGGGCAATGAAGCCGAAGAAATCAAAGCGCGACAGTCGCGATACGGTTTCGCGCATGTACGCAGAAGTGCCAAGAAAGCACATGATGCCCACGGGCACATTAATGAAAAATACCCAGCTCCAGTTGTAGTGCTCGGTCAGCCAGCCGCCCAGTGCAGGTCCGATAATGGGACCGATGGTGACGCCCATCACCCACACACTCATTGCATGAGCATGTCGTTCCGGTGGATTGATATCCAGCAGCACTGCCTGTGACATGGGAATCAATGCTGCACCGCTTAAGCCTTGCAACAGCCGGGCAAGCACAATTTGCGATAACGATTGCGACAGGCCGCACATGGCAGATGCCGCGGTAAAGCCAAGAATCGAGATAAGGAAAACACGCTTTCTTCCAAAGCGTCCGGCCAGCCAGCCGCTCAGTGGTGTCATGATGGCAGTGGCGACAATGTACGATGTCAGCACCCATGACATTTGATCCTGAGTACTCGACAGCGATCCTTGAATGTGTGGTAACGCGACATTGGCAATGGTGTTGTCCAGTGCCTGCATGATGGACGCCAGCATCACCGACAGGGTAATCAGTCCGCGATGCTGTGCTTCGCCCCTGATGCTGATGGCGTGTGCGTTCATTGCACCACAGCTACGGTTTCATCCGCCTGCTGTTCGTGCGATGCAAACAGGCGGCGCTGATAACGCGTATCCACATTGACGCGCGCGCTGAGCCCGGCATGCAGTGGATACTTGCTGTCGGGATGTTCCAGTTCAATGCGTACCGGCAGGCGCTGCACAACTTTCACCCAGTTGCCCGTTGCATTTTCCGGCGGCAGTACGGAGAACTGCGAGCCAGTGCCGGGACTGATGCTTGCAACCTTGCCGTGAAATACCACGCCGGGATAGCTATCGATTTTCACTTCAGCCTCTTGTCCGGCACGCATGTGTGTCAATTGATCTTCCTTGAAATTGGCCTCAAGCCACACATCATTTGTCAACACCAGTGCAAACACCGGTGCTGATGCAGCGACATAACTGCCAATCTGCAGCTGTTCAACCTGTGTAACCACACCATCAGCGGGTGCATGCACTTCGGTATAGGACAGATTCAAGCGGGCACGTTCCAGTGCGGCCTGTGCCTGCTGCACATCCGGATGTCTGGCGGGATCGATATTGGCATCGCCACCAAGCTGCGCAGCAATCGCAGCGACTTCATGCTGTGCGCCATTGACCTGCGCATTGGCCTCTTCAAGCGCATGTGTGGCGCGATCCACCATGGATTGTGATGAAATGCCCGATGCAAACAGGCGCTTCTGACGATCCAGTTCGCTTTTCTCGAATGCCTGTGTTTCCAGTGCCGAAGAAAGCTGCGATTGCTTTTGCAGATAATTCGCTTTCAATGACTTGATGCGCAATGTGGCTTCGGCAAGATGCGCCTGCGCTTCATCAACAGCAATGCGGAATGTCCGGTCATCAAGCTTATACAGCACATCACCGCGATGCACATATTGATTGTCGCGCACATCCAGCTCAACAACACGCCCGGCCACGTTGGCGCTGATCGGCACCTGTGCTTCTTTGACATACGCATCATCGGTGGATTCGTAACGGCCACTGGTAATGAAGAAGTACACTATGGCAACGACAACAATAACAGGCCCCAGAACCAGCAGCGGTAAGCGTAACCGTTGCAACAGGGTGGTCGATGCAGTTTCAGTTTCGGTGTTGGGTTGGTTCATGACATTCATTTGGTGACAGCAACCGGACGAGGTGTCTGGTTTTCTTTTGAGGACTTGGTGGTCTTGCCGGTCTTGTTGCTGTTAACCGGCTGATCTTCGAGTGCGCAAACATTGGCATGCACCTGTTCCAGCGTGCGCATGAATGCTTCCCGTTCGGTCTTGCTGATCCCGGCGAAGACTTCAGCCCGGGTGGCTTCGGCAAGCTGCGCAATCTTTTCCAGAAAGGGTTTTGCTTTTTTGGTGAGATAAAGCTGACGCGCGCGTCGGTCGGCGGGATCGGCGCGGCGCTCCAGCAGGTGATCGGCTTCCATGCGATCCACGATGCGCACCATCATCATCGCATCCATGCCAGTGAGTTCGGCCAGCTTTGCCTGACTGACGCCCTCGTTCTTTTCCAGATACACCAGTGTCTTGCATTGCATCAGTGTCAGTGAAATGTCGCGCGCATGCTGCTCAAAACGCAGGCTGTAGCGGCGGCTGACATCTTTGAGCAGAAAACCGAAATTTTTCATTCTGTCCATAAGACGCCCGGTAACGAGGTGTGTTTCATAATGATTGCTATAATATCAATTGTTATTATATCTGTCGAGACGGAGTGCGCGTTTTTGGACATGGATGGGGTGTGTCGCGGATGATGGGCACGGCTCTGCGTGCCGTTTTGGCGATTGACTTGATCACTGGACGCATGGGACGCTAGCCATTCACGTATCCACAATCAGAAAAGCGGTTTCCGGTGTTCAATAGCAGAATCTTCTCCACCTGGTTTGTGCTGGCGCTGCTGGCATGGCTGTTCCTGTTCAACATGTTTGCCAGCCTCGGGGTTTTACTTGCCAATTGGTACTACCCCGCGGTGATGGTGCTGGGCGCGTTTGTGGCCGGATTGACGCCGCAGGGTGGTGGCGCAGTTGCGTTTCCGGCGTTGAATATTTTTTTGCACATTGACCGTGTTCTGGCGCGTGACTTCAGCATGATGATCCAGAGTATCGGCATGACCAGCGCCAGCATTTTCATTCTGTCGCGGACGGGCGCAGTGCTGAAGGATTTCAAACCGCTGTTGACGTTTGTGCCGGTGTGTTTTGCAGGTTTTGTTACCGGCATGCTGGCATTGCAGGCCATGCCGGTGTTTTTGATTCAGGCTTTTTTCCTCAGCCTCAGCGCCACATTTGTCATTGCCTATTACGTCAGCAGTCATCGTGGCAGTGAGGACCGTTTACTGGTGCCCTCACATCTTGATACGGCATGGCTGTGGTTGACCTTGTTTGCCGGTGGCATGATTACCAGCCTGTTTGGTACCGGCGCTGACGTGTTGTTGTACACGCAGCTGATTACGCATTTCGGCATGAAAGAAAAGTCGGCGACATACCTGTCCATCATTCTGCAAGCGGCGATCAGCATACTGGGTTATGGTTATCGTGCTGTCGTTGATCATGGTCTTACGCATTATCAAATCCAGACATGGTTGTGTGCTTATCCAGTGGTGTTGTTCATGGCGCCATTCGGAGCCTATGTTCTTTCAAAGATTGAAGTAGACTGGATGCTGATCGTTATCATTGTGTTGAATGTCTTCCAGATGATTTATTTCAATGCAATTAATCCATCATTGGAGAAGCTGGGCACGTCATCGGCATTGTGTCTGGTGCTGGGTTGCATTTTTTTCCTGTTGTTGCGACACATGAGTAACAGGCGGCGGGTGCAGGCCGGCAATTGAAGTTCCATCGAATGTCCACACATTACGCTATGAGTTCTTTACACTAA
>DASZSV010000033.1:0-34201 GCA_035548495.1 Steroidobacteraceae bacterium
TGACCATATTCATGCAACAACACAGTAAGCATGTCCATCTTGCCTGCGGCATCCGAACCGGGTTTAGCTACCCATTCATTGGGATTTGAAGTGGGCAAGAACTCAGAATTGTCGCCGGGGGTCGAATCAACAAACCAACCGTAGCCACCACCGTCATCGTCGAGCGTAATGTTGTGGCCAGTTGTTTCGGCGAGTTTTCCATCGGATAGGTTTGCGATATTAAGGCTGACGTTGACCTGCTTGAGAAGATAGCCGCCAAGTGAGGCGTTACTTAGCAAGTCGCCATTCTGTGCATCAATCATCTTCGGCTGAATGGAAGATATAATCCATGAATAGCTTTTGCAGTTTTTGTTATCAAGTATGGAGCCGCCATCTCGTTTACCATCCATTCTGAAGAAGTAATGGAGTTCGACCGTCTGGCCGCCGCCTTCTACTACGAGAACCATTGAGTCATTTCCGAGATAGTCCGTATCTGGGAAATACGTTCCATCGTCCAATCTTCCGCCTGCATATTGCGCCCATTCAACGTCTGAATCCATCACCATCAGCTTGCCATGTTTTGGCGCCTGAACGACGCGAACCGTTACTTTTTGATCTGATGGATCAGTACTTATCCTCGCATCTATATGGCTTTGCTCTAAGTATGCATTGGCATAAGTTATCGGAAGTATAGTTGCGCCGGAAACGCTGCTACCGTCGTCCTCCATTTGAACCAAATTGCAGATTCCCAGAATGTGTGGGGAAGTTATAACTGACTTAGCAGCATCGGTTTGCACCAACATAACCGATGGAGTACTTGGCGGATTTGCGGGCTGATCAACTATGAGCATAGTAAGCTCCTGATCGGTGAGATTTAATTGGTATTTAGCGTCCTCTATGAGTGAACGTAAATTACCATCAATTCGGTTGTCATTAAATGCCCGAACGGTGCCAGGCCGGGGGAATCGGGGGTTGCGAAAATTGATTGAAAATTGTGCAACTAAGGATAGTTATGGGACGCAACGCAATTGGTGCTTGGGCGAAGTTTCGAAGTTATTTTAGGCGTTAACCACGATATATCGACGCCCAAATCACTGTAGGCATCTCTCAAGCCGCAGCCTGCTTGAGCTTGAGAATGTTATCCAGTTCAGCCAGCACCGCCGTCACTGCATTCTGCAATTGCTGCAAATGAGTCTCCAATGCTTCATCACTCAACGAGGATGCATGGCCTTCGAGCGCGGCGCACAATTCGCGGATGGTGTTGATCTGCATGTTGGCACTGGCGCCTTTGAGCTTGTGTGCTGCGCGGGCAATGATCGTGCGATCCTTGTTGGTCGCCGCCTGCTGCAATTCACTCAATATCTGAGTGGCACTTTGATTGAATGCCTGCACCAGCTCCTGCAGGAACTCAGTATCACCGCCGGTGAGATCATCCAGCTTGGTGACATCCACCTGCGAGAATGATGCAGCGGCAGGCGTGGTCAACATCTGTTCCACGGCGCTGTCGTCGTGCATTTCTGCTGCATCATTCGCCGGGTGTTCATTGCCACTGATGCTGCCGCCGGATTCTTCCTGACAGTAACGGGAAATAATTTCACGCATAGGATCCACTTCCAGAGGTTTGGTGAGAAAACCATCCATGCCCGCTGCCAGGCAGCGTTCCATTTGTCCTGCCATCGCATTGGCCGTCAATGCAATGATGGGCGTACGTTGTTGCCAGCCTTCGAAATCGCGAATGCGGCGCGTTGCTTCAAATCCATCCATGACCGGCATCTGCAGGTCCATCAACACCAGGTTGTAGGTGTTGATGTCAAACTGTTTCAATGCTTCGGCGCCATCGTTGGCCACCACCACGGAAATGCCCATGCGTTCGAGAAAATGCATGGCGACTTTCTGATTGACCACATTGTCATCCACCAGCAACACGCGTCCGGTGTAACGGCGGGTTGCCGCTCTTTCACGCATCTTGCCGCGCGTCAGCAGTGTTTGATCCTGATTGCGCCATTCATCCGGCGCGCGCGCCAGCACGCGCACCAGACATTCACGCAGCTCGCGTGCACGAATCGGCTTGGTGAGATACGCGGCGAATCCCAGTCTGGCAAAGCGTTGTGTATCGCCATGACGATCCATGGATGTCAGCAGCACCAGACGTGTGTCGGCAAGATTGTCGTCGCGCCGTACGCGTTCACCCAGCATGGCGCCATCCATGTCAGGCATCTGGAAATCGGCAACAACCACATCCACAGGACGATGACGGAATCGCGCGTAATGCAATTGCTGCAAGGCTTCATCACCGCTGCTGGCGATCAGACACTCGCACCCTGCATATTCAAGCTGCGAGGCCAGCACACGGCGATTGGTTGCATTGTCATCCACAATCAACACCCGTTTGCCGCGCAACGAAGCCGTGCTGATGGATTCGTTGCGATTCACCTGTGCCAGTTCCAGCGGCAGGGTGAACCAGAACGTGGAGCCTTCGTTGGGCACACTGCTGACACCCACGTTGCCACCCATCATCTCCACGAGACGCTTGACGATGGACAACCCCAGTCCGGTGCCGCCATATTTTCGTGTGGTTGATGAATCGGCCTGTGTAAACGGCTTGAACAACTTGTCCATTGCATCGGGCATCAATCCGATGCCGGTATCACGCACTTCAAACTGCAACAATGGATTGCCCTGCAATGCCTGTGCACAGGACACTTCCACGACGACTTCGCCCTGACGCGTAAACTTGATGGCATTGCCAATCAGGTTGATCAGACATTGACGGATACGCTGCGGATCACCCACGACAAACTCTGGCACATCGGTATGCACATTGATGATGAGTTCAAGATTCTTGTTGGCCGCCTGAAAGCCCAGCATGGCGCCCACGTCTTCGACATTGCTGCGTAAATCCATGTCGATTTTTTCTATCTCGAACTTGCCGGCTTCGATCTTGGAGAAATCGAGCAGATCGTTGATCACCGTGAGCAGCGCATCGGCACTGCCGCGAATGGTTTCGGCAAACTCCAGTTGCGTGCGGTCCAGCTGGGTTTCGAGCAGCAGGCCGGTCATGCCGATAATGCCATTCATCGGTGTGCGGATTTCATGACTGACATTGGCAAGGAAGGCGCTCTTGGCGCGATTGGCTGCATGCGCTTCTTCCGTTGCGGCCACCAGTTCATCATGCGTGATGCGTGCGTCATTGACATCCTGAATGGAACCGGACAGACGCAAGGGTTGACCACGTTCATCGCGTTCCAGCGTGGCACGGATGCGCATCCAGAGCCAGCGGCCTTGTCTGGTGCGCATGCGTGCTTCCACATCAAACGGTGCGAACAACACCGTCGCGCGATAACGCATGTCCACCACCTGCGGCAGATCATCGGGATGCGTGATGGCATCCACGTCATAACCTGTCCAGTGACTGATGGCCTCCGGATCGTATCCCAGCATGGTCGCAAAGCGCGGCGACAGCCACAGCTGGTCGGTGGTCAGTTCCACTTCCCACAATCCATCCTGCGTGCCATTGATGGCGCGATTCAATCGTGCCTGGGTTTCTTTCAATTGCAGTTGCGCCATGCGTTGTTCATGAACATCACGAATGGCGCCGCTGAAGCAACCCGATTCACCCGTTGCACTGCGTTGCAACGTACCCACCACGCGCATCCAGCGATACTGACCCTGACCATGTTGAAAGCGCAGCTCCTGATCAAATGACTCACCAGGCTTGAGGCGATGAATGGCCTGTTGCAGTGTTCGCATGTCATCGGGATGAATCAACGCATAGAACTGGCCAATGACACTGATGTCGAGATCTGCGGACAAGCCCAGCAGATTGCGATAACTGCCGGAGGCCCAGTGACGTCCGGATATCAAATCCACTTCAAACAAACCTTCCTGACTGGACATCGCCGCACGTTCAAGGCGTTCCTGCATTTGCTGCAACTCTTCCGCCTGCCGTTGCATCAACATCAATGTCTGCACTTCATTGGTAATATCGTGCGTGACGCCCATCAACTGGACGGGCTTGCCATCGGCGTCATAACTCAGATTGGCGACGACTTCACGGCTGCGTTGCACGCTGCGATTGCGCAAACTGTAACGGCACACATAACGCGTTTCCCTGTTTGCGATGGCGCGATTGCGCACCTCAATCATTTCCGCGAATTCATCCGGGTTGGCAATCTCCATCAAGCGTTGCCGCAACTGCGGATACGGCACATCATTCAGTCCCAGTTCCGCGGGACGATTGAGATCCCAGATAAACTCACCGGTGAGTGGATCGCATTCCCATATCCACAATCCGGCGGCACGCGCCGCGAGATTCATGCGTGCGGCGGCGCCACGCTCATCCGGCGCACTCACGTTGGCAGCACGGGACGCAAGCCATGCATGACCCAGCGTTGCCGCGGCCCACATTGCGGCCAGTTTGATTACTGCACTGATGATGATTGCGTGATTCACTGAACCGGCATGCATCAACATCACTTGCGCAATGACGGCAACAGAACCCATGGCCGCCACTGCATGAGCATGCCATGCACGTGATGACGACAATGCCAGCAACACAATCACCACGAATACTGAACCTGCGGGAAAGTAACCGACACTGACCGTCAATGCCATCGCGATGGCAGCAGGCACCATGATCAACGGCAACGGGTTACGGGACGGCATCGCGGAAAATGTCACGACAACAAGGCTCCAATGCGGTTTGGCTGGCATGAAGTGCTGACACGGCGCGTGCGATGCATCACACAATGTGACTTGATCACACATCATCGCCGTGCATGGCGCATTGAGCCACACAGCATTCAGGCTATTGTTACGATGTATCGGGTGCAGCGCAGGCTTCTTTAGCTGCTTGTTGAAATACTCAACCCGGGGCGGCAGCACAGGAAGTGAGTACCGGCCGCATGCAAGTAGATGAAATGAGTTTTTCAATACGCTGTCAGCACTCTGTAAAAAAGAGGCGTTTGCCGGTTGAACCGGAATTAACACAGGCCCGGTCAATGGCTTGATAAAGTGAGCAAGGTTTCACACTATCGGCAGGATTCTGTCATGCTGATGTTTCGTACCGCGGAGAATCCATTGTCCAGCATTCGACTTGTTTACCTGCAGCTTGTTGTCGCACTGGTCGCGCCAGCGGCCTTCAGCACCAGCGCGATGGCGATGGAAACACACGCCATCAGCACCGAATATGCCAATGGCGAATACCGTCTGACCATGGATGTGACCTTGAATGCACCTGCAGAACGTGTTGAAGCATTGCTGCGCGACTATGCGCACTACGATCAACTGGATGAACGCATTCTGGAATCGAAAGTCGTGGCCCGTCCCAAACCTGACGAAGTGGAACTGTTTACGCGCATCCATGCCTGCTTTTCATTTGTATGCCGCAATGTCGATCGCGTTGAAACCGTGCAGGAACGTCCTCTGGAATTGCTTGCCACGGTCATTCCCGGCAAGAGCGACGCGAAACGCGGCAGCACACACACGGTGTTGATCGCCGATGGTCATCGCACGCGGATTCACTACACCACGTACATTGTGCCGAAATTCTGGGTACCGCCCTTGTTTGGCCGCAGCATCATGCTGCATACCCTGCGCGACGCCACGCTCAGCATGTTTGAACACATCGAAAAAATGGCGCAGTAAATCCATGTGTTGATTTACACTGCGGAGATGAATCCATTCGCATCGGCATTGCTCCACTGGTTTGATCGCGCCGGCCGCAAGCACCTGCCCTGGCAAGGGCGCGATGCCTATCGTGTATGGATCTCCGAGATCATGCTGCAACAGACGCAGGTAACCACCGTCATCCCGTACTACGAACGCTTCATGCAACGCTTTCCCGATGTGGGTGCGCTGGCCAACGCACCGCTGGATGAAGTGCTGCATCTGTGGACCGGCCTTGGTTACTACGCGCGTGCACGTCATCTGCATCGCGCTGCACAGCAATTGATGCAACAACATCAGGGCATCATGCCCCGCACACTGGATGCGGTGCAATCACTGCCGGGCATTGGCCGTTCCACGGCAGCAGCGATTCTTGCACAGGCTTATGAACTGCCGCATGCCATTCTGGATGGCAATGTCAAACGCGTGTTGACACGTTACTTCGGCATTCATGGTTTTCCCGGCAACTCGTCAGTGGAATCGCAATTATGGGAACATGCACAACACTGCACGCCCGCGACGCGCGTTGCCGATTACACACAGGCCATCATGGATCTCGGCGCGCTGGTATGCACATGCAAGAATCCCTTGTGCCACACCTGCCCGCTGGCCGGAACCTGCATTGCCAATGCACACGGGTTGCAATCGCAATTACCCACACCACGCCCCAAACGCAAACGGCCACAACGGGTTGCCCATGTTGCGGTGATCAGCAACCACTCGAATGCGGTGCTGTTGCAACAGCGTCCTGCCGCAGGTCTCTGGGGCGGCTTGTGGGTGTGCCCGCAATTTGATGATGAGGCCAGTTGCAAGGCTTTTGTGCAATCCATTGTGATGAGCAACGCTTCAATCAGAAATTTGCCAGTGATTCACCACGCGTTTACACATTTTGATTTGCAACTGCATCCATGGTGGGCCGCCGATGCCACCCCTCGCGAAGTCGTGGCAGATACCGCGGGTTATTGCTGGTATGATCCACTGCATCCTGCACGCATCGGCCTGGCCAAGCCCGTGCTCGACATCCTGAAGTGCCTGAACAGGGCACAAGCTCCACTTGAGAATGCCGTATGACCCGCATGGTAAATTGTGTTGTGTTGAAACGCGAAGCCGAAGGCTTGTCGTATGTCCCTTATCCCGGCGAACTGGGACAGCGCATTTATAACGAAGTATCCAAAGAAGCATGGGCACGCTGGGTACAACATCAAACCATGCTGATCAATGAATATCGACTGTCGCCGATTGAACCCAAGGCGCGCAAATTTCTGGTCACGGAAATGGAAAAGTTTTTTTTTGGTGAAGGATCACAGAAGCCCGATGAATTTGTGGCGCCTGATAGAGAACCTGATAGAGAGTAATATTGACGCTGTTATCTGCTGATGATGAGGACTCATGATTCATATTCGCAAATCCGGTGACCGTGGCAAGGCGGAACATGGCTGGTTGCATTCGCAGCATACGTTCTCGTTTGCCGATTATCATGATCCAGAACACATGGGTTTTGCGGTGTTGCGTGTGATCAATGAAGATCAGATCGAACCCGGCGCCGGTTTTGGTACGCATGGTCATCAGGACATGGAAATTGTTTCATACGTGATTGCAGGCGCACTGGAACATCAGGACTCGATGGGCAACAAGACCATCATTCAGCCCGGCGAAATTCAGCGCATGAGCGCCGGCACCGGCGTGCGTCATTCGGAATACAATCATGCAAGAGACATGAAGACCCATTTCCTGCAGATATGGATTTTTCCCGACAAGCGCGGCTACGCGCCGTCGTATGGTCAAATGAACTTTGAATCCAGAATGGCAAACCGCCATTTCGCATTGCTGGTATCCCGTGATGGCCGCGACGGTTCCATCACCATCAATCAGGACGCCGACATTTATCTGGGAAGAACACCCGCTGCAGGCGAGATAACGCATCACACCCGGACCCATCGCGCGCTCTGGATTCAGATGATCAAGGGACAGCTTGATGTGCTCGATCACTCGCTGGATGCAGGTGATGGCGCCGCCGTCAGTGATGTGCAGGCGTTGACGATGCACACACAGGCGGGCACCGAATTCCTGTTGTTCGACATGACGCCATGAATGCCACCATGAACAATCGCATGCACACCGTTCTCGGCGCCAACGGCGTGATCGCCAGAGAACTCTCGCGCACTTTGTCCACACAAGGGATCGCCGTCCGTCAAGTCAGCCGTCATCCGCAGCGTGTGAATGCCACGGATGAGATCATCTGTGCTGATTTGCTCGACAGCAAGGCAACCGCGGATGCGGTCGCCGGCAGTGAAGCGGTCTATCTGGTCGCAGGATTGAAATACGACATCAAGGTATGGCAGGAACAATGGCCGCGCATCATGCGCAATGTGATTGATGCCTGCAAACAGCATCAGGCACGACTGGTGTTCTTCGACAATGTCTATGCCTATGGACGCGTGAACGGTGCGATGACTGAAGACACACCATTCAATCCCGTGAGCAGGAAAGGTGAAGTCAGGGCGGCGATTGCAACCACCTTGCTGGATGAAATCCGTAAACAGAATCTGCAGGCGATGATTGTGCGTGCCGCTGATTTTTATGGCCCCGGCGCAGTGCAAAGTTTTCCGCATGTCACCGTGTTCGAACGTCTCAAGGCAGGCAAGACACCGCAGTGGATTGGCGATCCCGATGTCATTCACACGTTTTCATTTACACCGGATGCCGGCAAGGCCACTGCGCTGCTGGGTTTATCACCGGATGCTTATGGACAAACATGGCATGTGCCCACCAGCAAGGAACTGTTGACCGGCGCGGATTTTGTACGCATTGCCTGTGAACTGGCAAAGCAACCCGGCAAGCTGCAGGCAGTACCCGGATGGATGCTGAAGTTGATGGGATGGTTCATTCCCGTGCTGCGCGAGAATCAGGAAATGATGTATCAATTCAACCACGACTATCGTTTTGACAGCAGCAAGATTGAAGCGGCATATGGATTGCAGGCGACTGCGTATCGAGAAGGAATAGCGAGATCATTGGGACTTGCCGGGTAACGGGATTTGTTCCTCCGGAAAGTTGCCGGAAAAAGACTGACCGGCAGTCGTGACCGGTTAAACGTTGTGGAACGCTGAACGTGGCACGATCATTATTGCGCCCAGCAAGTCATGCAATTTGTCTTTTAACTTGTCTTTCAGCTTGTCCTGAAGTTTCTGCTTCTCTTCATCAATACGCTGTTTGGCTTTTTCCTTGACCATGCCCTCGATATCCGGACGTATTTTGGGATCGGACAGCGGACCGGTGATCGTCACGGGAATACTCTGGCCTAACCAATCTTCGCTGCCACCATTCGCTTGATCCTCCGGCGGAATTTTCAGCACCGTCGTCGACAGACGATAATCCAGTGTGTTGTTGACCAAATTGACCGTACCCGCACCCGTTACTTTGAGGTACTGCATGGCGACATCGAGATCCTTGTTGGTCAGCACGCCATTGTTCACGATGCCACTGCCGCGCAAGCGGGTGAAAGCAGTGTGTTCAGCACCGCTACGCGCAGGAATGGCTTGCTGTCTGAGCACGGCGCGTGCACGGCGTATTTCATACCACAGGTCCATACCCTCCACAGCACCATCCTGCACATTGAAATCCACGGTGCCGCTGAGCGTTTTCTTCAGGGCATCGCTATTCCTGCCGCTGCCGGTCAATTTCATATTGACGCTGCCACGCCCGCTGATGCGTTCGGTTTGATACAACGCCTTGAAGAGCGGCATCATGTTTACTCCATTCAAATGCTGTTCGAGGCTCAACTGCGGCAATGCATGGGTTGCATCGAGTGTCATGTCGCCTGAATAGCTGCCACCATACAGCGACAACTGCAATGGATTGATACGCGCGGTGTTGTTGAGCGCATTGACGCCAACACGAATCTTGCTGATCTGCATGTGATTGAAGGTGGCGCCGGCAACACGCAACTCACCCTGCATATTCAAGCCACGCACCCACTCCGCAGGAATCGGCACGGGTGTTTCCTTATTGGAACTGTTTTTCGATTCATTTGTTGGCGGCGGCAGATAACGATCTGCATCAATGCGATCAACGCCAAGATCAAAGGTGATTGCCTTGCTGTTGAAATCATCAATGCCGGCGCTGCCCCGCAGCGTTGAGTCATCCAGTTGCAACTGCAATGACTTGAGCTGCAATGACGATCCGGTTGCGGCAAAGCCGGTGGTGAACGCGATTCGTTCCAGCGCATGCGCATCGCTCGTCACAGGCAAAGTGACATCCAGTTTCTTTGCAACAGAGCGCAATGAAACCGGCGCCATTGAAATGCTTCCGGAAGCACGCGGCGCATCCAGCATTTTTTGCACCTTGATGTCGGCATTCAGCTTTGCGCCCGCCACCTCCAGCATCATGCCGTTAACTGTTGCCTTTTGTGAATTGACATCCGCTGTAATGGACTGAGCGTGCAACGTTAACGGCCATGTCGAGCCCTTGTTATTGAGCGACACTTCCACTGCCGGTCCGTCCAGCGTATAGCGTTGCACCTGCATGTCTGCTGTCACGCGCATCGCCAACTTGACCTTTGCGGACAGGTCAGCTCCATCTTCATACACAAACGATGAATCAATATTGAACGGCACGCCCGATGCCAGCGCGCCGGTTGTGAATGAGAGATCATGAATCCTGATATGACTGTTTGCCTGTTCATCGTCATAACTGAGCAGTGCATCGCGTATGCGGATACTCGCAACGCTGACATTCAATGTATCACTGCCACTGCTTGACGTATCACCGGGCGCAGCTGAACTGCTACTGGTCAGGTCACTCCAGTTGCCAATTCCCTGCCTGTTTTTGATCAATCTTATTTGCGGAGAATCCAGTTCCACCATGCCGATCTCGACGCGATGATGCAACAACGGCCACAGGCGTATTCCCAACCGTGCATGTGCGACGGACAGCATCGGCTGTTTGGGAAAACCTGCCGCATTACCGAGTTCTGCCGCATCTGTTTCAACCGCCAGCCAGGGAAACAGCGACAACTTGAGTCTGCCTTGCATCTCAAAATGCCGGCCGGTTCGTTGCTGCACCAGTTGCTCCATGTTGCTCTTGTACTTATTGGGATCGAAGAACAATACCAGCAGCAACGCTGCGAGCATCACCACCAGGATGATGCCGCCCAGTGTCCAGAACGCGATCTTGAGCATGCGCATCGCAATCCTCCAGCAAGCCAGTCATCAATACCCGTTGCTACCGGGCAATTACCGCATCAAATAGGCTATCAGTTCGCGATAGGCATTGATGTCCGTCAACGCCACAAACAGCAAACCGGTAATCGCGCCGTCAATGTGCGCATTATGATTGACGCCATCATCGCCACGACGTGACAGATACACTGAATACGCCACATAGCCCACCGCAAACAACGGTGCAGGAATCGGCACCGGAATAAACATGATGAACAGTGATTGATAGGGATAATAGACAATCTCTGCAAACAGGATGGCGGCCACCGCACCGGATGCGCCCAGCGTGGCATAGCGTGGATTATCCGCTTGTTGCAGATACGTGCGCACTTCGCTCAGACACAGCGCCAGCAGATACAGCAACACAAAGCGCGGCGTGCCGATGGTGCGTTCCAGCGTGAATGCAAAGAAATAGAACGTGAGCATGTTGAACAACAGATGTGACACACTGCTGTGCAGCAGCCCATGCGTAAACAGCGTGTAATACTGGCGCCGGCGCAGAAAGCAATACGGCCGGAACAGACCTTTATCGATCCATTGTGGCTGGCCATAAAGCGCCAGCAGACTGACCGTCGTGGTCAGCAACAGGATAATCAGCGCAGCAGGTGTTTCGGTGTTCAAGATGACGTTCTTTTGCAAATACGTCATCACATGGTACCGCTTGTTGATGCGCGGTCAATACATTCGTAATCCGGTTGGATTGCCTGCCGTCAGTGATGACGATCCATCATCAATCCGATGTGACTTTGCGCCGGAGCTGCTTGGTCTGTCCGCGCTGCACCTTGGTATCGACACGCCGCTTCCTTGCCGCTTTGCTCGGGCGCGTAGCGCGGCGAACTTTGGGAATGATGGATGCCTGCGCGATCAATGCGTGCAATCGTTCCAGTGCATCGCGTTTGTTCTGTTCCTGTGTACGCAAGCGTTGTGCGGTAATGGTGATGACATCGTCACTGGAAAGACGACGGCCCGCCAGGGTACGCAAGCGCGTCTTGACGATATCGTTCAAATCACAGCCATTGAGATCGCAGCACAACTGGATTGCAGTGGATACTTTGTTGACATTCTGCCCACCGGGACCGCTGCTGCGAATGGCGCGAAAACTCAGCGCCTGTTCCGGCACACCCAGCTCATTCAATGATTCCATGTTCATGATCAGCAGATAAATGCGCCTTACGATGGCGATGGCCTCACTCAGGCGTTGAGATCGGGAATAAGCTCGCTTTCCAGCAGCGCGATCTGATCCTTGAGCATCAACTTGCGTTTTTTCAGGCGTCTTAATTGCACTTCGTTGACATACAAGTCCATTTGCAGGCGATGGATCACATCGTCCAGATCGCGATGTTCAATGCGCAGCTCCCGCAGGCGTTCGAGACGCTTGAAGGTTTGAGTATCGATCTTGGTATCTTTCGAATCGCTCATGCGCGGCGCGGATATTTTTAAGAACGGTAATGTAACGAAATTATGGCTTGAGTGCGATAAGGGGGTTGCCGCAGTGTGCGCTAATGCCATGTATCGCTGGATTTTCTTACCGGTGAGGTGGTGCTGCGCCGTCGCTTGCGCAACTCATTGAGGTCCAGCACCTTGTCGTCTGCCGGAACAGCAGGCTTGTGCACGTCGTGCGGATGAATCCAGGTGCGCGAGTCATCGTTGCCGTCATCCGCAAAGCCAATCGCCTCCACGCGGTGACCGAGCAGCACAATAAAACCCTGCATGCGTTCGGGGGTGCCCGCCGTGTAATCGAACACATAGGTTCTGCGGAATGCCAGCCGCCCGTATTCATTGCGCGCAACACTCAGGCGTGCAAACGCAACAGTACCATCAAGAAATTGCAGACGCGCCCGCTCGCAGGCCGATTGCGCGGCAAAATTGGCGCGTTCGCGCGTACCCAGACTGTCGTGCCAGAACCAGATGAGCACGGCAACCAGTAACACGCCTGCAATGACCTGAAAGCTCAACATGGTTGCATCATTATCCAATCAACCCTTGCCATGCAAATTGTCGATCACCCACCACAATGAAGTGTGGATTAAGTAACGATTCACGCCGGTTGTAACTTAACACCTGTCCGGTCAAATCAAACACCGCACCGCCCGCCGCTTCGACAATCGCCTGACCGGCTGCCGTATCCCACTCCGATGTCGGGCCAAAGCGAGGATAGCAGTCGGCAGTACCTTCGGCGACACGACAGAATTTAAGCGCGCTGCCCACGGAATCAAGCTGGTAGTGTCCCAGCTTGTCAAGAAAGCCGTCAAGCGAATGACCGCCGTGCGAACGGCTGCCTACAATCACCGGCACAGTGAGTGCCTTGCGCGTGGTAATGATCTGCGGCGGCTGATGTGCAACGATGCGCCGTGCGCCCTGCCCGCGCATACCGGTGTAAATAACCTGCTTCGCCGGCACGGCCAGCACACCCAGCACCGGTTGATGCTGCTGCACCAACGCAATGTTGACGGTGAATTCACCGTTACGATTGATGAACTCGCGCGTGCCATCCAGTGGATCCACCAGCCAGAATTGCGGCCAGTGACGGCGTGTCGCGAAATCATGCAATGCCGGCGGCGACTCTTCCGACAGCACCGGCACATCGGGCGTCAACTTCTGCAATGCATTGGTGATCAGCACATGTGCAGCGCGATCCGCCTGTGTCAATGGCGAATCATCCTGTTTGTGGTCCACGGTGAATTCACCGGCGTATACATTCATGATGGCTGCGCTGGCATCACGTGCAATATCCATCACTGCCTGCAATAACGCGACATCCGGCGTCGGGTGAATCAGGGAACTGTTGTTCATGTAACGATGATAGCCTTTCAGCATTGGCGTGTCTTGCCGCGCTTCGATTACACTGCCTGTAACATCCGTTCATTCCGCACCATGCCACAACCCGTTCATACACCTGCCCGGCCTGACTGGGATCGCATTCGCACCGTGTTGCTGGACATGGATGGCACCTTGCTGGACCTGCGCTTTGACAATTTTTTCTGGCTGGAGTTTCTGCCGCAGCGTTACAGTGATGCGCGCGGCATGACATTGCATGAAGCACAGCAGGAACTCAAACCACGCTTTGCGGCATATCAGGGAACATTGCAGTGGTATTGCACCGATCACTGGAGCCGTGAACTGGGCATGAATATCGCCGCGTTGAAACATGAAGCACGTGAACACATACGCTTTCTGCCAGGTGCTGAAACATTTCTGACCACGGTGCGGCAGATGGGACGGCGCCTCATACTCGCCACCAACGCTCATTTCGATACGCTGGCCATCAAGGCGCAACACACCGGACTGGAACAACATCTGGATGCCGTGATTTCATCGCACCGCTTTGGCGTTCCCAAGGAGCACGCGGAATTCTGGCCAAGACTCGAAGAGCATTTGCAGACACATCATGATGCATTTGATCGCAGCGAAACATTGTTTGTTGATGACAGTCTTGCAGTGTTGCGCGCGGCACGCGCCTTCGGCATCGCACAGATCGTTGCCATTGCACAACCCGATTCCACGCAACCGGCGCGTGACATCAATGAATTCCCCGCGGTGAGGAATATCACCGAGTTGTTGCCCCGCACCGCGTAAAAAACAACCGCCGGCTGCATTGCAGAACATGGAGCCAGACATGAACAGCCATTCACCGGACAATCATCCTCACCGCATCGTCATCGTTGGCGGCGGCGCAGGCGGACTGGAACTTGCCACTGCATTGGGCAACCGTCTTGGCAAGCAACGCAAGGCACACATCACGCTCATCGACAAGGCGCGTTCACATTTCTGGAAACCTCATCTGCATGAAGTTGCGGCAGGCACCATGAACCTGGATGTTCATGCAACAGACTATCTCGCACAGTCACACGAACATGGTTTCAGTTTCCGCATCGGTGAGATGACCGGCATTGATCGCCAACGCCGGATAGTACAGGTTGCACCGTACTTTGATGAAGACGGCGAGCAGGTCACCGGCCCGCAGGATATTGTTTATGACACGCTGGTGATAGCCATTGGCAGTCTGACCAATGATTTCGGCACGCCGGGCGTAAAGGAATTTGCCATCGCACTGGAAACGCCCATGCAGGCAGAACGCTTTCACCGGCGTCTGGTGAATGCCTGTTTGCGGGCCCATAGTCAGAGGGATCCGTTGCGCAAGGACCAATTGCACATTGCCATTATTGGCGCCGGTGCAACCGGTGTGGAACTGGCTGCGGAATTGCACAAGTCCATGCGCACACTGGTCTCTTATGGCTTGAATCGCATCGACGCCGAACGCGATATTTGCCTCGATCTCATCGAAGCAGGTGCACGCATCCTGCCCGCGCTGCCCGAACGGATTTCAAATGCCGCACACAAGTTATTACTGGACTTGAACGTTCAGATTCATCTCAACGCGCGCGTCACTGCGATCAATCATGACCACGTGCAACTGGCAAATGGTACTTTCATTCCCGCCGAACTGATAGTATGGGCGGCCGGCGTCAAAGCCAGTGAAACACTGCATAACATGGATGGCCTTGAAACCAACCACCTTAATCAACTGGTGGTGCTGCCCACACTGCAAACCACACGAGACACAAACATTTTTGCCATCGGTGACTGTGCCGTTGCGCCCTGGATCGGCAAAACCGGCGCCGTGCCGCCACGCGCACAAGCGGCACATCAACAGGCTGCACATCTTGCAAAGCAACTTGTGCGTCATCTGAACAACAAGCCGCTCAAGCCCTGGCGCTATCGCGATTTTGGTTCGCTGGTTTCACTGGGCAAGTACACCACCGTAGGCAATTTGATGGGCAAACTGGTGGGCGGCAATTTCTGGGTTGAAGGCCTGTTTGCGCGATTGATGTATATATCGTTATACAAGATGCACGAAATTGCATTGCATGGTTACTGGCATACGTTTCTGGATACGGCATCAAGATTGCTGACACGCAGAACCGAGCCGAGAGTGAAGTTGCATTAAGCAGTTGCGCGGCAGCAATCGAGCTATGCATCTGTTGTTCTCCAGAACATGCCTCCGCCTGCCCTTTGCCATTTCATATCCATAAACTCATGACTGCTGCAGAAGAAGCCGGTTGCGGGATTTGACATCAGCCTGATTGATAAGGCGCTGCGTTGCACCGGTGAACAACGTGACTTGCAGCAGCAGGCATTGAATCTGCCGCTGTGGAAATAAGATCAATAGGCAGCGAAAGAAGTTAAGCCATTTTTGAAAAATCCAGTAGATTAACCAGTAGATCAAAATGATGTTTTGATACTTACCTCTCCAGCCTCTTCGCTTTCAATTCCTCCCGTGCCAGCTCCACCGACTGCGGATACTCACGCATCTCGAAATATCGCAATCGTTTGTACAGCGCATAATCGGCTGCCATCCATGCCGCAGCAAAACCGCGCCAGCCATCCAGCATCGCCAGCCGGAAAAAATAGTCCTTGATAAAGGTGGTCATGAACACAAAAGGCCATTCAATTGGACGCGTTGAACGTTCTTTGTCGTTCCAGTCACGCGCTTTCAATTCGGCATACCTGAGATATTTCAATTCGTGATGAACCAGCGTGGGATTCAGATGGTGAATGAACGGTGACTTGAAGGTTACATCCCGGCCTGAATAGTTAAGTGATTCGTGCACGCGCACATTCGACCATTGGGCGCGCTGGCGGTGATAAATGCGTGCCTTGCGTTCACGCGCCATCAGACGATACCAGCGCATGCGTTTGCCCATGAATTCAGCGCTGCGAATCATCACGCCCGCTGCCGCAGCGGATGCAATCAATGCGGGAAGATCGCGTTGCAGTTCATCCGCCAACGCCGGTGTGAGCGCTTCATCCGCATCGAGACAGAGCAGCCAGTCGTTGGCGGCCTGTGTGGCCGCAAAATTGCGCTGCGCGCCAAAACCCAGCCACGCTTGCTGAACCACCCTTGCGCCATGCGCTTTGGCAATGATTACGGTGTCGTCCTCGCTGCCGGAATCAACCACCAGCTTTTCAGCCGCAAAGGGCACGCTGTCCAGGCATCGGGCGATATTGGCCGCTTCGTTGTAGGTGATCACCACCAGCGTGATCGGCAACGGTGTCAGGGCTGAAGGCATGGCGGATTTGTATCCTTAAATTTTGTGCATCGTAGTGCGACACCCGTGATTCTTGCAACGGTCATGATATGTTTGCGTCTATAATTTTCCTTTTGCGAACACAAGAACCTCGAGGCTGGCTTGCTTTCTCTTCCCCGATTCAACGGCTTTTCCCGCTGGGTGCAGCGCTGGTATCCCAGCCATGTCTTGCAGGACGATCCATTGCTGGATGTGCGCGTCGATGGACGTTATGCGCCGATTCCGCTCGCTGGCTGGAAATTCACTCCGCGCATGGCGCAGGCATTGTTGTCGCAACGTGTCTATCAACCATTGACTTTTTCATCGCAACGTCTTGCTGTGATCATTCCCGTACGCGATCGCGAAGCACACCTTGCTGTTCTGATTCCGCGATTGATTGCCGCACTGAATGAACAATCCATTGTGTTTCGCATTGTCGTTGTCGAACAGGAAGCGGGCAAGCTGTGGAACAAGGGCGCCATCATCAATGCGGGCATTCATCACGCTGCGGATCACTGTGACTATTATTGTTTTCACGATGTTGATGCCATTCCCGTCAAGGGTAATTATCTGTGTCCTTCACAACCGTTGCGGCTGGTGACACATCTGGTCGGGTCGCGGAATGGATTGCTGCGTCCGCCGCGATACTTTGGCGGCGTGATTACGGCACTGCGCGAACAGGTCCACGCAGCCAATGGCTTTTCCAACCAGTACTGGGCATGGGGCAAGGAAGACGATGATTTTTTGTTCCGCCTGTTGTTTGCCGGCTACATTTGTTATTCCGACACCGCAGGCGTATTTGAAGACTTGCACAATCCCGCCCATCAGCAGGTGCAACTGAACACACTGGTCAAGCCCAGAACACTCAAGTTGAATCGCAGGCGCCGCAGTCTGTTGATGCGCGGGCTGCTCGATCCACAACAGGATGGACTCAATGTGCAGGCAACAGAAATCCTGCGTCACGACACCGGCAGGGACCATGAGCGGTTGCTGGTGCGTGTTTGATCATGGATACAACAAAATTGCCGAAACACAAATCATCACTTGCCCTTGCGCCACTGACGTTGTGCGTCAGCATTGCATGTCATGCCCGCGGCGTTTCGCCGTACCTGCCGTTGAACATGTCACCCGATATCGAACGCAAGATTGAACGTGTACTGATTCTCGGGGATAAACCCATCATGCACCGTCCCATCGCGGCTGCAATTGTGCTGGATGCGCTGCCCAAGGCCTGCCAGAAAGATGAACAACTGTGCGAAGAAGTGCGAAGCTATCTTGATCTATACATGCACACTGCGAAAATCACTGAAGCGCGCGTGGAAGGCACGCTGGCATCGGGAGAATCAGGCACTTCACTGCCCAATCAGCGTGGCATGCCGGTCAGCAGCAAATGGGATGTTGCCGCCAGCGCCTACTACCAGCCTTCGGATTACTTGCTGGTGAATGGCAGTGCTGTTGCCTATCAAGGCCGCATCAATCCGGCCGGTTCCGTCATCAGCATGGGTTTTGATTTTGCGCAACTGGATATTGGTTATCGCGATCACTGGTTTTCGCCGAACACGGACAGCAGCATGCTGATGAGTACTGAAGCACCGGCCATGCCGTCGATCACGCTCAGTAACTATCGTCCATTGACCCCGCTGGGTATCAGCTACGAAATATTCCTGGCACGCATGTCCAGTCAGCAGAACATCATCTATCAGAACACAACTACCACCGGTCATCCCAACCTTGCCGGCATACAACTCAGCATCGAACCTGCCAGCGGCTATGCCATTGCCATCAACCGTTTGATGCAATATGGCGGTGGCGCGCGCGGCGGCACCAGCCTTAAACAATTCTACAAGGCGCTGTTCGACAACAGTGCGGCCAATCACGCTGATTCCGCCAGCGGCACCGAATTCGGCAATCAGGAAGCATCGGTTACCGCAAGCGCATTGTTTCCGTCACGCGTACCATTTGCGGTACATATCGAGTATGCGGCAGAAGATAACACCTATGCAGGCAATAAATATTTCGGTGACACTGCATTCACGCTGGGCATGGATTTCCCTGAATTGTGGAAGGACTTCGATTTCAGCTATGAAGTCTCGGAATGGCAAAACGCGTGGTATGTGCATCACCTGTATCCACAAGGCATGAGTAATGATGGTTTCGTTCTTGGACACTGGTTTGGCGATGAACGAACCAATCATCCCGGCATCGGCGGACACAGTCAGATGATCCGCGCCGGTTATCGTTTCGGCTCATCCAGTTACTTGCAGGCCATTTATCGTGACATGACGTATGTACCGGCGTGGGCTGGCGTTAATACTGTTGTTGAACCCGATTACAGATTGCATGAAGGCGGTTTGCGATTCTCAACCGGCTGGCACCATCACAATATCGCGGCCGAATTGTTTGCGGGCCGCGATATCGCCGGAAAATCCTTTGCGCGTTTGTCAGGATCATTCGATATTGCATCATTTACCGGCAACAACGCCGTTGCGATGTCTGCAGACGACTCCTCAACTGACACCAGCATATTCGTCGACGCGGGTATCAATCGCAGCCGTCGCAATGAACAATTCAATCTGTTACCCACAGTGTATGACGATTTCAAAGAAAACTATCATGCTGGTATCGGTGCGCGACGGCGGGTTTCCGATCGCAACGATCTGGGCGTACGGCTGGAGTCCGATCAAGTTGCCGGACACAACCTGTTGTCCATAAGACTCATCGACTATCGTTATCGTCTCGGTTCCCGGATGGCTATCGGCGGGTTCTTTGGCGCCAGCCGCTATGAAGCCGGTCTACCCGCTTATGGCTGGTATCGTGGCGTCAACTTCACATACATGAATCTGTTCAGGAACTGGGACTTGTGCCTCGATGCGTTCCAGGCTTACAAACTGAATCGCGATGCGGTACTGGCTGACGACTTGCCATCCAACGCATCGCAACCGCGCGTGTACTTCAATATTGACGGCACGAAACTTTATTTCAGCAAACGCTGGTAGATGCAATACTGCCGTCATGCGCGAAAACAAGCCAGTTGCAATAAAATCTGATGACACTCCCGCAGCAAGAGGAACGCGCGGAGAACCTGCATGACCAGGATTTATTTTGACGTCACCGATGTCATAGAGTATTCGCGACGCAATAACACTGTTATTGGCATACCGCGAGTGCAACTCAATACAATCTTTTCACTGGCGCGAAAACATAAAGGCGGCATTTACGGACTGTATTTCGATTACGAACGCAATGGCATCTATGAATTTGTTCCCGACGCACCGGATACAGGTTTTGAATTCAATGGGGAACAACTGCTGGTTGATCTCGGCCTGGTCCAGTCTTATGGCTTCCTGCCTGGCAGAACACACATCAAGAGTTACCTGAAACGATATGAGCACAATAAATTACTCAGAACACTCAGGAAGTGTGACATTTACTTGAGCGCTATTCTGCTGCGTCCGCGGTTGCGAGCCATGGGTCTGTACCCAAAGGTTCTTCATCCACAATGCCCCATGCTCACATCACGGATTGAACAACTGCACAAGGACGATATTTACGTATGCATGGGTTCAGCATGGTGGCATCCGCAAATGTGGGAATTTGCCGCATCACACAAGGCGCGCGGCGGAAACACCGTGCAGATGATTCACGACCTTATTCCGGTCTTCTACCCGCAATACTATTCTGCAAAGGAGTCACAGATATTTGTGGAATGGCTGAATCACTGCCTCGACCATGTCGCCGAATTTATATGTGTATCGAAATCAACAGCGAGAGACCTGCGTGAGTTTGCGGCAAAAAGAAACCTGCAGCCAAATATCACATCCATACCACTGGCGCATGAATTTCCGGGGATGGGAAGGGACACGCGTGCAACGCCATCACAACGCGTATCCAATCTGCGGAACCTCCGGTTTGTCTTATGTGTGGGCACCATAGAACATCGTAAAAACAACCTGATGATGCTGGAGGTGTGGAAGCAATTGCTGGAAACAAGCCACGGCGATGTGCCATCGCTGATTTTTGCGGGCAAGTATGGAAGAGGTGGCGCGGAATTCAAGGACCGTCTCGCCGCTGATCCGCAACTTGCCAAGCATGTACTTGTCATTCATGCCCCAACGGACGGCGATCTTGCGTGGCTGTACCAGCAGTGCGTGTTCACGATTTACCCAAGCACTTACGAAGGATGGGGATTGCCAGTAGGTGAGGCAGCCTGGTTTGGCAAGTATTGCATAGCCTCACGCGCAACATCTGTTCCTGAAGTGTGCGGCAATCTTGCCGATTACGTTGATCCGTACGACTCTTCTGCAATCAAGGCGGCCATCTCCAGAGCACTTGCAGACCGGGATTACTTGCAGTTAAAGGAAGAGGCCATCAAAACCGCGAAGTTGAGGACGTGGCAGGACCTTGCCGATGACATTTATCACCATCTTGCTGGACAAGACAACATCAGCCCGGAGGCCGGTTGATTCGCGCATGCGTTACACTCTGTCAACACACGTCCTGCCCATCAAACCATAAACAATGACTCTTCTGACCAGATTCAAAGATTCGATGCTGTTCAAGCTGGCCTCCTCAAGATCAATGGTGAGGTTGTTTGGGTCGCGCATCTGGTATTCCACCGATCCGCGCGTCAGGAAATGGCTGTTCAGATATATGGGCAGCGTTGATCAGGCAGAATTTGTCTATGTAAAGCAGGGTCCCGAGAGTTATCTGGTGCATTGCAAGGACAGCATAATCAGTCAGGAAGTATTTATTTCCGGCGAATTTGAATTCAACAAGGTGAATGCCGCACTTGAGCTGATCAATAAATACACGGGCATGAAAACCATCGATGTACTGGTGGATGTTGGGGCAAATATCGGCACGATTTGCATTCCTGCCACGAAACGCGGACTCGTCAAGCGGGCGGTAGCCATAGAACCTGATCCGGCAAATGGCCGTCTGCTTCAGATCAATGTCTTGCTGAATGAGATGGAATCCAGAATCACCATTCATGCCTGTGCGGCCGGAGAATTTTCCAACCAGTCATTGACACTGGAACGTTCAGGATTGAATTCGGGCGATCATCGCATCAGTGTAAGCAGCGAAAATGGTGAATTTGACGAATCAGCACGTGAACATATTCAAGTTCCTTCCCACAGGCTTGATGGGCTTGTACAAGTGCCGGCAAACAGCACGATGCTGATATGGATGGACACCCAGGGATATGAAGGCTTTGTACTTAAAGGTGCAACCGCTCTTCTGGCGGCGCAAGTGCCGGTGGTGATGGAGTTCTGGCCTTACGGCCTGAAGCGTGCAGGCAGCTTTCAGACGCTCAAGGAATCGCTGGCACATTACCGCGGATTTGCGGATCTGAATGACAGCCAAACAGCCGGAGCACTGCGGCCAATAAGCGAGCTGGACAGACTGTTTGCAAGACTTGACACCGGCAAGGATACAAGCACCGACATACTGGTGCTGTAATCGGTGTTACGCACTGCCATCGTGTAGATACCGGGTTTTCGCTATCATTGATCCGTAATTATCGTTGAAGTACTTTTCCGCACGATGGCCGCTCCTGATTCCGACGAAGCACAACGACTGGGTTATCACACCAAATCGGGACGTGAACTCACCTGGTTCCGTCGCATCCTGTATCAGTTACTGGTGTGGATTGCCTACAGCATTGTGGAACTGCTGTGGCGCAGCGGACGCATTCGCGTCATCGGCGAACAACACTGGAAATCAGAAGCGCTTGCTCAAGGCATTGCCATTCCGGTGTGCTGGCATCAGCATCTGCTGATTTGCGCGCGTTATTCAGTATCGAAACGTGTGCCGTTGAAATCCGGCTTTCTCGTGAGCCCGTCACTGGACGGCGAAGCGCCGACCTGGCTTGCCGAAATGTATGGCGCCACTGTCATTCGCGGTTCCAGCACACATACCGGCAGCCGCGCAGTACGGCAGTTGTACAAGGCGATCCGCAAAGACAAGTTGTCACCATTGATCACGCCGGACGGTCCGCGCGGCCCGCGTTTCGTTTTCAAACCCGGCGCACTGTTTGTTGCACAACTGGCTGAAGTGCCTGTCGTGCCATTGGCCTTTGCAGCAAAACCCGCAAAAGTATTCCGCACCTGGGACAGGTTTGTATTGCCCTCGCCTTTTGCACGCATTGTGATTGCCGTGGGCGAACCGGTAATAATTGCTCGTGAATTGACCGCAGAGCAAGTCGATGCCATGCAGGAAACGATGTCGCAAAAGATGCTGGAGACGTACAAGATGGCACGTAGTGAGCTGGACAAGCGTTAGACTCTCAGCTCCATCGCCATCGGAACGTGATCAATGCCTGCCTCCATGAAGTGTTCACCGCAAGCACGAAATCCCAGCTTGCCGTAAAAACTTTCAAGATGTGATTGCGCATTCAGTTTGAATGTAGTGAATCCCTGCCGCTTCGCGACATCAATCATGAATTGCGTGATGCCAATACCATATGAATTGCCACGCCACGGTGCGCGTACTGCAATACGTTCCAGCTTTGCATAGCCATTGAGATAACGCAGCCGCGCCGCGGCAACAGGCTCACCATCCAGCGAACCAAGAACGTGAATCGCGCCCGCATCGTGTTCATCACGTTCGAGCAGGTAACTGATGTTCTGCTCGCCGCAAAACACAATGCAGCGCACCGCAATACATTTGACGATGTCGTCCAGCGATTCGCAGACCGAGTACTTGATGCTCATGATGATTATCTGATTTGCAGTGATCGCCACGCGTCCATCACCATGACCGGTGTAATGCCCAGCATGGATGTCTCGCCTTCATTTACACCGGTCAAGCATTTCACAACGGCTCTTTCGCCGCGCGGTGCATACATGTCTGGCGACGCCTTGCCGAACAGCACAACGATTTTGCACCCAAGTGCAGAGGCCACATGCCCGGGGCCGGTATCCACGGTAACCATGCCTGAAGCACGCTCGCACAACAGCATCAGGCGTGGAATGTTCATCTCCGGCGCGAGATTGTGCACATTGCTGACACCCACGCTGGTCATGATGTCCTGATTCAACTGCGCTTCGCTGGGCACGCCCAGCATGATGATGGCATGACCGGGATGCATGGCTCGCAGTTGCCGTAACACCTCTCTCCAGTTTTGTTCGGGCCAGTACTTGGAATTGGTGGCGCGTTGTCTGAAACCGAAGCGCCGCATGGTGCGTTTGTTGCCTGCTTGAACCAGGATCAGCGGCTTGTTGTGGAGTTGATGTTGCGCCAGCCACTGCATGCCTTCGCGGCGATGCATATCATTCAACATCAAACTGGGCCATGCATCAGTTGCATCACACGGCAAGTCTTTTCCACCAATGATTTCCGGATTGCGATAGGCAAAGCGCAACCACAAATCGCAAAAATGCGGGCCGCGCACATCAGGCAGATCGAACTGTTCGCACCAATGATCTTCGGTCCAGCCGGCCCGCTTGAGCAGGGCATAAGTGGTTTCATTGTGATAGTAATCGCACAACCATGTGGGCCCGGCACCGCGCTTGCGCAATGCCTTCACCAACTGCCGTTGTCCCTTGTTGAACAGATAAGGCAGCTTGCGGCTGCGCACGACGAACAAGTCGCCCACACCGGGCTGACCTTCCAGCAACGGCCGCGTCCACGCGCCCGATGAAACAATATCAACCGGCTGATTAAAGCGCTGGTGCAGGTGACGAATCAGTGTTGTCAATAACACCATGTCGCCTAATGCGCCAAAACGGACAACGAGAGGACGGGGGTTCATTACCAACTTTCACTCTTCTATGAACATGCCTGCTTCCCTCGCCGTCTCAGAGACTGGCGGGTTGCACAGGCCACTTGTGCATGATGCAACTTTCTCTCGCCCTCGTGGGCGAGGGAAGTCAAGGAGTAATTACTGCAACTTCGCAAATGCACGAGCAGCAGCGGCAACGGTGTCGTTGATATCCTGCTGTGTATGTGCAATGGACACAAACCCTGCTTCAAATGCAGAAGGTGCGAGATAGACGCCATCATCCAGCAACAGATGAAAGAATTTCCTGAAGCGCTCGGCATCACTGCGCATGACATCGGCATAGGTTTCGATCGTTACGCCGTCATTGAAGTACAAACCGAACATGCCGCCCACTGATGTTGTGAGGAACGAAACGCCCGCTTCGCGTGCTGCGGCATTCAAACCATTCAGCAATTGCTGTGTGCGTTGTTCAAGCTTGTTGTAAAACGATTTGTCCTGAGCAATCAATTCCAGCGTTTTCAATCCCGCCGCCATCGCAACAGGATTGCCGGACAACGTGCCCGCCTGATACACCGGACCCAATGGCGCCAGCTTTTCCATGATGGCGCGCTTGCCGCCGAATGCGCCCACCGGCATGCCGCCGCCGACAATCTTGCCCAGCGTGGTGAGATCGGGAACGATGTTGTACATTGCCTGTGCGCCACCAAGTGCCACGCGAAAGCCCGTCATCACTTCATCGAAGATCAACACGGAACCATATTGATCGCACACTGTGCGCAGCGTTTGCAGAAAGCCGGGAACAGGCGGCACGCAATTCATGTTGCCTGCGACAGGCTCGACAATCACGCAGGCGATCTTGTCACCCATCTCCTTGAATACCTTTTCAACTTGTTCAGCATCGTTGTAATTGAGTGTGAGTGTCTGTGCGACGAAAGAAGCAGGTACGCCGGGAGAAGTAGGAACACCGAAGGTCAACGCTCCCGAACCTGCTTTCACCAACAGAGAATCGGAATGACCGTGATAGCAACCTTCAAACTTCACTATCACATCGCGGTTCGTATAACCGCGCGCCAGACGAATGGCGCTCATGGTTGCTTCCGTGCCGGAACTGACCATGCGCACCAGTTCAATGGATGGCATCAGTTTGCAAATCAGTTGTGCCAGTTGTGTTTCAATTTGCGTTGGCGCACCGAATGACAACCCCAGTGCTGCGCGTTCCTGCACAGTGCTGATCACTTCAGGATGTGCATGACCCAGCACCATTGGTCCCCACGATCCCACGTAGTCGATGTAACGCCTGTCATTGGTGTCGAACACATACGCACCGCTGGCACGCGAGATGAATACCGGCTCGCCGCCTACACCGCGAAAGGCGCGCACCGGCGAATTCACACCACCGGGAATCACTTTGCAGGCATCGGAATAAAGAGTCACGAGTTACTCCAAAGGGATCAAAG
The DNA here is from genome assembly GCA_035548495.1 of Steroidobacteraceae bacterium. Lineage (GTDB taxonomy): Bacteria > Pseudomonadota > Gammaproteobacteria > Steroidobacterales > Steroidobacteraceae > CAILZL01. The sequence goes on from DASZSV010000033.1 coordinate 26,114, forward strand.
GAGAGACGAAAAACCTTCTGCATACGATAACAAACGGCGTTCACCCCTCACGCCCGGCCCCTCTCCCTCAAGGGGCAAGGGGAGCAGAAGGAAATCACCTGCCGAATGCCCTTCGCGGTAATAAATCATCGGCTACAGAATGTTTCTACTACAGCACCGGCTTGATGCCCCAGATACGATCGGCATATTCGCGAATACTGCGATCGCTGGAGAACGGCCCCATGCTTAAAGTATTGATGACGGCCTTGCGGGTCCATGCATCTGCATCCGTGTACAACACATCAACACGATCCTGCGCGGCAAGATAAGCAGCAAAATCGGCCAGCACCAGAAAGTGTTCGCCATCGCTGAGCAGCCGGTCGGTGACGATCTTGGCATCAGCCAGATTGTCCGGCGTGAAATGGCCGGAATCCAGCAACTCAACGGCGCGCTTCAGTTCAGCATGCTCGTTGACATAGTGCATGGGCGAATAACCCTTTGCATGCAAGTCTGTCGCTTCTGCCGCTGTCAGACCGAAAATGAAAATGTTGTCGTCACCCACTGCATCCTTGATCTCGATGTTGGCGCCATCCAGTGTACCAATGGTCAGCGCACCATTGAGTGACAGCTTCATGTTGCCGGTGCCCGATGCTTCCATGCCGGCAGTGGAAATCTGTTCCGACAAATCGGCGGCAGGCATGATCTCCTGCGCCAGCGACACATCGTAGTCAGGCAGGAAGCACAGTTTCAGTTTGTTGCCCACGCGATCATCGCGATTAATGACATGCGCCACCCGGTTGATGAGCTTGATGATGGCCTTGGCCATGACGTAACCGGGCGCAGCCTTGCCTGCAATGATAACCGTGCGCGGCACGATGTGGCCCTGCGGATTGTCGATGATGCGCTGATAACGCACGATGACATGCAACAGGTTCAGCAATTGCCGCTTGTATTCATGAATGCGCTTTACCTGTACATCAAACATGGATTGCGCATCCACATCCACACCGATCAATTCGGAAATGGTTTGTGCCAGACGTTGCTTGTTGGCCTGCTTGATGTCACGAAAGCGCTGGCGGAATTCGGCATTGTCGATGGCCCACTTCAAACGCTCCAGTTCTTCAAGATCGTTTTCCCAGACACTGCCAAGATGATCGGTGAGCAATTGCGACAAACCGGGATTGGCCTGCTTCAGCCAGCGGCGCACCGTGATGCCGTTGGTGACATTGGTGAAACGATCGGGCCACAGTTCGGCAAAATCCTTGAAGATGGTTTCGCGCATCAATTGCGAATGCAGTTTCGCCACACCATTGACCTGATGGCTGCCCACCACCGAAAGATATGCCATACGCACGCGGCGTTCGTTGTTTTCTTCGATCAATGACATGCGGCGGCGGCGATCCATGTCATTGGGATAACGCTGACTGATCTGTTCGAGAAAATCACGGTTGATCTGATAGATGATCTGCAGATGCCGCGGCAGCAGCCGTTCAAACAAATGTACCGGCCAGGTTTCCAGCGCTTCCGGCAACAGCGTGTGATTGGTGTAGGCACAGGTACGGCGGGTGATGTTCCATGCTTCTTCCCACTCCAGCGCATGTTCATCCACCAGCAGGTGCATCAGTTCGACAATGGTCAGCGCCGGATGCGTATCATTCAATTGAATGGCCACCAGCTTGGGCAATTCCTGCAAGGTGCTGCCATTGGCCAGATGCTGCGCCAGCATGTCCTGCAACGATGCGCTGACAAAAAAGTATTGCTGCTTGAAACGCAGTTCCTTGCCCTGCGGTGTGGTGTCATCGGGATACAGCACGCGCGACAGATTCTTGGCATCAATCTGTTCGGCCACTGCGGCGGCATAATTGCCTGCATTGAAATGTTCGATGCGAAATGGCGTGATGGCTTCAGCCGACCACAACCGCAGATGATTGACCGTGGGACATTGATTGCCGGGAATCAGAAAGTCATAGCCAATGGCCCACACATCCTGCGTATCCACCCAGTGATGACAGATGCGGCCCAGTGAATTGCGTTCCGACTGGCAACGGCCGCCGTAACGCACGCGATATCGCACGCCGCCTCGACCGCTTTCCCAGAAGTTCTGCCATTGCAACCATGAACTGGCCAATTCACGCTGCGAGCCATCGCGTGCAATCTGCTGCTGGAAAATGCCGTAGTCATAACGGATGCCATAACCCGTTGCGGCATAACCCAGCGTGGCCAGCGAATCGAGAAAACACGCAGCAAGGCGGCCGAGACCACCATTACCCAGTCCGGGATCTTCTTCTTCCTGTGCAATGGCATCCAGATCATGTCCCATGCTGCGCAGGGTTTCGCGCGTTTCGGCAAGCACAATGGGCGGCAATGACGACAACGCATTGATGAGACTGCGCCCCAGCAGAAACTCCATCGAGAAATAACACACGCGCTTGACATGCGCGGCATTGACACGGCGCCAGGTGGCCAGCCAGCGATCGGTAAGCTCTTCACGCACCGCAAGTACCAGTGCGTCGTAAATGTCGCGGCGCGATGCCGTAATCAGATTGCGGCCCAGACGCCGCTCAAGACGATCAACAATGGCTTCGCGAATATGTCCGCGATACAGTCGCGGCGAAGAGGTTGCAACACTGACTGGCAGATCGCTCACGGTGACTCCTATCGGATGCAACAGACGGTAAATCGCGCAGCAAGATTACTTGGCGGTGATTACCTTTTCATCCTCAATCTTCCATACACCGCCTTCGCGCACCAGCAACAGATGCTTGGTGACTTCGGTATCACCGAATTTCTGGGTGAACTGCGCCAGACGGTGATCGTTGTCTTCGGTGCGCACCACCAGATTTCTAACTCTTCCGTCCGGCAACGGTCCAGTCGCAATTTCCACGCGGCGCTGCTCAAGCGGTGTCACTGGTCCATTGCTGCCATACTGAGTGGAATACATCGCGATCACGCCTTCCACATTGCGATCGGCCCAGGCCTGCGCCCAGTCCGCCACGGTTTCTTCCGGCGACGCCGCAATGCGTCCCGCATAACCAAAGTAATTGGGCGGTTTGTCCAGACACTTGCCCTGCGCCTGGGCGGCCTTCACTTGCGGCACCACAAACAGGTTGTGGCGGTCCGGTGTATCGACGCCCGGTGGAACCTTCAGCAAGGGACGATCTTCCACATGCAGATAATCGGACTTGGTGTCCACGCATTGATCAGTTTTGCCAAACCAATGATGATAATTCATCCAACTGCATGCACTGACCGCGCTCAGGCAGGCTATCACCGCCAGCAGGCGTATTGTTCTCTGAAATGTAGTGGGCATGTGTCGTTTTGCGTTTTCCGGACAAGACGCGCAATTGTAAAGAGAAATGCGGAAAATTGTTGTTGTTATTGATGAAGATGCGCTAATCCGCTGCCATTTGTGCCGTGCCGCGACGGTCTGCCGAATGCAGGCTCCGATGCGTTGCACATCAAATCTTTGTTATTTTGCGGCAATCCAGTTCAAATCGTTGCATTATTGTCAGCCCTGATCCGAGGAGGTGTTGATATGCAAATGGCCATGATTGGTCTGGGCAGAATGGGCGCGGACATGGTACGGCGCCTGATGCGCAACCAGCACAAGTGTGTTGTATTCGATGTGCAACCCGCAGCGCGCGCCGCACTTGCGGCCGAAGGTGCAATCGCTGCAGATTCCATTGAAGCCCTGGTCAAACAGCTCGCCGCGCCGCGTGTGGTGTGGCTGATGCTGCCGGCGGCGATTGTGCCTGATACCGTTGCCAAGCTGACCCCGTTGCTGCAGGCCGGTGACATCATTGTCGATGGCGGCAACTCCGATTACCGTCAGGCCATACACCATGCGCAACAACTGAAGCCCAAAGGCATCGAGTTTGTCGATGTTGGCACCAGCGGCGGTGTATGGGGTTTGCGCGAAGGTTATTGTTTGATGGCAGGCGCCAGTGATGCAGCGATAAAAGTCATCGCGCCATTGCTTGCTGCATTGGCCCAGGGCGAAGCCACACCGGATTCACCATCACAGACAAGGGGCTGGTTGCATTGCGGCCCGGTGGGTTCAGGTCACTTCGTGAAAATGGTCCACAACGGTATTGAGTACGCCATCATGGCGGCGTATGCCGAAGGCTTCAATCTGCTCGCACATGCCGATCGCGGCCTGCAACAACAAACGATCAATGCGGAAACCGCACCGCTGGATCATCCCGAACACTATCAATTCAAACTCGATGTGCCGGCCATCGCTGAAGTGTGGCGTCATGGCAGTGTGGTGCGCTCATGGCTGCTGGACCTTGCCGCCAATGCATTGCATGAAGATCCTCAACTGCAGGGATTCGCAGGCCGCGTATCCGATTCCGGCGAAGGCCGCTGGACCTTGCACGCTGCGATTGATCTTGGCGTTCCCATGCCCACCTTGTCAGCCGCATTGTTTGAACGCTTCGATTCGCAGGGACAAAGCCTGTATGCAAACCGTCTGCTCTCTGCATTGCGCAAACAGTTTGGCGGACATCAGGAACAGAAATCCCATGACACTAAGTGATGCCGTGCAGGCAGTGCTCGCATTCGCTGTTGACGATACCGGAGTTCATGCATGATGAAACCACAGGCAAAGTCAGATGCGCTGGTGTTGTTCGGCGCTACAGGTGATCTTGCACACAAAAAGATTTTTCCCGCGGTGTATTCCATGTTCCGGCGCAGCATGCGCGATACGACTGCTGCGCCGCTGGACATTCCCATCATTGGTGTGGCGTCGTCAGACTGGAATGACGATCAGCTGCGCGATCACGCCGCCAGTGGCATCAAGCAGTTCGGTGATGACTTTGAACCCGAACTGTTTGCGAAGCTTGCATCCCGGCTGCGTTATGTGCGCGGCAATTATCAGGACCCGGCCACGTTTGCCAACTTGCGCAAAACACTGGGTGCAGCAGCACACCCATTGCACTATCTCGCCATTCCGCCCAGCCTGTTTCCCACCGTGGTGAAAGGACTGGGTGATTCCGGTTGTGCCACGGGTGCACGCGTGATTGTGGAAAAACCATTTGGCCGCGATCTTGCTTCGGCACTTGAACTCAACGAAGTGCTGGGATCGGTTTTTTCCGAAGACGCCACCTTCCGCATTGATCATTATCTTGGCAAGGAGTCGGTGCTCAATCTGTTGTACTTCCGTTTTGCCAATTCGTTTCTGGAACCAATCTGGAACCGCAATTACATCGAACGTGTGCAAATCACCATGGCGGAGAATTTCGGCATTCAGGGGCGCGGCCGCTTTTACGAAGAAGTCGGTGCGTTGCGCGATGTGGTGCAAAATCATTTGTTGCAAGTCGTCGCACACGTGGCGATGGAACCGCCTGCCGGCAAAGGCGCAGAACCACTGCGTGATGAACGCTCCAAAGTGTTGCGTGCGTTGCGGCCACTGACGGAAGACCGCTTGATTCGCGGACAGTTCAGGGGCTATCGCAAGGAAGCCGGTGTTGCACCGGATTCAAAAGTGGAAACCTTTGTTGCAGTACAAATGTTCATTGACTCATGGCGCTGGCAGGGCGTGCCGTTTTATATCCGCGCAGGAAAATGTTTGCCGGTAACTGCCACCGAAGTGGTGGTGGAACTGAAGACACCTCCGCAACAGGTATTCGATTACATCGGTGATGATCGTCCCAACTATTTCCGTTTTCGTCTGGGACCGGATCGCGTATCCATCGCGCTGGGCGCACGCATCAAATCACCGGGCGACCGGATGAGCGGTGAAGAAGTGGAACTGTTTGTCTACAACAGTCACAGCGATGAAATGCCCGCTTACGAACGTTTGCTGGATGATGCCATGAATGGTGATGGCACCTTGTTCTCGCGTCGTGACGGCATCGAAGATGCGTGGCGCGTAGTAGAACCCGTACTCAACACGCGCAAGCCCGTGCATGAATATGAACCCGGCAGTTGGGGACCTGTCATTACCGATCCATTCCTGCCATTGCCCGGCCACTGGCGAAATCCGAAGTAAGTGATGCGATTTGCACTGTCGAAGACCATGAAAATCAGCGCATCCGATTCTGCACTGACGGTGGCAACGTCATTCCTGCTTCTTCGGGTGTCAGTTCACCGCGATTCATTGCAACGGCAATCCTTCCCTGTAATTCATAAGCGCGATCAGCCTGACCGGATTGCTGCAGCAATTTGACCGCATCTGCCATCCCCTGATGGGATACACGACGATTGGCAATCATTTGATCCACCATCTGGGTCGCTCTGGAATACGCAGCAAGTTGCGCGGCTTGCCCCTGCCCTCGATTGTCTTGCTGTTGTTTTGCATCCGCCACGTCGATACCGCCTTTGGCGCCCAACTGATTGAGTTGCCGCGCGACCAACGGCGCGATATTACCGGCCAGTTGCCCTAGTTGATCGGAATCGAAGTTGCACGCAGTAATCATCGTCGCCCGCTTGAACGCCGACGATGGTGACATATTTGTCGTTGTTGCGTCGGTTTGCAATTCCGGACGCAGTAGTGGACGAACATAAAACCCGATCGCGGCACCGGCGACCAAAACCCCCGTCACCAAGGCCAGCGTGCTTGCAAGATTTTTCGGCATGGTGATTAGTTCGGATTGGATGAATCGGGTCCTGCGTAGCCTGACGTGCAAGTTCCGGTTGCGGTATCAATTACCACAAAGAATGTAACCTTATTGCTCATGAACGAATTCCACAGATCGTGCATTGACTCCGGCGCGGAGCAGTCATACGAGACATTGTTATATTCCATGTGAAACCATAGCGAGCTGACACCATAGAAGTAACTCTTGGAGAACCATGCGTATCTGTTCGAATCCTGGGTTTCTGAAGCGATGTCAACCAGCTTTCCATAGCAATATTGTTCTCCCGGTCCATATACGCCGCACACCCCGGAGTAGTTAAAGCCATACCCCGCACTGGCAATATCTGAAATGCCCAGCATTAGAATCAATATGACGCCCAACACACCTGCTTTACCCACTGTTCGGTTCATCATCATCTCCCGATCAACAATTAAACTGAATATCGATCATTTTGCATGCGCGCCCATCGCTGTGTTTAAGTTGTCTTTTCATCATTCTTTTTGAAAACAACGGTGGACAAGCAGGCTGCTAGAAGCGCTTGCAGACAGATACGAAATTGTCTGTGGGAATACGACATCCCATGATGAAAAAACGCACTGCGGCTGTGCTTCCAGGCTAGGCATTCACCTTGAACATAACGCTTGATCGAAATCAGACCGGCTCAGAAAATGTTGGCCACGACCACTGCGTTGTTGAGCAGTACGTACAAGGACTTGCCATATGCAGTGACGGCAACCGGAGGAGTGATCAATTCCGGCAGTTCGCCGGGCTTAAATCCGACGTTGCCTGCCTGCCCGACAACGGTGGTAACGATTCCGGCAGGTGTAATCCGACGGATGTTGTCGTTACCCGTGTCGGCAACATACACATCGCCATTCGCAGCCACAGTGATGCCAAAGGGTCGATAGAAAGTAGCATTGATCCCCGCCCCGTCGGCAGCGCCGGCGACGCCCGCTTGACCGGCCATGGTTGACACAACACCATCAACGGTGATTTTTCTTATGACATGATTATAGGTGTCCGCTACGTACACGTTACCGGCCGTATCGACTGCAATGTGTCGGAGATATAAAGCACTCCGTTACTGTCGGCGACAATTCCATTGGGTACATTGAATAGCGCCGCTGTACCGGCGCCCCCTGCATGACCTGCCACCAGAAACGATCCGCTTGCAGAGGTACTGCTTGACGAAGATGCAGGAATTGAAGAAGAACTTCCGCCATCACAACCATTGATGGCAATAGCCATCAGCGTTACAACCGCACATCCCAGCATTGAGAGGATCGATGAATTTGTTTTCATACCCTGCGTAACTCTACGCAACAACACATGGCCATTCACACCCGCACGAGTAGGCGCTGACCTTTAAGGCATTTCAAAGGTTGATACGAAAACCGGAACGGAAAACACCAATTATCGGCATTCAAGAAATGTTTCCCTGACAGTGTTATGTGTCGAAATGAAAAAGTAGTTGAGTCGACGCGTTTCCATACAATATTGCGCTAGTAAGCAGGTTGGCGGCGGCAGC
>DASZSV010000034.1:0-22817 GCA_035548495.1 Steroidobacteraceae bacterium
GGTGTCGGTTTCGTTTTCCAGAATTTCAATCTGATTGATGATTTGAATGTGGCCGAGAACGTTGAGGTGGCATTGCTGTACCTGGGCGTGCCCGCTACCGAACGTCGTGAGCGCGTCATGGCTGCGCTGGAGCATGTGGACTTATCGCATCGCGCACGCCATCTGCCCAAACAACTTTCCGGTGGACAACAACAAAGGGTGGCGGTAGCGCGCGCACTGGTTGCGAGGCCAAAATTGATCCTGGCGGATGAGCCCACGGGCAATCTTGATTCAGCAAATGGGGATGCGGTGATGGACATGCTTACTGGCATAGCCAGAAATGGAACTACCATCATCATGGTGACGCATTCCAAAGAACATGCGACGTATGCGCATCGCGTAAAATACATGCTGGACGGAAGATTTGTGGATTCAATGGAGGAGTGACAGATGTTCCGCAACTACGCAGCGGCTGCGATACGCAACCTGTTCAGGAATCGCGCGTATGCGGCGATCAATCTTCTCGGTCTGGCAATTGGATTCGCGGCCTCATTGCTGATAGCGCTCTACATTCGCGATGAGTACAACTACAACCGGTTCATTCCTGATGCTGATCGCATCTATCAGATTGGCGAATATATCCATCCGCCCGGTACCAAGCCGTTTCGCACCAGTGTCACGTCTTCAGATATCGCGCCTGCCATGCAGCTTGATTTTCCGGAAGTAGACCTGGCAACGCGTTTGGCACCACAACAAGTGCAGTTGGGTCGAGACGACAAACATACGCTATCCATATCTGCAGGTTGGACCGATCCCGATTTTTTTGAAATGTTCAGGTGGAAATCTTTTATTGGAAATTTGAAGACTGCTTTAAGCCGACCCGATGGATTGGTATTGACACGACATGCGGCACGGCAATTGTTCGGACGAGATGATGTTGTTGGTGAGACGCTGACGCTGAATCACGAGCATGTCCTGCATGTCGCCGCGGTCATTGATGACTGGCCCTCCAATAATACCTTTGCGCTGGATATATTGCTTCCCGGAGTCGCAAGTTACTCGGCGTTATCCCAGTATGATGCTGCAGCATCCCATCCGGATGCGATCAAATCGGAAAATGTATTCAGCTATGTTCGCCTCCAATCTCCGATGGATGTTGATAGTGTCCGCGCCGGACTGCGCGCTTTTGTCGATCGACACGTGACCGCAAAATCGAACGGTGTCTCCGTCTCCAAAGCATACACGTTTACGCTTACAGTGCTTTCCATGGTGCACTTTTTGCCACCGAGCATTGGAGAAATGAAACCGCCTGCGGATCCACGTTTGATCGACACGATGACGGGAATTGCGATAATCATTATCCTGCTGGCTGCAGGTAATTTCGCCAGCATGATGACGGCACGATCAGCGAGACGTGCCATTGAAGTGGGGGTGAGAAAAGCAGCAGGTGCTACCCGCAAGCAAATCATGATCCAGTTTATGGGTGAATGTCTGTTTTTTTCCTTTCTTGCGATGCTTGTAGCCATGCTGGTCGTGACGACGGTGTTACCCGCATTCAACGGCTTCCTGCAGCGGGATATCAAATTCAATTTTCTCACTGATCCGGCATTGGCTGCATCATTGATGGGCGTTATGATTGCAGTTGGATTTGTAGCCGGTGTGTATCCCTCGTTGATCCTGTCTCGGTTCCGGCCCGGCATTGTGCTCAAGGGAATCATTGTTGCTCCAAACCGCCTGAACCGTTTGCGAAATGCGCTGGTGCTATTCCAGTTTGGTGTGCTGGTCGCGCTGTTGATAGCAACCATCACCATACACCGCCAGGTGCAGTATGCAATCAAGGATCGTCTGCATTTGTCCGGAGACCAGATCTATTTTGGTCGGGCTGGAGAAAACTGTAAAACCGCGCTTGTTGACGCCGTCAGAGCGTTGCATGGAGTTGAGACGGCAACTTGCGTATCGGATCTGGCGCTGTCGATGGGTCATGTGAGTGCCACGTTTCTCTCGCCTGACGGCAGGACGGTCGATTTGAGCGGAGCCCCCGTGGATGCCGAATTCTTCAATGTGTTTGGCATCAAGCTGTTGAGTGGCCGTCTGATATCTTCTGAACATGGTGCAGATACCGTGTTGATGGATTCGATTGATGCTCCAGTCAATCCGAGTGTGGTGATCAATGAGTCGGCGATGCATGCGCTGGGTTTTAGCTCGGCGACGGACGCCGTTGGAAAATTTCGCCGTTGGAATCGAATCGAATTTGATCGATACGCAATCAAAAACGTGGGACCATTCGAATCCGAGATCGTGGGCGTGGTAGCCGATTTTTCGGTTGGATCGGTACGCGATGTCATCAAACCAACCGCTTACTATGTAGACCCACACTGGTTGAATGTTTTGACGATCAAGATGCAAGGCGATTCGATACCTGAAGCACTGCAGCAGTTCAATGCCTTATGGTCACAGTATGATGAAAAGAATCCATTTCAAGGAACCTTCCTGAACCAATACGTCAACAACCTGTATTCCGACATGGTTCGCCAATCAACCATTTTCAATGCTTTTACGGTCGTTGCGGTCGCTATTGCAGGACTGGGCCTGCTTGGCTTGGCAATTTACACCGCTGAGAGACGCACCCATGAGATCGGTTTACGCAAGGTTATGGGCGCCAGACGCAAGGATATTCTCAAATTTCTGGCATGGAAGTTTGCGTCACCGGTGCTGTGGGCAAATGTGATCGCCTGGCCATGTGCCTATTTTGTCATGAGGCACTGGCTCGAAGGATTTGCCTACCACGTCGACATGAGCCTGTTTTCATTTGTACTTGCCGGTTTGCTGGCAATGGCGATTGCATTTGCCACCGTAGTGGGGCACGCATTGATGGTTGCACGCGCCAAACCAGTTGAAGCGTTACGGTATGAGTGAGCGGGAGATTCTTATTGTGCAGTTCACTGTGTCTTCCTTTGGATGAGACACAAAACAACCTTGCACTGCGTGAGATGTGATTACTCATGTCTCAATGCATCAATCGGTGCAAGGTTTGCCGCTTTGCTGGCAGGCAGCATGCCAAACACAATGCCGACCAGTGCCGAGAAGCCCGTTGCTCCAGCAACAGCCCACCACGGCGTAACGGGCGAAGGAAATTTTGGAATGACCGTGGCGGCCAGCAAGCTGAGCAGATAGCCGAGGCCGATGCCAATCAATCCGCCAATGACTGCCAGCAACATGGCCTCGATCAGGAATTGCGTCATGATAAATCGGCGTGGTGCGCCTAATGCTTTTGCAATCCCAATTTCGCGGGTGCGTTCTGTCACCGACACCAGCATGATGTTCATGATGCCGACGCCACCCACCAGCAATGAAATGCCAACAATGGCCGCAACCACCACTGTAATCATTGAGGAAACCCGGGATACCGTGCTGATGAGTGATTCGGAAGTCTGAATTTTGAAGTCGTCTTCATCACTCTGCCGCAGTTTGTGCAGATGCCGCAGCAGGATGCTGATGCGATTTTTGACGGCCTCGATGTCAGCGGTATCATCCACGGTCAACTGGATGGTGAGATTGGGTTCGCTCGCTGCAGGCGACAGTGCGAGGCCAACGTCGTAGGGAATGATTACGTAGTTGTCGAGACTGATGCCCAGAATTTCACCGCGCGTTTCCATCACGCCGATGATCTTGAACCACTCGGAACCGATTTGAATGAACTGACCCACGGGATTCTGCGGCAGTTTCAGATCGGTCCGCGCCTTTTCTCCCAGTATCAGCACACGACGATGCGTTTCATTGTCGTTGTCATTGATGAAACGTCCGTAGCGCGGATAGGCCTGATTGGATTGCTGATAGTATGAAGTGGTTGCATAGGCAATGGAGGCCGTCGTGTTGACACCGTTGTGTATGGCGCCAATGGATGGAATCAGCACGGGCGTAATGTTGCTGATACCTCCAATGTGCTGTCTGATCTGCTCAACATCAGCGGCGCGCAGGTAGTGCCATTTGCCGAGCAATGCATCGCTGTATGAGTTGTAAGCACTGATCTGCAGCGAGTTGCCGCCCAGTCCCTGAAATTCATCCATCACGTACTGTGTCATTCCTTGCAGCAACGCCACAACGCAAATGACCGATGCCACGCCGATGATCACGCCCAGCATGGTCAGAAAGCTGCGCATGCCGTGCGCGCGAATGCTGCTTAATGCAGAGCGCAGACTTTCCTGTACAGCATATATAAAAGCCTGCACCGCATTGCCTTCATCCTCCGTGCCGGCAGAGTCATCCTTTGTCACTGACTCATTGGGCAGTTCAACGGGATTCATGATGGACATCGTTGATTGCAGGATCGGGTTCAGGCGCTTGCCGGTGTGCAATGCCTGATTGCGGTCGGTCTTCGATGATTTTTCCATCACGCAAACAGATGACGCGATGACAATAGGCGGCAATTCCGGAGTCATGAGTGACAATGATGATGGTCATGCCTTCATCATGCAGTTCGGAAAACAGGCCCATGATCTCGCGTGCCGTCCTGCTGTCCAGATTGCCCGTGGGTTCATCGGCCAGCAGCACTTCCGGTCTGCCAACAAGTGCACGTGCAATGGCCACGCGTTGACGTTGGCCGCCTGACAATTCATTGGGCTTGTGCAATATCCGCTCGCCGAGACCCACGCGTCTCAACGCTGCGGTGGCGCGGGCGTGACGGACAGCAGGTGAGACACCACGATAGATCAATGGTTGTGCGACATTGTCGGTGATGCTGGCGCGCGGCATCAGATAGTAGCTCTGGAAAATAAAGCCTATCTTGCGATTTCTTACACGTGCCAGCTGATCTTCGTTGAGTCCTGCCACGGCTTCACCATCCAGCGTGTAGCTGCCCGATGTCGGGCTGTCCAGACAACCAAGCACATTCATCAGTGTGGACTTGCCCGAACCGGAAGAACCGATGATGGCAACATACTCGCCGCGAGTGATGTTCAGATCAATGTTTACCAATGCTTCAACATGGGCATCACCCATGCGATAAGTCTTGCCGATGCCGCGAAGCTCAATCATTGCGCGACAGAACTTGCTGATGCCGAATTGCCGGTCCTGTGCACCGGTGCCGCCGTCACGGTGACATGTTCGTCCGGTTTCAGAAACAACAATGTCTTGGCGGGACCAACAATGACAGGATCGCCTGCGTTCAATCCTTTGGTGATTGCAATGTAGCTGTCGTCGGCAGCACCCACGGAAACAGTGCGTTTGCTGGCCTTGCCATTCTCCACCAGAAACACACTGGCGATGGTTTTGTCCTTTGCATCCGGTTGTTCTTCATACCTGATTGCCTGCATCGGCACCGCGAGCAATTTGTCCTGGCCATCAAGCACGGTCATGATTTCTGCGCGACAGCTCATTCCCGGATGAAAAGTCTTTGAAGTATCTGTCAACCGCACGCGCACCGGATAACTCTTGTTGTTCTGTCCCAGTTGCTGACGCGGTGAAACGGATATCTCATCGACCTTGCCATGCAGTACCTGATCCGGAAATGCAGCAGGTACCACCTTCGCTTCGGCGCCGATCTTGATATGCGCGATATCTGTTTCATCCACATTGATTTCGGCATCAAGATACCGGGTGTCCGCCACCTGTAACAACTGTGAACCGGCAATGCTGGAAAAACCCGGGACTGCCGTCTCGCCCACCTTGATGAAGATCGCAGTGACCTGTCCGTCCATCGGTGCACGAATTTCCGTTTTTGCCAGCAAGTCCTGTGCTGACTTCAACTGGGCTTGAGTCTGTATCAACTCGGCCTGACTGGTGCGAAGCGCAACTTCCGCGAGATCTCGCTGTGATACCAGATCATCCAGCGTGTTGGGATCAATCAAGTCCTGTGCCTTGAGCGCATTGAAGCGCTTCCACTTGGTCACCAGTGCATCGTATTGCAGACGCCGGGTTTCAATCGTCAGTGTGGACTGGCGTATCAGGGCTTCATCCTGTTCAATCTGTGCGCGTGGTGCCGTTGGATCAAGCCGCATCAACAATTGATTGTGTTTCACGAAGTCTCCTTCGTGAACGAGAATCTCCTTGACCTGCGCAGTGACTTCGGGCGCCATGGTTACCTGGGTTTCGTATGCCAAGGTGCCCGATGCCAGTATGGAGGGAGTGAGGGTGCGTACAGCAGCATTCTCCACTTCCACCTGTTTGCCGGCGTTGCCATGCAGGTGTTTCAAAGTCAGCGGCACTGCAATAACAATCAGCAGCGCGCCGAGCACCATCCAGTTTCGCTTTTGCATGATTCAGCTTATTTCAATGCAAAAGCAGCCCATATCCCGTAAATGGCAACGTACGGCAACAATACAACTATCAGACTGAACAACCAGGAGCGCTGACTCCACTGCTTTACGCCCAGCGTCATCAATGCAATCGGCCACAGACTCAGCAGATCGGCCGATGCCAGCAGGCTTTGTCCGGGCTGGCCGATGATGCGATGGAAGAACAGCTCATTCAATGACAGCGGTCGCAGCGAGTCGGGCAGGAGTTGAGTGGTGTCACTGCTCAATCTCATCAGCGCCACAACCAGCGTGTTAAGCAGTATGGACGGAAACGTGGTCCAGCATGAAAGCGCAAACCATTGCTTGAAACGATAGCGTACTCCGCTGACATTGCCAGCAATCAGCAGGTATGTCGCTGACAATACAAATGCCACGCTGATAAAGACGGCAGATCCGATGACGCCGCTCCACATCATTGTGTTGCGTGACATGAAGTTCATCGCCTGCTGGCGTTGCGCTTCGGACAACTTTTGCATCTGCGGTGCGTTGTCAAGAAACTGGTGTTTCAGCCACTCGAAATCCACAGCGGAGTAATACCAGTAGATCATTCCCGCCGCGAGCAATATCGAGATGATCAGCGGAAACCAGAATCGCGGCCGCTCACGAATGGAGCTGATGGCCGATGAAGGGGTGGTTACCATTGCGGTTAACAGCGTCAGATCCTGCATGATTCCTCGCTCCCGATAGTTATGATCGATTGATCATAATTGAATTCTGGCGGGGATCAAGCCATACACTGCGGAATATCATCGTCAGGAGCGAAGCAAGGCGTTCCATCCGTGCAGAACAATCTGCCCGGGTGATGATTCAGGCACGGAAAATGTATGCCGGTTTCATGTCTTCCAGGAACCGGAGCATTTGCGTGGCAAACTCAATGAGGTGCGCAGGCTGACAGCAGGGTAAGGACTGTTGCTGCGAAGATGCCTTTAATGACAACGCTTCGTGTCTTCACGGTTGCCAGTACACCCATCAAGCCGAAAAGGACAATAAACAATGAAATGAATTCTGCCTGCGTAAAGGCAATGCCAAAGAGATCAAGGCGAACGTTGATTCTTATTTTTTCTATGAGCAGTCGTTCAAATCCGGTTAGCAGTAGGTAAACAGAGAACAAGTAACCGGCTCTGTTAGATTGTGATCGCAAAGCCCAGAGAATTGCGAAAGCGGCAAGCGCCATGACTATTTCATAAACCGGTGTGGGATAGACTCCGGGCGATGGAATGATCACACCGGCGATGTTGCCCTGGTAAGTCTGCGACCAGAACCAGTCTGGAAGCCACTCAGGTTTTATTTGCATGTTGGCAACAATGCCCCAGTCACCATCACCAGAAAGCTGGCAGCCGATTCTGCCGATGGCATAACCCAGCATCATTGCCGGTGCGGTGGCATCCAGCATCGGAAGGAGTGGTATTGCGCGACGTTTCAACAAAAGCAGTCCGGTCGCGATGCCGAAACAAAGACCGCCATAAATGGATAGACCGCTGCGGCTGAAAATCATCGAGATGGGTTCGCGCACGAATTCATCAGGATAGTCCAGTATGGAAAATATCCTTGCACCCAGTAAGCCGGTCAGGATGGACATGACAACGACGTTTTCAAAGAAGTCATCGGTATTGACCGGCAGGGCGCCCAAAGTCTGTTGCCGTTTAATTTCCTTTCGGGCAATCCAGATGGCCGCAACAATGGCCATTGCGACGCATAATCCGAAAGTAGGCAAGGGCAAATGCAGATCCGTGTGGAAGACTGCGTTGATAATATCAGTGAGGTATGGAAATGACATTGTTATCTCGCGTTACGTCCCGCCATATCGAGTGATTTGAAATCTTCATCAGATAAACTCAATGAAGCTGCCATCACGTTTTCTTCCAGATGTTTCAGCTTGCTGGTGCCGGGGATGGGCAACATGACCGGACTGCGTTTCAATATCCACGCCAGTGCGATCTGGCTGGGTGTGGCGTTCATTTTTCTGGCAACGGCATCGACAACGGAACCGGTGGATGACAGGCCGCCTTCTGCCAATGGAAACCAGGGTATGAAACCAATGTTGTGTTGCGTGCAATGCTCCAGCACATCTTCGCTGTGACGATCCACCAGGTTGTAGCGATTCTGCACGGTGGCCACGTTGAAGAATTTCTGCGCTGCTGTTATTTCCGCAACACTCACTTCGCTCAAACCCACATGACGAATCAATCCTTCGTTCTGCATGTCGCGAATCACGCCGAATTGTTCCTCCTGCGGGACTCGTGAATCAATGCGATGCAGTTGCCACAGATCAATTCTATCCAACTTCAGGCGCTTCAGACTGTTGATGACGGTTTGCCGCAAATATTTTGGATCGCCCTTGATGCTCCATTGATTGGGGCCGCCGCGTGTCAGTCCGCCTTTCGTTGCAATCAATAGTCCCTTGTAGGGATGCAGCGTTTCGCACAACAAATTTTCACTGACCTCGGGGCCGTATGAATCCGCAGTGTCAATGAAGTTAACGCCAATTTCCGGCAGACGCTTCAATACGCGAATGGCTTCGGCGCGATCCTGAGGTGGTCCCCAGATTCCAGGGCCGGTGACACGCATGGCGCCAAAACCCAGCCGGTTGATGGTGATATCACCCCCTGCTTTGAATGTGCCGGATTGAGCAGCATTGATGGCATGAGTCATGTCCCTCTCCTTTATATAAGCGTGGCGGGAAGGATGATCAGTCTATCGCAGAGTGAGATCGCAACGCACCATGGAATTCAAGGATCAGCGCTTTACGCCGATGACATCACGGATACCGGGTATTCCGCAATGCATTGAGCAAGAGAGTGTGCGATGAAACGCAGTAGCAGAGCAGCAACGCTTGACATGTTGATGGCCATTGCCGGCCGCCTTCCGTGGCGCATCGGTTTGATTGCGGCCATCATCATTTATCTTGTGTTGGATTATCTGGCCCAGCATTGGGCGCCGGTGCAGGTTGCGCAACTTGCCGATTTGTCCAGGGTATACATGAACAGCATGCTGCGTGCGCTTGTATCCATCGGCCAATACATTGTTCCGTTAATACTGTTCGTTGCTGCCATTGGCAATGTAGTGCGTGAGCGTGGTGCGGCCGCGCGATTAAAGCAGATTGCCGGATTGAATGACGCTGCCGCGTTGTTGAACATGACATGGCAGCAGTTCGAACAAACTGTTGCCGAGTATTTCAAGCGTCAGGGTTACAAGGTTGCATTGAATCCACAAGCCGGTCCCGATGGTGGTGTGGACATTGAATTGCGCAAAGGAACGGAGCTGTCACTGGTGCAATGCAAGCAGTGGCGCAGCACGCAAGTGGGTGTTGCCGTGGTGCGCGAGTTGTATGGAGTGATGTCAGCGCGCGGTGCAGTACATGGCTATGTGGTATCGGCAGGATCATTCACTGCAGATGCATCGGAGTTTGTGATTGGCCGCAATGTCACGCTGATCAATGGCCACCAACTGGTCAAATCCATCAATGCTGTGCTGCGGGATGTGCCTGTGAAAAGTTCCCGCGTTGAAGATGCGTTGCGCGATGATCGTGAGTCGCTGGCGCCACGCTGTCCAACCTGTGGCGAACGCATGGTCAAACGTACTGCCGCGCGTGGCTGGGAACAGGGCAAGACATTCTGGGGATGCAGCGGCTTTCCCAGGTGCCGCGGCACACGATCCATATAACGTTGCAATAAAGGTCTGCAATCGCACGGTTTGCATTCGCACGCCTTCTTCGAAAGCAGCGGCGATGTGTTCGCCATCTGCTGCTGTGTACAGATTAAAATGCAGTAAGGCAGCCGAGACCGCCGGATGCTGCCTGTAGAATCCGCGCCACTTGGTTGCAGCCTATCAACAGCGGACATGTCATCAAGCACCAACAATCAGGCCGTGTTCTGTCATCAGCATGCAATGCTGATATTCAACCTGCTGGCACCACCTTGATCATTCCGTTGCCGGAAGCAGGCAGCTGCCATCGTCATTTTGTTCCGGAATCTTCTGCAATGCAGCGCTTCAGGAAAGAAGCACGGACAGTTCATTCTCGTTTATCGCTCCAAATACAGGTAAGAATTGTGATTACAGTAACCAGTTTGACACGCCGTTACGGTGCGACCACTGCGGTGGATGATGTGAGCTTCACCATCAAGCCTGGTGAAGTAGTGGGCTTGCTCGGCCACAATGGCGCAGGCAAGACCACCATCATGAAAATGATTACCGGGTTTCTTGAGCCCACTGCCGGTGACATCATGATTGATGATCTGCGCATCGGTCCTGATACGGCTGCGATTCAGCGGCGCATTGGTTATCTGCCGGAAAATTGTCCCGCCTGGCCCGAAATGACGGTGGTTGAGTTTCTTGAGTATCAGGCGGCATTGCATGATGTGCCGTTGGCACAGCGTGCATCGGCAGTGGCCAGGGCCATTCGCCGCACCGAACTCAAGGACAAGGCAACGCAATCCATTCAGACGCTGTCGCGCGGTTATCGTCAGCGCGTCGGTGTGGCGCAGGCCATTCTGCATTCGCCCGATATTGTCATTCTCGACGAACCCACCAACGGCCTTGATCCCACGCAGATTCTGCACATGCGTGCCTTGATTGCCGAACTGGCAACGCATGCCACCGTGATCGTTTCCACGCACATTCTTCAGGAAGTGCAGGCGGTGTGCGAACGCGTGATCATTCTTCGCGCGGGCCGCAAAGTCATTGATGCACGGCTGGATGAATTGCAGAACGATTCACAACTGTTGTTGACATTGAATGCCAACGAACGTGCAGTGTGTCCGGTGCTGGACACGCTGCAAGGTGTCAGCAATCTGCGCCTGATTGATTCTGTTGATGGTCTGTATCGCTATGCATTGAAAGCCGATGTGGCCATTGCACCCGCCATCGCCACTGCGGTGTGCAATGCCGGATTTTCAATGTATGAACTGGTGCGGCAGCAACGCACACTGGAAACCGTGTTTGCCGAAGTGAATTCGGTTGCCCGACAGGAGGTGCGTCATGCTGCGTAAGGTATCCACCATTGCAGGCAAGGAACTCACCGGATTTTTCTCTTCACTCGCCGGGCTGTTGTTTCTCAGTGCATTTCTTGGCGTTACCCTGTTTGTATTTTTCTGGGTTGAAACATTCTTTGCACGCAACATCGCCGATGTGCGTCCCTTGTTTCAATGGATGCCGGTATTGCTGATCTTGCTGGTGGCGGCGTTGACCATGCGTGCCTGGGCCGAAGAACGCCGTGCAGGCACGGTGGAACTGTTGCTCACATCACCGACCGGCCCCACCGAACATGTACTGGGAAAATTTCTTGGCATCATGGGTCTGGTACTGATTGCGCTGCTGTTGACGTTGCCCTTGCCAATCACCGTGTCATTCATGGGTTCACTGGACTGGGGTCCGGTGATTGGCGGTTATGTGGCGGCCATTGCATTGGCAGCAGCGTATGTTGCCATCGGTTTATGGGTCTCATGCCGCACCGACAATCAGATTGTCAGTCTGATACTGACCATTGTGATTGCCGGTGTGTTCTATCTTATTGGCTCCAATGCATTGACATCGCTGGTAGGTTATCGCACCGGTGAATGGCTGCATCTGCTGGGCGCCGGTTCGCGCTTTGCATCCATTACACGCGGCGTGCTCGATCTGCGCGATCTTTATTACTATCTTTCCATTACCGCCGTGTTTCTGGTGCTCAACCGCCTGTCGCTGGAAAAATTGCGCTGGGCCAACAATGCAAAACAGGTGTCACACAAGCGCTGGTACTGGATTACTGCATTGCTGGCTGCCAATGTACTCGGCGCCAACCTCTGGCTGGGGCAAATCGGCTGGGCGCGTGTCGATCTGACCTCGGGACATTTATATACCCTGAGCGATGCCACACGCAGTTATCTTGATGAATTGCAGGAACCCATGCTGATCCGTGGTTACTTCAGTGCGGCAACACATCCGTTGCTGGCGCCGCTGGTGCCGCAGTTGCATGATCTGCTGGAAGAGTATGCGGTGGCGGGCGGCAGCAAGGTGCGTGTGCAGTTTGTCGATCCGCACGATGATCCCAAGGTGGAAGCAGAAGCGGGCAGTCATTACGGCATTCGTCCGGTGCCATTCCAGATTGCCAGCAAGTATCAGGCATCGGTGGTGAATTCCTACTTCGATATTCTGGTGTCCTACGGTGATCAATACCAGGTGCTCAACTTCCGCGACCTGATTGATGTCAAGCAGGACAGTGACACTGATCTGAAAGTGGAACTCAAGAATCCCGAATACGCCATCACCACTGCCATACGCAAGGTGTTGATGAGTTATCAGAGCAGTGGCAGTTTGTTCGATACCCTGCGCCAGCCATTGACCTTCACTGGTTATATCTCTGCGGATGACAAGTTGCCCAAGCAACTGCAGGATGCACACACGGCATTGAAGTCTGCACTGGATGACATCAGCAAGGATGCGAACGGCAAATTCAATGTCGCCATGAAGGACCCCGACAACGATGCGGTGCTGTCAACGAAACTGACCCGCGAGTTTGGTTTTCGCCCGATGGTGGTGAGCCTGCTTGATCAGCAACCGTTCTGGTTCTACATGACGTTGAGCAATGGCAAACGTACTGAACAGGTGCCACTGCCAGCAACCATGACACAGGCAACATTGAAGAACGCCATTCAATCGGCGATCAAGCGTTTTTCACCGGGCTTCCTCAAAACCGTTGCCGTCTATGCGCCGATGAATGCACAGCGTTATTCGACACTGCGCACTTCACTGAGTGCATCGGTGCGCTGGCTGGATACGGATCTGAAATCCGGTCAGGTGCCGGTGGATGCCGACATGCTGATGGTGCTCGATCCGCAATCGCTGGATCAGAAGCAGGTGTTTGCCATTGACCAGTTCCTGATGCAGGGCGGCAGTGTGCTGATTGCCACTTCACCCACGGATGTCAGTATCAATCAAAGCATCAATGGCACGCCCGTCAAGAGTGGTCTGGAAGACTGGCTGGCATCGTATGGATTGACGCTGGACAAATCACTGGTGATGGACAGCCGCAGCGGCGCATTGCCGATTCCGGTGGAGCGCAACATTGGCGGCTTCATTGTCAATGAAGTGCAGCTGGCGAAGTATCCTTACATTCTGGATGTGCGCGGATCGGGACTGAATGACAGTTCGCCCATCACCAGTCATCTCGGCCAGTTGTACATGCCGTGGGCAGCGCCACTGAATGTGGATGCGGAAAAGAACAAGGATCGTGCAGTCACCACGCTGTTGCAATCTTCTGCATCAAGCTGGTTGTCATCTTCCACCGACCTGATGCCCAATTACGAAGCCTTTCCGCAAATGGGCTTTGCATCGGGCGCCAAGCAGGGGCCACATACACTGGCCGTGATGCTCGAAGGTCATTTTGATTCGGCGTTCAAGGACAAATCATCACCGCTGGCAGCAGGCGACACGAAAGATGCGAATGCTGCATCAAAGTCTGATGCCAATGCCGGTGCAAACAAGACTGATGACAAGTCAACGAACAAGAGCGCGCCGCCGATTGACAGCGTGATTCAATACTCGCCGGGTTCATCGCGCCTGATCGTTGTCGGTTCCAGCGCCATGTTCGATGATCAGGCGACATCGCTGATCACCCAATCGCTGGGCACACACTATCTCAAGCCCGAAGAGTTTGTGCAGAACGTGGTGGACTGGTCTCTGGCCGATCAAGGTCTGCTCAGTATTCGCAGCCGCGAACAGTTTGCACGCACTCTGCGGCCATTGAGTCGCGAGTCCGAGGAATTCTGGGAATATCTCAATTATGGTCTGGCACTGGGTGGACTGGTGCTGATATGGCTGATCAATCGGCGCCGCCGTCATCAGCGTGTGGCGCGTCATCTCAAATTGCTGGCGGAGGTATAAGTCATGCAACGCTGGATTCCCATACTCGCAGTCATCTTCGCAGTGCAACTGCTGCTGGCGGGTGCGTTGACATTGCGCACCGATGCGGTGAGTGCATCGACACCCTCTTCACCACTGTTCACCGCCACATTGAAAGACATTGATCATGTCGTGATTGATGGCAAGTTCGCCAATGACAAGTCTGGTAATAACAAGTCCGGCAAGGACAACACCTCTGTTGATCTGGTGAAGCAGGATGGCAAGTGGGTGCTGCACAATGACTTCGATGCACCGGCCAATCAAGGCAGAGTCGATGAATTGCTTGGCAAGCTGATTGACCTGAAACGCGGGTTGCCCATTGCCACCAGCAAGGCGGCATTGCGTCGCTTCAAGGTGAGTGATGATACCTATGAACGGCGCGTGACACTGTCAGGCAATGGCAAGACCATCGCAACGCTTTACTTTGGTGATTCGCCGGGCGTACATAAAACCGATGCACGCAGTGCAAAGGATGGTGCCGTATACGCCGTGGACATGCCGGTATATGAACTGCCTGCCAAGACGCAGGACTGGTTCGATGCAGGCATGTTGCAACATCCCACTGAACAACTTGCTGAAGTGGACATCAGCGGTAAGGACCTTGCCAGTGTGACACTCACGCATGCGCCGATCAGCACGCCGGATGCAAAGCAGGGTGTAACTCAAACTGCAACGCCAGCCTCAACCAAAGCGTCAACATCGTCTAAACCCGAGGCCAAACCCGTGACCAAACCTGCGGCACAACCGGTAGCAACCTGGCAGGTGCAGAATGCGGGCGCGGGCAAGCAGCTCGATACGGCGCATGTTGATGAACTGGTGCGCACCATCAACAATCTGCGTGTCACGGAGGTGCTGGGCAAGGATGCCAAGCCGGAATGGCAGATGGATCATCCGCTGCTGCAATTGACGCTGAAGGATGAACATGGTCAGGCACGCACCTGGACACTGGCCAGATCCAGTGCAGGTGATGTGAATATATTGAAGAGTTCAGCGCATCCGTGGTACTTCGCCATTGCTGCGGATACCGCCAAGGCATTGCTCGACAACAGCAACAGCAATACACTGCTTGTTGCTGCAAACAATGACAAGAGCGGCAATGACAAGAGTGGCAATGAAAAACACGGGAAACGCAATGAAAAGAACAAGGCATTGGCCGCGGACTCACACAAAAAATCCGGGAGCGCGGGATGATGGAGAGTAATAATGCAGTGGCGATTGATCCGGGTGACGGCATTCGCAATGCGTTTGCAAACCTGAAAACTTATCTCACCACGCAGATCATCGGCCAGCAGGCGCTGGTGGAACGCTTGATGGTGGCATTGCTGGCCGATGGTCATCTGCTGGTGGAAGGTCCACCGGGCCTGGCCAAAACACGCGCAATCAAAGCGCTGGCGCATGCACTCGAAGGTGATTTTCAGCGCGTGCAATTCACGCCCGACATGCTGCCTGCCGATCTCACCGGTTCGGAAATCTATCGTCCTGAAGAAGGCAGTTTCCGCTTTCAGCGCGGTCCATTGTTTCATCATCTGATTCTTGCCGATGAAATCAATCGCGCGCCGGCCAAGGTGCAATCGGCATTGCTGGAAGCCATGGCCGAACGGCAGATCAGCGTGGGGCAGGCGAGTTATACGCTGCCGCGCCTGTTTCTGGTGATGGCAACGCAGAATCCCATCGAACAGGAAGGCACGTATCCACTGCCTGAAGCGCAGATTGACCGCTTCATGCTGCATGTGCTGGTTGACTATCCCGATCGCGCTACGACGTTGAAGATCATGCAACTGGCGCGTCATGAAGCCATGACGGAAAGCGAACTGCCGCCACCACAACATCGCCTGACACAGGCACAAGTATTTGCAGCACGACGTGCGGTGCTTGAAGTCACGCTTGCTGATGCAGTGGCGGAATACATCGCAGCATTGATTGATGCCACACGCAGGCCCGAGCCCTACAGTGCGCAATTGCGCGAATGGTTGCGCTGGGGCGTGAGTCCGCGTGCTGCCATTGCCATGGAACGCGGTGCGCGTGCACTGGCATGGCTGGACAATCGCGATTTCGTGACGCCGGAAGATGTGCAGAACATTGCTGCGGATGCATTGCGTCATCGCTTGTTGCTTGATTATGGCGCGCAGGCACGCGGCATCACCGCACAGGCCTGTGTCGAGGAATTGTTGCGCCGGGTGCCTGCGCCGTGAAGTTGCCCGATCTCAATGAACTGCTGGTGATGCGTGGCGCATCACGCAGCATGTCATTGCGTGCGCAGAGTCCGGCACGCGCCTTGTTGCTGGGCAGTCATCGCAGCGCGCATCGCGGTCGCGGACTGGAATTTGAAGAAGTGCGTCCCTATGTGCCCGGCGATGACATACGCAGCATCGACTGGCGTGTGACCGCGCGTCGTGGTCGTGTGCACACCAAGTTGTTTCGCGAAGAACGCGAACGGCCGGTGTGGCTGCTGGTTGATCTTCATCCCGCGATGTTCTTTGGCAGTCGTATGCAACTCAAGTCCATGGTCGCAGTGCGTGCAGCGGCATTGCTGGCATGGGTGGCGGAACAGGGCGGTGATCGCATTGGCGCCGTAATTACCAATGGCATTGTTACCCGCATCTCGCCGCCGCGTTCGCGTCAAGCCGGTGTATTGCCGGTACTGAACAATCTGATTGAGTTGCAACCTGTTGCGCCCGGCAAAGTTGCACCAGCGAGTTTGCAAACAGCATTGCAGGCCTTGCTGCCGATGGTGCATCCCGGTTCTCTGGTGCTGGTATTGAGTGACTTCGCCGATGAGCATGCAGTGCAATCACCACTGTGGTCTGCATTGAGTGCGCACAGTGAATGCCGCTGGTGCTGGATTGCCGATGCACTGGAACAACATGCTCTGCCCAACGGACATTATCGTGCCGGTCAGCCGGATAAAGTGGTTGCAGTGGATGGCGCGCAGGTGCGTGATCCGTGGTTGCGCGCATGGCAGCAACGTGAAACGCGCATCAAGGCGGCGGCGCAATCGTTACGCATTGCTCTTTTGCAGCTTGATACCGGCCAGTCCGTTGCAACGGCATTGCAGGCCACATTGCATGCGCGAGAGTTTGCGGCATGAATCAGGAGTGGCTGAAGCAACTGGCGCCGGATCGTGCGCCTGCACCGCCATCGTGGTGGCCGCTGGCTGTTGGCTGGTGGATGGTGATTGCATTCATCGTGTTATTGATGATTGCTGCATGGTGGTGGTATCGCAGCAAGGCAGCAACGGTACGACGCCAGCAACGTATGGCGCTGGCCGAATTGCAACGCATTGGTCTGCTGGATGATCATCATGCGGTGGCGCGTGGTGTGCAAAATCTGTTGCGCCGTTATGCATTGACGCTGTTTGGTCATGAACGGGTTGCAAAGTTGAGCGGCATGCACTGGTTGCAGTTTGTCGCAGCCCATGGCGGCGATGCATTTGCCGGTGAGACGGGACGATCATTGCTGTCTGCTGCTTTCGGCGGCAGTGCATCATCGCATCGCGAACAGTGGCTGGACGCTGCACAGCAGTTCATCCGCCGCGCGCCGCGCTTCAAGCCGCAGGTGCAACGAACATGATGCACATTGCCTGGCCGTGGATGGCGTTGCTGTTGCCCTTGCCATGGTTGTACTACTCATGGCGGCGTGCTGCCGAACCGCAGGGCGCCGCGGTGTTTCTGCCTTTTCTTGGCAACATACATTCACCATCAAGCGCATCAGGCGCCAGCAACCGCCTTGCCAGAGGGTTGTATGTCTTCGCATGGCTGTTGCTGGTTGCCGCGGCAATGCGTCCGCAATGGCTGGGTGATCCGGTTGCATTGCCGACGACAGGCCGCAAGTTGTTGCTGGCCGTGGACGTATCCGGATCAATGCAGACACAGGACATGGCTGGTGATGCAACGCGCTTGCAGGTAGTGCAACAGGTGGCCGGAAAATTCATTGATGGCCGTCATGGTGATCAGGTGGGATTGATTCTGTTCGGTACGCAACCCTACTTGCAAACGCCATTGACACCCGATCTCGCCACGGTGCATCGCTTTCTGGACGAAGCCATGATTGGTGTCGCAGGCACGCAAACCGCGATTGGTGATGCCATTGGTCTGGCACTGAAGCGTTTGCGCGCCGCGGACAGTAATGATGCAAGGAACAGTAGCTCAGATAACAGGAGTACGGATAATAAAAGTACAGATAACGAAAGTGATGGCAGCAACGCATCCAGTGAACATGCGAATGCAAAACAGACGGTGCTGATTCTGTTGACCGATGGTCAGAATGATGCCGGCGTCATGCCGCCGCTGGAAGCAGCCAGACTGGCTGCGCAGGCGGGATTGCGTATCTATACCATTGGTGTAGGTGCTGTGGCACAGAATGGCTTTTTCGGTGCGGCAGGCAACACCGATCTGGATGAAGATACGTTGAAAAAAATTGCAGCCGCCACCGGCGGACAATATTTCCGTGCGACAGATGCGGATGCTTTGCAAGCGGTGTATCACCACATTGATCAACTCGAACCAGTGGCCGGTCATGATCAATGGTTACGTCCGGCTGATGAATGGTTTACGTGGCCATTGGCCCTGGCGTTGTTGCTGAGTGTACCTGCAACCATGATGGGAGCCCGTGCATGGACGTGAACAGCGCATTGCATGCATTCCATTTTCTGCAACCTGCATGGTTGTGGGCTTTGCCGTTGCTGTGGTTGCTGATTGCATGGCACGCATGGCGGCAACGCCGTGATGGCGGCTGGTCGAGCGTGATTGATGCAGAGCTGTTGCCCGCCTTGCAATTGCAGCAGCAGGGACAGGGCGGATCACCATGGTGGTTGTTGCTGTTGCTGTGGACGCTGGTGCCGGTGGCACTCGCTGGTCCTGCATGGCAACGTGAAGAAGTGCCTGCATTCCGTGCGCCGGATGACTGGGTGCTGTTGATGGATTTATCACCGTCGATGGCGGCGGCGGACATGCCGCCGGATCGTGCGGCGCGTGCGCGTTATGCCATTGAAGACATATTGAGTGCAGCGAAAGATGCACGCGTTGCACTCATTGCCTTTGCTGGTGAGGCACATGTGGTTGCTCCGCTGACCAGTGATGTAGCAACGGTACGTGCATTATTGCCGCCGTTGTCACCGGACATCATGCCGGAGTCGGGTGATCAGCTTGCGCCGGCACTGGATGAAGCATCGAAGCTGTTGCATGCGGCTGCCGCACAGCACGGCAAGATCATTGTGCTGACCGATGGCATTGCTGATCCATCGCAGGCATTGCAAGCGGCACAACATTTGAAACAACAAGGTATTGTGTTGAATGTGGTGGGCATCGGCACGGCAGAAGGTGCGCCGGTGCCAGGCAAGAATGGTTTTGCGCAGGATGCGCAAGGACACAACCTGTTGAGCAAGTTGCCGGTGGATCAATTGCAACGTGTTGCCAGTGCGGGCGGTGGTGCTTATGTGCCTGTCAGCCAATTCGGCGCGCTGATTCAGCATTTGCAGGATGCACACGCTTACGAGCGCGACCAGCAGGTGGCCACCAAGTTGCATCTCAACGCCTGGCGCAATGGCGGCATCTGGTTGTTGCCGCCCATCCTGTTGTTCGCAGCGTTACTGGCGCGCAGGGGTTGGGTATGAAGTGGTGGACCTTGCTGTTGCTGCTGACATTCAGCGTTGATGCGCATGCATCATGGTCTGACTGGTGGTTGAATCAGGAGCAGCAGGCGCAGCGCGCACTGGATCATGGTGATGCGAAACAGGCGGCACACATGTTCAGCGATCCACGCCGCCGTGCCTATGCAGAATCAAAAGCGGGAAACTATGCCGATGCGGCACAGCAGCTGGCTGCTTTCAATGACGCGCAATCGCAATACAATCGCGGTAACGCACTGGCGTATAGCGGTGATCTGCAAAACGCGTTGAGTGCCTATGATGTGGCGCTCAAGCAGACAGCGGCGGATTCGGCGCTGCATCGCGATGCGCAGCACAATCGTGATCTCGTGGCGAAGCAACTGCAACAAAAGCAGAATCAGTCGAAAAATAACAAGGGAAACAGGAACGATCAGAACCAGCAGAACCAGCAGGAAAAAAATGATCAGCAGGAGAAGAATTCCTCTGGCTCATCTTCGGATTCATCTGCCGGTTCATCGGGCAGTGACAGGAATCAAGACAACAAGAACGACATAGGCAATTCTTCATCTGCCAATGCGGGCAACAGCCGGCAGAATGACAAGCAGGGTCAACAATCGGCGGGCAGGAGTGGTCAATCCTCGTCTTCAGCGGGTGGCACATCATCATCTGCATCTGCCCAGCAAGATGCACAAGCACAACGCGATGCGCAGGCGGCTGCCGCCAGGCAAAACCATGGACAGTCAAGCAGCGCTTCGTCGGCGCAGGGTATGGGCATGGCGCAATCGTCTGCCGATGACAACACACAACGTGATCAGCGCGCCGCAGTAGACACGCCCATCCCGCCCACTGAACAATCATTGGCCGAACAACAATGGCTGCGCCAGATTCCCGATGATCCTGCGGGACTGGTGCGCAGAAAATTCCTGATCGAACATTGGCTCAAGCAACATGGAGCACAACATGAAGACAGCAATTAAGTGGTTATGTTGTAGCAGCGCATTGCTGTTGTTGGGTAATGTACATGCGGCAGTGCGTGCGTGGGTGGACAGCAGCCAGATTGCGCCGGGTGATACGGTGCAGCTCACCATTGAGCACGACGGACAAACCAGTGATCAACCGGATCTGTCGCCACTGAAACAGGACTTCGATGTGTTGTCGAGCAGCCGCAGCAGCAATGTGCAGATCATCAATGGCAACATGTCATCCAAAGTGCAATTGCAGTTGATGTTGTCACCAAAACACAATGGCGCATTGCATATTCCATCCATCACCTGGGGCAGTGATCACAGCAGTCCCATTGATGTTCAAGTTAACGCTTCCGCCGGTGACAACAATCAAACCGGCGGTGGAACGTCGAACGACCGGCCGGTGTTCATGCAAACCACGGTGGATCAATCGCAACCATATGTACAGGCGGCGGTGAAAGTCACAGTGCGCATCTATGCGTCCACCACCTTGTATCAGGCTGGACTGGATCTTCCCGGCAACAATGATGTGCTGATTCAGCAAGTCGGCAAGGATCAAAGCAGCACAGTGGTGAGAAATGGCAAGCGTTACCAGATGATTGAACGTCACTATCTGCTTTTCCCACAACGCAGTGGCAAGTTGACAGTGCCGGGCGCGGTGTTGAACGCACAGATTGCAGTACGTGATCGCAACAATCCCTTTGATGATGACGATGCATTCAATGGCATCTTCGGCGGAGCGCCGTTCAATGGCATGATGACCAGCACCAAGCCGTTGCGTCTGCATGGCGATGATATTGTGTTGAACGTGCAGCCGCGTCCGGCACAGGCCAATGGCAGCTACTGGCTGCCCGCCACGCACATGGATGTCACTGCGCAATGGCATCCCGATGTGGCACATGTCAAGGTGGGCGATCCTGTTACGCTGGAGTTGCACCAGCAGGCAGAAGGACTGACTGCGGCGCAATTGCCGGATTTGAGTTCGTTATTGCAATTGCCTTCCGGCATCAAGGCATATCCTGATCAGGCCAGACTCAGCAACAACACACAGGGTGATACTGTGGTTGGCACACGCGATCAGAGCATTGCGTTGATTGCCGATGAACCGGGTCAATTCACCATTCCCGCATTGCATGTGCAATGGTGGGACACGCAGGCAAAACAGATGCGTGATGTTACGGTGCCATCCCGTACCCTGACCATCACTGGCATGCCGAATACCAATGTTTCGCAAAATGCATCGCCTGCACTGACTGCCGCTCCTCCGTCAATGCAATCAGCAACTTCTGCGTCCGGTTCACACCACGCCGTTGCAGCGGCAGTCAGTGATGTCAACGTCAGGCGCTGGCAATGGATCAGTGTTGCACTGACATTGTTGTGGCTGATCACGCTCGCTGCGTGGTGGTATTCATATCGTTTCAGAAAAGCAAAGAGTCCTGCGCAAACAACGATGGAGAAAGCAGAACACCCAAAACAACTCAGTGCAGCACAGGCACGTGATGAATTTATTCGTGCGTGCAAACAGAACGACGCTGCACGCGCACGCCGCAACTTGCTGGCATGGATCGCAGCAGAGTGGGGTAATGCTGCGCCCAATGGATTGCGCGCCTTCGCATCGCAAGCGGGGAATGCAGAACTGAATGGCTTGCTGCTCGAACTGGATCGTGCGGTTTATCTCGGCGAACATTGGAATGGCACGAAGTTGATGGCGGTGTTGAATAAGTTGCCTTCGAGTTCTGCAACGCCAAAGAAGGAAAAAGAGAAGGAATTGGCATCGTTGTATCATTGAGTTACGATAATGACGTAGTTGCACGGAGTGGGAAGCATCTGAAGGTGATGCATACACGTTGGAAAATCAGGAAGGGTGAAGTGAGCAATAATTCTTGGTAAGTACTGACCAAGTCATGCCCGCGAAGGCGGGCATCCAGTAAGATAATGTGTACTAGTCACGATCTGATCTGACAGTTACCCGATTTGATGGACTGACTGTCAGATGAAGTTACGAGAGTGACTTCTCCTTACAGATACGTTTGCCATCTTCGAACGTTGCCATTGGCGTTCGACCACAGCACATCTTGCCTTGATGCGTGCGCTCAT
>DASZSV010000035.1:0-17341 GCA_035548495.1 Steroidobacteraceae bacterium
CCTCACCACCGCACCGGGATGAATGTTCAATCTTTCTGTCTCGCCGCCTTTGAGTTCGACCACCGTTGCTACCACGCCCCTGGAAGAAATGATCTTCTCCGACAGCGGAGTTGCATTGGCCGCAATGCTTTCAACCTTGCCTTGCGCATCAATGAACATCATGTCGAGCGGAATGAAAGTGTTCTTCATCCACATGGATATTTTCTGTGGCGCATCAAAAATAAACAGCATGCCCTGATCCGCAGGCAATGACTTGATGAACATCAGTCCCTGTTCACGGCGTGGCTCGGTATCTGCAACCCACACCTTGAACACATGCCTGTGCATGTCCGGTGTATAAACGCTGAGTGATGCCTGCGGAAAATGATCCAGCGGTTCCGGCGCATTCTGCGCATGCGCACCCACAGTCAACAGCAGGGCGATACCGAGACAGCGAAGGATGGTCTTCATGAACGGGCACTCATTGCGGCGGTATTGTCGTCATCGTCATCGACATCAACGCGGCCGGTGAAATCAAAACGTGTCATCAGTATCACGCCATTGCCAGTCAATGCGTGTGCAGGCTGATTGCAAAAGCCATGAGCTTCGACACGATAACTGCGCTTGCGTGTCGGCATGCCCGGAATCACTGTTTGCTGCAGGCGGTCAATGGTGCACTTGTCGCCCTGGGTGCTGTAGAACTCGCCCTCGCCTTCGCGCATGATGGTGAGATTCACCGCCAGCACCTTGCCAGATTCACCGGCGTGAATGGCGTTGATGCCAAACAACAATACCAGCGGATGCGCCGTATTGCCGAATGCGTGGCTAAAGCGCAATCGCAAACCACCGCCGGGACGTGCTGATCCGGTGCAACTCGTCGCATCGTTGCGCCAATCAAGTTCGGCCTGGATCGAGCCCGTTAACCGCGCCCGTAGATAGCCGTCATTCGTAGTCAAACATGGAGCTGGTGTCTGCGCATTCGCTGTAGCGCCTGCTGCCTGGTAGTTCAATGCGCGGCTTGCGTCTGGCTCTTTCGCATCAGCGCCGGGCGCTGTTACTGACAGCACCATGATCATACACAACGCGGATCGCAACAGGAATCCAGGAAATGATTGGGCAAAACTGGACAAGTCATTGCTCAAATGGGGTGCAAAGTTCCTGTGAAACATGGGTAAAATGGGACGCCGCTGATCACTGTGGTTTTGAAACAGGCAGTAAGGATACCGCCATGCAGCGGCGGGATCGAGAACAAAACGATCATGCATGCAATTTCGTAATTTGTAATTGTTATTGAGGTTCCAATGGATCAATCCGGCCCATCAACAAAACCCGCCACAAGCAAAAGCGTTTCCGCCAGACGCTACGTCAGCCGCCTCACGCACAGTACGCTGGCTGTCATCATGGCAGGCGGACGCGGCGAGAGGCTCAAGCATCTCACCGATAACCGCTGCAAGCCCGCCACACAATTCGGCGGCAAATTCCGCATCATTGATTTCGTGCTGTCGAACTGTGTCAACTCCGGCATCCGCCGCATCTGCGTACTGACACAGTACAAGGCACATTCGCTGATTCGCCACATACAACGCGGCTGGAATTTCCTGCGCGGCCAGTTCGGTGAGTTCATCGAAATCATTCCGGCACAGCAGCAACTGGGACCCGACTGGTATCGCGGCACTGCCGATGCGCTGTACCAGAACCTGTCCATCATGAAACTGCACCGGCCACGTCTGGTGCTGGTGCTGGCGGGCGATCACATCTACAAGATGGACTATGGCCCGATGCTGGCGTATCACGTGGAAACGCGCGCGGACATTACTGTTGGCGTGGTTGAAGTGCCGGTTGCCGAAGCCAGCGGCTTTGGCGTGATGACGGTTGATACGGACAATCGCGTCATTGATTTCAAGGAAAAGCCCAAGAATCCGGACAGCATGCCGGGACGCGAAGGCATTGCACTGGGATCAATGGGCATCTATGTGTTCAATGCGCGACTGTTGTTCAAGTTGCTGGAACAGGATGCCGCGAACGAAAAAAGTCAACATGACTTCGGCAAGAACATCATCCCCGATGCCATCAACAAGTTGAATGTGATGGCGTATCACTTCCGCGATGTACGCACACGCGCACAACAGTACTGGCGCGATGTCGGCACGGTGGACGCGTTTTATGAAGCAAACATGGAACTGGTGTCGGTCAATCCCGAATTGAACATCTACGATTCGCAATGGCCCATCTGGACATTCCAGCGGCAGCAGCCGCCGGCAAAATTCGTGTTGAATGAAGATGGACGCCGCGGTATGGCCATCGACTCAATGGTGTCCGGTGGTTGCATCATCTCCGGCGCGGAAGTGGTTGAGTCGCTGCTTTCAACCAATGTACGCGTCGCAGAACACACGCGCATTGAGCGCTCGTTGCTGTTTCCTGATGTGCGCGTTGGTCCCAATTGCATCATCAAGAATGCCATTATCGATACCGGCGGCGTGGTGCCGCCCGGCACGCAGATCGGCGTGAATCCCGAAGAAGATGCGAAACGTTTTTACGTGACGGAGAAAGGCGTGCTGCTGGTAACGCGCGACATGCTGGCGGCGTTGTAAGCAACCGGACAGGAACCGCGCTGGTTCAACGTTGCAGGCGCGGTTTTTTCCATAGAATCCGCAGTTCGTTGAAGATCAGCATTGACGTTGAAACAAATATCATCGCGCAGAATGCAAACGCTCCGCCGACAATCGTCGGATTGCTGACATATACGTCCGGAGACTCCGCCACGGAGAAAAATATCATGCAGCCAACGAAACCCGCGAGCAGCGTTGCTGCGCGTTGAGCCGGCAACAACAGGACGTTGAATGGACGGCTGATGGCAACCAGCGCAAAAGTCAAGGCGACGCACAGGGAATAGTACGCAGTGAACTTTGACATCTCCCAGACAGCCTTGATCGTCAGGGCGGATAGGAACAACATGATCAATGCGATGGGTATTCTTTGAGTGGCGGTCATTTTCTGTTGCAGATTGGACGCCAGCGGTCCCGCCGTGATCACGCTCAACGTCATGACCGCAATCATCGGGGTTGCCATCATCTTGAAGTCCATCTGTTGTCCCAGAAACAACCACCAGTACAGTAACGGAACGTTGGTCAATAGGGTGACCACAAGAATGTTGCCGGAAAAATTGTTGTGCGGCACCCAGAAGCGTTCGGTAAAGATCGCGCACCAGCTTGCACTTATCACCGTCAGCAGCACCATGGAAATAAATGCGATCTTGTTGTCCGGCATGATTGCACTGGTCAGCAGCACTGCAACGAGCATCAGCATCCATCCGGTACGCAGGTACCATGGCGCTTCCTTGGGCCACTTTTTTCTGACCATCATCCGCGGCCAGTCAATCAACAGCAACCATGCAGCAACGGTAACGGCGCCCACACCGAGTATCTGCAATTGCGAATAAAGTGTTTTCTGAATGCTCGTTGTTCCGAGAAACAGGCCGTACAGACTGGCTAGCAAACTCAGCAGGGCCATGCCCAGAAACACGCCAATCAGCACAAACGAGGGCTGTGGCCTGCTTGCCATCCTGTCGAGCCATGCAACGATTTGCGGATCGAAGTCGGAAATGAGCGAGGGATATTCACGCCGCACATGTTGCAAAAGCTGATGCTCGGTGGCGCGGCCAAACAAGTGGTAATGCGCCTTGATCCATCGAAAAAGAGCAAGCGTCCTGGTACGCAAGCCATCATAGGCACTGCGATATGGATGACCGCTGTAAGTAATGGTTCGCCGGAATTCGACATCCCTGCGGCGATTCAGAATGGCAATCATTGCCGGTGTGACGCGTGCATTGACTTTCTGATTGTCCCAGCCAAAACGTTTGATCACGGCATCCAGCAACACATCGGATGCAGGCAGCGTCGCAGCCAGCAGTTGTGCCAGTTCGTATTCAACACGATGTTCGATATCAATGCGTTCCAGCGCGGCGGATGAAAGAATGTCATCAAAATGGCGTCGCGCGGCCTGTTCATTGCCGGCTTTCAACGATTGATACAGTTGCTGGAAGGAATGTCCAAGTGCACCAAGTTGCGCATTCAGTTCATCGTGTTGTTCAACAGGTTGATTGGTTGACTCATCAACCGGCTGAGCAGCAGGCTGCGCCGCTGCAACGTTCGTCGTTGCCTGCGGTGACGATATTTCCGTTGCCGTTTCAGGCCGAGGTTGAATCGCGGCATCCGCATGCGCCTTGTCCGCTGTCATCTGTTGCGATTGCTGCTGCGCCTTCTGGTATGCATGCTGCAACGCCATTTCATACGCACTACGCAACATCTGAAACGAGCGCGCATCAGCAGGACGATCTTGCTTCAGACGTTTTGCATAGGCACGGCGAATCGCCACTGCATCCATGGTTTCGTCAATGCCGAGCACGGTCCAGATGGTTGGCTGCCCACTCACAGGAATGTATGTCCTTCAATGGAATCCAGCGCCTTGAGGAATTCATCACGCGCGTGATCAATGGCTTTGGTGTTCTGTCCCGCAATCACACTTTCAAATTGCGATATCCACCGGCCAATCATTTCGCGTTGCATGCCCAATGACTGCTCATAGCAGCGCTCGCCGCGTGCCAGTGCAGCGCGGTTCACTTCCTGATCGCGGGGATGAATCTTGAGTTTCGCCAGCGCCTCACGGCGTTGTTTGAGTTCGCCTGCATCAATGCTGTCCTTGTCATCCAGAATCATCATCTGGAACTTCTCACCGCTGTCGTGCACATGCACATCCACCTCAAGCAAGCCGTTCACGTCATACGAGAAACGGCATTCCACCTGCACCTGCCCTGCCGGCTTGCGCGGCACCGGCACGGACAAATCGCCGAGATGCACGTTGTCATTAACCAGCCGCGCTTCGCCCTGAAACACATGGATGTTGATGGCCGCCTGTCCATCCTGAAGTGTGCTGAACATTCGCGATCTGCTGGCAGGCAACAGCGTATTGCGATCAATAATGGGCGCAAAAATTCCGGAGCGCATTCCACCACCCGGCAATGGTTCGGAAATGGCAATGCCCAGCGTGTATGGACATACATCGGTCAGCACCACTTCATTCAACGCTGCGTCACGCGCGTTCAGACCCGCCTGCACTGCGGCTCCCAGCGCCACTGCTTCGTCCGGATTCAATCTTGATTCGGGAAAGCGGCCGAACATTTTTGTGACTGCGCGCCGCACCACCGGCATGCGCGTGGCGCCGCCTACCAGTACAATGGAATTCAATTGCGATGAATGGATGTTGCCATCCTTCAATGCCTGCATCACTGGAACGCGCAGGCGTTGCAGCAATGGCTCACAAAGTTTTTCGAATTGCGATGCTTCAACACGATGTTCGTGCATCTGGTCATTCCATATCACCTTCATGGTCGCAGCATCGTTGTCCGACAGTGCGCGGCGCACCCGTTCGGCTTCAACGCGCATGCGTTCATATAACAGGCCTGCATGCGGATGTTCTTTCAGCTTCCACTGCTTTGCATATGCCTTGTACATGTCATCAATCAGTACTTCATTGAAGTCTTCGCCGCCAAGATGATTGTCGCCGGTGCTGGAGCGCACTTCGATCACGCCTTCAAACAAATCGAGCACCGACACGTCAAACGTGCCGCCGCCAAGATCAAAGACCAGAAAGCGTGCTTCCTTGCCCACTTCATGAATGCCATAGGCCAGCGCCGCTGCCGTCGGTTCATTCAGCAGGCGTTCCACTTTCAACCCCGCAAGTTCACCAGCGCGGCGCGTGGCCTTGCGTTGCTTGTCGTTGAAATATGCAGGCACGGTAATCACCGCCTGATCGACGGCATGGCCCAGAAATGCTTCGGCATCGGCTTTAAGACTGCGCAGCACCATCGCTGAAAGTTCTTCCGGCAGAAACTCCTTGTTGCCAAGACGAACCGTGCGCCGTGTGCCCATGTAGCGCTTGAATGCGGTCGCGGTAAAGCCGGGATGCGTGGTTTGCCGCTCGCGCGCTGCCAGGCCGACGATAATCTGTCCATGTTCATCCACGCTGACGGCCGACGGTGTCAGTACATGACCAAGACTGTTGGGTATCAATGAAGCGCGGCCATCACGCCAGACGGCCACTGCACTGTTGGTCGTGCCAAGGTCTATTCCCAGAATCATTGTGTTATTGCCGTATTGTGTTAATTGTGTACATCATGCATTCCTGACGAGCCGGCGGATTCTAGCAAATGAACAATGTAACCGGAGCACTGGTCGAGCAATTTCTGGCGGGAACATTGCCGAAATCACAATGGACACATGAAGCGCATCTGCGTGTCGGCCTGTGGCACGTCAAACATCACGGCGCTGATGTTGCGATGAACCTGCTGCGTAAACGCATTCGCGCATACAACGAGTCAGTGGGCACAGAGAATACTGACAGTAGTGGTTATCACGAAACCATTACACAGTTTTATGTATTGATCATCACCAGGTTTCTCGGCACGGTTGATCCGGACATGTCAATCGACCGGATGAGTGATCAATTGATCGCCAGTTATGGCGACCGCAATCTGTCGCTGACATATTATTCAAAAGAACTGTTGTTCAGCCGGGAAGCTCGCCTGCGCTGGGTTGAACCCGACAAATGTGCGCTCACCTGATGCGCTTGACAGCACTTGACCACCTGTCAGCCACATCTTGAGGTATGCTTGTTGTCTGACAAGTCTGCGACTGAGTCGTGAATGAGCGATCCCGATACTGCCGGTACTTCTGCTGAAAATTATTCCCTGTTCAAACAGCGCGATTTCATTTTTTACATGCTGGCGCGGCTGTTTGCCAATCTCGGCGTACAAATGCAAACCGTGGCAGTGGGCTGGGCGGTTTACAGCAAGACATCACAGCCGCTTGATCTGGGTCTGGTGGGTCTGTCGCAATTCGCGCCCTTTGTATTGCTGATACTGCCTGCCGGCCACTTCGCCGATCATCATGATCGGCGCCGCATTGTCATCGGCTGTCTTGCCCTGCATGCGTTGTGCGCATTGATGCTCGGCGCATTTACGGTAATTAATCTTCCCAGCGTATGGCCCATCTTCACGGCAATGACGGTGCTCGGGACGGCGCGCGCATTCATCATGCCCGCAGCCCAGGCGTTACTGCCCAACATGGTGCCGCGTGAACATCTCAGTCGTGCAATTGCATTCAATTCCAGCATTTTTCAGGTAACCACCATTGTGGGTCCGGCCATTGGTGGCGTGCTGCTGATCGGCGGCCAGTTAACTGTATTCATCACGGTGTTGAGCTGCATGATTGTTGCAACGGTTTGCGCCATTGCGGTTCACATCAAACCCGTGGCGGAAAAAGCAGATGCGCCTGCAGGCAAACGTGAGATTGATATCAAATCGCTGCTGTCGGGATTGAGTTTTGTACGCAGCCGTCCGGCAGTGCTGGGCGCCATCTCGCTGGACTTGTTTGCAGTATTGTTTGGCGGTTCGGTTGCATTACTGCCCATTTATGCACGTGACATTCTGCATGTTGGTCCCAGCGGTCTGGGTTTGTTGCGCAGTGCGCCCGGCGTTGGCGCGGTGATCTGCGCGTTGTGGCTGACTGCGAAGCCCATCAACAAACATGTTGGCGCATGGATGTTTGGCAGCGTTGCGGTATTCGGCTTGTCAACGGTTGTATTTGGAGCCACCACTCATTTTGCGTTGTCGTTGGGTGCGCTGGTATTGCTGGGCGCGAGTGACATGGTCAGCGTGTTTGTACGCGGTTATCTGGTGCAGGTAATGACGCCCGATTACATTCGCGGCCGCGTCAGTGCCATCAGCTCGGTATTCATCGGCGCTTCCAATGAGCTGGGTGAATTTGAATCCGGCGTCACTGCGGAATGGCTCGGCACCGTACGTTCCGTGGTTGTTGGCGGCACGGCCACTGTGTTGATCACCTTGATATGGAGCAAGCTGTTTCCCGAATTGCGCCATATGAACGAATTTCCTGAAGCGGAGAGATAACGTCCAGCGACGCCGTCTGTCATATCATTGCGCTTCATGCAATCAGCATGATCAACAGACGCGGCGCGATAAACAATCACTGTCGTCAACCCATGGCATCCTGCAACGTTATTCCATCAGCGTTTCCACCAGGCCTGATCATGAACAACACGCTTTACCGGCTGATGACATCCATTGCTTTCGTATCCATTGCATTTCATATCAATGCCGCTTATGCGGCAGCGCCGGACATTGCACAGCGCGCCAGCGCAGCTGCGCAAACCGCACTGCACAGCAGCGAGTGCAAAAGAATAAATCCGTTTTATTGGGAAATTGGCGACCGGAACAGGACACTGGCCTCCGGATCGGTGGGCGGTGACAAGTACAGGGCGGATACCACGATGCCGATTGCATCTGCCTCGAAGTGGCTGTGGGGCGCTTATGTGGTACAAAAGGAAAAAGGAAAGTTGAACAGCAACGACATTGCCTATCTCAACATGACATCGGGTTACACCCGCTTCCGCTATCTCAGTTGTGCATGGCTGGTCAAGAACAATCCCGGCACCACAGTGGCGGACTGTTTCAATGCCAGAAATCTGGGCGGCCACAACAGCGATCGCAATGATGATGCCATTGGTCACTTTTATTATGACGGCGGCCACTTCCAGAAAGAAGCCATTGATCTGGGTCTGGGCAACATGAATAACGTGTCATTGCAACATGCAATGCAGCAGCAACTGGGCACCGATGTTCAATTCAGTTTTGATTCACCACAACTGGCGGGTGGCGCAGCAACCTCTGCAAAAAACTATGCGCTGTTTCTGCGCAAGATACTGGGCAACCGGTTGTTGATGCACGATGCGCTTGGTACGCATGCAGTATGCACCAATCCTGCGACATGCAGTGATGCCATGTATGCACCCGTGCCATCAAAGGAAAGCTGGCATTATTCACTGGGACACTGGGTGGAAGACGATCCGGTGAAGGGCGACGGCGCTTTCAGCAGTCCCGGTGCTTTTGGCTTCTATCCCTGGATTGATCACAGCAAAACGTATTACGGCATTGTGGCGCGCAAGGCCAGTGTTGCCGCTGCAGTGGATTCAGCGGAATGTGGCCGCGAAATTCGCAGGGCCTGGATGAACGGCATGCCGCAGTGACCCGCATCATCCATACTACTTAGCAGGTTGTTGAAAAACTCAACCCGAGCGGCGGTAGTGTCGGTATTTTTCAAAACTGTCAAAAACAGGAGGTTTTTGCCAGAGCCTATAGGGACATATGTACGGCGTTTTTGAACAATACCGAGACGACTGCCAGCGAGGGAGCTGATGCCGGCCGCATTCGAGTAGATAAAATTGAGTTTTCAATAAGCGGTTAAAATCACTCAGATGATGCCGCATCAATGATGTGCCGCAACTCTGGTTTTATGATTCGCCGCACCGCGCGGCTTGCGCAGCAATTGCAACGAACATGACAATGCAATGCGCGTGCCTTTCGGCAGGGTTTCAAATGAAATGGAACCGCCGATGGTGCGTGCACGATATTCCATGATCTTCAATCCCATACCGGGCTGACCCTTGCCCAGACTGTTGCGCAAACCGATGCCATTGTCGGTAATGCTCAACTGCAATCGCCGCGCCGTGGTACGCAGCTCGATAACCACACTGGTGGCGCGTGCATGACGTGCCGCATTGGTGGTTGCTTCCTGCGCGATGCGATACAGATGTGTCGCCTGTCCTTCATCCAGCTCGGGCAGATTGGCATGTTGATCTTCGAGTGTGCATTGCATGTTGTACATGGCAGAACATCGCAATGTCAGCAGACGCAGGGCTTCACGCAAGCCGCCGCGTTCAAGATTCACCGGCGCAAGGCCGCGCGCCATCAACCGTGTACTTTGAATCGTGTTGGTGATCAGTTCGCTCATCTTCACCACCTGCGGCAAATAGGCAGAACCTTCGCGTTCCATCTGTACCTGCAATCCCTTCATCATCAATGACAGGCCGGTCAGTTCCTGCCCCAGACCGTCGTGCAAATCGTTGCCCATGCTGCGTTGCTCGCGATTGGAGATGTCGAGAATTTCCTGTTCGAGTTCCTTGCGGCTGGTAATGTCGCGTTCAGTGCATACCACGCCGACGACGTTGCTGTGCGGATCGCGCAAGGGAATGCGTGAAGCAATGGACCACATGACACTGCCATCCTCCTGCTCAACAACATGCTCATGCTCAATCAATGGACGGCCGGAATTCAGCACCATTGCATCCTGCAATTCCATTTCACGCGCACGTTCGTCACTGAGGATGTCGGACAATTTCCGCGAAACCGCATCTTCACGCCGGCATTCAAGTCGCGACAGCATGGCCTGATTGATTACGGTCAAACGCGAATTGGCATCCACTGCATAAATATGTTCGGGCAGATTGTCGATGATGGCGCGCATCAATACGCGCTGTTCTTCAAGTGCGTGTTCAGCGTGCAGGCGTTCACGGCGTTCGCTGGCTTCGGTCAATGCACGCGTGACCACCGCCGGCAGACGTTGCAATCTTTCCTTCAACACATAGTCGGTGGCGCCGCTTTTCAATGCTTCAATGGCGCGCTCTTCGCCCAGCGAACCGGACACAAAAATGAACGGCACGCCGGGCAGCCTTGCGCGCAGCATGCCCAGTGCCGTCAGTCCATTGAAATCAGGCAGTGTGTAATCCGCCAGGATCAGGTCCACGGTATCGCTATCCATCACGCGGTTGAACTCCGCAGCTGTTTCCACACGGGTGTAGCGCGCCAGCACGCCGCCTTTGCGCAATTCCATCTCCATCAGCTCGGCGTCGATGACGCTGTCTTCAAGAATGACAATGTGCAACGCAGTCTGGGCGGCAGTATCCATAAGTGTTTACACCGAGTTTGAAGGACAAAAGATCGTTTAGAGTAGCTACTGCAAATAATGCCGCTTGTTTGCGATTTCAGCGAGTGGTAAAAACGCACAATGCGAATGTATTCATAAGTGCAACTTGCCGCAGCAGTTGCTTGGTACGCATGAAGCGAGGGGATTAAGATGACAGAGCATGGTACCCGTTTGATCATTATTGATGACCATCCGCTGGTTCGCGAAGGATTGAAGCAATTGCTGGCAGAACAACCGGATTTCCAGATCGCCGGTGAAGCCAGCAATGCGGCGCAAGCCCGGCAACTGATAGCGCAGACTAAACCGGATGTGGCGGTGCTGGATCTGACGCTGGGTCAGGATGATGGCATCGAACTCACCCGCTGGATCCGCGAAAATTATCCCGACCTGCGAATCCTGATTCTGTCCATGCAGGAAGAGGCCCTGTACGCCGAACGCCTGCTGCGTCTGGGTGTCAGCGCCTATGTGATGAAAAGCGCGGCAGAAACAGACTTTCTCAGCGCGTTGCGCAAAGTGGCGCGCGGCCAGCGGCATCTCAGTCCGGAAATGAACGAGCGCCTGCTCAGCAAGGCGGTGCGTGGACAACTTGCCACCGGCGATGATGATCCGGTGACTTCATTGACTCATCGTGAGTTGCAGGTATTCAAGATGATCGGCAGCGGCGTCAGCACGCGCGAAATCGCCGACCACTTGCAGCTTTCCATGAAAACCATAGATGCGCATCGCCGCCACATGCGCGAGAAACTCAACTTGCGCAGCACCAACGAATTGATGCGCTATGCAGCACGATGGGTGGCGGGACATCCGAGCAAGGAATCTGCAACGCTTGCGTAGTGGTTAACCGAAGTCCCTCATCACGCACATATTGCCACTGGGGAAATGTCGTA
The DNA here is from genome assembly GCA_035548495.1 of Steroidobacteraceae bacterium. Classification (GTDB taxonomy): domain Bacteria; phylum Pseudomonadota; class Gammaproteobacteria; order Steroidobacterales; family Steroidobacteraceae; genus CAILZL01. The sequence goes on from DASZSV010000035.1 coordinate 11,705, forward strand.
GCCACGTGTCGGCAAAGTACTGGTGGCAACGACCCTAGGATAAATTTAGGGGATTTGCCGACACGAGTTGCGGTATGTTCTGTGCGATTGCCGCTCACAGGAAGGTTTGAGCTCTCGCAGACGGCTTGTGTGTCCTGAATCCGTTTTTACTGCAACACAAGTGCCTTTGCGCCGATATCGCATATGGAATGCGTCGCAGTATTGTATCAATGCAGATAGCAGGTTCATGTCATTTGATATAGGTTAACCACTTCATCATCGCGGGGAACTTCTATGGTTATGGCCACGCAACACAGCACCCATCGTTACATCAACACCGGACGCGATCGCCGCCGTCGTGTCATGCTGGTAGATGATCATCCCATTGTTCGCCAGGGATTGCGGCGCCTGATTGAAGCAGAACCGGATCTGGAAGTATGTGGTGAGGCAGAAACTGCCCGCGAGGCCAAATCAATGATCCGTGATCTGGAACCTGATGTGGTGATCGTGGATGTATCACTTGCTCAAGGCGATGGACTGGAACTGGTGAAGGATGCACGCGCGCACTATCCAACGTTGCCGCTGCTGGTGTTGTCCATGCATGATGAAGTGATTTATGCAGAACGCATGCTCTCTGCCGGTGCCAATGGTTACATCATGAAGCAGGCTGCCAGCGATCAATTCCTGGTGGCATTGCGCAGGGTGCTGGAAGGCGGCATCTATGTCAGCGAATCCGTTGGCAACAGCATGATTGAAAAATTTGCCGCTGGCGGCGCGTACACACCGGCCAATCCGGTGGATGGCCTGAGCAATCGTGAATTGCAGGTGCTGCACATGATTGGCAAGGGGTTGTCCACACGTCAAACTGCAGAAGCGCTGAATCTCAGCATCAAGACCGTGGAATCGCACCGGCAACGCATCAAGCGCAAGTTGTCACTGCAAACCTCTGCACAGTTAATGCAGTATGCAGTGAACTGGTATGCCGGGCGAGCGCCGGGCTGAACGCAGCACGGGAGAGTCCGGTTTGATTGAACTGAGCGCTCGCACCGCTTGCTGCGATGATGACAGGGGTTGTCTTTGTTAACCTATCTCCAGTTTGCTTTGGCGCTCGGCAGTGCATCGCTGGCAACCCTGTTTTCATGGCAGCGGTTGAAAAATCACTTCAAGGCACATCAGCTTGCAACACTCGCACAGCGCCGCAATACCGCCATCGTTGAAGCCAGCCGCGAAGGCGTGCTGGAAATCAATGCGCAGGGCGCGATCCAGTATGCCAATCCAATGGCATTGCGCTTGCTGGGTTATGAAATGGATGAACTGCGCGGCCGCGACTATCGGGAACTGATCGGCCAGCCGGAAACCGAACAACGCGATTCAAACCGCTTGGGTTATACCACCGACATGTTGCGCGGTATCGGCGCGATGCTGAGATGCAAGGGACGTCATCGTCCCATTGAATACCGCATGGTACCGGTACGTCACGACAACGAATCACTCACATTGCTCACCTTTCGCGACATGACGGATCGCTCGCGCGTTGACGTGATGCTGGCCGACATGCAGTACCTCGCGAAAGTGGGTGCATGGGAATTGAATATCGAATCCGGCCGCATGACGGTATCGGAAAGCATCAGCCTGCGGTTCAAGCTGCCGATGGGCAAAAGTGTGCATCCTGATCAATTGCTTGCTGCGCTGACCCTGCCGTCGCAGCGTTTGCTGCTGCGCGCCACACACAATGCCATCGAGAATGGCCAGGGATTTGATCTTGAATTGCAACTGCGCGGCAACACCAATTCGTGGGTGCATTGCATCGGCAAGGCGGAGCGCGTCAACGGCGAAACCGTGCGTCTGTATGGCGCTGTGCAGGATGTGACGGAACGTCATCTCGCCGAGCGCACACTGCGTGAAACACGCGACTTCTTCAGCGCCACGCTGGATTCAATGCCCTCGCTGGTGGTGTATATCAATCAGCAGGGACGCATGACGTATCGCAACCAGTCGGAGCTGGGCAAGCAACTGGGATTGCAGGCCACCGGCACCGGACAACCGGTTGCACAATTGCTGGACACGGTGAAGTTTGCGGATCTGCATCAGGCCATTGCAGATGGTCTCAGCGGCGTACCCTGCCATTTTGTGCGCGCCCTGCCTGATGCCGGCACGTATCGCGAAGCGCAATTCAGTTTTGTTCCCGAACACAACAATGAAGGCGCTGTGACCGGCTGCTTCATGGTCATGACCGATGTCACCGAACTGAAAATGCTCGAAGCACGGTTGCGTCACGCCGAAAAGATGCAGGCCATCGGTCAACTTACCGGCGGTGTTGCACACGACTTCAACAACCTGCTTGGTGTAATTCTTGGCAATCTGCAATTGATGGAACGCGATGTACACCACAATCCTGCGCTGCTTAAAAAATTGCAGACGGCAATGCAGGCCGCCATCCGCGGCGCAGACTTGACGCGCCGTCTGCTCACCTTTGCACGGCGCCGTGTACTTGAACCCACCATCGTCGATCTGAACCGGCAACTCACGGCATTTGCCGAGTTGCTCACCAGCACACTGAGCGGCAACATTGAACTCAAACTGGACCTTGAATCGCGGTTATGGCCGGTGTGTGTGGATGCCAGTCAACTGGAAAACGCCATCTTGAATTTGATCGTCAATTCACGCGATGCCATGTCCAATGGCGGTGTGATCACGCTGTCGGCGCGCAACGTAAAGCCGGATTCCTCATTCTTCCGCCAGCACAATGAGCTGCCTTTTGGCGACTACGTAACAATCAGCGTCAGCGACACCGGCAGCGGCATTGCACCGCAATTGTTACCGCGCATTTTCGAACCGTTCTTCACCACCAAGGACGCGGGCAAAGGCAGCGGACTGGGCTTGTCAATGGTGCATGGCTTCACCCAGCAATCCGGTGGTGTGGTAGTTGCCAACAGCGAACTGGGCAAGGGCACCACCATCAGCATTTATCTGCCGCGCGACAACCTGAATCAGCAAGCCACACTGGGCGACACGGGTGAAGCCCGGATCATTCCGGGCGGCACTGAAACCATTCTGGTGGTGGAAGATGACACCGATCTGCGTGCGACCACCACGCTGGCGCTTGAATCGCTGGGCTATCGTGTTGTGGAAGCCTCCAACTCCGCAGCGGCCTTACAGGTACTCAACACATCTGCGCGAATCGATATGCTGTTCACAGACGTATTCATGCCGGGTGGCATGCTTGGCTCCGAGCTGGCGCAACGGGCGCGGGAATGCAAACCGCAGATTCGCGTGTTGTACACCACCGGCTATGGTGTCGATCAACTGCGCAATGACAACGGAACGCATGTGATGCCCGCAGAAGATCTGTTGCTGAAGCCCTATCGCAATGAGGAACTGGCGCAGAAGATTCGTTCCAAGCTGGACACTGCGTACGGTTGACAGGTGGAGGTGGATGTTGGCTTCTGAAAATCGTTTGCTGGTGATTGATGATCAGCAGGAGCTGTGCGAATTCATTGCAGAAGTCGCGCGCCGTCTGGGTTTTGATTCGCTGGCGGTCACCGAAACCGACGGCTTCCGCCGTGCCTTTCTGGATTTCAATCCCACAGTTATCGTGCTGGATCTGCAAATGGCAGGCAGCGACGGAATTGAAATTCTGCGTTATCTGGGTGGTCAGGGCGCCAAGGCGCAGATTCTCGTTGTCAGCGGCATGGATCAGCGCGTGCTTAGCACCGCGGATCAGGTCGGCCGCACACAGGGATTGAAAATGCTGGGCGCATTGCAAAAACCCATCATGCTCACCGATCTCGAAGCGGTGCTGCGCAAAACCATGAAACAGGGCAGCGTGATCACCGCTGCCGATCTTGAACTGGCGCTGACACGCGATGAACTGCAGGTGTATTACCAGCCCAAGGCGCGGCGCACCGGCGATGGTTTCTGGCTGGTGGAAGGTGTTGAAGCGCTGGCGCGATGGAAACATCCTTCACGTGGATTCATTCCGCCGCCGCAATTCATCCAGATTGCCGAAAGCAGTGGCTTGATCCGTCAACTAACTGAGCGTGTGGTGGATATCACCATGCGTCAGGCCGCACAATGGCAGGTCCAGGGAATGCCCATGTCGGTTGCCATTAATCTTTCGCCACGGCTGTTGAACGACCGCTCCTTTCCTGACATGGCTGAACGCGCTGCACAACAGCACGGCATCAGTGCGGACAGCATCACGTTTGAAGTCACCGAATCTGCCGCCATGTCCGATCCGGAAACCACCATGGATGTGCTTACCCGTTTGCGTGTGAAGCAATTCGGTTTATCCATAGATGACTTCGGAACTGGCTATTCTTCGCTAAAGCATCTGTACTTGATGCCGTTTAGTGAATTGAAGATTGATATCTCCTTCGTGCGTGACGTGTGTCACACCCGCGAGGCGCGGGTCATGGTGGAGACCATGGTAATGCTTGCGCACAAGCTGGGACTGACGTCCTGTGCAGAAGGAGTGGAAACGCCGGAGATTCTGGAGTTCCTTGCAAAGTCGGAGTGTGACCGCGTACAGGGATACCTGATCGGCAAGCCGGTGCCTGGCAATGAATTGCCTGGCATCGTTCAGTTGTGGAATGGACGTCAGTCTTCAGCAGCAACGACTGCCTGATTGAGTGTGACTGTTTTGCATGCGAGCCAACATACACCGATGAACCAGCCTTTATCGCAACCCGTCAATCCGCCCGCAGACCATGCGGCGCCGAAATGGCGTGTGCTGCTCACCGATGACGAACCGGTGCAACGCATGTTGATCGGCCGCATGCTGTCGCGCGCCGGTTATGAAGTGGTGATGGCCGAAGACGGACAACAGGCATTGGCGCTGATGAAGGACAGCGAGTTCTCGCTGCTGTTAACGGACTGGGAAATGCCCAATCTCGATGGCATTGGCCTGTGCCGCGCACTGCGCGCCATGAATCTGCCTTACTACACTTACACCATTCTGCTGACTTCACGCGATGCCGTTGAACATGTGGTGATGGGACTGCAATCCGGCGCGGATGATTATCTGACCAAGCCCATCATGGAACCGGAGTTGCTGGCGCGCCTGAACACCGGCAAACGTCTCGTCGAAATGGAACGTTCACTGCGCAAGGCCATGGAAGAAAATCATCGCTTGTCCATCATTGATGCCTTGACGGGTGTATTCAACCGCCGCTATCTGATGGATCAACTGGTCAAGGAACTGGAACGCTCGGTGCGTTATCATCATCCGTTGTCATTGATGCTGTGCGATGTGGATCACTTCAAGCGCATCAATGACACTTATGGCCATCAAGCCGGCGATGACACGCTGGTGCAATTCGCACAAGTGTTGCGCAGTTGTCTTCGCGAAACAGACTGGCTGGCACGTTATGGCGGCGAAGAGTTTGTCATTGTGCTTCCCGAAACCCATCTGAATGCAGCAGCTCAGGTTGCCGAACGTTGCCGTGCTGCACTTGCCAAAGAACCATTGAAGATCGCGGGCCAGTCATTGCCGGTTACCGCCAGCTTTGGCGTTACCGGCTGGCAGGAAGGCATACCTTCAGGTGCCGACGCTTTTAAGCTCATTGCGATGGCGGACACCAGCGTGTATGCCAGCAAGGAAGGCGGGCGCAACCGGGTCACTGTCAAGGAAATGGAATAACAACAATCACTGCAATC
>DASZSV010000036.1:0-171626 GCA_035548495.1 Steroidobacteraceae bacterium
CGGCGTCAACAGTCGATCATGCACGCGCGTATGGGCAATGGCGCCGTCTTGCAGAATGGCCTGGGCGCTTTCATCCAGCAGCTTGGCAATGCCGAAGTCCAGCAGCTTGGGAATGCCATCCTTGCTGACCAGAATGTTCCCCGGCTTCAAGTCCCGGTGCACGATCAGATTGCGATGGGCGTACTGCACCGCTTCGCAGATCTTCAGGAACAGCCGAATCCGTTCTTCCACACCCAGACGTTGATTGTCACAGTAGCGGTCAATGGGTTCGCCATGCACGTATTCCATGACGAGATATGGTTCATCGAAGAAGGTTTCACCGGCATCCAGCAGCCGGCCAATGTAGGGATGATTGAGATTGGCGAGAATCTGCCGTTCGGCAAAGAAGCGGCGCTGAATCTCATGAGACAACTGGGAGTTGGCCACCACCTTGATGGCCACCTGCGCCGAGTAGGCGCGATCCGCCCGTTCACCGAGATACACCGTGCCGGCGCCGCCAATGCCGACAATGGCCACCAGCCGGTAATCGCCAATCACCTTGCCCAGCAACTCCACCCGCCGGTCATGGGCAGATCCTTCGAGGGCCTGTTTCACCGCACTGGTGACCGGACCGGGTTTGCCCATGACCTTGGTCTTTACCCCGCGCGAGTCGGCCAGCAATCGCGCATACACCGCCTGACGCAATGCCGTATCCGACCCGCACTCCCGGCTCAGAAACACATCCCGCTCACTCGCAGGCAATTGCGCGGCTTGATTCAACAGGGATTCGATACGGGAAGGGGAGGGATTGCCTGGAATTTCCGTGTCTTGCATTTGGCCAATTGGTCGTTGCGATAATGTTTGTACTTTGCAAGCTCCCTGCAGAAGGGGGGCTACTACGCAGCCGAACACTACCAACCGGCCGCTGGAGTGTCGAGCGGGAGTTGGGGAAATCTCTCGCTGGAAGGATTGGGAGTCTTCCTTTTGGGGGTGTCTGTCCTCTGTGATTTTTGCCAAGATTTAATCAGGAACTTCGCGCAAGATTAGCACTCGAAGCGCTGGAGTGCTAAACTGGGGCTCAATTCTATGGGAGGTCAGCACTATTATGAGTACTGCACTGGTTGCTCAATCACATGATCTGGTTCTGGCGGGGCCGATAGGCAGCCTTGATGCCTACCTTGAGCGCGTTTCCCGCATTCCTGTTTTAAGCCGTGAACGTGAAACCGAATTGGCCGAACGTTACCGGCAGACCGAAGATTTGTCTGCTGCTCGTGAATTGGTGTTGTCGCATTTGCGGTTCGTCGTACACATCGCCCGCGGCTACACCGGTTACGGATTGCCCATTGGTGATTTGATCCAGGAAGGCAATGTGGGACTGATGCGTGCAGTGAAGCGCTTTGATCCCACTGTTGGTGTACGTCTGGTGTCCTTTGCTGTTCACTGGATTCGTGCAGAGATTCATGAATATGTGTTGCGCAATTGGCGTCTGGTCAAAGTGGCGACCACCAAGTCGCAACGCAAACTGTTTTTCAATCTGCGCAAATTCAAGAAGAACCTTGGATGGTTGTCTGACGCTGAAACAAAAGCGGTAGCGGAAGATCTGGGCGTGACACCACGGGAAGTTACCGAGATGGAAAAGCGTCTCACCTCACGCGACTTGTCATTTGATCCGGCGCCTGATGCGGATGAAGACGAAGGCAGTTATTCGCCGGGCGCTTATCTCGCACAGCCCGACGCAGATCCGTCACAGCTTGTTGAGCGCGAACAGTTTGATGATGACACGACCGAAAAGTTGAGCAACGCATTGATGCAACTGGACGAACGCAGCCAGCACATCGTACGCACGCGCTGGATGAGTGATGACAAGGCCACGCTACATGATCTCGCTGATCAATACGGCGTTTCTGCTGAACGTATTCGCCAGATTGAAAACAACGCCATCAAGAAGTTGCGGTCAATGATTGTTGAGATGGCTTGATTTATTGCAACAATTGTTAAAAAGCAGCGTTTCAAATTGGTGAAAGCAAGGGGTCCCATCCCTTGCCGGCTGACTGTGGCGATTGGGGAGTTTCCTGGCTCGGGTTCAAACCGGCCGAATTTTCCTTGGCATTACATCGTGTCGTTTTAAGAGCAGCGCACAGGTAGTGTTTCTTCACATACTCACCGTAACCATCCGTTGGCGTGCCAAAGTTGTCCTTGATAAGTTGATTCTCAAGCAACGCCGTTGCCGAGAATGTCCAGCCGAGATAGGAAATGCCCAATGCATCCAAATGTGGTAGAAGAGACGATACAAATGGCGCTCCTGTTGTTCCCGGTGAGTTCTTATCTCCGAATTCAGTAACGATGACGGGATATCCGGCTGCTAAAATTGCACTTGCGTACGAATACGCACGTTCATCGCACCACGGGCCAGGGAAGTTATAGCAACGCTCGCCCCATTTGAACTCCTTTCCAGGAAAGGCATGCCAAGCTGCTGCAGTCTGATTGAGGGGGTCTATGGCTTTATAAGTCAACCACAATTCAAGATCGGATGAGTGGGAGATGCTCCCTTGCAGTATGACATTCGTCGCGCCGGTACTACGTACCGTGTCCAGCAATTGCTGCATTCCCGCCGAACGCCAGGTGTGCTTTTTCAACGAGGGCCACAGAGGAAGATACAAGTTCACCACGGTTCCGTCGCGAAGCGCCTGCCATGCTGATCTCTTGTTACCTTTGAAGTAAGGCCATTCATCAATGTAAGGGTTGTTAAATAACTCAAACATCACATTGGGATAATCCTTGTATGTACTCGCCAGCTCCTTCCAGAATTCTGGCGCATGATCCTGATCAGGCAGCGGGTTGAGTTCAAATGCGCACTGCGTACTGATGCCGTTGGCAGCATTACTGTAGTCATCCGGAGCTGTGGCATGCAGATCGAGTATCACATATAGATTCTCAGCAGTTGCCCTGTCTACTATTTCTTTCAGACGTTTTTTGTAATTGTGGCCGGGGTCGGCATCATGGATGTTACCGGCCTTTCTGAAGACGGGGCCAGTGAATGGCCAAACACACTTCAGGCCAAGATAAGAAATTTCATTAAGCGGTATACGAATGACATTTACACGCCACTGATGCAATGCTCCCCAGGTTGAGTCGACTACAGTGGGTAAGGGATTGGCAGGACTAACTCCGGCTATTGCGATGTATTCCATTCCCATGAGGTTTACGCCGCGCAGTTGAACTATTTCTCCGCGTTCATTGCGAAACTTGTTTCCGTCGATTCTGATTGCCAAACGGCGTTGCTGATTCTTCCCAGTATTGGAATTGTCACTTGAATTCGTCAATCGTTGTTCTGTTACAGCAGAGTTGTGGTCACAGCCTTGCAACGTCAAGGATAGTAGTCCTGCGCAGATGACAGCCGTGATGAGAGGTGGTATGTGGGTCATTTCCGGAAAGTGCAGAGATGCAAGATTGATTCGTTGTGGCATCATTTTAGCAAGTTTGAGCAATCCTTTGTTTTCAACAGTCATAAGGCATCCATCTGTTGCGGAGAACAAGACATTAAAACCCGGTGTACCCGTATTGTTCTACAACTGCACCGGCAAATGTTAACAAGACCGTTACTAACAATGGATAATCCCGTACTTGCCGACGAGAGCGTCCTTGTTCCGCCGGTTGTATTCAACCATGAGCAACATCAACGAGAGTTACCATGAAAACAATATTGAGGGGTCTGCTTGTTACACTGACGTTTTCAATGTGCATGGCGGCATCGGCACAAACGCCGCAACTGTCAAAGGGGCATTACAGGAATTTCGCGGTGTCAATTTATATTCCCGTGCATATCGTAAATACCTTTGCTGAGCCGGGAAGGCTGGAGTCCGAGTGGCAGCAGATCAGTTCGCAATTGAATGTCGACAAGGTATATATCGAATCACAGCGTTCGCGCGAACTGGCCAGCGACGAGTTGCTGGACAAGGTGAAGCAGTTCTTCATTGATCATGGTGTAAAGGTTGCCGGCGGCATTACCTATTCCGATGTGCCGGATGGCTGGCAATTCCGGTCGTTTTGCTACACCGATCCCAAGGATCGCGAGTTCATCAAAAAGGCCACGCAACAATTGGCGCGTCATTTTGATGAAATCATTCTTGATGATTTTTACTTTGTAACGACCAAGAATGAATCAGACATCAAGGCAAAGGGCAATCAGAGTTGGACGGACTTCCGTCTGAAGTTGCTTGATGATGCCGCGCGCGAGCTGATTGTTGGTGCCGCAAAGGCGGTGAATCCTCACGTGAAGGTCATTATCAAGTATCCCAACTGGTACGAACACTTTGCCGGACTGGGGTTCGATCTCGATCAGGGACCGAAAATTTTTGATGGTATCTACACTGGTACTGAGACCCGCGATCCCAGCGGCACAAACCAGTTTCTGCAACAGTACGAGAGCTATCAGATCATCCGTTACTTTGAAAACATTGCACCGGGCCGCAATGGCGGCGGCTGGGTGGATACATACGGTATCAGTAATGTGGATCGATATGCAGAACAACTGTGGGACACGGTGCTGGCAAAAGCCAGAGAAATGACATTATTCCAGTGGAGCGACTTGCTAAAGCCTGCGGAGCCGGGGCATCGTGAGGCATGGGCATTTGATTCACCATCGTTTGACTGGCAGCAGATGCTCAAGCATGTGCAGGCAGGTGATAACGAGCCTGCAACACTGGCAAGGGCTGCAGGTTATGCGCTGGATCAGATTGATCCTGTTATCACGCATCTGGGCAAGCCGATTGGCGTGAAGAGCTATCGTCCGCCACATGCAACGGGCGAAGACTTTCTGCATAACTATCTTGGCATGATCGGGATTCCTGTCGATCTGTATCCCGCTTTTCCCGACGATGCGCCAGTTGTACTGCTGACGGAAGATGCCAAGGATGATCCGAAGATTGTTGATCGCATCAAGCAACATCTGCGCAAGGGAAACAGCGTGATTATCACATCGGGTTTGTATCAGGCGCTGCAAGATCGTGGTATCAGGGACATTGTCGAAATGAATGTCACCGGCCGCCGCTTCATTGCTGATGGATATGCGACAGGCTTTGCGCCGCTGGATCGTTTTGCACTGAGCAACAAGGTCACCGGTGCTGCGCCGGTCTTGTTTCCGCAAGTGGATTTTCTGACCAACGATGCATGGGCATTGATCAATGGCATGTCGGATGGCGTGGGTTATCCATTGATGCTGGTGGATCGCTATGGTGATCACGGACATCTGTTTGTCTGGACCATTCCAGATAACTTCCACGACTTGTATCAATTGCCGGTCGCCGTGACAGCTGCTATCAAGAATGTGGTGATGCATGGATTCCCCGTGCGTCTTGACGGCCCAGCACAGGTATCGTTATTTGCTTACGACAACAAGACGCTGGTGGTGCAATCATTTCGCGATGAGGCAGTCTCAGTGAAAATATCCACACTGGGATCTGATCTGCACTTGCGTGATCTGGTCACGGGTGAGGTGATTGCTGGACAGCCGCCAGTCGAGAAGACAGCATACCGGCAAAATGTGATGGAGCAACGCGTGTCGTTTGATGTGGCATTGCATCCACACAGTTATCGCGCGTTCATCGTTGAACCTTGAGTTCACTGTGTTATCTGTGTTCCCGGCTTTGCATGATGCAGCCGGGAACATCATGATTTCAGATGGGCAAGATAATGGACGCTGCTTGCAAGTGAATCAAAGATCGGTGTGATGTAAGGCGGCTCCTGTTCGAGAATATAATGCTCGACGCCAATGCTGTTCGCAGTTTTCAGCAACGATGGCCAGTCGAGAATGCCCTGACCGAGTGGCACATTGGGTATTGATTCAGGTGCGGCATTGCCTGGTCTGGATTTCAGATCTTTCAAATGCAGTGAAACAATACGCTGCGAGTATCTGTGCATCAGATCCAGAGGTGAAACGCCTGCTGCCACGGCCCAGCCAATATCCAGTTGAATCTTGACCCATTCCGGATGAGTCAGGCGCAACAGTTCATCATATACAACCACATTATCGACGCGGTGAAATTCAACGCAGTAGTTGTGATACGCGAATTGAATGCCGCGAGTCTTTGCTTTTTCACCAAAGCGGTTGAACAGTTCCGCATTGGCTTTCCAGTCATCCATGGTGAACGAATGCATGTACTGGTTCCAGGGCCACTTGCTGCTTTCCGGATTCAGTGATTTGGGCGTGGAACACACGATGTATTGCAGATTCAGCTTTGTGGCGAAATCAAGTATCTCGTCGGGCCGGGTTTCAAGATCAGTTGCACTGTGATGGCCGCTGATGCAATTGAGGTTCAATGAATCCGCAATGTTCTTGATCTGTTCTGCCGGTTTGCCGAAGTAACCTGCAAATTCGATTTCGCGAAAACCAGTGTCGGCCACGCGCTTCAATGTTCCTGCAAAATCCTGTGCAAGCTCGGCACGCACTGCAAACAATTGCAGGCCCAATGGTTTATTGAAGGACGTTCCCCGCGCGACCACTGGCATCAGCGAGGTTGCAATCATGCTGGCACTCGAAGCAGCCAGAAATTTTCGGCGTGTGATCATGATAATTGATGTCTTGCAGTGCCCGGACGCAGTACATGCTACCGGATTACCCGCGTCAAGCGTGGAACTAACGAACAACAAAAAAGCCCGCTGGAAGCGGGCTTTATCGTCTGTATCTCTGAAGCAGGATTACTTGATCTTTGCTTCCTTGTACACCACGTGCTTTTTCACCTTGGGATCGTACTTTTTCACTTCCATCTTGTCAGGATGAAGACGCTTGTTCTTGGTCGTGGTGTAATAATGGCCGGTGCCGGCGGAAGAAACCAGTTTGATCTTGTCGCGCATGTTGGCTCCTTAAAACTCAGACTTTGACGCCCGTGGCGCGCAGTTCGGCAACCACAGCATCAATGCCTTTCTTTTCGATGGTACGCAGACCCGCATGGGAAACACGCAGGCTGACATAACGGCGTTCGCTTTCCAGCCAGAAACGCTGCTGGTGCAAATTAGGCAAAAAGCGGCGGCGGCGGCGGTTGTTGGCGTGCGACACCGTGTTTCCGGTCATGGGTGCCTTACCGGTGACTTGGCAAACTCTCGACATGGCGATTTCCTCTGGTGCCGGGGTAGTCCCCGGCAAAATTGAGTCGCGCTTTATACCAGCGACGGAGGCGCGCGGCAAGCCGGAATCCGAGAAATTACAGTAATCCACGCTCGGCGAATGATTCGCAATGGCTGTCGCCCACTACGAGGTGATCGAGTAACCGTATATCCAGCAACTCCAGCGCCGCTTTCAATTTGCGGGTGATGATTTCGTCTGCCTGACTGGGTTCTGCAACCCCGGAAGGGTGATTGTGCGCGAGAATGACGGCAGCCGCATTGTGGGCGAGGGCGCGTTTGATCACTTCGCGCGGATGAACGCTGGCACCATCGAGTGTGCCACGGAACAACTCTTCAAACGCCACCACCCGGTGCCGGGTATCGAGAAACAGGCAGCAAAAAACTTCGTGTCCAAGGTCGCGCAGGCGAGCGTGCAAAAAATCGCGTGTAGCCTGCGGATTGGTTAATACCGGACCACTGCGCATCATTTCAGCAAAGTGCCGCCGGGCCAGTTCCAGAACGGCTTGCAGGGTGGCATAGCGCGCTTCGCCCATGCCAGGTGTCGCGCATAACGTGGTTTTGTCAGCGGTCAACAGCCCGCGCACAGAACCGAATCGTGCCAGCATATCCCGTGCGACATCCAGTGCGCTGCGCCCCTGTGTACCGGTGCGCAGAAAAATGGCAATCAGTTCGGTTTCGCTCAAGGCTTGTGGCCCCAGTCGCAACAACTTTTCACGCGGGCGGTCTTGAGCAGGCCAGTCTTTGATGGACATGAGGCTTCCTTGCAGTGTTTCGATAGGCGCAGAGTATGGCCTTAAGTACAGCGGACAAGGCCGGCCAAATCACGGCTGTGACGCAGAAAAAGCCAGTGAAACAACCAATTCTCACCATCCAACAAGCATGAGCACATGACAATCGGCTGTTTGCCGCGTTAGCCGGGCATTGGCAATATCAACCATCATGAGTTCATCCGTGCGACATATTTTGCTGGGCGTGACCGGCGGGATTGCTGCTTACAAAAGTGCAGAGCTGGTGCGTCGTCTGAAAGAACACAATGCAGAAGTGCAGGTTGTGATGACACGCGGCGCGCGAGAGTTTGTCACCGAACTGACGTTTCAAGCGTTGTCCGGAAGGCCCGTGCGCAGTGATTTGTGGGATCAAACCGCAGAAGCTGCCATGGGGCATATCGAATTGGCGCGTTGGGCGGATCAGATCATCATTGCCCCGGCGAGTGCCGATTTCATTGCGCGGCTTGCGCATGGGCTAGCCAATGATTTGCTGACGACGTTGTGTCTTGCCACCACGGCGCCCATCAGCATTGCACCGGCGATGAATCATGTGATGTGGGACCATGCTGCGACTCAGGCAAACATCGCCATTCTCAAACAGCGCGGCGTGAATATCCTTGGGCCTGCAGCAGGTGATCAAGCCTGCGGTGAAACCGGCATGGGACGCATGCTGGAGCCGGTGCAGATTGTCGAGCAGCTTGATGCCATTCATGCGCCACGCGAGTTGCTGTTCGCCGGAAAAAAAGCCGTGGTCACTGCCGGTCCAACCCGCGAACGCCTGGATCCGGTGCGCTTCATTACCAATCGCAGCTCCGGCAAGATGGGCTTTGCCGTGGCATCAGCATTACGTGATGCAGGTGCGCAAGTGGTGCTGATCAGCGGTCCGGTGAGTCTGCCCACGCCCGACAACGTAACGCGTATCAATGTTGAAAGTGCAGCACAGATGCTGGAGGCCGTACGGCAGCAAATAGGTGATGCGCAATTGTTTGTCGCAACGGCCGCTGTTTCGGATTACTGTGCCGAGCAGGTGGCCCCGGAAAAAATAAAGAAAACCGGCGAGGCATTGCAATTGAAGCTGGCACGCACACCGGACATTCTTGCCACGGTGAGTGCCAGCAGCCCGCATCCCTTTCTGGTGGGATTTGCTGCGGAAACTGAAAATGTGGAAAGCAATGCGCTGGCCAAATTGCACGGCAAGCATCTCGATATGATTGCTGCCAACAAAGTCGGTGATGGACTGGCATTCGATTGCGATGACAATGCGCTTACGGTGTACTGGCAGGGCGGCAAACGCGAGTTGTGCAAGTGTTCCAAACAGAATCTGGCGCGGCAACTGGTGCAACTGATTCATGAGCGCTGTTGTCAGTCTGAAACAATTGCAGTCAAGCAGTGAATCACATCAAAAAAAACAAATAACCGGCGCACCTCGATTTCATCCCGTTCAATTTCTACTGTCATTCAATTATTCACCAGCACATGAGCAATCCCAAACGCGTGCAGTTACGCATTCTTGACCCAAGATTGGGAACCGAGTTTCCGTTGCCGACTTATGCGACTTCCGGTTCCGCCGGTGTGGATTTGCGGGCATTGGTTGAAGCGCCACTGGAATTGAAGCCCGGAGAAACACAACTGATTCCCACGGGCATGGCGATATATCTCGCTGATCCCGGTTATGCCGCAGTCGTGTTGCCGCGCTCGGGGCTGGGTCACAAGCACGGTATCGTGCTTGGCAATCTCGTCGGTCTTATTGACTCTGACTATCAGGGACAGTTGTTCGTATCATGCTGGAATCGTGGATTGAATCCATTCACGATTGCGCCTGGCGAGCGCATTGCGCAACTTGTGGTGGTGCCGGTGGTCCAGGTTGAGTTCGACGTCGTTAACGAGTTCACTGCGACCGAAAGAGGCGCCGGTGGATTTGGCAGTTCCGGCAGAAACTGATCTTACTTCAGGCCTTTCAATTCCTTGAAGCGAAGGATGTCAGCAGTGAATTTTGCCTGAAGGTCCTGCATTTCATTCTGTTTGGAAACGATGCGCTCTCTGGTGATGTTGATGCTGTTGACCAGACTGACCATGTCGGAAACCATGTTGTCCGGCAAGGGACGGGCTGCAGGTGCCGAGTTGTAAGGACGAAAGTGCAGCACTTGTTCCAGCGCGGTTTTCTGTTTGGTCATCAGCGCCGTCAGGGTTTGTTGATCAATCATCAATTGGCCTTTCACCAGATCAATGCGCTGATCACGCAGACGCACAATGTCGTCAACTGAAAGATAGGTGTCGATCAGCATGCGGTCGCGCATATCTGCATCGGCTTTTGCCTTGGCAGCAGCTTCTTCCTCCGATTTGCGAGCAGCCTTTGCTTCCAGTGTTTTTGTTCCATCAATCGTGCGCATGACCATGCCGCGTTCGTTGAGCACTTCAATATCGAGTCCTGCACATGCTGGCGGAATGCTGTCACCGAAATGAGATTCACCATTTGCATCGCGACAGCGATAGAACGCTTCTCTGCCGCCATCCTTGCCCGCGGCAACAATTGTTACCGGCATCACCAGACACAATATCGACACAAGGTTTGCGCGGTTCATGATCTTCATGATGGTAGTAATGGGTGGGCCGGATATGGATGGTTGTAGCGGGATTCTGCACCAGAGAGTTTTGTACAGGCCAGCTTTTTCATTCCGGATGTGCGCTAGCTCGCAATCCCGAACTGCTGCCGGTAAGTTTCTACAGCGTTCAGCAATGCTGCATTTGCCGCATGTTGCAGATGCTCGATCAGATCCGCAAGTTTGATGATGCTGATGACGGGCAGGCCAAACTGCTGTTGCACTTCCTGTACTGCCGACAAGCTCGATTGTCCTTTTTCCTGACGATCCAGTGCCAGCACGATGCCGGCCGGAACGGCGCCAGCATCGCGAATGATATCAATCGATTCGCGAATGGCAGTGCCCGCAGTGATGACATCATCAACAATGAGTACACGGCCTTTCAAGGGTGAGCCGACAATGTTGCCGCCTTCGCCGTGATTCTTGGCTTCCTTGCGATTGAACGCCCAGGGTTTGTCAGTGTGATGATGATCGGCCAATGCAATGGCAACACTGGTCGCCAGTGGAATGCCCTTGTAAGCGGGACCAAAGAGCATGTCGTATTCGAGTCTACTGTCTACCAGAGTCTGTGCATAGAATCGTCCGAGTTCGGCGATGGCGCTGCCGTGGTTGAATAATCCTGCATTGAAAAAGTATGGACTGCGACGCCCGGATTTCAGCGTAAATTCACCAAAGCGCAATACGCCACGATCAATACAAAAACGGACAAAGTCGGAAGCAGTGCGTGTTGGCATGGTCTGATTAGTGCGATTGAATTCGTTGCTGCGCAAATAATGCTGTTGAGTTCAGCATGCCTATACTAAACTAAATTCATCATGCCTGAGCACCCGGACACAACCAAAGCAACCTCAAATATTCCCGGTTCGCCGATCACGACAACGATGACAACCAGAAACTGGCGTGATTCATTTGGCGTGTACTGGCATCCACGCATTCTATCGATGGCATTGCTGGGATTTACCGCCGGTATTCCCTACTTACTGGTGTTCTCCACGCTTACTGCGTGGTTGACGGAAGCGGGAGTCACACGCGCGAGTATTGGCTTTTTTACGTGGATTGGTGTCACCTATTCAATCAAAGTGATCTGGTCACCGGTTGTTGATCGTTTGCGATTGCCGTTGCTGACAACAATGCTGGGTCAGCGCCGCAGCTGGATGCTGTTTGCGCAAGGCATGATTGTTTCCGGTTTGATCGGCATGGCATTGACGAATCCTGCGACACAGCTTTTACAGACGGCAGCATTTGCATTGCTGGTGGCTTTTGGTGCGGCAACCCAGGATATCGCGATTGATGCCTGGCGTATTGAATCAGTTGGTGTGGAACGGCAGGCGGCCATGTCGGCCGTGTATGTGTTTTGTTATCGCATTGCGATGATTGTGTCCGGTGCGGGCGCGCTCAAGCTGGCAACCTGGTTGTCGTGGACGCAGGTTTACTGCGTCATGGCTGCATTAATAGGCATTGGCACGATCACTGTGCTTTGCAGTGCGGAGCCGGAACGCAGAACCTTGCGTGAAGGCGTGTTGATGGAACAGCGCGTACAGGATTTTTTGCTGCGAAATCAGCATCTGCCGGAAAAGATCCGCAATATCATTGCATGGATGATTGGCGCCGTGATATGTCCTTTTGTTGACTTTTCTGTGCGCTATGGCCGCATGACATTTGTTCTTCTCGTGGTTGTCGGCGGTTTCCGGATTTGCGATGTATGCATGGCAAGCATGGCGATTCCATTTTATATCGACATTGGTTTTACCAAGGGACAGATTGCGGCGATATCCGGCGTGTGGGGCGTGATCATGGCAATTACCGGCGCGATGATTGGTGGTGTGCTGGTGCCGCGTATCGGATTGCTGCGCTTGATGCTCGCCGGTGTCATTCTGTTTCCATTGGCGAATCTGCTGTTTGCACTGCTTGCCACTGTGCATCATCCTGCGTTGTGGATGTTGACCGTGCCGATCAGCGTGGAGAATCTGTGCGGTGGATTCGGAATGGCGGTACTGATTGCGTGGATGTCCAGCCTGACAAGCGCAAACTACACTGCAACCCAGTATGCCGTGTTCAGCTCACTGATGACCTTGCCAGCGAAATTCATCGGTGGATTCAGCGGCCTGGTTGTCGAAGCGCACGGTTATCCCTTCTTTTTTGTGTATGTTTCGAGCCTCGGCATTCCAGCGATCATTGCAGTTGTGTATTTGCTGAAACGGGATGCGGCGGCCAAATTGCAATCGGTCCGGTGAAACAACGGCGATTCCGTGTTTGCCAGTTACCTTGTATCAATTACATATCAGCGGCGTTATACCAGAAGCTTATTTTCAGCATGAAATTGCAATCGCAGGTGAAACGCATTCACTTGAAAATTCTGGTGTGACGGCAGATGGCGACCCGAGGACAATGACGATAGCGTCAGGGTACTTCGGAAAAGCCGCTGACTTCATCGCGATCAAGATGACTGGTGCCCAGCCACGCCGGCAGTGGGGTCATCGCATCGTCATCGTGATCTTCAGGTTCAATATCCAGTGAGCCGCTCCAGTCTTCAGGTGCATCGGTTTCCAGCGGCATCATGGCAATCCAGCCTTCGTCATCGAATTCTTCAAGTGTGCCATCGAAATGTTGAACTTCAATGGTGTGATCATCGCGGTCAATTGCGACGACTTCAAAGATATGTCCTTCCTGACACTGATACCAGCTTCCAACAACAGGTGTAGCAACGTTCATGGATGATCCTCCGACTCGTGTTGAATCACAGCGCGAGAAACAAGCCAGCAATGCCGGGCGACGCTATTCTCATTCCAGATTGAGCAGGGCACATGCAATCGCCATCAGCGCGAGTTGTTTTAGTCCTGTTCGCGCTTGAATTCAAGTGTGAAAATTACACATTACTGTCTGTTAACGGCGGATGTAATGCAGGTCCCACACGCCATGACCCAGACGGTGACCACGTCGTTCAAATCGGGTTAAAGGACGGTCATCAGGCCGCTCAACAAATTTTTTGTTGCCTGCGACATTATTGAATCCGGAATGCGCATCCAGCACCGCCAGCATGTGATTTGCATAGTCCTGCCAGTCCGTTGCAAGGCGCAGTACACCGCCCGGCTTCAGTGACTGTGCAAGGATGTCTGCAAATGCAGTTTGAATGAGCCGCCGTTTGTGATGACGTGTTTTGTGCCAGGGATCGGGAAAGAAGATGTGGATTGCATCAATGCTGTGCGGCGGTATTTGCTGCGCAAGCACTTCCACCGCATCATGACAACTGACACGGATATTGCCGATACGGTGTCGTTGTATTTGCAACATCAGATGCCCCGCGCCGGGGCGATGCACTTCGATGCCGAGACAATCCATCTCGGGATGAATCTGTGCATATTGCGCCAGTGCTTCGCCAGTGCCGAAGCCGATTTCAATCATGCGCGGCGCGTTCCGTCCGAACAGTTGATCAAGGCTGAGGTGCGCCGTGTTGTACTCGATACCGAATTGCGGCCAAAGTTCATCCAGCGCACGTTGCTGACCGCTGGTCATTCTGCCGGTGCGCAGTACGAAGCTGCGAACGCGGCGTGGCTTGAGTGGGCGATTGTCGATGGACGTTTCAGACATGCACGAAGTAACGCATACCGGCTTGAAGTTATTCTTCTTTCATGCCGCGCAGACGACGCAATACGGCGGTTGCATGACGGCGGCTGATTTGCAGCGATTCATTGGAGTCGCGCAGTATGACTTTATATTGTCCCTGTGCGTCGCGTTCGATGCGTGCAACTGCTTTCTCGGCAACCAGTGCGTTGCGATGAATGCGGATGAATTCATCACCGAATTCACCACTCAGTTCTTTCAGTGATTCGTCAATCAGATCGGTACCATTACGATGACGCACGGTGGTGAACTTCTGGTCAGCAAGAAAATAACTGATGTCGGCAACTGGTATCAGGCGCAGGCTTTCACCCAGCCTGGCGCAAATATGAGCACGGCGCTGTTCCTGTCCGGTTGATTGTTGCAGCAGGCGCAAACGCGAATTTGAAATGCGGCCGGCATGCCGCAGTGCGCGCAGCAGCTTTTCCTTGCGCACCGGCTTCAGCAGGTAACCGATGGCTTCGGCTTCAAACGCATCCACGGCGTATTCATCATATGCGGTGGCGAAGATGACCGCGGGTGGCGTGTCCAGCGAGTTGAAGTGCTGCGCCACTTCAATGCCGGACAATCCCGGCATGCGTACATCCAGCAGCACTACATCCGGATTCAGTTGCTGGCAACTTTGCAATGCCTGTTGTCCATTGGCTGCTTCGCCCACTATTTCGCAATCGTCCAGTTCGCCCAGTAATTGCTTGATGCGTTCGCGTGCTGGCAATTCGTCATCAACAACCAGTATGCGCATGACTATTCTTGTCCGGCCTTGTCTTGATAGGGGAAGTACAGTTCAACGCAATAGCTGTTTGCGTTCTGCCGCAATTCTACCTGCGCGCGGCCTGGCCACGCCAGTTCCAGTCGTTGACGAATGTTGTCCAGCGCGATGCCGTTGCCGCTGTGTTTCTTCAATGTGCCTGGCGAAGATTGTTCGGATGCCACCGGATTGCTCACCGACAGCTTGATATATTCGCCATCAAATTCACCGCCAATGACAATGGTGCCGCCATCCGGCAGCGGTTCGACGCCGTGATATACCGCATTCTCCAGCAATGGTTGAATCAACAGACACGGTACCTGTGTCTGCATTGGCAATGTATCCACCTGCCATTCAACCTGCAAACGTTCGCCCAGACGCAACTGCTCGATGCGTTGATAGATGCGTGCAATTTCAAGTTCATCCTGCAGGGGAATGTGACCACGCGCATCACGCAGATTGGCGCGGAACAGGTCGGCAAGATCTTCAACAGCAGCCTCAGCGCGTTGTGGATCGCTGCGTGTCAGTGAGGCGATGGTATTCATGCTGTTGAACAGGAAGTGCGGACGAATGCGTGCCTGAAGAGCGCGAATGCGGGCCTGTGCTTCCAGTTCGACGCTGTGCCGCCATTCACCGGCAATATGAAAGTAACGCAGCGTCAGACTGCTGACGATAAATGCCACCGCAAAAGTGCGCAGCAGAAAATTGCCATGCACGATGGGGAAGATATCCGGGATTGTGCCGAGACCGGCGCCGGAGTGGTAACCGATTTGATAGACGACTTCGGCGATGATCAGCGAACACGCGAGCATCATGCACAGCGTGCAGGCATAAGCTCGTGCACCGCCAATCTGTTTCAACCTGTTGCGCATGCGGCACAGTACCGCAGCGATAACCAGACCCTGCCACAGAAGAAACAATGAACTGCCTGCAAGATCAACCCAGAAGTTGTTGTGCAGCGGCTGGCGCGCAGTGGTCAGCAGCAGCGCAACCAGTTCAACAATCAGCACCACGGCCAGTGTCATGTTGCCGGTACAAAAGTCCGGCAAATGAAAGGCATGCTGATATTGCTTGCTGTTTGAATTCACGACATGGAAATCATTGATTGAACAGTGCGTCTTTCAGGCGGAACAGTGTGGAGATGTCTTCATCACCATAACCCTGTTCAATCAGACGGCGATAATGGATCAGCGTCATCTCGATCAACGGAAGCTGTGCGCCATGTTGTTTTGCCATGTCGCGGCAGATTTTCAAATCCTTGTCATGCAGCGTGACTTTGAAACCGCCTGAATAGTTGTTGTGCATCATGTTGGGTGCGCGATGGGTGAAATACCAGCTGCTTCCTGCGCCCTTGCTCAAGGTGTCAATGATTTTTTCCAGCGGCAGGTCTTCTGCTTTGGCAAAGGCCATGGCCTCTGCGGCTGCCTGAATTGCGCCTGCACACAGAATCTGGTTGGTGGCTTTCGCTGCCTGTCCGGCTCCGTTGCCGCCAAAATGTGTGATGGTTTTGCCAATGGCGCTCAACACCGGTTGCGCACGTGCAAAAGCGGATTCACTGCCACCGGCCATTACTGCAAGCGTTCCTTGTTTTGCGCCTTCCACACCGCCGCTGACTGGTGCGTCCAGAAACTCGCAGCGCACTTCGGCCAGTTGTTGTCCACAGTGGCGCGCGGTACCGGCGCTGACAGTGGAGCAATCAATGATCAAAGTGCCGGGTTCAAGATGCGGCAGCAGATGCGATATCAACATCCGCACATCGTCATCGGCAGAGACACACATCACAATGGCTTCGCAGCCGGCGGCGAGCTGCTGCAGCGATGCGGCGGCAATGCAGTGCAGTTCCGACGCAAGTGTCCGTGCTTTGTCCGCGGTCCGGTTCCAGACCGCCACAAGCAATCCGGCGCGATGAAGGTTTCGCGCCATACCGACACCCATTGCACCCAGGCCGATAAATCCGGTTTTCATGTTTGTAAAACAAGTGTGGCGGCACGATGCCGCCACATTAACACTGCAGGAATTGCTTAATACTCAGTTGCACCACGTGTCCATCATTTGTTTGGCCGACGCACGAGCCTGTTCCACTTGCTTGTCATCCATGTTCACGCGCTCGCCCTTGTCGTTGGTGGTATAGACCTGCTGCGCAGTCATCAATTGATCGTAACGTTCACGAGCCTTCTTGCACCGGTCTTCCTTGTCCGCGGCCTCGCTTTTTTGTGCCTTCTTCTGGTCGTCAGTCTTGGCGCGTTGTGCATCCGCATCGCTGTATTGCTGCTGTTCCGCAGCGGTGCGGTCACTGACTGCGGCATCATCAGTGCGCTGCGACTTGAGACGTTCCACCAGCTGTGCAGGCAGTTTGTCAGGTACATCGGTGTATTGCACATTGCCTTTGTCATCCACTGACTTGTAAACGTCAGCAAGTGCCGGCAAGGCAAGTATGCAAGCGGTGACCACAATCAGACCAACGACTGAACGCAACATGACATTCTCCACGCCGAAGTAAACCGAAGGTGACAGGTGACGGTACTTTGTCACATTACCTAACGCGGCGGCAATTCTGACAAGTACTCAAGGGTTGACGTTGATCACAGTCACAAACAGGCGAATTGGCACCGTAGAAATTGGTTAAATCTGGCGGGTTGTGACGGCAAAATAAAAACGGGCGCCGTATGGCGCCCGTTTTGTGACCATCCTTCGGTCAGGGAGGAGAAGCCTTACATGTTGTAAGCCTTTTCACCATGGTCGGCCAGATCCAGACCTTCTTCCTGTGCTTCATCGCTGGAGCGGATACCAATGGTGTACTTGAGTACCAGCAGAATGATCAGGGCAACGAGGCCCGACCACACGAGTGATGTGCACACTGCAATCAATTGGCTCTTGAACTGCCCGGCTGCATCAAAGTCGCCGACCTTATTGGCAACGTAGTCCCACACGCCAGTGCCGCCCAGTTTGGGATTGACGAAGATGCCTGTGCCCAAAGCGCCCAGGATACCGCCGACGCAGTGCACACCGAAGGCATCGAGTGCATCGTCATAACCGAGCATTGACTTGAGCTTGGTAGCAGCCAGGAAGCACACCACACCGGCAACTGCGCAGATGACAAAAGCACCTACGGGGCCAACGAAACCGGCCGCAGGAGTGATGGCAACCAAGCCTGCAACAATACCGGAACAAACGCCCAACAGGCTGGGCTTGCCCTTCATCAGCCATTCAATGCCCGCCCATGCCACGCCTGCGACCGCAGTGCCGAACAGGGTGTTAAAGAAGGCAAGACCGGCGGCACCTGTGGCTTCCAGTGCTGAACCGGCATTGAAGCCGAACCAGCCCATCCACAGCATGCCGGTGCCGATGGCAGTCATCATCAAGCTATGCGGTGCAAAATGGACTCGGCCCAAGCCTTTGCGTGGACCCAGAACAAGGGCAGCCATCAGCGCCGCAATACCCGCGTTGATGTGCACGACGGTGCCACCTGCGAAGTCAATTGCGCCTTTCTGGAATAACCAGCCCGCATGACTGTTGGCCACATCCGCAGCTGCAGCCGAGGTATAGGCATCGGGACCGTCCCAGTACCACACCATGTGAGCAATGGGCAGGTAGGAGAAGGTGAACCATATGACGCTGAAGATCATGACGGCCGAGAACTTCATGCGTTCCGCCAGACCACCAGTGATCAAAGCCACGGTGATGGCTGCAAAGGTGAGTTGGAACATGCAGTAGACAAAGTCCGGCAGATACTGGCCTTTGCTGAAGGTGGCGGCAACGGCTGTGGTGGGATCTTCAAGTCCGAGGAACCAGCCCTTGCCTGCACTGCTCCACGGCATGGCGCCGAAGAACGCGCTGTCTCCCGCAGTGAAGGCAACTCCATAACCGAATATCACCCAAAGTACCGCGATGACGCAAAAGATGCTGAAGCTTTGCATCGTTGTCGACAACGCATTCTTGGTTCGCACCATGCCGGCATAGAACAACGCCAAACCGGGAACGGTCATGAATAACACGAACGCGGTGGAAGTCATCATCCAGGACACGTCGCCCTTGTTGCAGTCGAAGCCCTTGTCACCACATTTTGGTGCCGCCGCGGGCGCTGCGTCTGCAGCAGGTGCCGGTGCTTCAGCGGGTGCCGCAGTGGCATCCGTTGCGGCCGCCGAGCTGACTGCTGATGCATCAGTTGGGGGTGATTGCTGTGCATGTGCCAGGTTGCTACCCAGCATTGCCAGCGCAATGAGAGCTGCGCTCCATAAGGGAGCCAGCACTCGTCTTGGTGCCAGAGGTTTATTCACTGTCGTTCTCCTGCGAGATGTGTTGCTGCAAAAAAATCAAATTCATTGTCTGAGGTGCTGTTTTTCTAAACGGCTTCGACGCCAACCTCGCCGGTTCGAATGCGAATCGCCTGGTCGAGACGGGTGACGAATACCTTGCCATCGCCGATTTTTCCGGTACGCGCCACGTTCGTGATGGCTTCCACCACCTGTTCCACAATCGAGTCGTCAACGGCGAGCTCGATTTTGGTTTTTGGCAGAAAGTCCACTCGATATTCAGCGCCGCGATACATTTCGGTGTGACCGCGCTGACGGCCAAACCCCTGTACCTCGGTCACCGTGATGCCTTGTACGCCAATATCCGCCACCGCTTGGCGGACATCATCCAGCTTGAATGGCTTGATGAGGGCAGTAATCAGCTTCATCGACGTTCTCCGTTGTGACCGACCATCGTGATTGACAAGCCCGCCTGCAGCCTGTGGCCAGAGGCGCGCGATTGTGTAGGTGCATCTTCTGTGCCACTAGGAAAGTCGCGTATTTCGCGGGCAAGCGGCATGGATTGGAATCGGTACGCCCAGCATTAGGGCGGGCGAATTGCGCCATGTCTTAAATTAGTGCGTAAAAAGCGCTGGTTCCGACTTGAGTGGCGCGGCGTTGCTCCGTAGTCTTGCAGTCCTGTTCAAGTAAAGGTGCATTACCGTGGATATTGATGTGATTGAGCAATTGGCCCGCAAGCTTGCAGCTGCATTACCTGACAGCATTTCCGCCATGCGCAACGATGTGGAGCAAAACTTCAAGGCTGTGCTGCAAAGCACGTTGTCGCGTATGGATATCGTCAGCCGCCAGGAATTTGATGTTCAGGTTGGTGTGCTTAATCGCGTCCGAACCCAGTTAAGCCAGCTTGAACAGCGCCTCGCTGCAATGGAACAATCTTCAACCAGTTAACTTGAACACACTACAGGGATGTGAAATGACCATCGCCACCATTCTGAGCAGGGCACAGTACGGAATGCAGGCACCGCAGGTAGCGGTGGAAGTGGACATCAGTGCCGGTTTGCCGTCCTTCACCATCGTTGGATTGCCAGAGGCCGTGGTCAAAGAGAGCAAGGACCGTGTGCGCGCGGCGCTGGTGAATTGCAATTTTGAAATGCCGGATGGCCGCATTACCGTCAATCTTGCACCAGCGGATTTGCCGAAGGAGGGTGGTCGCTTTGATTTACCCATTGCCATCGGCATTCTCGTTGCCTCCGAGCAGTTAACCGCGACCAGTCTGGATAATTCAGAACTGTATGGCGAGCTGTCACTCAATGGTCAGGTCCGACCAATCACCGGTGCGTTGATCGCAGCGCTTGCCGCCACACAGGCAGGACATTCGTTAGTTGTTCCCGAGGCCAACTGCGCCGAGACACAGGTCATCAACAGCTGCCGTGCGATTGCCGCCAAGGATCTGTTGCAAGTGTGCGCACACCTGAATGACTCGCAGCCGTCGCCTTTCGTGCAGCCTGCCGCAGCGTCGACCGTCATGCCGGCAATTCCTGATTTCTCCGATGTGCGCGGACAGGCGCATGCCAAACGGGCGCTGGAGATTGCAGCGGTCGGTGAGCACAGTGTGTTATTGCTCGGGCCACCCGGTACCGGCAAGAGCATGCTGGCGCAACGCTTGCCGGGAATTCTGCCCTTGCTTGATGATGAAGAAGCATTGCAGACTGCTGCGATCCGTTCACTCACAGGACGCGGTATTGAGTTGTCATCGTGGCGCATACGCCCATTTCGAGCGCCACACCACACTGCATCCGCGGCAGCGCTGGTGGGTGGTGGTTCGCAACCCCGGCCGGGTGAAATTTCACTCGCTCACAATGGTGTGTTGTTCCTCGATGAGTTGCCGGAATTCAACCGGCATGTGCTGGAAGTACTGCGTGAACCGCTGGAAAGCGGCGTGATCTGTATTTCCCGCGCGGCGCGGCAGGCGGAATTTCCTGCACGATTCCAGATGATTGCTGCGATGAATCCCTGTCCCTGCGGTTATCTTGGCGATCCAGCATCACGCTGTCGTTGCACGGCAGATCAGGTGCAACGCTATCGCATGCGCATTTCCGGTCCATTGATGGATCGCCTCGACATGCATGTGGAAGTGCCGCGTATTCCGACGGCTGATTTGCAGGGAGCCACAACGGCAGAAAGCAGTGCAACCGTACGGCAGCGCGTGCTGGCTGCGCGGCACATCCAGTTGCAACGACAGGGCAAGTGCAATGCGCGCTTGCTGGCGGCAGAAGTGGATCAGTGGTGCAGTCCGGATCGCGAAGCACAAGTGCTGCTGGCGCGGGCCATCCAGAAACTCGCACTGTCTGCCCGCGCGTATCACCGCATTCTGAAAGTGGCGCGCAGTGTGGCCGATCTTGACGGCAGCGACGGCATACACAGCGCTCATGTGAGCGAGGCCATCGCACTGCGCCGTCTGGATCGCAACAGCCGCGGCGTGACCACTTGATGCACATCAAACTTTATCATTCAACCGCGGCAAGCATTTGCCGCTTGCTGCGAAGTATGCCGCGCATTTGCGATTGCTCCTTATTGCAGCGTTAAGGTTCCATCTTGTGCGCCGATAGTCAAATCAGACAGGCACAGAGCGGGCGCGATTATGAGCAAGATCGACAATGACTTGATTGATGCGGCAGAACTGACTGAATCCCGCTTTGAGGATGCGCAGTCTGGCAGAGTAACGTTTGATGAACGCGGCAACGGTGTATGGGAATGGCACCTTGAAACTGGCGAATACAGTACCGACATCACATCCACCCAGATGAATCGCATCGTTGACCCGTCTGCGCTGCAACTGGCAGATGACACGGTCAAGCTGCGCATCATCAACAATAAATGGATATACCAGTCCGACCGCCGCTGACTGATTTGTCTGCAATATACTGTGCCATAAAGAAAAGGCCGGTGGTTACCGGCCTTTTCTTTTGATGGGCGTTGATTGCTGCTATTTGGACTTCGACACCATGTAGTCCACGGCGGCCATCACTGATTTATCAGACACAGTTACGGCGCCACCCTTGGCTGGCATGTTGTTGAAACCATGCAGCGCGTGCTGGTGCAGGGTATCCATGCCCTTGGCGATGCGCGGGGCCCACAGGGCTTTGTCGCCAAATTTGGGCGCGTTCAGCACACCACTGGCGTGGCAGGCGGAACAGGTCTGGGTGTAAAGCTGTTCTCCTGACATTTCGGTCAACGCCGCAGGCGCCGCAGCTTTTTCTTCGAGTGCCGAATTGTCTGCACCGGCAATAGCCACCTGTGCTGCCGGCTTCAAGCGCTCATTCACTGCCTTCTGCACGATGGGATCGCGCATGGCATCGGCCTCCTGAGTACGCGCGGCAATGGCTTTTGCGCCGAAATAAATGCCGAAGGCCACCAAAATCAGCACACCGATCACCATCATGAAGGTGTCGAAAAACTGTTTGTCATGGGACTGCTCGTGTTTATCGCTGGAAGAACCGCTCACGCTGACTCCGGGGTTGAGTGATGTAGACAAGGCGAGCAAGTATAACGGTCTGGACGCCGACCTCAAATAGTTGTGCAAGGCCGCCCGCAATCCGTGTTGGACTCCCACCATCATGGGCCGTTAGAATTCTCCCAATTTGATACCGAGTTAAGCGCCCGTAGCTCAGCTGGATAGAGTGCTGGCCTCCGAAGCCAGAGGTCGTGGGTTCGAATCCCGCCGGGCGCGCCACTTGAGAAAATGTAATGACGGTGATCGGCGGGGTTCGAACCCACGACAATTAGCAAGCCGGGTTCGACAAAATTGCCGGGAGCAATTTTGAACATCGCCCGCGATGGTACTGAGCGGTAGCGAAGTGCGAGGCACAGGAAGTGCCGAGTAATCCCGCCGGGCGCGCCAATCTTTCTTTTTGTTTTACTTTTTCTTTGGATTCGCAAAGAAAAAGTAAATGATCTCAGGGAGTCCGCGCAGCGGGCACATACCTTCCTTCGATACGGAGTCTCACATCTTTTTCTTTGGATTGGCAAGGAAAAAGCAAATGGCAACCGGGAGCGAGCATGGCGAGCTCATACTCCACCGTAAACCTTCTCAATCGTGCCCGGCGCATGGGTGGTACGAACAGCTTCCGCGTTACCGGACTATTGATCTGAACGAAGGCGGGTTACGCCGCTACATCCATGTCGGCCGCTGGCTGGATTTTATTCCGGCACGACGCGGAATTTTGGTATCGTAAGGCCTGCCGAATAAATCAGACAAATAGTTACTACGCCATTCGCGGGGTCTTTATGCTTCACAAACCGGTTACCGTTTCCCGCCGCACAACGCTTGCCATGTTGTCTGCCGCTGCGGGCGCAGGCCTTTCATCCGCACTGCGTGTGGATGCAGCATCTTCACCATCACTCGCTGATCTTGCTGCGGCCAAAGGATTGCGCTTTGGTTCAGCCGTCAGTGCGGTGGCGGGTGGATTCACCGATGCCGATGTGGCTGCGCTGCTCATCCGTGAATGCAGGCTCATTGTTCCAGAGAATGAACTCAAGCTGTATGTCATCGAAAAAGACGAAGGTGTCTACAACTTTACACCCGCTGACCGCATGCTGGCGTTTTGCAAGTCGCACAACATGCTGATGCGCGGCCACAACCTGTGGTGGGCGCGTGACAAGTACGCGCCACAGTGGCTGGTGAAACATGATTTTGGCAAGCATCCCAAAGTCCAAGCAGAACGGGTGTTGCGCGACTATGTTGTGCGAGTGGTTGATCACTACGGAGAAGACATTGTTTCGTGGGATGTGATCAATGAAATCCTTGATCCGCAAACTGGTGAAGTGCGCGACAGCGTGTTCCAGCGCATACTGGGAATGGACGCATTGCGCATTGTTTATGAGGCAGCACGCGAACGGTTACCGAAGACACAACTGGTATACAACGATTACATGTGCTGGGAAGCCGGCAAGGAAAACCATCGTGCTGGAGCGTTGAAGTTGCTGCGCTGGTTCCGTGAACAGAAATTGCCGGTGGATGTATTGGGCATCCAGAGTCATCTGGGTTTCGACTATGAACTCGAGAGTGGACAGCATGATCAATGGCGGCAGTTTCTTAATGAAGTGGTCGGCATGGGTTATGACCTGCTTGTCACGGAGCTGGATGTTAATGATCAGCATACCAAGGGCGATATTGCCGAGCGTGATGCCACGGTGGCAAAGGTCGCGCGTGACTATCTCGATCTGACATTGAGTTATAAACAGGTCAAGGATGTGCTGGTGTGGGGCATCACTGACAAGTTCAGTTGGTTGCAGGGCGCAAGGCCGCGTGCCGATGGTCAGCCGCAGCGATGCACGCTATATGATGCGAACTTCCAGCCCAAGCCATTGCGTGATGCGGTTGCTGCGGCATTCAAGGCGGCTCCAGCGCGGTGATTGCGCATTCAACCAAGCACTCTCCATCACACAGTGCCAGTGATATTGGTGGAGAGCGTTGCGCTGATGTCGCTGGCGCCGTACCGGTATGCGCGCGATGTTCTCTTGCACTTTGCCATCCAATCAATCATTTTCTGCGATGACGGCGCCAATATGGTGCTGCTTCGGCTTGTGTTGAGGTCAAGCACGTCATATTAATTTGTGATGTGATGATAACTGCAACACACATTCGCTTCATGATGACATGATTCCGGCAACATTCTTCCTCAGTTTGCGCCCTAACGGATGATTGCCTTAATTCTTGGCACGCAGTTTTCATGTACTCCATCACGGAACTGATTGTTTATCGCGGTAGTCTGTATCTCAAGTAAGACGTTCAACATTCGATAAAGCAATTAAGTCGTCAGATTTCAATTTCCATGGACAGGCACAGCAACAAGTTCATCAACGGTTGCGCAGGCAACCGGAGAACCGTTGATTTCAAGTGATCGTTTTGATGATCACGCACGTGATGGAGAAATCGATATGCATTCTGATAATCAAGTTTCTTCCGCTGACTCCGGCCGTCAGGCAAAGTTTCTTGAGTCGCTGGGCGCATTCAGCCGCCAGCATCGCGCCAAACACTGGGAAGGAACTTTCGGCGACTTCCTCAAGGACGTTCTGCCTGCGCAGCCGAATGCACTGGCACGCAGCAGTCATCAATACATCTGGGACATGCTCAAATGGTATGGAAAGTCATCAGCCAGCACTGACGAATCCGTCAAGCCACGTGAACTGTTTCAGCGTGAGCTGTTTGGCATTGATGAGCCATTGGCGCGTGTCAGTGACTACTTCAAGGCAGCTGCGGCAGGTTCTGATGTTGGTCGCCGTCTGTTGCTGTTGCTCGGTCCGCCTTCCGGCGGCAAATCCACCATGGCGATTTTGCTCAAGCGTGGACTGGAAGAATACAGTCATACGGACGAAGGCGCGGTGTATGCCATCAAGGGTTCGCCGATGCACGAATCTCCGCTTAATCTGATACCGGCAAGTCTGCGTGCCGAATTCCGCAACACCTACGGCGTTGAACTCAATGGTGAATTGAGTCCCTGGGCGCGCGACCGGCTCGGACGTGAATACGATGGCGACTATCTTCGTGTGCCGGTTGAACGTGTATTTCTTTCTGAAGCAACGCGCATGGGTATCGGCACCTACGCGCCGCATGATCCCACCACCGCAGACATTGCTGATCTCGTCGGTTCCGTTGATTTGTCCAAAGTGGCTGAAGTGGGCGACGAAGGAGATCCGCGTGCGTGGTCATGGTCCGGCGCAGTCTATGCAGCGAGCCGCGGCGTGCTGGAGATGATTGAAATTCTCAAAGTGAAACGCGAGTTCCTGTATCTGCTGCTGACGTTGACGCAGGAGAAGAATGTCAAGGTATCGCGCTTTCCGCTCATCTATCTGGATGAAACCATTCTTGCGCACACCAACCTTGCGGAGTTTCACAAGTTCCTGCAGGAGAAGGAGAATGAGGCGCTGCTGGATCGCATGGTCATCATCAAGGTGCCTTATGCACTTTCATATAAAGATGAATCACGCATCTATCAGAAACTCGTTTCGGGTACGCCAGCTTTTCGCGATGTACATCTTGATCCGCATGTGCTCAAGCTGGCGGCGGTGTTTTCGGTGTTGACACGTTTGCAGAAACCGGAAAAGGAAGGGCTTGATCTTTCCAAGAAGCTGCGCATCTATGCCGGTGAAAGTGTTGAAGGCTTTGCCGAGAATGAAGGTCAGCGTTTGCACATGGAAGCGGCGGATGAAGGACTGTCCGGCGTCAGCCCGCGGTTCATCATCAATGCCATTTCCAATGCCATTACCCGCACCGATGCCAACAGTCTGACCAGCATGGAACTGCTGCTGGCATTGAAAGACTCGATTGAAAGTGATGCGCGCATGGACACCAAGCAGAAAAAGCAGTGGATTGATTTTCTGGTGCTGGCCCGCAAGGACTTTTACAACCGCTGGGTCAAGGAGGATGTGCATCGTGCATTGTTCGCTTCGTTTGAAGAGGAAGCGCAGCAGTTGCTCGAGAAATATCTGGATGAAGTGGAGGCATCACTGGATCATCGGGAAGTCACCGATCCCATCACCAGTGAAACCCGTCCTGCTGACGAACGTTTCCTGCGCCAGGTGGAAGAGAAAATCAAGGTTTCCGAATCCGGCAAACATTCATTCCGTCAGGAAGTGGTGCGCAAGGCGATGGTGGCTTTCAAGAATGGCGAGAAGTTCACGCTGGACAGTCATGCACGCATGCATGAGGCCATCGAGCAATATCTTTTCGAAGAACGCCGTGATGTATTGCGGCTGGTGACTTCCAATGCACGCCCGGATGACGAAGCACGCAAGAAAGTATCTGCGGTGCAACAGCGTCTGGTGAATGAGTATGGCTACGACGAACATTCTGCAAAAGAAGCGTTGAACTACGTAACAACTTTGCTGGCGCAGGAATGACTTCTGCGCCTGGAGGATTAAGTGAGTGAATTCGATTCATCCTTGACACCATCTCCATCCGGTGAGGCCAGCATCAATGGCTGGTACGAATTGTTTTCACGTGGCGCGCGTGACTGGCTGCGTCACAATGACAAGGTTCGCGACGCGGTACGGCAGCAATTGCCAGACATCATTGCCGGTGCCGATGTACTGGGCAGCGGTTCACGCACGGTTAAAGTGCCGGTGAAAATGCTTGAGCATTATCACTTCAAGTTGAATCAACCGCGAGAGCAACAGGGTGTGGGACAGGGACAGGCAAAGCCCGGTGATGTGTTGCAACAAGGCTCGCCACAAGGCAGCGGCAAGGACAAGGGCAAAGGTTCCAATGACGGTGGCGGCATTGAGTTCATGCTGGAATTCAAAGTGGATGATATCGTTGACTGGCTGTGGGAAGAAATGCAGTTGCCCAATCTCAAGGCGCGAGTGGGCAAATCCGAAGAGACCGACTGGACGCGTGAAGGCTGGGACAAGAAAGGCGCGCGTTCGCGCCTCGATCGCCGCCGTTCATTGCGCGAGGCGGTCAAGCGCCGCGCCGTGCAAAGCGGCGGTCCAAGTTTTTCCGATGATGACTTGCGCTTCCGTCAGTTGAATCAGCGCGAGCAGCCCTCCATTCAGGCGGTTGTGTTTTTGTTGATGGACGTGTCAGGCAGCATGACCGATGCTGATCGCAAGCTGGCGAAAACGTTTTTCTTCTGGGCGATACAGGGATTGAAACGCCAGTATCGTCATCTCGATACCGTGTTTGTTGCGCACACCACTGAAGCTTATGAGTTTGATGAGGAGAGATTCTTTCAGGTGACAGGCTCCGGTGGTACCGTGACTTCAACGGGATTGAGCAAGGTGCAGGAGATCATCAACGAACGTTACAGTCCATCGCGTTACAACGTATACCTGTTTTATGCATCGGATGGCGACAACTATCCTGAAGACCGGGCGACAGCCTCTTCTGCGCTGGAACAGATTGCATCGATTGCCAGTTACTGCGGTTATATCGAAGTCGCATCCAGCGTTCCACAGAACCTGAACACCGAGGTGGGTCAGTTGTTCCGTTCGGTTGCCGCAGAAGGCAAGGCCGCCGGAAGTTTTGCCA
The DNA here is from genome assembly GCA_035548495.1 of Steroidobacteraceae bacterium. Lineage (GTDB taxonomy): Bacteria > Pseudomonadota > Gammaproteobacteria > Steroidobacterales > Steroidobacteraceae > CAILZL01. Next base: position 28,119 of record DASZSV010000036.1, read on the forward strand.
TCAGCAAGCTGGAAGATATCTGGGAAGCCGTGCGCCACTTCTTCAAGCATCAGGCAGCCGATGTCTGAATTAATTTCCGGAGATTGTCATGAGCAATGACTGGCGCGATTATCTCCCCAAGGTTGAAACGCTGGCGAGTTCACTGGGCCTGAGTTTCAATCCGGTGGACTTTGAAGCGGTACCGCAGAGTTTCATGATGGAAATTTCCGTATACGGATTGCCGGTGCGCATGCCGCACTGGTCATTTGGCGTGCGTTATATCTATCAGCTCATTCAGCATCGCATGGGCAATTCGCGATTGTTTGAAGTGGTGTTTCCGGGCAATCCGGGTCATGCCTATCTCGCACAAAACAACAGTGTTGCCGAGAACGTGCTGGTGACCGCGCATGTGCTGGGTCACGCGGACTTCTCGCGCAACAACATGTTGTTCAAACGTGCCCAGGACCAGGTAAGCGAACATATCGTTGAACATGCTGCCAATCACGCGCGGCAGATCGGGCTGGCTATTGAAGAGTATGGCCTGCAACGCGTTGAAGCCGTGCTGGATGCGGCGTTGTCGCTGGAACAGCACATTGATTGCAATCATGCCGTGCGCCGTCCGCGCTATCCAGAGTATGAGCAGCCGAAGTCGTTGCCACGCGATGATGAGTTTGCAAAACGCTTTGCAGCATTGACGCCGCTGAATGAAGTGGACAGCCAGGGACAGATGCATCGCAAGCGCGCGCCCATTCCGCCTCATCCGGAAAAAGATCTGTTGTGGTTCATTGCCCAATATGCACCTGAGCTGGAAGGCTGGGAGCGCGACATCTTTCTTGCGGTGCGCGAAGAGTCGTTTTATTTCTATCCGGTATTTGCCACGCAGATCATGAATGAGGGTTGGGCGTCATACTGGCATGCACGACTGCTGCGTGAAGCGGATTTCCTGCCGCAAGCGGCATATGTCGATGCCATCAAGTGTCATTCGGATGTGGTCAAGCCCTACGCGCCGGAACAGCACATTGCATTGCAGATCAATCCGTATCATCTCGGTTTCTCGATGTGGGAAAAAATCATCGAACGCAAAGGCATCGAAGCGGCGCGCAACATCATGCAACAGGATGATGATTTCAGCTTTGTGCGCAATTATCTTGACGAAAATCTTGCCGATGAATTGCAGCTCTTCAAATTCAATGCCGAGTCGAATGGCAAGATCGAAGTGGTTGAATCAAAACTCGCGGATTTGCATGAAGCCATGCTGGCGCCGAAGTACAACTTCGGCGCACCGACGATTGCAGCGTCGCATGTGGGTGTCGATGGTTCACTGGAATTGTTGCACGATCACACCTCCGACGGGCGTGGCCTGGATCCGGATCGAGCGCAAAAAGTGCTGGACTATATCTATCGTGTCTGGCGGCGTCCCATTGTGCTGCACACGGTCGATGATCAAGGCGCTGCGCTGGAGATGAGAAAGCAGAACTGAGCGCAACGATCAGTTGCGAATCGCAACGCAAGTGCGTAACGTAAATGCATGAGCATTGTCGTATCTGGGCATCACGTACTCACCGGCCGCGTCATTGCGGTTCCCGAATCACGCGAACTGGATGTATTCTCCAGCCTGCTGGAACGCCGTGGTGCGATGGTGCTGCGTTGCCCTCTGGTCGCCATCAGGGATGCGCCCGATCCAAAGCCTGTTCTGCAATGGATTGTGGAATTCAATCAGGGCAGTTGTGATGATCTCATCTTGCTGACAGGCGAAGGACTGCGGCGCCTGTTGTCCTGTATTGATCAACATCAACCAGCATTGCGATCACCATTTATCGAAAGACTTGCTGCAGTACGAAAAATCACCCGTGGTCCGAAGCCTGCGCGCGTGCTGCGTGAATTGGGATTGGCAACGGATATCATGGCGGTTGCGCCAACCACGCAGGGTGTGATTGAGTCGTTGAAAGAATTGGACTTGAAAGACAGGACAGTGGGTGTGCAGCTATATGGTGGGGTGCCTAATCCTGCGTTGATTGATTACCTTCGCAGTGCCGGTGCAAAAACCAGTATTGTTTCGCCCTATGTTTACGCCGATGCAATTGATGATGAGCAGGTGCATGATCTATTGAAGAAGATGTCGGATGGTGCAGTGGATGTCATTGCCTTCACCAGCATGGCTCAGGTGGAACGGTTGTTTACCGTCGGCACGCACGAGGAATTGCAGGCGGCATTTTCAAAAGTTCAGGTTGCTGCAGTGGGGCCCGTGGTTCGCGATGCGCTGTCACGTCGTGACATCCAGGTCCAGTGCATGCCGGAAGACTCTTATTTCATGAAACCGCTGACGACAGCGATGATGGAAGCGTTTGGCAGCTCCGGTGACAGATAACGGCTACTTGTTTCCCGCGCGTATCAGTGCCGCCGCCGTCCACAGCAATGGCGCCTGACCATGCAAGTCTCCAACGGTGCGTGGGCGGTTCAGGTAATGTTGCAGATCGTTTTTTGCGCCAGTGCCGACGCATACATCACTGATCAGGCCATCATCGTTTACTTTACCTGCAAGTGCCAGCCAGGCTTTGCGTGCGGCCGGTCCATACGTCTTTTCGTCAAGCCAGCCATGATCGACACCGACAACAAGTGCAAAGGTGAACATGGCGGAACCGGAGGTTTCTTCCCATGCTTCGTTGTGATCAATCAATTGCCGCCACAATCCTGAAGGGCTTTGATACTTCAACAGTGCAGCCATCATTTTTTTGTATGAACGCAGAATGGCGGCATGCAGCGGATGACGTTCGGGCAGCACTCGCAGCAACTCCGTCATGCCCGCTGCCACCCAGCCGTTGCCGCGTCCCCAGAAAAAAGGTGACTCCAGTGAGTGATGAAACAATCCATTGGGTTGTTGTAGTTTCTTCAGATAGGATGCCATTTCCCGTGCGGCTCGGTCTGCGTATTTCTCATCGTGTGTTGCCCGATAAGCGGCCGTCTGCAACGCCGTGATCATGTACATGTCATCAATCCAGTAGCGCGTCTGACTGGTCAGGCCGTTGTCCAGCGGCCGGTCCCACTGTGCATCGGCGAATGCCAGGCCCAATGTGCGGTAACGCACGTCCGCAGTGAGCAGATAAAGCTGCAATGGCACGACGCCGAAGACGCTGAAGTCAACATGATTAGCGGGTGGTATCAGGGCGCTGTCTTCATGCATGAGCGGTGCAAAACGTTGTTGCAGCTTGACCAGCAAGGCGCTGTCATGCACCTGATCAGCAAAATCCAGCGCACCATACCATGCAACACTTTCTGCATAGTGAATGGTGTTGTTGTCAGGATGCAGCAGATGTTCGCGATTCAGGAAATTCACGGCCACCTTGTTGCCGATCTGCTGTGGCGAGAGTCCTGGCGGCCAGTGATCAAAATCGGGCCGTGCATTGGCGAGGCAACACATGAACATCAGCATTGCGCACAGCAGTGCTCGCATGGGATTGTTGTTCATCTTCTCACCCGGGTCGGGATTTGATCATGCATGTTGATCATGCAGCATGCGCCGGTCAATGTTGCCGTACAGAATCTCAATGAGCATTCAGCCGGTCGAGCACCTGATGACGAGCAAGCACGGAAGGATAGTGCTGCCTGAAATGTGCAGCCAGTTGTTCTGCGAAGTATACCGAACGATGCTGGCCGCCGGTGCAACCAATGGCAATGGTCAGGTAACTGCGATTACTGCGCGCAAACTCGGGGATCCAGTGTTCAAGAAAGTGTTTCAAGTCGCTCAACATGCGCTGTACGCTGGCGTGCGCATTCAAGTATTCGATGACAGGCTGATCACGTCCGGTGAGTTTGGACAGGCCCGGTTCCCAATGCGGATTGGGCAGACTGCGCACGTCAAACACGAAGTCAGCTTCACCGGGCAGGCCATGACGGAAAGAAAATGATTCAAACAGGATCGACAAGTGACCGGCATTGCGTGAACTCACCCGTTGCCGGACCAATTCGCGCAATTGATGAACATTGCTGTGCGTGGTGTCGATGATCAGGTCGGCGTTGCCAGCGATGGGTTCCAGCAGGCGTTGTTCTTCGGCGATGGCTTCGGCCAGTCCCAGTCCGTTACGCGTCAATGGATGCTTGCGGCGTGTTTCACTGTAACGTTTGAGAATGGCATCTTCATCTGCACGCAGATAAAGCACTTCGCATTGCACACCGCTGCGCTTCAGTTCTGCAACCTGTTGCGGCACTGTCTGGATGTCATCGGGCTGATTGCGTGCATCAATGCCGATTGCAGTGCGCTCGTATTGTGATTGCGGCGAACGCACCACGTGCGAGATGAATTGCGGCAGAAGGCCGGCGGGAATGTTGTCAACGCAGTAGTAGTCGAGGTCTTCCAGCATGTGCAGGGCGACACTTTTCCCCGAACCCGACAACCCGGTGACAATGATCAAGCGCATGCCGCAAGGATATAGCGCCTTGTGATGCTGCGATAGTGGCGTGCGGCAGTTTCTTGCGGAAAGCGCGAATTCCGCACATCAGCAGGACCATGGTCCTGCTGATGTTCTTGCTGATGTGCAGAGACGATGCAGGCCTCAGGCGAGGCGCGCGGACTTCTGCGCTTCCGATGCATGATGATCGCTGAGCTTTTCCTTGTGCTTCTTCACGCCGCGATCCAGCTTGTCAGCCAGTGCATCAATGGCGGCATACATGTTTTCATCAATGGCATCTGCATAAAGCTTGGAGCCATTCAGGCTGACGGATGCCTCGGCCTTGTGTTGCAGCTTTTCAACGGTAAGGATGCAATGAACATCGAGGACGTGGTCGGAGTGCCGGACAATGCGCTCCAGTTTCTTTTCGACATAGCTTCTTAGGGCTGGAGTGACTTCGACATGATGTCCCGTCAGATTGAGTTGCATAGCGCCTCCTTAAAACAAATGGGTCAGGCTGTGTTTGTTGTCTGTGATGAATTCACGCATAAAGCGATCCGCCATCACATACGTGGAAAAACTCACTGTCTACCTACTTCACCGTAACACGTTTGCGTTCGCTGGAAGGTGGAATGCCCAGCGCTTCGCGGTATTTCGCCACCGTGCGCCGGGCGACTTGTATGCCGTCTCCCGACAGTATCTCCGCAATGCGGCTGTCCGATAACGGTTTGTCCGGTTCTTCGGCGGCCACCAGCTTGCGAATCTTTGCACGGATGGCGGTGGATGATAGTTCACTGCCGTCGCTGCCGGAAACATGACTGGAGAAAAAGTAACGAAATTCAAATACGCCGCGCGGCGTGTGCATGTACTTGTTGGTGGTGACGCGCGAAATGGTGGATTCGTGCATTTCCACTGCATCGGCAACATCTTTCAGGATCATGGGTTGCATGGCTTCGTCGCCCTGTTCAAGAAATGCCGTCTGGCGTTGCACAATGCAACGCGCGACTTTCAACAATGTTTCGTTGCGAATTTCCAGGCTGCGGATCAGCCAGCGCGCTTCCTGCAATTGGGTGCGCATGGCAGCGAAATCGGAGGAGCGGCCCAGCAAGCCGGCGTAGCTTTGATTGACACGAATGCGCGGCACACTGGCGGGATTGATTTCCACCGACCAGCCGTGTTCGGTACGACGGACAAACACATCAGGCACGATGTAATCCGGTGCGCTGGAATGAATGCTTGCACCAGGACGAGGCTGGCAGGCGCGCACCAGCGCCAGCGCCTGTTCCAGGTCTTCTTCGCTGGCGTGCAATTGTTTGCGGATCAATGAGTACTGATGATGGGCAACTTCATCGAGGTAATGCGTAGCGATTTGCAACGCGGTGTTCAATCCGGGCGTATCGGCCTGCAGTTGCTGCAATTGCAGTGCGATGCACTCGCTGACATTGCGTGCGCCCACACCGGCAGGATCCATGTTCTGGATCACTTTCAGAATGGATTCCACTTCCGCCGGTTGCACGGTAAGTTCCGGCATCAGGTTCAGCGCAATTTCTTCCAGAGGTTCGATCAGATAACCATCGTGATTCATGGCATCAATGATGGCCTCACCGATTTTCTGGTCGCGTTCATTGAGCTTCGACAACTGCAATTGCCACATCAGATGATCTTGAAGCGTGGTGCCGTTTGCATCAGTGAATTCCTGGCCGCGGTCCTCATCTTCATCGTTGTTCCAGGGTGAATCGGAAACGCCAACCGTATGCGATTCGGTCCAGTTGCTGTCGGCGACCACTTCAACATGCGCATCATGATGTGCACGAACAGATTCATCACTGGACTCGGCGGTGGTGTCAGTGTCAAAAGCCGGTTCGTCGTTGCTGGCACCCAATGATTCGAGTACGGTGTCTTCTTCCTCCGCCTCCAGCATGACATTGGCTTCCAGTGCTTCGCGGATTTGTGCCTGCAATTCAAGAACTGGAAGTTGCAGCAGGCGGATTGCCTGTTGCAATTGCGGGGTCATGGTCAGTTGCTGACCGAGTCGGAGTTGCAGTGCCGGCTTGAGCATGATCTACAGTCGAAAATCTTGGCCCAAGTACACCTCACGAACCTGCTGGTTGGCAAGGATTTCGTTGGCAGTTCCGCTGGCAATCAGTGATCCGGTGCTCACTATGTAAGCCCGCTGGCAGATACCGAGGGTTTCCCTGACATTGTGATCGGTGATCAGCACGCCGATGTTGCGAGCGCTGAGGTGATTGATGATGCGCTGGATGTCGATCACCGAAATGGGATCGACACCGGCAAAAGGTTCATCCAGCAGCATGAAACGCGGTTCGGCAGCCAGCGCCCGTGCGATTTCCACACGGCGGCGTTCACCGCCGGAAAGACTTTGTCCCAGGCTGTCGCGAATGTGGCCGATATGCAGTTCTTCCAGCAACTGTTCCAGCCGTTGCTCGCGTTGTGCTTCGTCCAGCTCTTCGCGCAGTTCAAGCACGCCCATGATGTTGTCCGCCACACTCAGCTTGCGGAATACGGATGCTTCCTGCGGCAAATATCCCACGCCGAGTTTGGCGCGTTGATGAATGGGCAGATTGGAAATGTCGCGATCATCCAGAAAGATATTGCCGCTGTCACATTTCACCAGACCGACCAGCATGTAGAACGCGGTAGTTTTGCCTGCGCCATTGGGACCGAGAATGCCAACTACTTCGCCGCTGCTGAGCTGCAATGAAAGATCATTCACCACCGTGCGTGACTTGTAACGCTTGCGCAACTGTTCGGCACGCAATTGACTCATGGCGAATCCGCCTTTGTTTCGGTATTGCTGGCCGGTGTGATGGTGCAGTTGATGCGTTCCCCCTGTTGATCGGCACGATTGGCTGATACACGTTGCAACGTGATGTTGTACACCAGCACAACTGCACGGCATTCATTCTGTCCGTAACTGACCCAGGCGTTGTTCATCAGGCGTACGGTGTGTTGCTGCAAATCGTAGTCGATGTTGTCGGCATGACCTTGTGCAATGATCTTGTCGCCATCATGCTGTTCAAAGGTTGCTGGATTCCCGGTGATGTGCAGCGTGCTGATCTGGTTGCCGACAAAGCTGACGCTGGCGGTATCTGCCTTGCTGCTGCCATCCGGGGTGGTGATTTCCACCTTGTTGGTGAAATTCCATGTGCTGTTGTTGAAATTGTTGGCGTCGGTGGTGCGTGCCTGTCCAGCCTTGATGACGTATCCACTTTGTGTCGAGATGCGCACATCAGTCAGCACCAGCAAGTTGGTGGGACCATCCAGCTCCAGCGATGCAGCATCCAGCTTCGGTTTGTCCGCAATGATCTGTTTTTCCGATGCAGGCGCAGCATGACCGGCCACAGTCACCAGCAGAACCATCCACACAATGCGGTGACTAATGCGCGGAAAACTCACCATGCACCTGTGATTCCAGTTTGATGGTTTGACGTTGCAGATCAGCCTGCATGCCGACTGCGGTAAGCAACTGCTGATTCATGCTGATACTGACCTTGCCCGTGGCGCGGGCAAGATTGCGTGCAGTGTCAATGCTGAGCTGATTGGTGCGCAGGATAATCGGCAGCGCCACATGAGGGCCGGTGGGTTGCAGGATGACATCATCGTTGAAAGTAATGGTTCGGGAGTCCTGCCGGAGATTGCCAGTTTGCGCCGTCAGTGTCCACGGCGTTTGCGAGGTACCGAGATAATCAACCTTGACCTGATCCAGATTTACATCCTGATGCGTAACATCCTGCTGGATAGTCGCGGCATGCAAGGTGAAGCCGGGATTGCCATCCTTGCCGATGGCAACGATGGATGCATCTTTCATGTAGAACCCGGGTTGCGGCGTGGTCGGTTGCACATCCGTGAGTTGTTCTTCATGCCGGCTCAGCATGCTGTAAGTTGCCAGCATGATGGCGCAGATGGCGGCAATGATGATGACGTGCCAGTTCATGCGGTGATACGTGCGGCAGCGTGAACAGAGTGCTGCAATAACAAATCACACACTTCGCGCACTGCACCCTGTCCGCCGTTCAATTGCGTCACGTAATGCGCAGCTGCTTTTACTTGCGGATGTGCATCTGCAACCGCAATGGCAAAATGTGCCAGTGAGAACATCGCAAGATCCGGTGTGTCATCTCCTACACAGCAGATGCCTTCATCTTCGACGTGCAATTCATTTTTCAATTGATGCAGCATTGCTCGCTTGTCGTCCACACCCTGTTTGACATGAACGATGCCAAGTTCTTTCATGCGTGAATCCACTGCAGCGGACTGTCGCCCGGAGATGATGGCAATACTGATGCCGGCCGTCCTGAGCTGTGCCAGTCCCGCGCCGTCGCGCACATGAAATACTTTCAGCAACTCACCTTGCGCGCCGAAATACAGACGGCCATCGGTGAGTACGCCGTCCACATCCAGCACCAGCAACCTGATGCTGGCAGCGCGTTGTTGCGGTGTGAGTTTGTGCATGCTTGAGTCAGTCATTACATCACACCGGCTTTGAACAGGTCATGCACATTCAATGCGCCGACCACCACACGCTGTTCATTGACCACCGGCAGTACAGTGATCTTGTGTTTTTCCATCAAGTGCACGGCGCTGGCGGCCAGCATGCGCGGGGTCGCGGTTTTGGGATTGGTGGTCATCACTTCGCCCATGCGCGTCGCATGAAAATCAATTTGCCTGTCGAGCGTGCGTCGCAGGTCACCATCGGTGAATACGCCCAGCAAACAGTGTTGTGTATCCACAATCGCGGTCATGCCCAGACGCTTGCTGGTCATTTCCTTCAAGCCGTCACGCAACAATGTGTCGGGTGTAACCAGCGGCAGTGCCTCACCGGTATGCATCACGTCTTCAACGTACAACAACAAACGCCTGCCCAGCGATCCGGCCGGATGCGAACGTGCGAAATCCTCTTCGGTGAATCCACGTGCTTCGAGTACCGCAACGGCCAATGCATCGGCCAGCGCCAGGGTCGCCGTGGTGCTCGCGGTGGGCGCCAGATTCAATGGACAGGCTTCATTGGCCACGCTGATATCGAGCGTGATGGTTGCTGCGCGGCCCAATGCCGAATCAGCACGGCTGGTCATGGCAATCAGTGGTGTGTTGATGCGTTTGATGACAGGAAGAATCAGCGTCAGCTCATCGGTTTCACCGGAATAGGAAATTGCAATCACCACATCCTGCGGGGTGATCATGCCGATATCACCATGACTGGCTTCGCCGGGATGAACAAAGAAAGCCGGTGTGCCGGTGCTGGCAAAGGTGGCGGCCAGCTTGTTGCCAATGTGTCCGGACTTGCCCATGCCGGTGACGACCACGCGGCCCCTGCAATCAAGAACGCATTGACAGGCTGCAACAAACGCATCACCCAGCCGCGGAATCAGCGCGGTGACCGCGCTGGCTTCGGTCTCCAGCACGGCACGGCCGCGTGCGAGGATGCGCTCTTTGTCAAATTGAAATGGCATTGCCATATGCTAACGCAGGATGGAGTGCGGCGTGGTGTTTAAATCACTGTCATCTGCCGCTGCAATTTCTTTTATCATGCGCGCTCTTTCAATGGTGGATGAGCAACCATGACTCCCGCACAGATTGAACAATTGATCAAGACGGCCTTGCCGGAGGCGCAGGTAAAGGTGCAGTCCGGCGACAACACGCATTTTTCCGCACTGATTGTCAGCGATGCGTTCACCGGCAAGCGTACCCTGCAACGCCATCAACTTGTCTATGCTGCATTGGGTTCACGCATGGGTCATGAGATTCATGCGCTGACCATGCAGACCCTGACCACCGCTGAAGCACAGTCGCAAAGCGTGCAGCAGTAACTCAACCGGGATATTGAAATGGATCGATTGCAAATTGAAGGTGGCCGGAAGCTCGATGGAGAAATCCGCATTTCCGGCGCCAAGAATGCCGCACTACCGATCATCGCCGCTGCATTGCTCGCGGATGGTCCGGTGTTGTTGTCCAATATTCCGCATCTGCGTGACATCACGACGATGCTCGCCTTGCTGGCCAACATGGGTGTGCGCACCACGCTTGATGACAGGATGCGTGTGGAAATCGATCCCCGCGAGACGCGCAAATTCATCGCACCTTACGAGCTGGTCAAAACCATGCGCGCTTCGATTCTGGTGCTGGGTCCGTTGCTGGCGCGATTTGGTGAAGCCGAAGTTTCGCTGCCCGGCGGCTGTGCCATCGGCGCCCGTCCGGTTAATTTGCATGTGGACGGATTGCGTGCGATGGGCGCCGACATTCGCATTGAACATGGCTATATTCACGCTACGGCCAGAAGACTGAAAGGAGCGCGATTGCTGCCGGAAACCGTGACCGTCACCGGCACTGAAAACCTGATGATGGCCGCGACACTGGCCGATGGTGAAACCATTATTGAAAATGCCGCGCGCGAACCGGAAGTGGTGGACCTGGCTGATTTCCTGATTGCGATGGGCGCAAAAATCCACGGAGCAGGCACGGACAAAATCGTGGTTGAGGGCGTTGAGAAACTGGGGCACGCCGATTTTTCGGTGATGCCGGATCGCATTGAAGCAGGCACTTATCTTGTCGCAGCCGCCATCACGGGTGGACGCATTACACTGCAAGGCGCACGCGCCGATCATCTCGATGCGGTGCTGCTCAAACTCAGGGAGGCAGGCGCCAGCATCGAGTCGGGTGCGGACTGGATTTCCCTCGACATGCGGGGCCGGCGGCCCAGGGCGGTGGATATTCGTACCGCGCCATATCCTGCGTTTCCCACTGACATGCAGGCGCAGTTTGCGGCGCTTAACTGCGTTGCTGAAGGTGCCAGTACCGTGGTGGAAACCATTTTTGAAAATCGCTTCATGCACATGCATGAACTGCAACGCATGGGCGCTGACATTCGCATTGAAGGTCATTCGGCCTTCATCAGAGGTGTGGATCAATTGACTGCTGCACCCGTGATGGCAACGGACTTGCGTGCATCAGCCGGACTGGTGCTTGCGGCGCTGGTTGCTGAAGGCAGCACCATTGTCGATCGCATTTATCATATCGATCGTGGCTATGAACGCATTGAAGAGAAACTGCAACAGCTTGGCGCGCGCATCAAACGATTGAGTGCCTGAACGCGCCTCTGTATCTGGGAGTTATCGCGTGCGATCAACTCACGCCATCAAGAGGGTCCGCCGATAGTGCCACTACAATTATTTTCGGCATCCACTTTCGGATTCCGCTCCACCAGAGTGATGTCGTAATCGCGGCGCTGTCCGTTGTGCAATACGTTGAGTGATATGTTGTGTCCGGGTGGTGTGCCCGCGATCAGGCGCAATGCTTCGTCGGCACTGCGATGCACGCCATTAAGTCTTGTGATGACATCACCGCGCCGCAGTCCGGCGTGTGCTGCAGGACTGTCGTCGTATACCTTGGTGATGATCAATCCCTGCGGAGATTCAAGACCCAGTGCGGCCGCCTGCTGCAAAGTCAGCTCGCGTGTTTCCACGCCAAACCAGCCGCGCTTCACATGGCCGAATTCCAGTATTTGCTGCATTACACCGCGTACCAGATTTACCGGAACCGCAAAGCTGATGCCGGTGACACCCTCGGTTTGTGACAACGCGGCAGTATTGATACCAATGAGTTCGCCGCGGGCATTGATCAGCGCACCGCCGGAATTACCCAGATTGATGGCGGCATCGGTTTGAATGAAACTTTCCAGCGGGCTGACACCGAGCTGGCCGCGACCGGTGGCACTGACAATACCTTGCGTGACCGTTTGTGAAAGCCCATAAGGATTGCCGATAGCCAGCACAATGTCGCCGGTACGTAACGAGTCGGAAGTGCCCATCGGCGCGAAGGGCACGTTAGTCAGGCTGATCTTGAGGATTGCGATGTCGGTGGCAGGGTCGGTGCCGACCACCGTTGCCGCCTCGGTGCGGCCGTCGGCCAATTGCACACTGATGCGTTGTGCGCAGGCGATGACATGATTGTTGGTGACGATGTAGCCGTTTTTGTCAACGATGACGCCAGATCCGAGTCCGGTTTGTACGCCCTGTTGCAATGCCGGCGAAGCGGCGTCCAGATTGCGTTCATTATAGGTTTGTGGCTTCACTGGTTCTGTCACCAGCCGTCGTGAATATACATTCACCACTGCGGGTGCAGTGCGCGCCACGGCGTCGGCGAAGCTGGTGAGCGGCGCCACAACCGGTTGCGTCACTGTGGATTCTGCTGGCCTTGTGCGCAAAAACTGCGGACGCATCATCAACAGCACAAAGGCCATGGCCAGTCCGATGACCACCCATTTGACGATGAACAGCGATGTTTCTCTGAAGCGGGACATCAGGTTTCCTGTCAGGTTGTTGAAAAATGCAGTCCTGCCTTTTTCAAGTCGCTTCGCAAAAGGCGTGACTCCGGCTTGCTTGCAGGGCTGTTGAAAATCTCACTTTTTAACAGCCTGCTGGCGAAATCCGCTTGATTTTGCACCCGTAAAAAGCATCGTGTCCTGCCAACTATGCCGTTAATCACAATTTGAATGGCCAGAGTGCTTCAAAGCAGGGTGCCGTGTATGTGTATAATGCGCAATTCCTTGAATGTTTGAAAATCAAATCTGCCATCCGGCTGCTGAACGGCGGTACGGCGGAATCTGATGATTGATCAATCTGATGCGGAGTGAGTCTGGATGAGTGAAGCTGAACAAGTTGATGAAGGCCGGCGCCACTTTTTGCTGGTGGCCACTTCCGCCGTCGGTGCGGTGGGTGCAGTTGCCACTGCCGTACCGTTTTTGTCTTCGTGGTTACCCAGTGCGCGCGCGCAAGCGCTCGGCGGACCGGTTGAGGCGGACATCAGCAAGCTGCAAGTTGGCGAGTTGATGAAAGTGGAATGGCGCGGTCAGGCCATTTACATCGTGCACCGCTCCAAGGAAATGCTCGATGACCTCAAGGATCACAACGCCATGTTGCGCGATCCGGACTCCAACGAATCCGAGCAGCCCGCATTTGCAAAAAATGCCGATCGTTCTCTCAAGCCTGAAATTCTGGTGCTGATTGGCGTGTGCACCCATCTTGGTTGCGCGCCGTTGGCCAAGTTCACGCCCGGTGACGCCGCCGTGGCACCCAATTGGCCGGGCGGCTTCTATTGCCCCTGCCATGGTTCGCTGTATGACATGTCCGGCCGTGTATTCAAGGATGTACCCGCACCGTTGAATCTGGTGGTGCCGCCGTATTACTTCAGTTCCGACACCACTCTGGTTATTGGCGTTGAAAAGGGAGCTGCCTGATGAGCACCGAAACAAAAAACAATGTGGGCACCACTGGCTTGCTGGGCTGGATTGACGCGCGTTTCCCGCTCACAAAGTCGATTCGTGAACACGCCACCGAATACTACGCGCCGAAGAATTTCAATTTCTGGTACTACTTCGGATCACTGGCGCTGGCAGTGCTGGTGCTGCAAATTGTCACCGGCATTTTCCTGACGATGAACTACAAGCCCTCGGCGGATGGTGCATTCGCTTCGGTTGAGTACATCATGCGCGATGTGAACTGGGGATGGCTGATTCGCTACATGCATTCCACCGGCGCATCGGCATTTTTCATTGTGGTCTATCTGCACATGTTCCGCGGCCTGCTGTACGGCTCATACAAGAATCCGCGTGAATTGCTGTGGATTTTCGGCATGCTCATTTATCTGTGCCTGATGGCGGAAGCGTTCATGGGCTATCTGCTTCCCTGGGGCAACATGTCCTACTGGGGTGCGCAGGTGATCACCAATCTGTTCGGTGCGATTCCCTATGTAGGGACCTCACTGGTGGAATGGATTCGCGGTGACTACTTTATCTCCGACATCACGCTCAACCGCTTCTTTGCATTGCATGTGATTGCCTTGCCGCTGGCGCTGGTGTTCCTGGTGATTGCGCACATTCTGGCCTTGCATGAAGTGGGCTCGAACAATCCGGATGGTATTGAGATCAAGAAGCACAAGGGTGCCGATGGCAAGCCGCTGGACGGCATTCCGTTCCACCCTTATTACACGGTGAAGGATTTCATGGGCTTCGTATTCTTTGCCATGGTCTTTGCCTGCATCGTGTTCTTTGAACCGACGGTGCACAACCTGTTTCTTGAAAAAGCCAATTTCGATCCGGCAAACCGCCTGCAGACGCCCAGCGAAATCGCGCCGGTATGGTACTTCACGCCGTACTACGCCATTTTGCGTGCCGTGCCCAACAAGCTGATGGGTGTGATTCTGATGGGTGTGGCAGTGATGATTTTCTTCTTCCTGCCGTGGCTTGATCGTGCGCCGGTCAAGTCCATCCGTTACCGCGGCTGGATATACAAGCTGGTGTTGACCCTGTTCGTCATCAGCTTTATCGGCCTGGGCTACATCGGCATGCACAAGCCAACACCGACACTGACACTGGCAGCGCGGACGTTTGCAATTATTTACTTCGCGTTCTTCTTCCTGATGCCCTGGTACACCAAGGTGGACAAGACCAAGCCGGTGCCTGACCGGGTGACTTTCCATGCACACTAAAATGAAAGCACAGACAATGAACATGACACGCACATTGAAAGTATTCGCCCTGCTGTTCATCGGTGGTCTGACGGTTTCCGTTCACGCCGAAGAAGAACCCGCGCTGATGCACGCCAACAACGATGTATCCAACATTGCATCGTTGCAGCGTGGTGCACGTAACTTCGTCAATTACTGTTCCGGTTGTCATACTGCAAAGTATGTGCGCTTCAACCGCGTCGGCGTGGATCTGGATCTGACCGATGCGCAGGTGAAGGAAAATCTGATTTTTACCGGCGCCAAACTCACGGATACCATGACCAACAACATGGATCCTGATGACGGCAAGAACTGGTTCGGCAAGACGCCGCCGGATTTGTCATTGATCGCACGCAGCCGTGGTGTTGACTATCTCTATACCTTCCTGCATTCGTTCTATCTTGATCCTTCGCGTCCCACCGGCATGAACAATGTGGTGTTGCCCAGCGCGGCCATGCCCAATGTGCTGTGGGAATTGCAGGGTCTGCAAAAGGCGGTATACGAAGGCAAGACGTCCGAAGATGGCAAGCGTGTTGACAAGGTATTCAAAGGACTCGCACCGGAAACAAAAGGCAAGCTGACGCCGGAAGAGTATGACGAGTTCGTTCGCGACACCGTGAATTTCCTCGATTACATCGGCGAACCCGCGCAGGTGCAGCGGCGTAATCTCGGTATTCGCGTCATGGGATTCCTGCTGATTCTGTTCCTGCTGTCCTATGCGCTGAAGAAAGAATACTGGAAGGACGTCAAGTAACACGACGTCCTGAATGCTGTCGATTCAACCAGAGGTGACATAGCTGCTGTGATGACGTTGTTTTCCAGTCCCAAGGACATGTGGAGTCACCGCACGCGGTTTGTGCTGGCAGAAAAAGATGTCACGCTCGATATCATTGATGTCGATGGCCGTTCGTTGCCGGCAGATCTGATGGACCTCAATCCTTACCACAGTCTGCCGACGCTGGTTGAACGCGATCTGGTGCTGTTTGATTCACGCATCATCATCGAGTATCTGGATGAGCGTTATCCACATCCGCCGTTGATGCCCATTGATCCGATTACGCGGGCGCGCTTCCGGCTGGCGATTTATCGCATCGAGCGCGACTGGTACACGCTGGCCGCAGATATTGAACAAACCGCAGATCGCAAGCGCAGTGAAGAAGCACGGCAGACGTTGCATGACAGCATCATGGCCAATGTGGAAGTGTTCCGCATGCAGCCGTATTTTCAGTCGCCGGATTTCACGCTGGTAGATGCCACCATTGCGCCGGTATTGTGGCGCCTGCCAAGCTGGGGCATTTCGTTGAATCCGCAGCAAGCCGATGCAGTGATGCAATACGAACGCCGCGTATTCACGCGTCCCGCATTCCGCCGCAGTCTTTCATGGGCCGAACGCGCCATGCGCGTATAGCAAGCAAGTGACATGGCGCAACCACTGCCACCTTCTCCTTCACGACGTCCCTATCTGCTGCGTGCCATGCACGAGTGGATGACGGACAACAATCAAACACCACATATCGTTGTTGATGCAGGCATTCAAGGCGTTGAAGTGCCGCGTCAGTATGTGCAGGACGGCAAGATCATTCTCAACATCAGTTATCACGCGACCCAGGGACTGGGCATGACCAATCATGAAGTGACGTTCAATGCCCGTTTCGGCGGCAGCAGTTATCACGTTGTGGTTCCGGTTCATGCCATCGTCGGCATTTATGCGCGTGAAACCGGACAGGGCATGATCTTCGGTGATGAAGATGCGCCTGCCACTCCGCCACCGGCGCCGCCGGAATCGCCCGTACCTTCGTCGCCATCGACCGATGCTGCACAGGACAAGAACGCCAAACGTGCCAAACTGAAAGTCGTGAAGTAACTTGCAGCGCAGTCACGTTGCGTCAAGCATGAAGGTAGTTGCGGATTGCACGATTGGCCGGTTCTGAAACAAAGCGTGCCACCAGCATGGCCACCAGCGCGGATAACAACAGAAACAGCATCAGCCACGGAAACCATGCATATGACGGCAAATCCTCCCTGTCCAGTACATTGCGTAGCGTGGCCAGCACTACGATATGAAACAGATACAACTCGTAACTGTGACGGCCCAGCCAGCGCACGCCGGCAGCAGCACGGCCGGTGACCAGGCCGGGGCGTGCATCACGCGCCGAACTGAATATATAAACGGCGGCGCATAACGCGATCAACGAAAATCCCCATACTTCATGGGTGTCAATGCCGCGCAGATAGATGACAACAAAACCGATGCCGGCTGTTGCTCGCGCAATGATTGTCCATCTGTCATGCAATGAATATCGCGATGCCAGCATGGCAGTCAAACAACCCATGGCGATGGCATCGAAGCAGGCAAGATAACCGCATTCAAAAAACAATTCATTGTCAGTGTGCCAGCTGCGATACACGGGTCCAATGATGATCAGTACCAGACACGCCAGTGCAATGAATGACTTGCGGCGCAAGAGCAGAAAGACCAATGGCAATGCCAGATAGAACACTTCTTCCACCGACAACGACCAGTAAATATTCAGACAATAGTTGAACCATCCCGCAGATTGCATCAGCACGTTGTGCCAGAACGTCAGAATCGACAGCACGGCAGGCAGGAAGAACGAATCCGGCATGGGCTGGCCGGCATGCGCACTGCGGAAATAGGGCACATGCAGCAGTCCCAGCGGCACGATGATCAGCAATGCCAGCAGAATGCTGGGCATGATGCGTGCGAAGCGATAGGTGTAGAACGCGCGCATCTTCAGATACGCCGGTTCGCCCCAGCGCGCCAGCGACATGGAAGTAATGAGATAACCGGAGATGACAAAGAACAGTGTTACGCCATAGTTGCCGTTGTAGAACACGGCCTTCAATGCGTTGATGCCGGCTATTGTGCGTAGCGGGCAATTGGTTAATCCATAGGCAAGGGCATAGTGGAGCAACAGCACCAACAGTATTGCAATGCCGCGCAGAAAGTCGATATGTGCATTGCGGCCGCGAACAGGTGACTTGATTGCTGAATCCTGAGCCGAAGTGTTTACGCCATGGTGATGGTGAGCGGCAATGATGTCATTGTGCATATTGATCCATGATGATCCTGAATGGTCTGACAAGGGCATGTATTTGTTTGACATTATCTCGCCAGCGCAAGCATCGCTCCGGTTTCCCGGCAAGGCGTGGTTGCTGTGCTGATTCGTCAGCTTATCTGATGCAATCCTCAATCGCCAGTCATCGAATCCCGGTAACACCGGAACGATTGCGTGAAGCATGCGGCATTTGCTGGCCTCACTGCGGGCCACAATGAACTATTTGTCATTTCCGCGGTCGGTTTTGCTGGTGCAGATGCGCGGTAAGTTGCAAACCCTGTTTTCGCCAACTGATACAATTACCGGATGCAACTTTTTTCTTTTGTCTGTGTTAATTGGTGGCATGGCAGCCCGCGATGCGGCCCGGGGATAATGTTTCACGATGATAAAACTCCATAACATTCACAAGTACTACCATTCCGGCGGTCAGCCATTGCACGTGCTCAAGGGAGTTGATCTTCACATACGTGAAGGTGAGCTGGTGTCCATCATGGGTTCATCGGGATCGGGCAAGTCCACGTTGCTCAACATTCTCGGCATCCTCGACAACCATGATGAAGGCAATTACTTTCTTGCTGGTCAGGAAATAAAGCATCTGCGCGAGAAGACTGCTGCACATTTGCGCAATCAATTGCTGGGGTTTGTGTTCCAGTCATTCAATCTGCTGCCGTTCAAGAATGCCACGGAAAATGTGGCATTGCCGCTTTACTATCAGGGCGTGGGCCGCAAGGAACGCAACTATCGTGCAGAGCAGTATCTTGACATGGTGGGCCTGTCGGACCGCAAGACCTTCATGCCCAATCAGTTATCCGGTGGACAAAAGCAGCGCGTCGCCATCGCACGAGCACTGGTAAGCAAGCCCAAGGTCATTCTCGCCGATGAACCTACCGGCGCGCTGGACAGTCACACCACACAGGAGATCATGTCCCTGATCAAGGATATTCATCAACGCGGCAACACCATTGTGATTGTGACACATGAACAGGACATCGCCGATCAAACGCAGCGCCAGATCAATCTCAGGGATGGCGTGGTGATCAGTGCCAGGGAAGCGCATGCACATCACATGGCGGCAGTGGACTGAGCGTCATGCTGGATAGCCTGCAAGAAATCCTGTTTACGCTGAAGCAGAACAAGCTGCGCACATTGCTCACTGCCTTCGGTGTATTCTGGGGCATCTTCATGCTCATCCTGTTGCTGGGCGCAGGGCGCGGCATGCAGAACGGTGTAATGGATGATTTCGGTGCTGATGTGCTGGACTTCATCATTGTTTATCCGGGCAGCACCAGCATGGCGTATCACGGCATGGGTGTTGGACGGCCCATTCAATTTACGCAGGGCGATGCGCAGGCGGTACTGCGTCAGGTGCATGGCATTCGCATGCTGTCCATCGAGAACGCATTGGGCCGCGGTGAAATCACTTATCAGGACAAGGGTGGCGATTTTGAAATACGCGGTATTCCCGATGAGTACTTCAAGATCAAAAACGACGTGCCATTCGACTTCGGACGCAAGCCCGACATGCTTGATGACGATCAGGTGCGCAAGGTGGCTGTCATTGGCACTGCGGTGGCTGAACGACTGTTTCCCAAAGGGGTTGATCCCGTTGGCAAGGATATTCGTGTCAAGGGCGTGGTGATGAAGGTCACCGGCATGTTCTACGACAAGTTCAATCGCGGACAATTTTCCGAACGCGTGTACATTCCACAAACCACTTTCATAAAGATCTTTGGCGGTGGCGATCGCATCACCGACATGTGGCTGCGTCCCGAGAAAGGCGTGGATGGATTCGTGGTCGAAAAGCAGGTGCTTGATCTGCTCAAGCGGCGTCATGATGTGGCACCCGATGACATACGCGGTGTGCAGTCATTCAACATGGCGAAGCCGGCACAGAACATCAATGGATTGTTCATCGGCATCAAGGCATTCATCTGGTTCGTGGGACTGGGCACGCTGATGGCAGGCATTGTCGGTGTCAGTAACATCATGATCATCACGGTGAAAGAACGTACCCGTGAAATCGGTATTCGCAAGGCATTGGGCGCAACACCGTTCACCATTGTCAGCACACTGCTGGTGGAATCCATTCTGGTGACCGGCATATCGGGCTATATTGGTCTGGTGCTGGGTGTGGGACTGCTGGAGCTGGTGTCGCTGGCATTGCATGCGGCAGGTGGACATGTGCCTTACTTCAAGAATCCTGATGTTGATTTCGGTATCGCGATCACTGCCATCGTGTTGCTGGTTGCCGTCGGCGCCATTGCGGGCTTCATGCCGGCATTGCGTGCAGCGCGCATTTCTCCGGTTGAAGCCATGCGTGCAGAATGAGGTGAATGAACATGTTCATCGACATCGAAAAATGGCGCGAAATTTTCAGCACATTGAGCCGTCACAAATTACGTACTGCGTTGACGGCTTTCGGCGTGTTCTGGGGCATCTTCATGCTCACTGTGCTGCTGGGTGCCGGCAAGGGATTGCAGAACGGTGCTACCGAGAGTTTTCCGCGGGTGGCCAATGCCGTGTGGATCTGGTGCAAGGGTACGACGCAATTGCCTTATGAAGGCATGCCTGTGGGCCGGCATATTCTTCTGCGACGTGATGATATTGATGATATCAGGACCAATGTGCCAAGCGTGGGCGCTGTCAAGGGACAGAACTCGGTGGGCATCTGGGATGGTTTGCCGCCCTATGTGGTCTACAAGTCAAAGAATGGCTCTTTCTCCATACAGGGCGCATTTGCCGGCATTGAAGACATTCAGTCCATGCGGATTACCGCAGGCCGTACACTGGATGTGCTTGATGAACGGGACAAACGCAAGGTGGTGCTGATCGGTGAACGCGTGCGTGATCAATTATTCGGCAAGGATGACAAGGCCATCGGCAAATTCATCACCGTGAATGGCATCAGCTTCCAGGTGATCGGCGTGTTTGCATCATTGTCCAGAGGCAACGAACAGCAGGAAGAAGAAAAAATATACATGCCCAATGACACCTTGCGCGAAGCCTTCAATCAGCTCGGATGGGTGGGTAACTTGATAGTGATTCCCAAACCGGGCATTGATGCCAGTGTCGCCCAAGCCGATGTCATTCGTTATCTGGAAAAAGTCAACAAGATCGATCCGGATGACAAAGGCGTGTTTGGCAGTTTCAATCTGCAAACCGAACACGACAAGATTCAGGGACTGTTCACCGGCATTACCGTGTTCAGCTGGATCGTTGCCGTCGGCACCATCATGGCCGGTGCCATTGGTGTGGGCAACATCATGCTGATTGTAGTGAAGGAAAGAACACGGGAGATCGGCATTCGCAAGGCATTGGGTGCGAAACCGTTCTCCATCGTATCGATGATCATGCAGGAGTCGTTGTTCCTTACCTCGGTTGCCGGTTACAGCGGACTGGTGGTGGGCGCGTTACTGCTTGAGATTATCGCCAAGGCAGTGGATGCCGGTGGCGGTCATTCGGGTTTCTTCAGTCATCCCGAAGTGGATTTCAAAACTGCGATCGTTGCGTTGTGCGTGCTGGTGGTGTCGGGTGTGCTTGCTTCGTTGCTGCCTGCGGCCAACGCGGCAGCGGTGAATCCCATCGTCGCCTTGCAGGATGAATAGCCGCGGAAATGAGTTGTCGTTCTTAATCGTTTAACAAACAAGAAGTCTGTGATGAAAAAAATATTGAAGTTCGCCTTGCTGGGTGTAATTGCGCTGGTGTTTGTAGGTACGCTGGTGTTTCTGTACAAGAAGTCCCATCAACCGGCGGTCATTTATCAAACCGATACGCCGGTCATCACCACCATCATCAAGAAGACCGTGGCCATCGGCAAGGTGATTCCGCGTCGCCAGATCGACGTGAAGGCGCAGGTGTCGGGTGTAGTGGAGAAATTGTTTGTTATCGCCGGACAAACCGTGCACAAAGGTGATTTCATTGCGCGCATCGCACTGCGTCCAACCATGCTCAGCATCAATACTGCCGAAGCACAGTTGCAGTCCGCCAAAATCAACTTGCAGAATCAGGAAGTGGCCCTGGAACGCAGCAAAAAACTGTTTGCAGCGAAAATGATTTCACAGGCTGATCTGGATCAGGCAACCTTGTCCTACAACTTGCAGAAGGAAGCGGTGGAGTCCGGTGAGGACTCATTGCTGTTGCTGAAGACCGGTTCGACACGCAACTCCAACATGGTATCGAACATGATTCCTGCAACCATCAGCGGCATGGTGCTGGATGTGCCCAACAAGGAAGGGGCATTCATCGTTGAAACCAGCACCTTTCAGTCGGGCACCACACTGGCAACACTGGCCGACATGAATGACATGATTTTCGAAGGACTGGTGGATGAATCCGAAGTTGGCAAACTGAAGGAAGGCATGGACTTGGTGCTGAACGTAGGTGCGCTGGAAGGCAAACCGTTTTCCGCGACGCTGGAATACATTTCACCCAATGGCGTTACCGATCAGGGTGCCACCAAATTTACCATTCGTGCGGCGGTCAAATTGCAGAAGGGCTTGTTCCTGCGTGCCAACTACAGCGCGAATGCCGACATTGTGCTGGCCAAAAAGGAAAATGTACTCGCCATCAACGAAGGCGATTTGCTGATCGACGGCGACAAGACCTACGTTGAAGTTGCAACCGGACCACAGCAATTTGTAAAGCGCGAAGTTACTACGGGATTGTCCGACGGCATCAATATCGAAATAGTGTCGGGCTTGAAGATGGGCGAGAAGATCAAGCACCGCACGTGATGACGTCAACAACAATGAAAGCGTGATCCGCGATTGCAGGCGGCGAGTTGATCCAGAATCGAAACAGGAATTGCCATCTGTTCAGGCCAGGAAGGGTCAGTCACGAGCGGGGCATTGCGTTTCGCCTGAATGTCCACAGAAATCGCAGGTGATGGCATGTTGTCGAACTATTTTCGTGACCGGCATTCTGAAAATTGATCGGTTATTACGTTCTGCTGATGGTAGAGGGCATGAGATGATTCTCAAAAATGCTTGATACTCTTGTGGTGTTTTCTGAAAAGACAAAGCAATGACATGCGTTGACCGCCAAACAATTTACGGTGAATCATGTACGAACCTACAGTTTTAGATATATGCCCGCAGTAATGCGGCGGCCGGTCTCCACTGAATTCAAGAGCTGCTCCGGAAAGCGACCATGTGTTCTGTATCGAGCGTTGTTCAAGTTTTGGCCATCGAGATATACGCTCAGGTGCTGGTTTAATTCATAGCTGATCCTCGCGTCCACCTGAGTTGCTGCATTGGTATATGTCGGCTCCAGACCAAAGGCCGAGCCGTTAACCTCTTGTCCAAGAGAAGTCAGTGCATCATTCTGGTGATTAACTGCTATGCGGAACTGAAGTCCGTTTTTGTCATAGAAACCGCTAACATTCCACGAGTTCGTTAATCCTGTTACCGCGAATTCGTAGCTTGTGATATTAAAGCGATTGTATTTATGGTCACTATTCACAAACGTTGCGTTGGCCTCGAAACCAAAGCCACTATCACCAAAAATGTGCTGTAGCGATAGCTCAATGCCGTTAACACGGAATGAAGCTCCATTGACCTGCGTCGATATTTTGAACTGCGCAGGTTGATTCGTCGTTGGGTAAACGACATTATTGATGGAACCAAGAACATTACCGTACAAAATAGCGTTGGAAATGTTTTTCATGAATGCATCCAGCGCCAAATACGAATCCTTGGTGTAATACCATTCCACCCCCAGATCCCGGTTGTAGGACAGGTAGGGCAATAACCCCGGGTTACCACCGTTGGCAAATAGCGCACCCACGCGTTGATTTGGACTGACGTTTATATCTGGATTAATAGAACTCAGTGGCGGGCGAGTCAGGGTGCGTGATACATCGGCACGCAACTTCACTGTGTCCGTGATATCGAAGTTCAAGTCCAGATTGGGTAGCAGATAATTGTAACGGTTGTCCTGCGAAATTGTCATGGAAGCTGTGTACGAGACCAGATACACAGTGTGGTCCACCGCTTCTACGGTTAGTGCTGTCGGTAATTGTTGATTGAAAGCTTCGGACGTCACTCTGGTTTGTTCTTCGCGTAGGCCCGCATTAACTGACAAACGTGTTGAACCAAGGGAAACTTTCCATAGTCCGTTCAAGAAGAAGGAACCTGTATGTTCATCAATCACCTGGAAGGGAATAAGGGTTATCACTAGAGCACTAGGAACATAAGATGACTGTTGATTGAAATAGTAGTTTAAATTATTCAAATGCTCGCTGTTGGTGCTGTATTGAGCGCCGTAGTCGATCTTTAGCTCATCCCCTTTCCATGTCCCTTGTAACTTGAAATCGTCAACGGTGTTTTTGTTAAGTACGCTGCCCACCTGCGTCACAGGCGCAGTATAAGTTGGCCTCAATTCCGACACGGAACTGGAATAGTCGACCAAATAGGTTTGATGGTCCGTTGCATCCCACTTGACGTTAACGCCGACATCATTGTTTTCCATCGCACGAATGTTGTGCGTATTAACCAGGGTAGGCGAACTGGAAGGATAGATAGAGCTCGCTGGATATGTGAAGCTGACAACAGTCCCGTTACTATTGCGAACAACATTGGTGAGATCGGGGCCACTGAACCCGCTGCTGTATCCGTATAGTTGTTGAGACAGCGTGTCCTTGGAGTAATCATCATTCACCGTAAATAGCAAGTTCGCGACCGGGCGCCACTGCAGGGCCAAGCGACCACTGGTGCGCTTATCGTCATTATGCTCTTCGTAAGTATTGTAATCCTGTTCATACCAGGAAGGAGCGGTATCATAGAAACCTGTACAACTCGCCGGAGTCGTTGCGAATTGCGAGCAATTTAAATGCGTACCGGTCCATCCTTCAATATTGGTATGGTTTCCCTTGGTCTTGGTTTGCGCATAAGCAATATCTGCCAGCACACCAAAGGTATTGCCTGCATAGGTATTACTGAATAGCAGAGCACCATTCGGTGTAATTTTTCCCTCACCGCTCGCATCAGTACCTGAAACTAAGCCATTCAATTGCAGTCCGGGTTTATCGAACGGCAGGCGATTGATGATATCGATGGTTGCACCAATGGCACCAATGGACAGTGTCGCATCAGGTGTCTTCAGCACATGAACAGCTTTGACGGACTCGGTGCCTATTGTGCTGAAGTCAAACGCCCGAGTGCCAGTGGCTGAAGCAAGCTGACGTCCATCAACCAGTGTGGTGTTGAAACTGGGGCCGAAGCCACGTACGGTGATCGAGGTGGTATCACCGGTGCTGGTAAAGCCGATTGATGATTCATGGCTGGCGGCAACACCGGGCAGACGTGCCATCGCCGTTGCAAGATTTGAATCCGGGAATCTGCCAATATCCTCAGCAGAAATGACATCGACCAAGCCGGCTGAGTCTTTCTTGGCGGCCGTACTGCTCAGCAACGATGCCAGGATGCCGGTGGTTGCCGAATCATCCGAACCACTGTTGCTGTCATCATTGGCAGCGAAAGCGGCATTGGGTATGCATGTTGTGCCCAATGTCAAAGTCGAAATTCCTGTTACCCACATTGCGCGCATACGCCGACGCAATACTTCATCAGTCTTTTCCATTTTTCCTGTCCTCAGCAGTTGTAGAGCGCAAATGACATGATCAGCACTCAAGGATGGGGTGCGATCAAACGTGATAAGCGTAACATTCTTATAGTGAATCAATCCAGTATTCCACGCCAGGTCAAAATCTGCAGCGGAACAGACTGTTGCCAGAGCGTGCTGTGTTAAGCAACTTTTGCCTGGACGGCAATGAGGCCGCCAAGTTCGTGGATTTGATAATGAGTGGTCCTTTCGTTCGTTAAGCTCGGGGCTCAACAAGAAAGGAATTGCATATCTTTCGCAGTGGTGCCGGTTTTGTAGTGTAAATGCCGGAAACAGGCATCAGGTGCGAAACGCACTCTTGATCCACTCAATCTTTGGCTGGTTACTTTCATCAAGCTCAATGGCGACCAGATCGAAACGTGCCCGGTAGCGTTGCAATTCGCGTTGCGAATGAAGCAGATGTCGTGCGGCAAGCACAATGCGTTGCTGTTTGTAGTGGGTGACCGATGCGGCCGCGCCGCCATGCAGGCGATCACGGCGAAAGCGCACCTCGATCAACGCCAGCGTGGCGCCATCAAGCATCACCAGATCAATCTCGCCACCCTTGCAGTGATGATTGCGCTTGATTAGCTTCAGGCCGCGGCGTTGCAGGTATTCAAGCGCCAGTGTTTCATACTGATCGCCAGTGGTGCGTTGCGTCTCCATGCAGATATATCAGCGAGAAATGAATAATGTATCAATTGCCGGAAAATACTTCGGGCAGCAGTTGCAGTTGACCTTTGACAATCTGTGCCCATTCAAGCTGGCGCCGCACGTGACCCGTTTGATCCACAGCCAGCAGGCCTGTCATGCCGCGCAATGGCGCCACCAGTTGTGGACGCGCTGCTTTCAATACATCCAGCAAGGTGAATGCATCCACGCCAAACGCGTACAGACGCGCGCGCATGCGCATACCCGCTGGCCAGTAGTGATTGATGCTGGAATACAAAGTGTCCACCCGTGCATCGCGATCAATGATCCACGGCATGTCATCGAAGCGCAAGCCTTCTAGATCGGTATTGGAACGCGCGAAAGGATCAAAGGCATCCGACGTTGCGTACACCGGCACGCTCAGATCCGGCATCATGAAACGCAATGCGGGGCGCAATTGCTTTGCCTGTGCTGCCTGTGCCGCAATGAAAACAAAATCAAAATCATCACGATGTTCAGGAACTTTGGATGCAGGCACAGCGCCCAGTGCATTTTCAAGTTCTTTAGGCTTGGGCGCTGGATTGCGTGGCGCCAGCAGTTGTGTCACCAGATCGACGTAATCACGTGCGGCAGGATCATAAGCACGTGCTTCAACCAGCGATCCGCCGCGTGTTTGCAGTTCGGTGGTGAATGCACGCTGCATGCGTTGTCCCCACTCATTGTTGGGCACCAGCACAATCGCACGGGTCTTGCCATCGGCAATGGCGCGCATGGCCACCTGACGCGCTTCATCTTCAGGATCAAGCGAGAACTGGAAGAACTGTTGTGGTGTTGCAGTGCCATCAGCAGTGTTGTTCAACGCCAGTGTCGGCACCGTCACCGCTTGCGATGTCGCAATGGCTTGCACATCTTCTTTGAGCAACGGGCCGACAATCACGCTCGCACCATCCGCCACGGCACGCTTGTAGGTTACCAGCGCGCCGGAGATTTCCGTGTCATAGACGCGAACTACGGGACGTATTGCGGCGTTCTGCTGGAATACAGCAGTGAGAAAACCATCGCGTATCGCAATGCCTGCGGCCTGTTGCCGTCCGGTCAATGGCAACAACAATGCGATTTGATTGTTGCCCGCACCGGTGGCGGCAGGTGGTGCAGTTGCAACGCTATTGACCACAATGAAATCGGAACCCGGATGACCAGGATAGCGGCTGCGCCAGTCGGTGACGGCGCGGTTGAATGCGAATGGATCATGCTGATCATTGTTGAAAATCTTTGCCAGTTCCATCCATCCTGCAACTGTGTGCGATGCGCCGCTGGGTGGTGTGAGATCGCGGCCTGCCGCGGCGGCTTGCTTCAGGCTGTTCCATATCATTTGATGATTGCGTGTGATGGCCAATGCCGTTTTGAGTGAGCGTTCGCGTTCCAGTGCGGTGTTTACTGCCAGTACAATACGGCCGCTGGCAAACAGTGCCTGACAACGCAAGCCGAGCACATCGGGCGCAGCATCATCGGGAATGGGCAGCGGAATCTGATCAAGCAAACTGATGGCGCGATCCGGATCGTTGCTGCGCAATGCAAGTGCTGCATTGACGGAGATTCGCAAAATGGAATCCGCGCCCAGCAATGTCTTGTTGGTGCTGTCGAGTAACGTCTGCGCCCTGCCGATATCATTGGCCTTCACTGCGTACCATGCGGCCTTAAGGATCATGTGATCGCGATCGGCCTTGCCCACTTTCGCGGCCAGTGCTTCGTAGCGGCTTGAAGCTTCTGCATAGTTATCCTGTGCGGCAAACTGCTCGGCTTCATCCGCCATGCGTGCTGCCGTGGCCTGATCGACGGTGGACGTGGTCGAACCGGCAAATACCTGGCTTGCGAACAGGCCGGCAAGCACGATGATGATGAGATGGCGAATCAATTGTCGATGTGTAATTTGAAGTTGCATTGATGCAGGATTCATGTTTATTTCCGCTTGAGTTGCGACACTTCCATTGAATGCCGGTAATGCAGGTGCCGGTGCATTATACGGAGCTTTATTGTGACAGCAGCAAAATCTTGCGGAATTTTATATGTAGTTGCCACGCCCATCGGCAATCTCGATGATTTTTCTGCGCGCGCAAGCAGGGTGCTCAATGAAGTTGATTTGATTGCTGCTGAAGACACGCGGCACAGCGGCCAGTTGTTGCGCGCGATTGGGTGTACGACGCCGATGATTTCTTTGCACGAACACAATGAAGGCAGGCGCGTTGAGGAACTGGTGAGTCATCTGCAGGACGGAAAGGATGTTGCACTGATTTCCGATGCGGGCACGCCGCTGATCAGTGATCCGGGATTTGCGCTGGTGCGCGCCTTGATTGAAAAAGACATTCGCGTCATTCCGGTTCCGGGTGCATGCGCCGTCATCAGCGCCTTGTGCGTGTCTGCATTGCCGACGGATCGTTTTATGTTCGAAGGTTTTTTGCCGGCAAAATCCGGAAAGCGGCGCGATCATCTGATGCAGTTGCGACGTGAGCCACGCACCATGGTGTTCTACGAAGCACCGCATCGCATTGGTGATTCACTTGAAGAACTGAGGCAGGTTTTTGGTGATGAGCGCAATGCGGTGGTGTGCCGCGAACTGACCAAGGTGCATGAAACCATCTATCGCGGCACGCTGAAGCAACTGTGCGAACTTGCTGCCACTGATGCAAACATGTCACGCGGTGAAATAGTCATCGTCCTCGCGGGCTGCGAGTGCTCCGAAGATGTTGCAAGCACGTTGCAGGCGGAGCAAGTACTTGAGGTGCTGTTGCAGGAACTGCCTGCATCGCAGGCCGCTAAGCTGGCAGCAAAGCTGTGCAAGGTGGATCGTGCACAAATGTATGAGCTGGCGGTGAAAAGCAAAGCGGGCAGGTAGTGTCCGCAGAATCCCATATGTGCAACGCCAATGACCGGCGCATACTGGCGGCTCGTCGCAGACGTTTGATTGCCGGACGAGAAGTTCATGGCTGTTCAACCAAAAGTACACGGGCCGCAGGAATCGCCGCGATGGCTGTGTCATCCGGCAACATACCTGTTGATGGCGCTGATCATCGTTGGTGTCGATATCATTTCCGGTCCTTTGATCCGGTTTCCAGTGTTGTTTGTTGTGCCAGTGGCATTGTCAGGCTGGTATTACCGCGCGTCGTGGTCCTATTCGCTTGCCGTCCTGTTGCCGCTGGTACGGATGTTATTGCTTGAGTCCGGCGATACGTCGGCACTCGATGTTTACGTGATAATCAATGCACTTGTTCGTGTTGTGGTGCTGGTGTTCATGGCGTACCTGGTGGCGCGCACGGCGCGTCAGACGCGTGAGCTGCAGCAACGAGTCTCCAACTATGTCACCATTTGTGCATGGTCACGCACCATCGAATTCAATGGCGAATGGATTTCATTCGAGGAATATCTTAAACGCCGCTTCAACATCAACACCACGCATGGCATTTCCCCTGACGAAGCGCGGAAGCTGCTTGGCGGAAAAGATCAATTGCCGAATCATTGATTGACATTGCAACTCAGGCAGGGAACTGACGGGGAGCATCAGGTTGTCTGCAATCGCAGCAATGTCATGCGCGGTATTTTCCCTGAAGTTGCGGTTGAGCGCTTTCATGAAGCGCGCTGCAACGGCTCGATCACAGCATCAATAAAAATGTCTTGTTGGGTCTGAGATGGAGCAATGAATGCCTTAAGTGCCGGCAGCATGCGCAGACCGGACATCAATCGGTAACTGCGGTCGATACCGTTGGTCTGTTCATGATCTTCTCACTTGCTGGTGTCGTTGCTGCATTGATCGTTGCTTGTGCAATCACGGGTGTTGAGCCGTTGGCAATCGACGAAACCTGTCGTGTCACGGCATTCGTAAAACGGTTTGTTGCCCGCCCCGGTACGGGATGGGTTGCATACGTACCGAGTACCTGCGGTGTGGCGATGATGTGATAAAACTTGAAAATGCTGGACCACATCGCCTCCAGTACACTGAATTGACGTGTTGCATATCGTTGCTGTTCCCTGCACCATGCGCGGCGGAGTTGGCCAGACAATCGCTGTGTCGCAAGGCGCAGAGGAAAGTCCGGGCTCCATCGGGCAGAGTGCCAGGTAACGCCTGGGGGACGCGAGTCCACGGACAGTGCAACAGAAAGTAAACCGCCTAAGTCTTTTCTTAACCGGAAAGACCGGTAAGGGTGAAACGGTGCGGTAAGAGCGCACCGCGTCGGTGGCAACACGCGACGGCACGGTAAACCCCACTCGGAGCAAGATCAAATAGGGAGGCACGCAGCGCAAGCTGCAATGCGTGGCCCACGCAGCTTCCGGGTAGATCGCTTGAGGTGTGCGGTGACGTACATCCCAGATGAATGATTGTCCACGACAGAACCCGGCTTACCGGCTGACTCCTTCTTTACCTTTCATACCCTTTCGTTTTTCAGTACGGGCAGAAAAAATCCCGTCGCGCACAAGTTGCTGTTTCACAAGCGCACTTTCATGCTGCCGGTAAAGCGGGCGCCGCATTACGGTTTTGTGTTTAAAATCTATAATTAGATTATTTAGAATGAGATTATCTTTGTGATATTAATCGCTGCGCTGCCATTGACAGGAGACCGCCATGGCTGACAAGAATCAGGCGGATTTGTATCTGGATCACTCGCCAGGCGTTGGTTTTTTGCTGAACAAGGCGCAGGTGCTGTATCGCGCCCGGTTGCTCAAGGCAATTGAGGGTCACGGCATCCAGATTGGTCATGTGCAGGTACTGTTTGCACTCCACAAGCTGCTGGCACCTGACAATTCAGCATTGACCCAAACCCGGTTGGGAAAACTGACAGGCATCGAGAAGTCGTCATTGGTGCTGTTACTCGATGACATGGAAAAACGCGGCTGGGTGCAGCGGCAGGCGCATCCCTCTGACCGGCGCGCCTATGTGATTGGTGTGACGCCAGCAGGAACGCGGCGTCACGCGACCATTAGTAAGCTGTTGCAAACAGAAGAGCAACAGGCATTGTCATTCCTGACCAAGAGTCAGCGCGCCGTGTTCACCAGTTTCCTGACGGAGTTGATCCAGCATCTTGATGCCGGGGTATGAAATCCCCTGTTTTCAGCCAGTGTGCCGCAAGGTTCGGCCAGTTTGACACAGGCAATTGGCGCGTATCACGAATACCGAATCCATGACCGCCTTGCTTGAATACATGCAGCTCACAGGATGCCCCTGCTTTTTCAAGCGCGTGGCAATAACCAATCCCATTGGCGCTGGGCACCGCCTTGTCATCCTCAGTGACAACAACAAAGGTGGGTGGCGAATCCGCTCTGACATGCTGATCGGGCGAATACGCTGCAATCAGTTCGGGTGATGGATTTGCGCCGAGCAAATTGTTGCGCGATTCCATGTTGGCAAGTCCGGTTTCCATCGAAATAACCGGATAAAGCAGAATCAGAAAATCCGGACGGGCTGAGAGGGAATCGGCCGGATCCACTGCGTCATACACGTGCCTGTCAAATTGTGCTCCCAGCATGGCGCCCATATGCCCGGCAGCCGATGCGCCAAGAAATCCGATTTTTTTGGGATTTAATTGCCATTCCAATGCATGCCGGCGGACGAAGCGCACGGCTCGTTGCGCGTCGGCAAGCGGTGCATCTCTGCCATTGGAATGTCCTTCTGCCGGCAGGCGGTACAGCAACAGAAATACCGTGACACCATAAGGGGTTCAGCCAGCGCGCCATTTCTGCGGCTTCCTTATCGAGCACTATGCGTGAATACGCTCCACCGGGTGCGACGATCACGGCAGTTCCATTCGGATGATCGGGAACAAATGCAGTAAGACTTGGACGTGTGATTCCGGTGGCGATGCGATCCGGCCAGAACGCAACCTGGCTGCGTTCAGTTACCTTGAATACGGCGGATGAATGTTCCGAGCCCGGTGCAATGCCATTTGGTCAGATCTCAAATACATCGCGCGTGTTCAAGTGGGTGGTCATGTTGTCTGCTGTGGCCATTCCGGCAACACCGGACAGGATGATCAAGAGCAGGTTGGTAAGTGTTGTACGAATACGGTTTTGCACGGCGGTGATTGTTGTCAGTGTCTCAGGTTGCGCAACTTTGCGCACTGCTTTATGGAAAGTGCATTTTCTACAGATTTTTAACGTTCAAACTACTGTTAATAGTGACTTCATAAAAGCGGGTTAACTCCCTGATTCCGTTTAGATGTCGTCATCTCAGCGGCAGATGGCGATCATCAGAATCGGCTAAGTTACTGTCCCTAAACAAAAAAAATCGCAGAGAGCGTTGACTTCCACAAGTTTGCCTCCCTATAGTGCGCCGCAGGTGGAAAAAAGTGGCAAAAAGTGGGATTCAATTCCTATCTTGTCCAGGCTTCATAAATAAGGTGTTGCAACTGTATTGGGTGTGGAACTCCAGATGTTTCGCGGCGAAAACAAAGTCACGTTAGATGCCAAAGGGCGTTTTGCGATGCCGACCCGTTACCGGGACGCCATCCAGGAAGATGCCCGTGGGCAACTGATTGTGACCATTGATTATGCCGATACCTGCCTCCTTATATACACCCTCCCTGACTGGGAAGAAATCGAAAGCAAGCTGTCGCGGTTGCCAGCCCTCAATCCGGTGGCGCGCAGTGTGCAACGTCTGATGCTGGGTCATGCCACCGAACTGGAACTGGATTCGCAAGGCCGGATTCTGGTGCCGCCCAATCTCCGTGAATACGCCGGATTGACGCGCGACGTGGTGCTGTCCGGCCAGGGCAAGCGGTTTGAGTTGTGGGACGAACAACAGTGGGTGGCGCGACGCGATCAAAGCGTGAAAGACAATCGCGGTAATGCTGCGTTGCCGCCCGAACTCAGCAGCCTGTCCTTGTAAGGGAGGCATCGATGTTGACGCATCAACCGGTGCTTCTGGATGAAGTGCTGGACGCTTTGTCATTGGAGCAACACCGCGATGGCATCTTCGTCGATGCGACATTCGGCAGGGGCGGGCACAGTGCTGCGATATTGCAGCGCCTGAGTGAACATGGACGGCTGATTGCGCTGGATCGCGATCCCGCAGCGATTGCCGCGGGGCGTGAAAAATTTGAGGGTGAAACGCGGTTGTGCCTGGTGCATCGTGCTTTCGCGCAACTGCAAGCTGCGCTGGGTGATGCAGGCATGACAGAAGTGGCGGGCAGAGTTTCAGGCGTACTGTTTGATCTGGGGGTGTCATCACCACAGCTCGATGATGCAGTGCGCGGGTTCAGTTTCATGCGCGATGGTCCGCTGGACATGCGCATGGACAATACATCGGGTATCAGTGCAGCAGAGTGGTTGGCTAAAATTTCCGAACGCGATTTGCAAAAAGTCATCAGTGAATATGGCGAAGAACGCTTTGCGCGACGCATAGCCAACGCCATCGTGACGTATCGCCAGCGTCAGCCGATCAGCAGCACCGTGCAACTGGCAGAGTTGATTGAACAGGCGGTGTCCACACGTGAACCCGGCAAGCATCCTGCAACCCGCACTTTTCAGGCCATCCGCATGGTCATCAACACGGAGCTGGAACAGATTCAGCACGCGTTGCAGCAGGCCGTTGAAATACTGGCACCCCGCGGCCGTTTGTGTGTCATCAGTTTTCATTCGCTGGAAGATCAACTGGTCAAGCAGTTCATGCAGTCGCAGTCACAGGATGATCCCATGTATGCAGGATTACCTGAGATTCCCGCTGCCAAGCGTGCGAAATTGAAACGCATCGGCAAGGCGGTTCATCCCGGCGAGGATGAAGTGCGGCGCAATCCACGTGCACGCAGTGCAATCATGCGTGTGGCAGAGAGGGTTGCAGCATGACTGCATCCGCAAAATTCACGCTTGCCATGCTGTGGCTGTTGTTGCTGGTGTCATCGGTGGCGGTGGTGTGGAGCAAGCAACAGGCGCGCAACCAGTTTGTCGCCTTGCAACGTTTGCAGAAAGAGCGCGATCAACTGGACACCGAATGGGGACAACTGCGGCTTGAGCAAAGCACGTGGATGACTTACGGACGCATTGAAAAAATTTCGCACGATGAATTGCACATGTCGGTTCCGGATTTGAGCAATCCCGACAAGGTGCACTTGATCGAGCCTGCAACGAAGTAGACCGAGCCAATGATCAACATTCGCAACAACGAACATCGTGCATTCACCGTGGAGCAATTCCGCGGACGTTTGCGCTGGGTGTTGCTGGTGTTGTTGCTGGCAGGAACGGGATTGGCAGCACGTGCGGTACAACTGCAATTGCTGGACAACGGCTTTCTGTTGAGTCAGGGCAACGCACGATATACGCGCATTGCCAAACTGGCGGCGCATCGTGGCGCAATTTACGACCGCAATGGTGAAACACTTGCAGTCAGCACACCGGTGGATTCCGTGTGGGTTAATCCCAGGGAATTGGAACAAGCGGCAGACCAGATTCCCAAACTTGCTGAAGCACTGAATCGTGATCGCAACTGGCTGGCGCAACGCATCAGCAGCAGCCTGGACCGCGATTTCGTGTATCTCGTGCGTCACATGAATCCCGAGGATGCGGCGCAGGTGAAGGCGCTCAACATTCCCGGTGTGTACCTGCAGCGTGAATACCGCCGTTACTATCCTGCCGGCGAAGTGAGCAGTCACGTGCTGGGCTTTACCAATATTGACGATGAAGGGCGCGAAGGACTGGAGCTTGCCTATGATCACTGGCTTGCCGGAAGTCCGGGTGCCAAGCGTATCATTCAGGATCGTTATGGCAGAACAGTGGAAGATATCGAAAGCATTCGTGATGCGCGGCCGGGTCAGGACATCACCACCAGCATTGATATCCGCATTCAATATCTCGCCTACCGGGAATTGAAAGCGGCGATCCAGCAGCACAACGCAGTATCGGGCTCGGTAGTGGTTGTTGATGTCAACACCGGTGAAGTGCTGGCGATGGTGAACCAGCCTTCGTACAATCCCAACGATCAGGAACAACGCGATCCCAACGATATTCGCAATCGTGCTGCAACCGATCTGATGGAGCCGGGTTCCATCATGAAGCCCTTTGTGGCAACAGCGGGTCTTGAAACCGGACGCTACAACGCCAACACCATCATTGATACTTCGCCGGGTCTGGTGAAAGTGGGCATCAAGACCATTGAAGACGAACATCCACTGGGTGCTGTGACGTTGACCACGGTCATTGCCAAATCAAGCAACGTCGGCATGACCAAGCTTGCATTGTCACTGTCGCCGGAATCCATGTGGAAGACATTGTACGCATTTGGCTTTGGTCAGGTGACGGGCAGTGGTTTTCCCGGTGAGGCTGCGGGCATGTTGCTCAACTACAGGCAATGGCGTCCCATCAATCAGGCCACCATCTCATTTGGTTATTCATTGTCGGTCACTGCATTGCAATTGGCACATGCCTACGCGATTCTCGGTGCGGGTGGTATTTCGCGGCCTTTGACATTGCAGCGGGTGGATGGTCCTGTTGAAGGACAGCGCGTGATTGATCAGCGCATTGCCGATGAAATGGTCAAGATCATGGAAAGCGTCGTGACAGAAGAAGGTGCAACCGGAACACGTGCGGCGGTGGTCGGTTATCGTGTTGCCGGCAAGACCGGCACGGCGCAGAAGCTGGTGAATGGTTCATACACCAGTGATGCACACATTGCCAGTTTCGGTGGCGTGGTGCCTGCATCGCATCCGCGCATTGCCTGCGTGGTGGTCATCAATGAACCACGCGATGGCAGTTACTACGCAACATCGGTATCGGCACCGGTGTTTTCCAATGTGGCATCCGGTGCGCTGCGCCTGCTTGCTGTGCCACCGGACGATTTGCAGGATGTACCTGCGGCAACGCTGGTGCAGACCGGAGTGACGCCATGAATGCCGTGCGTCACATACCGAATGAACACATCACGCTGCGCGAGTTGTTGCGTGGTGCAATCAGTGACGCCGCATTGCCGCAACTGTCATCTGTCGATGTACAACATCTGACATTGAACAGCCGCGATGTCAAACCCGGCAGTGCATTCATTGCCATTCCGGGTTTGCGTGCGCATGGCATTGATTATGCGGCGCAAGCCGTTGCCAATGGTGCATCAGTGGTGTTGTGGGAGCCGGTTGATGATCGTGCAATGCCGGCGCTGTCAGGTGCAACGGTGGTCGCCGTTCCTCATTTGTCTGCCATGCTTGGCGATATTGCAAATCGTTTTTATGGTGAACCTTCGCACGCCATGCGCATTGCGGCTGTGACGGGCACCAACGGCAAGAGCACCACGGCATACATGATCGCCGAAGCCGCGCAGCGTTGCGGCATGATTGCGGGCTATTCGGGCACGGTGGGTTATGGCCTGATTGATCATTTGAAGAATGCAACGCATACCACACCCGATGTCATCAACGTGCACCGGCAACTCGCGGAGATTCGCGATGAAGGTGCCATCGCCGCAGGAATGGAAGTGTCGTCGCATGCCCTGCATCAGCATCGCATCGCCGCAGTACAAATTGATACGGCGGTGTTCACCAATCTTACCCGTGATCATCTGGATTATCACGGCAGCATGCAGGCCTATGGCGAAGCCAAGGCGGCGTTGTTCCAGCATCCCGGATTGCGTCATGCCGTGATCAATGCCGATGATGTGTTTGGTCGTGAACTGTTGTCACGCCCGCTTGCCGCAAAGGTCATGACTGCATTCGGCTGTGAGTCATCGCAAGGCTTCAACAGAATGGTGCAGGCAACCGGTGTGCGCCTGAGTGAGCGCGGTTTGCAGTTGAATATCACCGGCAGTTTTGGTGATGCAGTATTGCAGTCGTCGCTGTTGGGAAAATTCAACGCCTACAACCTGCTGGCGACACTGGCAGTATTGCTTGGCTGGGATATCTCATTAAACAAAGCTGTCGCCGCACTTGAACAATCCAGTGCCCCGCCCGGACGCATGGAAACGCATCGCGATGCGCACGGCAAGCTGGTGGTCATTGATTATGCGCATTCACCCGATGCGCTGGAAAAAGCATTGCAGGAATTGAAAGTCTATTGCCGCGGCAAACTGGTTTGTGTGTTTGGCTGTGGCGGCAATCGTGATGCGGGCAAGCGCGTGCAGATGGGTGCGATTGCTGAACGCCTTGCGGATCAGATCATCCTGACGGATGACAATCCGCGTTATGAAGATCCACAGCAGATCATCAATGGCATTTTGCGTGGCATAAAACATCCGGACAGGGTCGTCGTTGAACGCGACCGTGCCAAAGCCATTGCGCGCAGTATCGACATGGCAAGCTCACAGGATATTGTGTTGATTGCCGGCAAGGGTCATGAAGACTATCAAATCATCGGTGATGTCACTGCGCACTTCAGTGACCGTGAAGTGGTGCAGGCATGTTTGCGGGGTGCAGCATGACCAGCGCGCAAAACACAACGCCGCAATTCAATACTGCAAGCCTTGCGCGAATCACCTCCGGAAGACTGCTGGGCGCAGATGTGCCATTCATGTCTGTTTCAACCGATTCACGAACCATCGACAAGGATGCGTTGTTCGTTGCATTGCATGGTCCCAATTTTGATGGCCATGACTATGTGCGTGTGGCGATGGAACGCGGCGCGGCTGCAGCGCTGGTGTCGCGCGAACTGGATGTGCCGTTGCCGCAGGTGCGGGTGAACGATGTGCTTGCTGCGCTATCGCAATTTTCACACGCATGGCGCATGCAGTTTGCCATTCC
The DNA here is from genome assembly GCA_035548495.1 of Steroidobacteraceae bacterium. Taxonomy (GTDB): domain Bacteria; phylum Pseudomonadota; class Gammaproteobacteria; order Steroidobacterales; family Steroidobacteraceae; genus CAILZL01. The sequence continues at coordinate 66,033 of DASZSV010000036.1, forward strand.
CGTGATTGGCATCACCGGCAGCAACGGCAAGACCACCACCAAGGAAATGATCGGCAGCATCATGAATCAGCAGGGCGAAGCATTGATTACACGCGGCAATCTCAATAACCACATTGGTGTGCCACTAACCCTGTTGCGCCTGAGTGCAATGCATCGTTCCGCTGTTGTTGAGATGGGCGCCAATCATCGTGGCGAAATTGCCGCGTTGTCGTCGTTGTCATCGCCCACTGTCGGCATCGTGACCAATGCAGGCAGGGCGCACCTCGAAGGCTTTGGCGGCATTGACGGCGTGGCGCAGGGCAAGGGCGAATTGTTTGTTGCGCTGTCGCCGCAAGGAACGGCAGTGATCAATGCGGATGATGTATATGCATCGTACTGGCGTTCACATTGCGCGGCAAAGACAGTGCTGACCTTTGGCATTGATAACGCCGCTGATTTCAGGGCAAGTGACATGGTCATGGATGAACACAGCAGTCGTTTTGTGCTGCATGCCCCAACGGGTGATATTGCTGTCAATCTCAATCTGGTGGGCAAGCACAACATCCGCAATGCAACGGGTGCGGCAGCCGCGGCATTTGCCGCCGGTGCAACACTGCAAGACATTCGCAACGGCTTGAATGCCATGCGTGCAGTGAGTGGCCGTTTGCAACCCGGCGCCGCCATCAAGGGCGCGCAATTGATTGATGATTCCTACAACGCCAATCCCAATTCATTGATGGCGGGTGTTGATGCGCTGTGCGCATTGCAAGGTCGTCACTGGCTGGTGATGGGTGACATGCTGGAGATGGGTGACGAGTCGGTGAAGCTGCATGCGGAAATGGGGGCATACGCCCGCATGGCGGGAGTCGAACACTTGTTTGCCGTGGGCACATTCACGCCGCATGCAGTCAACACGTTTGGCAACGGTGCGCAATGGTTTGCTTCAGTGGATGAATTGATCAGTGCAGTGCAGTCGCGCATTGCGCCGGAGGTTGTAGTGCTGATCAAGGGTTCGCGCGGCAATCGTCTGGAACGCGTTGCGGCTGCATTGTCAGCAAGCGCCGGTTCGCATCAACACACAGGTCATTGAGCAAAAGCAAGCGAAGCAAAAGAGAACAACCATGTTGCTATACCTCACACAATACCTGAGCAAGTTGTACACCGGCTTCAACGTGTTCAACTATCTGACGTTGCGCGCCATTCTCGGTGCGATCACGGCATTGTTGATTTCCTTCATTCTTGGACCGCGCATGATTCGCGCGTTCACCGCGAAGCAGATCGGTCAACAGGTGCGCAGCGATGGTCCGCAATCACATCTCAGCAAGAAGGGCACGCCCACCATGGGTGGCGCACTGATACTCATTGCAGTGACGGCAGGCACGCTGTTGTGGGCCGATCTGGATAATCGTTATGTATGGATTGTGATCATCACCATGCTGGTATTCGGCTTGATCGGTTTCTGGGATGACTATCTGAAGCTCGTGGTCGGCAACAGCCGCGGCCTGATCGCGCGTTACAAATATTTCTGGCAAACCGTTGCCGGATTGGGTTGTGCCATCGCATTGTTTGTCACGCACAAGACCTCCGCAGAAGTGGAATTGTTTGTGCCGGTGTTCAAGCACATCGCCATTCCTCTGGGCATGGGTTTCATCGGGCTGGCCTATTTCATTGTGGTGGGATTCAGCAACGCAGTGAATCTTACGGATGGACTGGATGGTCTGGCCATCATGCCTTCCGCCATGGTGGGTGGTGCACTGGGTGTGTTTGCATGGGCCAGCGGCAATGTGGTGTTCGCCAACTATCTGGGCATTCCACACATTCCGGGCAGCGGTGAATTGCTGGTGTTCTGCTCTTCCATTGTCGGTGCGGGTCTCGGTTTTCTGTGGTTCAACACCTATCCCGCACAAGTCTTCATGGGTGATCTGGGTGCACTGGCGCTTGGTGCCGCGCTGGGTGTGGTCGCAGTGATCGTGCGGCAGGAAATCGTGCTGCTCATCATGGGCGGTGTGTTCGTGATGGAAACTGTCTCCGTGATGTTGCAAGTGGGTTCATTCAAGCTGCGCGGCAAGCGCATTTTCAAGATGGCGCCCATTCATCATCACTTTGAATTGAAGGGTTGGGCGGAACCGAAAGTGATTGTCCGTTTCTGGATCATTACGTTCATTCTGGTGCTGGTCGGGCTTGCGACCCTGAAGGTGCGTTGATGCAACAGTTACCTCAAGCAAGACGATTATCAGCGAAAGTGTTCCGGGAAGAATTCCTGGAACGCCATGATTCCGTCCATGGAGGCTCGCCTGAAACTTCCCTGTTTCAGAGCGTCCTGGAATTCTGTACCGAAACTCTTCCGTACAGGCATGCATATGCAGGGTAACAAACGCCTCATCGTCGGTCTCGGTCGCACGGGCATGTCGGTTGCACGTTACTTGCGTGCACAGGGCATTCCCTTTGCGGTGACCGACAGTCGCACTGCACCTCCTGAGCTGGACACATTAAAAGACGTTGCGCCAGATGCGATGGTGAAGACCGGTGGCTTTGATGTATCACTGCTCAACGATGTGAATGAAGTCATTGCCTCGCCCGGTGTGTCATTGCGTGAACCCATTCTTGTGGAAGCGGCACGACGCGGATTACCTGTGGTTGGTGATATTGAATTGTTTGCGCGTGCCAGCAAGGTGCCTGTGGCTGGTATTACTGGCACCAATGGCAAGAGCACGGTGACAACATTGGTGGCCTTGATGGCGCAAGCCTGTGGTTTGCGTGCTTTTGCCGGCGGCAATCTCGGCCGCCCTGCACTCGAGTTGTTGCAGGAAACACCGGCCGATCTGTTTGTGCTGGAACTGTCGAGCTTCCAGCTCGAAACAACGCACTCATTGAAGACACGCACAGCGACAGTGTTGAATGTCACTTCCGATCACATGGATCGTTACGATTCATTGCTCGATTATGCACACGCCAAGGCCCGTATCTTTAATCATTGCGAATGTGCAGTGATCAATCACGACGATGCATTGGTGATGGCCATGCCACGCAATGGTCAGCGTACGCTGGGTTTCAGTGTGCAGCACAATGACGCCGAATACAGCACCATGCAGACCGCCAACGAGATTGTGCTGGTGTCACATGGCAGACCGCTGGTGAACATGACACAGCTCAAATTGACCGGTATGCACAATGCGGCCAATGCGCTGGCAGCGCTGGCCCTGTGTGAAGCATTGCAGCTCGATATCAAGACATGCGTACAGGCATTGAAAGAATTTCCCGGCCTGCCGCATCGCGCGCAATGGGTGGCGGACATCAAGGGCGTGCGTTACATCGAAGATTCCAAGGGCACCAATGTGGGTGCAACGCTGGCCGCCGTGCAGGGCATGTCGGGGCCGCTGATTGTCATTGCCGGTGGACAGGGTAAGGGACAGGATTTTGCACCGCTTGCCACCGCATTTCGCAACAAGGTGCGCTGTGCGTTGTTGTTGGGTCAGGATGCATCGCAGATCAATTCAGTACTCAAAGATGTTTGTGCAACGCAATTCGTCAACAGCATGGAAGAAGCCGTGACCACAGCAGCAAGTCTTGCGCAACGGGGTGATACCGTGCTGTTGTCACCAGCCTGCGCAAGCCTGGACATGTTTCGTGATTATGCGCATCGCGGTGATGTGTTCACCAGCGCGGTGAAAGGATTGATGTCATGAGTGCCGTGCTTCCCACTGCCGCTTCCGTATCTTATCCGCGCAGCGGCAATCGTTCGCGCACGCTGCAAATGGACGCCATTCTGATCATGGCGGTGGCTGCATTGTTGCTGGTGAGCGCCGTGATGGTGACCTCGGCATCCATCTCCATTGCCAGCAAGGAGACCGGCGATGCGTTTTACTATCTCAAGCGGCAACTGATCTTCATTACACTGGGCGCGATTGCCTGCATGGTCACGACGCGCATTCCTACACGTGTGTGGGAACGTTTGCATGTGCCGTTGCTGCTTGCGGCATTTGCATTGCTGATTGTGGTGCTGGTGCCTGGCATCAGTGCGCAGATCAATGGCAGCCGCCGCTGGTTGCGTCTGGGATTCATGAATTTCCAGGTATCAGAACTCGCACGCGTGTTTGTACTTGCTTATATCGCCGGTTATATCGTGCACCGGCAAAAAGAGTTGAAAGAGCAGTTCAAGGCCACTGCGATTCCATTGGCCATGCTGGGCATTGTCGCTGTATTGCTGTTGCTGGAGCCGGACTTCGGTGCGACGGCGGTATTGCTGGCCACCAGTGTGGGATTGTTGTTCCTTGGCGGCATGCGTTTGCGCTACTTTTTCATTCTCGTGGCAGCAGGTGCGGCGTTGATGGGGCTGGTCGCCATTGCCGCACCGTATCGAATGAAACGTCTTGTTGGCTGCGTTGATCCGTGGGCTGATCCTTTCGGCAGTTGTTATCAACTGGTGCAATCGGAAATTGCCATCGGTCGCGGTGAATGGTTTGGTGTGGGACTGGGCAGCAGCGTGCAGAAGCTGTTCTATCTTCCCGAAGCGCATACTGACTTTGTGTTCGCAGTGATTGCCGAAGAGTTTGGTTTCATCGGGGTGCTGTGTCTGCTGGCCTTGTATGCCGTGATCATCTGGCGCGTGCTGCGCATTGCACGTCTGGCAGCAGAGGCCAGCATGCCATTTCAATCTTTCATCGCTGCTTCTTTCGGCATCTGGCTGGGTTTGCAAACGTTCATCAACATTGGTGTCAACATGGGCCTGTTGCCCACCAAGGGATTGACATTGCCCATGTTGTCGAATGGCGGTTCCAGTTTGCTGGTGGCGCTGGCATGGCTGGGTGTGGTGTTGCGCGTTCATCATGAAGCCAGCATCTCGGGTCATGCAGCCTTGCCACGGAAGGTGAAACAGTGATGACAGCACGCGTGGCACTCATCATGGCAGGCGGCACCGGCGGACATGTATTTCCCGCGCTGGCGGTGGCCCGCGTGCTGCGTGAACGCGGCATGCATCCGGTATGGCTGGGTACCATGCGCGGCATGGAAAGCAAACTGGTGCCGCAACATCACATTGAGCTTGAATGGATTGAGGTGGGTGGCGTGCGTGGCAAGGGCATGACAACCATGTTGCGTGCGCCCTTTGTATTGACGCGTGCCGTATGGCAGGCAATACGCATCATTCATAAACGCAAGCCTTTGGTGGTGTTTGGTGCGGGTGGATTTGCCAGTGGTCCCGGTGGTATTGCTGCATGGTTGACACGCACACCGCTGGTCATTCACGAACAGAATGCCATTGCCGGCATGACCAATCGTGCACTGGCACATTTTGCCAAACGTGTGTTCAGCGCGTTTCCTGCCGTCAACAACAAACATGCATTGAAACATGCTGAATGTGTGGGTAATCCGGTGCGCCGCGAGTTATCGTCACTGCCGGTACCCGCAGAACGATTTGCCAATCGTGTGGACGCCATGCGCGTGCTCATCATCGGCGGCAGTCAGGGTGCACGGCACTTGAACGCTGTAGTGCCGCAGGCACTGGCATTGCTGCGATCACATGAACGGCCGCAGGTGATTCATCAAGCCGGTGATCGTCATTTTGCAGACACACAAACTCGCTATCGCGAATTGAATGTCAATGCCGAAGTAAAGGACTTCATTCATGACATGGCGGCGATGTATGCATGGGCCGATCTGGTGATCTGTCGTGCCGGCGCGCTCACGGTCAGTGAGCTGGCGGCAGCGGGACTGGGTGCACTGCTGGTGCCGTTTCCTGCTGCTGTCGATGATCATCAAACGTTCAACGCGCAGTTTCTGGTGAATGCCGGCGCGGCCTTGCTGATACAGGAGAAAGATCTCACGCCACAACGGCTGGCCGATGCCCTTCACAATCTGCTGTCACAGGGACGTCAACACTTGTTGCAGATGGCGGAACGTGCACGCGCACAGGCCATTGTTGACGCTGATGTGCGCATTGCCGATGCCTGCATGCAACTTGCGGGATTACCCGTCAACACGATGCCTGCGGAGGTGATGTCATGAGCATGAATGACATGAACAACCGCATGCGGCGCATTCACACCATTCACTTTGTCGGTATCGGCGGCGCAGGCATGGGTGGCATTGCCGAAGTGTTGATCAACCTTGGTTATGCCGTGCAGGGTTCCGACCTCAAACCCAACAGTGTGACCTCGCGCCTGTTGTCATTGGGCGCGCGCGTGATGATTGGACATCGTGCTGAAAATGTTCATGGCGCCGATGTGGTGGTGGTTTCCACTGCGGTGGATGTCAACAACCCGGAAGTCGTGCAGGCACATGCGCAACGTATTCCAGTCGTGCCGCGCGCGGAAATGCTGGGTGAGTTGATGCGTTTCCGTTATTCCATTGCCGTTGCGGGCACGCATGGCAAGACAACCACCACCAGCATGGTGGCCAGTGTACTGGCGGAAGGCAGGCTCGATCCTACCTTTGTGATCGGTGGCCGTTTGAAAAGCGCGGGCACACATGCACGTCTGGGTGCAGGCCGGTATCTGGTTGCTGAAGCAGATGAGAGTGATGCGTCATTCCTGCATCTGCAAGCCATCATCGCCATTGTCACCAATGTGGATGCCGATCATCTCGGCACGCATGAAGGCGACTTCGAACGCTACAAGCAAAGCTTTGTGGATTTCCTGCACAACCTGCCTTTTTATGGTCTGGCGGTGATGTGCATGGATGACCGGGAAACGGCTTCATTGATCGCGCAGGTGAAGCGCCCCATTGTGACCTATGGCATCAGCAGTGAAGCCGACATTCGTGCGGTGAATGTGCAGCGTCATGGTTTGCAATCCACATACGATGTGCTGCGTGCAGGCAAGCCGCCCCTGTCCATTCGCCTCAACATTCCCGGCACACACAATGTGCTGAATTCAATGGCAGCCATCGCCGTGGCCACGGAACTGAATGTCAGTGATGAAGCCATTCAGCATGCACTTGAGAATTTCCAGGGCATTGATCGCCGCCTGCAAAATTATGGCGATGTGCAAACCGTCAATGGACGCATCACCGTGATAGATGATTACGGCCATCATCCCACGGAAATTGCAGCAACACTGGATGCCATTCGTCAGGGCTGGCCGCAGCGCCGCATCGTGCTGGCGTTCCAGCCGCATCGTTACACACGCACGCGTGATTTGCTGGATGAATTTGCAACCGTGCTCGCCGATGTGGATGCATTGATTGTCACGGATGTCTATCCCGCTGGTGAATCACCCATCAAGGGCGCTGATGCCAAGGCGCTGTGCCGTGCCATTCGTTCGCACGGCCGCGTTGAACCAGTGCTGGTGCGCAAGGTAGATGATGTACCAAACGCATTGCTGCCCATCATTCACGACAATGATGTGGTGGTGGTTATGGGCGCAGGCAATATCGGTTCACTGGCCGGAGAGTTGTCAACATTGCTCGCAGTGAATGATGCATCGGCACCACCCGGAGGTGCAGCATGATTCAATCTATTCTGCATACGGATGTTGTGATGCCACCAGTTGTTCCAGCAGGCCTGCGTGGCCGCGTTTCATTCAATGAACCCTTGTCGAAGCACACCACGTGGCGAGTGGGTGGACCTGCGGACATTTTCTTTGTACCCGAAGACAAGCAGGATTTGTCGTGGTTTCTGCGTTCGATTGATGGTGTCAAGCCGGTGATGTGGCTGGGACTGGGCAGCAACCTGCTGGTGCGCGATGGCGGCGTGCGTGCTGCAGTGATTGAAACCCATGGTGCGCTGGATGATCTGCAACGTCTGAGTGAAACCGAAGTGTGGTGCGATGCCGGTGTGACCTGCGCAAAGCTGGCCAGGCAATGTGCAAAGTGGAATCTCGGTCCCGCAGAATTTTTTGCCGGCATTCCGGGAACACTGGGCGGCGCATTGGCGATGAATGCCGGTGCGTTCGGCGGTGAAACTTGGCGGCATGTGGTTGAAGTGGAAACCATCAATCGTCGCGGTGAAATACGCCGCCGTGTTGCAAGCGACTATCAAATTGCCTACCGGCATGTGGCCGGTCCGCACAACGAATGGTTCACCGGTGCGCAACTGAGTTTTGCACCACGCAATGATTCACTGGAATCCGGTGAAGCAGAAATTCGCGCGTTGCTTAAACGCCGCAAGGAAACACAGCCCATTGGCGAACCTTCGTGCGGTTCGGTGTTCACCAATCCGCCGGGTCATCATGCGGCGAAATTGATTGAAAGCGCAGGACTCAAGGGTTATCGCATTGGCGGCGCCGTAGTGTCCGCCAAGCATGCCAACTTCATCATCAATGAAGGCAATGCCACCGCCGCCGACATCGAACAATTGATAGAACATGTCAAGGCAACCGTGCTGGAGAAATTTCATATCACACTCAACCCTGAAGTGCGCATCGTGGGTGAATATCTTCATGCGGAGGATGCATCATGAAACGCGTGACCGATGCATCACAATTTGGCCGAGTTGCAGTGTTGATGGGCGGCGCTTCATCGGAACGCGAAATCTCGCTGATTTCCGGCAAAGCCGTGCTTGAAGGTTTGCTCAGGCGCGGCGTGAATGCGTTTGCTGTCGATGGCATTGACGCATTGATTCCCTTGTTGGTGAGCAAGACTGTCGATCGCGTTTTCAACATTCTTCATGGTCAGCATGGTGGCGGTGAAGACGGCGTGTTGCAGGGATTGCTGGAAGCCTTTGGTGTTCCTTACACCGGTTCCGGTGTACTTGCCTCGGCACTCACCATGGACAAGATTCGCACCAAGCAGATATGGATGTCGCTGGGATTGCCAACGCCACGCTACGCCAAAATCAGCCGCGGTGATGATGTAGTGCAGGCTGCACGCCAGGTGGGTTTGCCGGTGATTGTGAAACCCGCGTGCGAGGGTTCCAGCGTGGGCGTGACGCGTGTCTTCAAGGAAAGCGATTTGCAGGCCGCAGTGGAACTGGCTGCGCGTTATCCCGGCGACATGCTGATGGAACAGCTCATCATCGGCAGTGAATTCAGTGTGCCGGTGCTGGGTGATGAAGGCTTGCCCAGTATTCGCATTGTGCCCAAGGGTGAATACTACGACTTTGAAGCCAAGTATGTCGCAGAAGACACGCAGTATGTATGTCCGGGTCTTGAAGATGATGCGGAACAACAGTTGCGCGAACTGGTGCTCAAGGCTTTCAAAGCGGTGGGCTGCAGCGGCTGGGCACGCATTGATGTCATGCGCGACGCACAGGGCAACAACTACTTGCTGGAAGTGAATACAGCACCCGGCATGACCACTGGTCATTCGCTGTTCCCCAAATCCGCTGCACAGGTTGGCATCAGTTTCGATGAAGTGGTGTGGCGGGTGCTTGAATACAGCATGAAGGATAATGGAGGTGCGCATGGCTAGTTCATCCATGGGCAACGCCATCACCATTGATGATGATATCAGGGGGCGGCGCCGTGCTGAGCGGCAGGAAGCGGAAACCGATGATGGCCGCTTTGCGTGGTTGAAGGCGCATCGCAGGCATGTGGCTTTGATTGCGCTGTTGCTTGGTGTGGTGATCATCCTGTGGTACGCCGTGCGCGGCATTCTTGATCGTCCCATCCAGCATGCTGAAATCAGCGGCAAGTTTGCGCAGGTATCGCGTGTGCAGATCGAACAGGCGCTGGAACCGTTTGCACGCAAGGGCTTTTTGTCCATTGATCTCGGCAAGGTCAAGCAGGCATTGAATGCATTGCCGTGGATTGATCATGTGCGTGTTGAACGTGACTGGCCCGATGGCATTCGCGTGTTTGTGGTTGAACAGGTTGCCGTCGCGCGCTGGGGCGACAAGGGATTGCTGAATACGCGCGGCGAGTTGTTTTTGCCCGGTGCGCACGATGTGCGTGCTGATCTGCCGCAATTGAATGGCCCTGATGGTACCGAAGGTGATGTTGCAAGGCTGTATCTGGATACTTATCCGCGTCTGCTGACAGTGGGGTTGAGCTTGAGCCGTGTCACACTGGATGAACGTGGCGCGTGGACCTTGCAATTGCGTAATGGTGTTGAAGTGCGGCTGGGCCGTGAAGATGTGGCCGCGCGCCTGGAACGATTCATTCGTGCCGCCAGTCCAGTGATCGCCACGCGCAGCGGTGATGTCGCGTATGTCGACATGCGTTACAGCAATGGCTTTGCCATTGGCTGGGGAAAACCGGTGATCAATACCGGCAGCGATGATGCAACCACACCGACTACGGGAGTGCCGGGCCATGTCTAAAAAGAAAAGTGATCGCAATCTGATTGTCGGACTCGACATCGGCACATCTAAAGTCGTGGCGCTGGTGGGTGAACTCAAGAGTGATGACAGCATCGAGATCATCGGTCTGGGTTCGCATCCCTCGCGCGGTCTGAAAAAAGGCGTGGTGGTCAACATTGAATCCACCGTCGCCTCCATTCAGCGTGCTGTTGAAGAAGCCGAGCTGATGGCGGGTTGTCAGATCCATTCTGTTTATACGGGTATCGCCGGCAGTCACGTGCGCAGTCTCAACTCGCATGGCATCGTTGCCATTCGCAACAAGGAAGTCACCGCGGAAGATGTGGAGCGTGTGATTGATGCGGCGCGCGCCGTGGCCATTCCTGCGGATCAAAAGATTCTGCACATCCTTCCGCAGGAATTTGTCATTGATAATCAGGAAGGCATTCGCGAACCGGTGGGCATGGCCGGTGTGCGGCTTGAAGCCAAGGTGCACATTGTCACGGGTGCAGAAAGTGCAGCACAGAACATCGTCAAGTGTGTGCAGCGTTGCGGCTTGTCAGTCGATGACATCGTGCTGGAACAACTCGCTTCGAGTTACGCCGTGCTGGCTGATGATGAAAAGGAATTGGGCGTATGCCTGGTGGACATCGGCGGCGGTACCACGGATATCGCGGTGTTTTCCGGCGGCGCGATTCGTTATACCGCAGTGATCCCAATAGCGGGTGATCAGGTCACCAATGACATTGCAGTGAGCTTGCGCACGCCAACGCAGCACGCAGAAGAAATCAAGTTGAAGTACGCCTGTGCATTGTCGCAACTCGCACATGCCGATGAAACCATTGAAGTGCCCAGCGTCGGCGATCGTCCTGCACGCCGCCTTGCACGCCAGACATTGGCGGAAGTGGTGGAGCCGCGTTACGAAGAATTGTTTGCGATGGTGCGACAGGAATTGCAGCGTTCCGGTTACGAAGAAATGGTGGCTGCCGGCATTGTGCTCACCGGCGGCAGTTCCAAGATGGAAGGCGCGGTGGAACTCGCCGAAGAAGTGTTTCACATGCCGGTGCGTCTCGGTTCACCACTGCATGTCACCGGCATGGGCGATGTGGTGCGCAATCCCATCCATGCAACGGGTGTGGGCTTGTTGTTGTATGGACGCGAGAACTATGTGCGTCATCACCGGCGCGACAAACCTGTAGTGGCACAACTCAACGTGAAGAATGTGTGGGAAAGAATGAAGGGGTGGTTCAATGGCGACTACTGATTTCGTTTCATTTGTTGCATCTCCGGCCACGGCCAGATGGGGCCGGGCTTTGCATGATATGGGGCATACCGCGGGGCATGAGGCAGGCGAGGAACAGTCAGCCATGCAATTGTGGAAGCAGCATCACAAGCAGGGGATGTTCAATGCTTCAACCAGATTCGGATTCACCGGCATGTTGTCGCGACTGCATAACCAGCGGCGCAACAACCGGTAATGTTTTTGCTTCAGTCTTTGAATTCAGTTTTAATTTTATTTGCAGAGGGGACTTATCATGTTTGTACTTGCAGATAGTGAAAATCAGGGTGCGGTGATCAAGGTAATCGGCGTGGGTGGTGGTGGCGGCAATGCGGTGGCGCACATGGTGTCGGCAGGCATTGAAGGTGTGGACTTCGTCTGTCTCAACACCGACGCACAGGCATTGAAACACTCCAAGGTGAAGATGGCGTTGCAGATCGGTTGCAACATCACCAAGGGACTGGGTGCCGGCGCCGATCCCGAAGTGGGTCGTCAGGCGGCGATGGAAGATCGTGATCGCATCATCGAGATGATTGAAGGCTCCGACATGTTGTTCATCACTGCGGGCATGGGTGGTGGCACGGGCACCGGTGCAGCGCCGGTGGTTGCACAGGTAGCGAAAGAACTGGGCATCCTGACTGTTGCGGTGGTGACCAAGCCATTTGCAATGGAAGGTTCCAAGCGTGCCAATCTTGCGGATCAGGGCATTGCGGAATTGTCCAAGCATGTCGATTCGCTCATCACCATTCCCAACCAGAAATTGTTGAGCGTGCTCGGTGGTGACATGACCTTGCTGGATGCCTTCAAGGCGGCGAATCAGGTGTTGCAAGGCGCAGTGCAGGGTATTGCAGAGTTGATCACCAAACCCGGCATGATCAATGTGGACTTTGCCGATGTGCGTACCGTGATGGCGGAAACCGGCATGGCCATGATGGGCTCCGGTGTTGCATGTGGTGAGAACCGCGCACGTGAAGCAGCTGAAGCGGCAGTCTCCAGTCCGTTGCTTGAAGATGTGAACCTGCAAGGTGCGCATGGTCTGTTGATCAATGTCACTGCGGGTATGGATTTGCGGACCAGCGAGTTCTCCACCGTGGGTGATACGGTGAAACGCTATGCATCTGAAGATGCCAATGTGGTAGTAGGTTGTGTGATTGATCCATCCATGTCCGATGAGATTCGCGTCACTGTCGTGGCGACGGGCATTGGCCGTCCGGTGGCGCAGGTTCAGCAGCCGGAAATGGACAGCCGTCGCGGCATGACTGCCATTGATGGTGGCCGTGTGCCGCGGCTGACCAAGCCGGTTGATGATCTCAACATTCCGACTTACATCCGCAATCAGCGCGAACAGCAAAGCATGCACGCACCGCGTCGTGCAGTGGGCGACGGATTGCAAGCGGCGGATGAATCCATGCTGGACATTCCCGCATTTTTGCGGCGGCAGGCGGATTAGGATTAATTGAGGTGGTGATGCTCATGTCGCTTATGACAATCAAATTGCCTTGCGCATGAACAATTGTGGTACGGTGCGCGCTTATGCTTAAACAGCGAACTTTGAAAAGCAGTGTGAGCGCGCGCGGCGTGGGCTTGCATTCCGGCAAAAAGGTGTTGATGGTGCTGCGGCCTGCTGCACCCAATACCGGCATCGTGTTTTGCCGCACTGATCTGCCCGCGCCCTCTGATGTGCCCGCACGTGCTGACCTGGTGGGTGAGACTTCGCTTGGCACCAGCATTGTCAATGGCAATGCGAAAGTGGCCACGGTGGAACACTTGTTGTCAGCGATTGCCGGCCTGGGAATAGACAATGCCTATATTGATCTGTCGGCCCCGGAAGTACCCATCATGGATGGCAGTGCAGCACCCTTTGTGTTTTTGTTGCAGGCCGCAGGTATCGAAGAACAGAACGCACCCAAGCGTTTCATTCGCGTACTGAAAGAAGTGCGTGTAACCGAAGGTGACAAGTGGGCTGAGTTCAAACCCTTTGATGGTTTCAAACTCAACATCGAACTTGAGTTCGATCACCCGGTTTTCAAGAAGCGTCAGCAGACTGGAACAATGGAGTTTTCGACCACGGCATTCCTCAAGGAGATCAGCCGTGCACGCACTTTTGGCTTTGTGAAAGATCTGGAGTACATGCGTTCACGCAATCTCGCGCTGGGCGGTACGCTGGAGAACGCCATTGTGCTGGATGACTATCGCATATTGAATGAAGATGGCCTGCGCTACGACGACGAGTTTGTGAAGCACAAGATTCTCGATGCTATTGGTGATTTGTACTTGATCGGTGGTCCATTGCTGTGTGAATTCACTGGCTACAAATCCGGGCATGGCGTTAATAACAAATTGTTGCGTACACTGCTCGCAGACAAGGAAGCCTATGAAATTGTCAGTTTCAACGAAACACAGGTAGCACCAATTTCATTTTCTGCCGCTGCGGCAATGGCGTAGAAATTCTTTCGCTCTTTCATCTTGTTGTTCCGCTCCCTTGATGGGAACGGAACATCCGGAAAAGATAAAACAGGCATCATTCCTTGCGGTGATTCAACTGATCCACCGCCAATACCAGAAACATGTAGTTGGTTGCGCCGCCGCCCATGACGTATTCGGTCTGTTGCCAGAAGAATGGCCAGATTTTCAGTTCCGGAAAATCCGGGCGAATCAATGCAGTGCCGGAAACCACGCCGCCCGGAATATACGACCAGTCAGCGCGGTTGGCGCCATAGGCAACCGTGACAGAATTGGCGCCCACGCCTGATGCAAACGATGCAGTGTTGCTGCCGGGATGAACGCCAAGCACAAAGTTCAACGCGTTGACATAGGAATCCACTTTTGTATGTTGGGCCGAACAAACAGTGCCATGCCGCAACCCCGGCCTGGCACTGGTGGCGCTGGTGGCGCACGGCCGACGGGGTGATCGAGTCAAATTACTGTGGCGGGATCGAGATGGATTGTGTTTGTTTGCCAAACGATTGGAGCAAGGCAAGTTTGTATTGAACTGGGGTCAGTCTTTGTAAAAAAAATAGAAACAACAAGAATGCAATGTCAATTTCGGTTACAGAACCACCACCATGTGGAGTTGTACTTGGACTAGATGCAACACCTGAACTACTACTTGCGATTGATGAAGCACTACTGCTTGCCACTGAGGAAGAGTTACTGGATGCGCGGGATAACACCGGCTTCGGTGTTGATGTGACCTCGTTTGATGCCGGACTGAAGCCGCTAGCATTAACCGCTTTAACCATAAAAAAGTAATTTATACCATTAATTAGCGAAACCGTAGTACTGGTGCTGTTAATACCGATTTGCGCCGGTGTACTGTTTTCACCGCCGGCTGAAGTACCTAAAAACACCTCGTACGACGATGCGCCACTAACTGATGACCAGGACAGCGTTATTAGACCTGGACCTGGTGTAGCAAATTGCAATGTCGGAGCAACCGGAAGCGGTAATTGTTTCAGGCTTGCGCTAACTTCGTTAGAACTCGGACCCTCTCCGTTCTCGTTGATTGCAGTAACCCTAAAGTAATAGGTGCCTGCTCCTGCTGGGGCCGCCACCGTTATATAATTTGAAGTGATATTTGAATAAGCCGCTGTGGCATTTTCCCCTCCTGCTGAGGTGCCGACGTACACGTTATAGATGTATGCCGCAGGTTCCCCCCCACTATAGGGTGTAGTCCATCTCAACAGTGCAGTACCATCGGTATCGTTTGGGTAAACACTCAGGGTCGGCGCCATTGGCACGGTAGCTGATGGGGAACCCTCGGCGATGTTAGAGTAGGAGCTATCACCTCCATTACCCACCGCAACGACCACAAACGAATAACTGATAACTGTGCTTGATAATCCAGTGACAGTTACCGATGTGTCCGTAATGCCGGTCAACGTCGGCGTTGCCGGTATTGATGATCCAGAACTGTACACGTACACGTTGTAGGACTGCGCATTAGCAACTGAATTCCAACGTAATGACACGCTTCCATTGCCCACGTTTGTAGTCGTCAACCCTTGTGGTGGTGCCAGACACGTGTCGCAGAGCTTGAAGAATGTAGTTCCCGTCGTTCCGTACAATTTATCATCAGGTCCTTGGGTCAAACTCAAACCCGAGTTGGAAATAAGGGAATACAAACTTGTGAATTGTCCTGACGGTGTTATTTCAAAAACCGTTCCGCCAAGATAACGTCCACCAAGACGGGTGGTACCGTAAAAATTACCGTCGCTCCACTGCATGAGCACCCCTGGAAACCAGCCGTCAGACCGGTTGGGATCGGAAATATTGGGATTGAATGCCTTTAGTATCGTAACGGCACCGTTGGGTGTCATCTGATAAATGTCTCCATCGTCTGTACCATAGAAATTACCATCCTTGCCTAGCATCAAGGTACCTCCGCCGGCAGGCGTTGCCATGATCGTTGAGGTCCCGGAGAGGGTTACTTTCAAAACGCTATCAAGCGATGAGACATAGAGATTGCCATCCGATCCGTAAACTATTGAACTCTGTGTTGAGACACCCTTCCCATCGGTTGTTCCATCAAATTTCAGCAGCGTTGTCAATGCGCCACTAGGCGTTACCTGAAACAGCGTTCCACACCCGTTTGAATAACAGGGGCCTGTGGAGTCAGTGTTGCCACCGCTGAATGTGAGGCCGTATAAGTTGCCATCTCCGCCTTGTATAAGTTCAAAGGGCCACCCGCCGTTTGACAAATTGAAGGTAGCCAAGGTAGATATGATGCCCCCCGGTGTTACACGAAAAACGGTTCCGCACCCTGTCAGTCCACTTGAAGCAGATACGTTGGGTAGCAAACATGATGTGTCGCCACCGGCTTTTGCTGTGCCATAGAAATTGCCATCGCTCCCCAGAAGAAGCGAGTTCGGGTAGTTGCCATTCGACGATGCTAACGAAGCAATCGTTGAATATGTGCCACTTAAATCAAACCGGACAATCTGACCACAACAAGTCGGGCTTGGACTTCCCGTTGTCGCCGTGGCATAGAAGTGTCCGTCGACTCCAAGTATCAATGAAGAAATAGTATTAAAGGAGCCAGTATCGGCACTGAAGGCGGATAGTACAACCGGTGATGCCCCGTAAACTACGTTGAATAGCAGTGCACTGAGAATACTGAGCGCATATCTAAACATGCTCCTGTGAGGACACTTCGTAATCGTCGCTGACATAAGTTCAATGCCCTTTGCGTATTCAACAATCATACTCTTGAAGACTAAATGTAGGACAAAGGTATTTCACGGCGACTTCTTATCGACACTCCGCTCAACATTTTACCTTCTCCTTAACGTACCGCATCTCTTGTTTCATTTATAGTATTGAATACAGATGACATTTCGGTGACTTGTCGAACTAAGAAGATATCAAAAAAGAAGTGATGGACGTATGTGGCGATCAAATGGAATAAGCAATGAGTGCTGGGATGAGTGTGATTCGGCGTCCATGGCGTAGCGTCGTAAGTCACGTACCCATGATGGACAATTTGGAATCACGGAAATCGTGTATTACAACTCGCGATAGAACAATCCACCTTACACGCGAACGTCACAAAATCAAGTTAGCGTCCGTTAGAGGGTATGGGGTCTTGACGAAGCCGCAATGCATTTGTTGATGAAGCACAATAATTGCAAAAAGTGCGCTTCTATTGGAGGCATCGAGAGTCAATAGACCCTGTGGAAAACGCATTTGCATATGCTTAGTGGGAGATGTGCCGTGAATAGCACTTGGAAATTTACTGTTGTTGTCTGTTATTTGGTCTTCGCCATTTCCGCAAATGCAGACCCTGCTATTACTTACCTCCATCAATTTTACAATGACAATCCATTCCTGGGTGCTGGCGACGCACTTATCATTGGACCGGGCGGCGATATTTACGGGACAACCGACAACGATGTCTCCCCAAATAATCCAACACAGAACGGCACTATATTTCGAATAGACCTGCAAACAAACACCTTTACAACAATATATAATTTTTCTGAGCTAGGATCGTATGGCACTCCGTATCCCAATTCGATAATGCTTGCTACCAACTTGGGCCTCTCGTTTACTTTTGGTTCCCCTCAGCTTGGTCTAGGGTTGTATAGTTTCAATCCCGACACGGGAAAGCGCAGCGCCTATTACGATTTACCAACATCAAATAGTCTCTTCCCGACAGACAATCCTTACACCATTATCGACGGCGGCGATGGTAAATATTACGGCACCTCATATGGAGCCACAGGGAATTATGGCACGATTTTCTCCATCAACATACCATGCGGTGATCCTTCACAATGTATTGGCACAACAACAATTCTGCATTCATTTAGCGCCATTGAGGGTGGTCACCCGATGGCAAGCATGCTTCATGGTAGTGACGGCAATTTCTACGGCTCCACGCCTACCACTTTATTTCGAATCACACCATCGGGTGCTTTTACAACATTACATGCCTTTTCGGAGCAAACTTTTCCGCAATTAAGCTTCCAAGATACAGATGGTAACTTCTATGGCTTCAGTGCGTACAATAATACTTTTACATGTCCTAATCAGTGCGGAACCATTTTTAAAATGACACCCTCCGGCTCTGTAACCACCTTGCTGACGTTCCCCAGCGTTGCAAATGGAAATCCAACAGGTAACTTTCCTACAGCGTTAATCCGTGGATCCGACGCCAATTACTACGGAATCGGGAAACTAGGAAATGGGTTGGGATCATATATATTTGAATTAACACCTGCCGGGCAATTTAAAAATTTAGTATATATAAATATAACTGACAACGGACATACCGGTCTTTTGGAGGGACCGTACGGCATTCTTTATGGAATTTCCCAAGCGGCAGTATTTAAAGTGACAGGTCTCCCATTGCAAGATGCTGTGAATGAAGCAAATGCCCCGATACCGCCATGGTCGCTTTTTCTCCTCGCCGGAGTGCTTTTTTTCGGGGTATACAGATTGCAGTGGCTTAGCCCACGAAAAGTGATTGGTTGCGAACATCGCGACGCATAAACATCTTCAACCAAACGAAAGAAGTATGTTGACATCTGCGACGAAGTTGAATTCCAGTTTTTTTTGGCGTGGGGTGGGATTTATTGTCGTGTTCTTGGTGTCTCAATGGAGCTGGCAAGCACTTCACGGGTCGATCACAGAGTACATCATAATTCACACACTGACGGTGAAACCTGCAGCATGGTTAGTGAATCTGATTACGCCGCATGTGCATGCAGCAGCGATCCAATTTTCCTTAGTCGCCGCTGGTGGTGGACTCAATATACTCAATGGGTGTGAAGGAATGGACACGCTGTTGTTGCTTTGTGCAGCGTTTGCAGTGGTGCCGCTGTCTTGGACATCGCGTGGACTCGGCTTGTTGTGCGGAATCGGGGTGATTTTTGTCATTAATCAGGCACGCATTCTGTTATTGTTTTATGCATACCGCACAGATCAAACATTATTTGATGCCTTGCATTCCACCGTGACGCCGATTGCTGTTGTACTCCTGGTATCGGCTTACTTTTATGTATGGCTATTTATGAGTCGGCATGTCCAGCCCGTTTAAATTACTACTGCGGTTGTTCATCATTACAAGCGCAGTGTTGTGGATGGCGCATGGCGTTCAACGTCCGATCGTGTCGGCGATGATTCCAATGGTGCGTTGGACACTTGATACGGTTCAGTCGGATTTCCTTATTCAATCGCTGGAGATTGCTGAAGACGGACCCAATCAAACGTTGCGGCTGCGCGCCAATTTATCGCAGCCAGTAGAAATTGGAGGACGAACGTTTTATCCGATTGGCTACCTCACACGTCAAGTAGGCGGCTATCAAGCCACCTTGACCACCGGCGGTGTGATCGTATACAGCCTAGTTACGCTGATTGTTGTATTGACATGGCCTGCGTTGCAATGGAAGGAAATGCTCAAACGTTTCGCCATCGCGCTACCTCTCATGGTGCTACTCATCCTGATCAACGTGGGGGTCACATTTCCAGCGGAGTTGTGGACACCGATTCATAACGAATGGGTGCCTGATGTTCGATGGCCATTGCTGGAATGGAGCAAATTGCTTATGGGAGGCGCAGGCCTTGCGATGGGTTTAGTTTGCGGTGCGATGGCCATATGGAGTGGTCAAGTACGTGCGGAGGTTGCATCGCCAGTATTCGCGCCGTGAAGAAAGAGCAGAAACATTATCAATTTGACTGGTCACTGGTTGGCAACGAGGGTGCACGATTTGAAAATATGGTGGCTTGTCACCTGCTGAAATGGGTACACCATCAACAAGACACACTGGGTCGCGACGTGGAGTTGCGATATTTCCGGGACAGCGATGGGCGTGAAGTGGATTTCGTGATAAGTGAGCGTAATAAGCCGGTGATGCTGGTCGAGTGCAAGTTATCGGATGCTGACGCTGACAAAGGTATCAAGTATCTCCATGAAAAATTTCCGCAGGCCGACGCCTGGCAAATTAGTGCAGTGGGGAAAAAAGATTTTGTAACCAGCGACGGCATAAGGGTGGCACCGGCCGGCCAATTGTTGCGTTCGCTGGTGTGACGCTTGAATTGTTATACCAAATCCATCCAACACTATTCCAGGCTGGTTAGACCCGTATCCGTTCGATGAAAACTCTGCTGACCACTACCGGCACGCGCGGCGATGTTCAACCATTGCTGGCTTTGGCGTTACAACTAAAAGCGTTGGGGCAAAGATTTCAACTGCGGCAACAGCAAATACCCGGCTTTCGCTGGGAAAATAAAATGATGGATTGTTGAATTGTTTTAATGCTTCGCATGATTCAACTGATCCACCGCCAATACCAGAAACATGTAGTTGGTTGCGCCGCCGCCCATGACGTATTCGGTCTGTTGCCAGAAGAATGGCCAGATTTTCAGTTCCGGAAGATCCGGGCGAATCAATGCAGTGCCGGAAACCACGCCGCCCGGAATATATGACCAGTCAGCGCGGTTGGCGCCATAGGCAACCGTGACAGAATCGGCGCCCACGCCTGATGCAAACGATGCAGTGTTGCTGCCGGGATGAACGCCAAGCACAAAGTTCAACGCGTTGACATAGGAATCCACTTTTGTATGTTGCGGCCATGACTTGTGGAAGAAGTATTGTTGAACGCCAAACTCCTGAATGTCCCATCCTGCGCCCCAGATCTTTGGCTGGTATGGAACGCCGTAGGGTGATTCTGTTTTCGCGCGTTCGTCGACGCTCTTCTGATATATGGCGACAGCGCAATCAAGGTCACGCACAAATGCGGCATCCTTGATGCCCGGCAGTACTCGGCCAATCGGCCATGCATTGTGTTCCACATCGGCAAGAATATCGGATTTCAGCGATAGCAATTCGTCGCGATAATGATCTTCATTGGTAGTAAGGATCAATTCGGCCAGCGCAAAGATACGATTGCTGTTTTTCTTCACACGCGGTGCGGCACCGGCATAGAGCTGTCTGGCAGCCTGCAATGCATCTTGCGACATCTTTGGATTGAAGCTTTTCAATACACGTGCTGCAGCTGCCAAACCACCGGCGACATACAATTCGCGATCAGGATTGTCTTCAGTGAATACCCAGCGATCATCGGCAATGCCGGATCGGCCGTCACGCGCTTCACCTTCTTTCAGTGACGCATCGTAGTCAAGATTGTCTGTAATTGTGGAAGCGTCGCCCAGCGTTACGTATTGACGAATGGTGGGTTCTATGATGCCGCGATAGAGACGGCCCATTGACTTGTAGCCGCCGAGCACACTGAGCAATCCATGTTCAATCTGCTGAAGTGCGTCGTTCTTGCCATCGGGTTGATGTATCTCGACCAGCTTCTTTTGTTCATCAATCAATGTGGCATCGTAGTTCAGGCCAAATTCTTCCACCATGCTGGACAACAACCAGACAGTACCGATCTGCGATTCAACGCGCAGATCGTAGTCACCGGCGTCATGCCAGCCGCCGGCATTCAATCCTGGCACATGGTCGCCGGGTTTATACTTGGTATAGGTGCTGCCTTCGGATTTATAACCATCAAAGTGGTTGTAGTTGATGGGTGCCATGCGCGCATCATCCTCATGATCCAATCCATGCCAGACGCGATACTTTTCATTTACACGCATGTGACACATTTGCACCGGCAAGAAGTATTCAAGTGTGGGTTGCCATACGCCGCGTGATAGAACATCGT
This sequence comes from Steroidobacteraceae bacterium, assembly GCA_035548495.1. GTDB lineage: Bacteria > Pseudomonadota > Gammaproteobacteria > Steroidobacterales > Steroidobacteraceae > CAILZL01. The sequence continues at coordinate 87,619 of DASZSV010000036.1, forward strand.
CATCAATCCTGAATACGTTTGAAGTCTGGTTGCGATATTTGATCTGATACATACCCGGTGTCTGTACATCCGAAAAATCGAAAGTCATGTACTGATATCGCAGGAATGTGCCCCAGGGTTTCACGACACCTGCTTTGACCTGTTCTGGTCCGCCGGCACTCAAACGGTAAATTTCGATGGTTGATGCGTCCTTGTCGCGCGCATCCTGCTCAATGACCGCCTGCTTGTGTTGTGCAGAACCGTAACCTGCTTGCGATACCTGGATGACAGGTTGATATCGCCAGTTGGCAACCACATGCGGCGTGACAATCCACTCCAGTGCATGTCGCGTTGCGCCCTTGGGTATCACTCCGCGAACGATGAACCAGCCGTTGTTGTGATTGCTGCGGCCATCCCACAATTCAAGTTGGCCATTGATACTTTCGATTGTCATCCGGCGATATTCGCTTTCTGGCGCTATGGTCAGCGTTTTTCCCGTACCCAGCGGCGCTGCAATAAATTCACCTTGTGAACTCAGCAACGGGCCACTGGGTTGTCTGGAGAAAATGCCGCTGGATTTATCCATCAGCCATGATTTGCCAAACAGTTCGCCGGGAAACAGCTCGAAGTTGAATCCAATTTTTCCCATCCATGCTTCGGGTATGGGTTTATCCATATCCACAATGATCTTGAACTGATTGTCCTTCAGTGCGGTTACGCTGACCTGATAAGAGAAATTCAGATCAGGATAGTTGATGGGATTGAAGCCTGTGCGATTGCGCGCCGGATCGGGATAGGAAAGTGTCTGTGTGATCGTCTGCGTGGCTTCGTCCACTGACTGTTTGCCTGCAACAGGCATCGGAGACCATTGGCCGGGTGACACTTCGAGCCGCACATCGCCATTGGCCGCGACACGGCTGCCGTGCTGAATGACCGTAACACCGGTTTGGTGTCCATCGGGATAGATGTCCGCAAACACGGTGACATCCAGTCCCGGCATGCTGAAGTAGTGTTTGTCAGTCAGTTCAAGTGCGTTAACCGGCAGCGATGCAAGCAGCAATGCTATTGCAAACCATGGCGCAAGTCTTGTCATTGATCGTCTCCACAGGGAAGTGTGATGATCAGGGTAGCGCGGCAAGACTGTTAATGAAAACAATTGATGTTGCAGTTGATTGTGTTATTTCTTTTCATCAGTCGTTCGCTGTCTGTCACTCGCGGCCCACGCGAACCTTCAAATGCACAAATGTTTTTTCGCCGCTCTCCACCAGCAGTTTACGTAAATTATCAATGGCAAACCGTATCTGCGCAGTCCATACGGCGGAGTCAGCAGTGATCACCAGCGTATCATCGTGATATACCGCAGCGATGACGTGGTGCCGCTCGGGTTCGGGCAAGGCTTGTTTCACCTTGCTGGTTAGGGTCATGACCTCCGTGGCGCGACGTTCCAGTTGGCCCAGCAAATCGCCATGGCCGGCAAGAAAGGGCTGCAAGGGGCTTTTCATGTCGAAACGTGGTCCTCGGTATCTTGGATTCGCCGGAATTGCAGTGGCAGGTACTGGCGGGAAATGTCGCAGTGCAGCGCGCGGAAATGCCTGATCAGGATCAATCTCATGGTACTGGTTCATAGGATTTGCCGCATTTTGGCGCGGTGACTTGCGTTTCGCACCCCGAGTTTTGCATAGTGTGCGCCGTTTAAATGGTTTCTTAAAGGCAAACCCGACGAAAGTTGGGGACGCAAAGCCACCGGTCTGTAACGCATCAGTGACATCTACATGTACCTGATCGTCACGATAGCGGGGTTGTCAGCACAGCCTCTGGCAAGTATGTGCTGTAAGCCATGCCATTCCTGGCACCGTATCGACTACCCGGGTTTTGCCGTGTCGCCGGGAGTCGCATGAATATCGTCGTATTTTCCAAGCGCTGGGCGCGAGCCCGCCATGTAGAGCTTGGGCATCCACTGGTGCTCGGGGCGATGATTTTCTGCGCCAGTTTTTTGCTGGGTGGTGCGTTCCTTGCCGGACTGCACTGGAATTCCGCCCAAGTCGTTGCCGCACCCGCCGATGCTGCAGATCTCGAGCGGCAGGAATCGCAGATTCATTCCATGCGTGTGAAACTGGAAGAACAACTCGCCGATCTGGCGGCACGAGTCGGTCAGGTCAATGCGCAAATGCTGCGTCTCAATGCATTGGGAAAGCGGCTGACTGAAATGGCCCATCTCGACAAGGGCGAATTCAACTTCGATGCGCCGCCACCGCAGGGCGGTCCTGAAATCGATGACGTTATGGACGTCGATGGCGATATGCATCAAACCAGTGAAGCGGCGGGTCAATTGGGTGATGTGCTGGAAAGTTTGCAGGCACAGTTGATTGATCGCGAGAGGCAGCTGGTGATTCTGGAAACCTTTATTACTGCCAAGCAATTGACCAAGCTTGCCGTTCCGCACGGCATGCCGGTGTCCGGTTCCTATATTTCTTCAGAATTTGGACGCCGTGTTGATCCCTTCACCGGCGTGCTGGGCTTTCATCCAGGCATTGACCTTGCGGTCAGCGAAGGCACATTGGTGCACTCGGTTGCACCCGGTGTTGTCACCTGGGCAGGAGAACGCGCCGGCTATGGCAACCTCGTGGAAGTCAATCACGGCAATGGCTATGTAACCCGTTACGCGCATAATGAGCGCGTGCTGGTGCATGTGGGCGACAAGGTCAACAAGGGTCAGGTCATTTCCCAAGTAGGCTCAACCGGCAGATCAACAGGGCCGCACCTGCATTTCGAAGTGCTGAAGAACGGCCAGGCCGTCAATCCATTGTCGTATCTGACGGGTTGATCGCTCCGCGAAATGTCCTGCAACCGGGGGTTGATGCCCAAAAATCCGGCCCCATATCCGGCGTTCATTTAAAAATACGTTAACACTGCATGGCATTCCACGTGTGACTGGACGCGCGTGTACAATACCGCGCTTTGTCCGCCCCTCCCGGAGTTATTCGTGGCAAATTGGATCACATCCCTGTTTGGCAGCCGCAACCAGCGGCTTGTAAATGGCTACACCAAGCTGGTTGCGAAGATCAATGCACTGGAGCCGTCGTTTCAGGCGCTGAACGATGAGCAGCTCAAAGCTAAAACCGGAGAATTCCGCAAACGCCTGACAGAGGGCGAAACAGTTGACGATCTCTTGCCCGAAGCTTTTGCAGCGGTTCGTGAAGCCAGCCGTCGTACGCTTGGTATGCGTCACTTTGATGTACAGATGATCGGTGGCATGACATTGCATCAAGGCAAGATCGCGGAAATGCGCACCGGTGAAGGCAAGACACTCATGGCGACCTTGCCTGTGTATCTGAATGCATTGCCTGCAAAAGGCGTGCATGTGGTTACGGTCAATGAATATCTGGCGCAGCGTGATGCAGACTGGATGCGCCCGGTGTACGGGTTTCTTGGTTTGACGGTGGGTGTGGTCAAGAGCGGTCAATCCCAGGCTGAAAAGCAGGCGGCTTACGCGGCGGACATCACCTATGGCACCAACAATGAATTCGGCTTTGATTACCTGCGTGACAACCTTGCGTTTCGTCTCGAAGACAAAGCCCAGCGCGGTCTGGCCTATGCCATCGTTGACGAAGTGGACTCCATTCTGATCGACGAAGCACGCACGCCGCTGATCATTTCCGGACCTGCGGAAGAAAGCACCGAGCTGTACGTCAAAATCAATGCATTGGTGCCGCAACTGACGCGCCAGCAGGAAGAAGAAGGTCCGGGCGATTTCTGGGCTGATGAGAAAACACGGCAGGTACATCTTTCCGACGACGGACATGCGCGTGCCGAAGAACTGTTCACACAGGCAGGGCTGTTGCAATCCGACCAGAGCCTGTATGACGCATCCAATATCCGCCTGATGCATCACTTGAATGCAGCATTGCGCGCACACGCCTTGTATCACCGCGATGTGGAATACATAGTGCGCAATGGCGAGGTAATCATCGTCGATGAATTCACCGGCCGCACCATGCCGGGACGACGGTGGTCTGACGGTCTGCATCAGGCCATTGAAGCCAAGGAACGGGTAAAGGTGCGTGAAGAAAACCAGACCGTTGCATCCATTACCTTTCAAAATTACTTCCGCATGTACAACAAGCTGTCCGGCATGACCGGCACTGCGGATACGGAGGCGTTCGAATTCCAGCAGATTTATGGACTGGAAGTGGTGGTGATTCCGACGCATCGTCCGATGGTCCGCAAGGATCATCCTGACTTCGTGTATCTCACGCAGAAGGACAAATTCGAGGCAATCATCACTGATATCAAGGAATGTGTAACACGCAAGCAGCCTGCGCTGGTGGGCACGACTTCCATTGAAACATCAGAATATCTTTCGGGTTTGTTGAAGAAACATGACATTGCGCACGAGGTGCTGAACGCCAAGCAGCATGAACGCGAAGCCATGATCGTGGCGCAGGCTGGACGTCCTGGCGCAGTGACCATTGCCACCAACATGGCAGGCCGTGGTACCGATATTGTGCTGGGCGGCAGTCTCGAAGTTGAGCTGCACGCGCTTGCTGGCGAACACGGTGAAATTGACGAAGCAACGCGTGCGCGGGTGCGTAGTGAGTGGCAGCAACGGCATGATGAAGTGCTTGCCGCTGGCGGCTTGCATATCATCGGCACTGAGCGTCATGAATCGCGTCGCATCGATAATCAGTTGCGTGGGCGCTCCGGCCGTCAGGGCGATCCGGGTTCCAGCCGCTTTTATCTGTCGATTGAAGACAACCTGATGCGTATCTTTGGTGATCCCGAACGCACCAAGCGCTGGTTGCAGACGGCTGGCATGCGCGAAGGTGAAGTGATTGAAAGCCGCCTGCTGAGCAGACAGATTGAACGCGCGCAACGCAAGGTGGAAGCGCACAACTTCGACATGCGCAAAAACTTGCTGGAATATGACGACGTTGCCAACGATCAACGCAAAGTGATCTATCACCAGCGTTCGGAAATCATGGCGGCTGATGATCTGGCAGATGCGGTTACGGGCATTCGCGAAGAAGTGATTGCCGGCGTTGTGGATCGCCATGTTCCGCAACAGAGTCTTGATGACCAGTGGGATCTGGAAGGATTGAGCAGGCAGATTGCCGAGGACTTTGCGGTGCAGATTGATTTGAAGAGCTGGATGTCACAGCAGAAAGCTCCGACGCCTGAAGATGTGGTTGCCTTTGTCAATCAGACCGTGACCCAGGCCTATCAGGCAAAAGTTGCCACCTATGGTGAACCGGTGATGCGTCATCTGGAGAAGACCATCATGATGCAATCGCTGGATTCGTACTGGCGTGAGCATCTTGCAGCAATGGATTATTTGCGTCAGGGCATTCATTTGCGCAGTTATGCGCAAAAGAATCCCAAGCAGGAATACAAGCGCGAAGCTTTTGAGTTGTTCAGCAGCATGCTGGAACGCATCAAGTACGATACCGTGTCATTGTTGTGCCGCGTGCAGGTGCGCAGCGAAGCGGAAATCCAGGCGGCCGCGGAAGAACGTCAGCGTCGTCTGGAGCGTGCGTTGAAGACGCAGCATGCCGCGCCGGAATCGATCATTTCAGCGCCGGATCAACAAGCTACCGCCAATGAAGCGATGCCATCGTCGCTGATCGAGCAATATGTACGTCATGGACGCAAGATCGGTCGCAATGAGCCCTGCCCATGTGGTTCCGGCAAGAAATACAAGAACTGTCATGGCGCACTGGAAGACGGTGAACGCGTTGCGGCAGTGGTCGCCAGTGAAGGCGTTGGCCGCAATGATCCCTGTCCGTGCGGCTCCGGCAAGAAGTACAAGCATTGCCATGGCGATATCAATGTCTGATCGTTTGATGGTCTGCCAGTGACTGCACACATTCATGTTGTTGCTGGCGCGCTGTGCAGGGATGGACAGGTATTGATCGCACAACGCCCGCCGGGAAAACATCTTGCGGGCGGCTGGGAATTCCCCGGCGGCAAGCTGCACGCGGATGAATCAGCGTTTGAATGTCTCAAGCGTGAACTCAACGAAGAATTAGGCATTGAAGTACAACGGGCCGAAAGACTATGCGACGTTGTACACGATTATCCTGACCGGCGAGTGTTGCTTGAACTATGGCTGGTTGGCCAATTCGATGGATTGCCCGTTGCGAATGAAGGTCAGGCCTTGCAATGGGTAAGTATCGAGACGCTGCATGATGTGGACATGTTGCCTGCCGACGTGCCCTTGATTGTGGCACTTCAGAAGCGCATGCAACACCAGGTATCGCACTGATATTCTGAATCAATCAGTCTGAGGGTTGTTGTCTTCGCTGGTGATGGCATTGGGGTCATCACCGGGAATGGCATGCTGCTCCGAAGCCCATGCGCCAAGGTCAATCAGCTTGCAACGCTCGCTGCAGAACGGACGCCACTTGTTGTCGGTGGACCATGCAATCACACGCTTGCAGGTGGGACATGCGACTGTGCGGGTCATACGCAGGTCGTGAGCAGGAAAACTACATCTTCCGTGGTTTGCGTCGAGCGTGTATTCACTCCATGCCATTCCATGAAGTTGATGCTGCAGCGATAATGACTGCCACTGATTTCTGGAAACAGCGTTGTTTTTTGCGGCAGCGAGATGCGCAAGAGTTGGCAGTGCGAATCGCGATCCAGATTCAATTGAAAATGTCCGGCAGTCGCGGTCTGCTTCTGCGGGCGGGCATTTTGCCTGGTAATCCAGAGCAGGCAAATCACCGCTTCACATAGCGCGCTGATTGATGCCATCCATTCATTGAACGCTGTCTGTCGAATGGCAAAGGGTTGATTGAGCCAGTGATAGTAATCGCGCAGATCGAACTCACAGGTGCCGCCGGGGATGGCGCTGCGTAACCGGATGGCATTGAGAAAGTCCGAGTCACGCAGATTCTGCATGAATGCACCACCGGCACTGTTGAGCTGGTCGCGGTGATTTCCCAGTTGCATCATCACTTCATCAAGGCGGTCGCTGTCGACGCCTTCACGGGCGCGGAACTCGTTAAGGATGGATAATTGACGTTCGAGTTCTTTCAGTACATCTGCGCGCGGATCGCCGCGAGCGGTAATGGCCAGAATTTCGAGCAGTGATGAGATGGCGGCGCGGCTTGACCAGCAATCATCGCTGGTCTGATGAAACAGGGTCTGGCGATACAGGAACTCCAGCCGCAAATAGGTGCGCATGCGTTCATTCAACGGTTGCTCGAAAGTTACCGTTGACGCATTTGCATCTGCATGAGAAAGAGTGGAGTCCATTGTCGTATTCTGAAGCACTTATGCCTTTCCGGCCAAGTCCTTTAGATAGAAATGGTGCAACGCGGCCACTTTCGCGGCCAATGATGCTGGGTCACCACTGTTGTCAATCACATCATCGGCGATGGCCAGGCGTTGCTCACGGCTGGCTTGTGCGGCAAGCATGCGTTCAGCGAGTTCGGCGGTCATGCCATCGCGGGCGATCAATCGCTGCAATTGCATCTCACGCGGACAGTCCACCAGCAACACGCGATTGTACAGCTTGTGCGTGCCGGTCTCGGTGAGTAAAGGAATCACATGCAGCTGATATGAGCCACCGGCAAGATCTGCACGCCGTTGCTGCTCGTTACGAATTGCGGGATGAAGAATGCGTTCCAGTGTCTGCCGCTTCTCCGGATCGTTGAAAACCCATTCGCGAAGTTGCCTGCGATTGAGTGTGCCATCGGCATGCAGAATCGCTGGACCAAAGCGCTCCACGATGGATTGCAGTGCAGGCTGGCCCGGTTCAACCACCGCCCTGGCGATTTCATCGGTATCAATGACAGGCACACCGAGTCTGGCGAATTCTGCGGCGACCATGCTTTTGCCACTGGCAACACCACCAGTAAGCGCGACAGTTGGAATCGTCAAAACCATTTCAGCACACTTACTGAACGTGAAGCATGCCCATGTATGCGCCGACAATATCGTTTCCCCATAACATCGCAATCCAGCCAGCGGCTGCAAGATAGGGACCAAAAGGAATGGGGATATTATGGTCGCGTCCGCGGAACAGGATCAATGCAATGCCGATCACGGCGCCGGAAAACGATGAAAACAGAATGATTACTGGCAACATCTTCCAACCCATCCATGCGCCGAGCGCCGCAAGCAGTTTGAAATCGCCGTAGCCCATGCCTTCCTTGCCGGTGACCAATTTGAAAATATGGTAGACCAGCCACAAACTCAGATACCCGAAGGCAGCACCAAAAATCGCATCGTGCATGGTGACATGAAGAATGTTGCTATCAATGGCGGCAAGCAACAACCCCACCCAAAGAAGTGGAAGTGTGATTTGGTCCGGCAAAATCTGATGATCAAAATCAATCAGGCTGAGTGCAAGCAGAGACCATGTCAGCACCAGCGCAGCGGCGGTCTGCACGGTAAATCCTAACTTAAGAGTAACAATAACGGATAACAATGCCGTTGTTGCCTCGACAAGCGGGTAACGAACTGAAATTTTTGTCTGGCACTTTGCGCACCTGCCTTTGAGCAGCAACCAGCTGATGACAGGAATGTTCTGCAACGCAGTGATTTGAGTTCCGCAATTGGGACATGCGGAACGCGGCACAACAATGTTGTATTTTTCCGGAAGGGCTTTCCCAGATGGAACAATGGACGGAGAGGCGAGCAACTCCTGCGACTGCTTGCGCCAGTCACGATCCAGCATGATGGGCAGGCGGTGAATGACAACATTCAGGAAGCTGCCAATCAATAGAGTGAATATCACCAGTGTAGTGATAAACCACGCCGGAGAGGTGGCAAACAGGTCAACGATATTCATAATAAATTTTTCAATTTGTGCTGGTGGCTCAAACGAAAACGCCGTGCGTAGGCACGGCGTTGTTACTGGTTGCAGGATATTTTACACAACCGATCCCAGTTTGAAGATGGGCAGATACATTGCAATGACCATGCCGCCAACAAGCACGCCGAGCACCGCCATAATCAACGGTTCCATCAGGCTGCTCATGGCGTCTACTGCAGCATCGACATCGGCCTCATAAAAATCCGCGACCTTGGCGGACATTTGGTCCAGAGAACCAGATTCTTCGCCCACAGCGATCATTTGCACCACCATATTAGGGAATAAGCCAGTATTCTGCATGGATTGCTGCAAGCGCATGCCAGTAGAGATTTCATCACGAATTTTCAGCGTTGCATTTTCGTACACAATGTTGCCTGTGGCGCCAGCCACCGAAGTAAGTGCCTCAACCAACGGTACGCCCGCAGCAAACATGGTAGACAACGTGCGCGCATAACGTGCAATGGCTGCCTTCACCATTATCGGTCCAATTACTGGGGCCTTCAGTAGTAATCTATCCAGAGTTTCCCGCATTGGTTTGGAGCGCTTTTTGAAATAAAAGAAAGCATATATTCCGGCGCCAACCACGGCTCCGATCCATAAGCCTTGTGCTTGGACGAACTTCGATAGATTAATCACCATCATGGTGAATGCCGGCAAGTCGGCACCAAAACTTTTAAATACACTTTCAAATTGTGGAATCACGAAAATCAGGAGAATAATTGTTACTATCACAGCAACAGCAAGCACAGCCATTGGATAGAACATGGCTTTTTTGATTTTCTTTTTCAAGGCTTCTGACTTTTCTTTGTAGGTTGCGACTTTATCCAACAGCGTTTCCAGCGCACCCGCATGTTCACCGGCTTCAACCAAATTAACAAATAGATCATCAAAATAAAGAGGTTGTTTAGCCAACGCTTCGTGTAACGAGGTGCCCGATTCAATGTCGGCTTTGATACCCAGAATCAACTTTTGCATGGCCGGTTTGTCGTGTCCGGTACCGACGATGTCAAATGCTTGTACCATTGGAATGCCGGCTTGCAACATGGTTGCAAGTTGGCGCGAGAAAAGCGCGATATCCTCAGTGGTTATTTTTCCGCCGCTTTTCAACAACTGCGATTCTTTACGAACACGTCTGGGAACTACGCCTTGCTTGCGCAAATCTGCGCGAGCCGCAATCTCCGAAGTGGCGAGAACTCGGCCCTTTATTTTCTTGCCTTTCTTGTCCACTCCTTCGTAGGAAAAAGGTATCTGCTGACCTGTTGCTGCTTGTGCCATGGCTGTATCCCGGAAATAAACTCTGTGGATCTTACTCAACCGTTACCATGTGTAATTCATCAAGGCTGGTAATGCCATTTTTAACTTTCTCAAGCGCAGCGCGACGCAAATCCCATATGCCTTCTTTTGCGGCCTGATCCGCTATGTCTACGGCGCTTCCACCTTGAAGAATAATACGGCCAATCGCATCGGAGATGGGCATCACCTGATAAATACCCACACGCCCTTTGTAGCCGTCGGTGCAATTGCTGCAACCGACTGGCTTGTAAAGCTTCAGTCCTTTATCCACTTCTTCCGCTGAGAATCCTTCTTTGAGCAATGCTTCACGCGGCAAATCCAGCGGCGCCTTGCAGGTGTTGCATAACTTGCGTGCCAAGCGTTGGGCGATGATCAAGGCCACAGAAGTTGCGATGGCGTAGGGTTGCACACCCATGTCAACCAAACGTGACAAGGTTTTTGGCGCGTCATTGGTATGAAGTGTAGACAATACCAAGTGACCGGTCTGCGATGCCTTGATGGCGATTTCCGCAGTTTCAAGATCACGAATTTCGCCGACCATGATGACGTCCGGGTCTTGACGCAAGAACGCACGCAACGCTGAAGCGAAAGTCAGTCCCACCTTGGGGTTTACATTGACCTGATTCACACCGGGCAAGTTGATTTCGGCAGGGTCTTCTGCAGTAGAAATGTTGGTATCTTCCTTGTTGAGAATATTCAATCCGGTATACAACGATACGGTTTTACCGCTGCCGGTAGGTCCGGTAACCAGGATCATTCCATGCGGCCTTGCCAACGCCGACATGTACAAATCCTTCTGAAATGGTTCGTATCCCAATACATCAATACCCAACATGGCACTGGACGGATCCAGAATACGCGCGACAATTTTCTCGCCAAACAGTGTTGGACAAGTACTGACGCGAAAGTCGATTGCCCGTGTCTTGGATATGCGTAGTTTGATGCGGCCGTCCTGCGGAACGCGACGTTCGGCGATATCCAGGCGCGACATTACTTTTACGCGCGCGGCGAGTTTATATGCCAGTTGAACCGGGGGGGTGGCAACTTCTTTCAGGTAGCCATCCAATCGAAGCCTGATCCGGTAGAACTTCTCATAGGGCTCAAAATGAATATCCGAGGCACCTTTGCGAATCGCATCCAGCAATATTTTGTTGACAAACCGGACGATGGGTGCGTCTTCGACATCATCTTTTGTGGCTGCTTCACCCAGTTCGTCTTCACCTCCGGTGACATCCAGCCCTTCAAGGTCGACATCGTCGGCGCCCAAGTCGGGCATCTGGGTGTCTACTTGTTCCAGCGTTTTGCCTGACACTTTTTGAAGCTTGTCTTCCTCCACGATGACCGCTTCCACGGCCATGCTGGTGTGGAAGCGAATTTCATCAAGCGCGTGGGTAAAAGTGGGATCAGAAACTGCAATGTACAGCCGTTTTCCGCGGCGCAGCAACGGCAGCACGCGGTGTTTTTGGAGCAGTTTGTCCGACACCAGCTTGACGACATCCAAGTCGGGCTGAATGGCGTCCAAATCCAGAAGAGGAACGCCAAATTCTTGAGAAGCCGCTATCGCAATCTCACGGGGGTCAGCTAATCCTTTGGATACTAAGTGGGATACAAAGCTGGAATTGGCTTCCTTTGCGTCCTGCAATGCCTGAAGGGCCGCCTTCTCGTCCAGAAGCCCATCCTGAATCAATCGCAAGGGCAGACCCTGCAGGGCCATGCGCTGCGTTGAGAGCATAGATAACGGTTGTTCGTTCATCGAAGTGGTACAGAGAGTCGGATTGGATGGCGCAGTTTGATGTGAATGTTTCCACTCGGCAATTGTTAAATTGTGCCTGATTCTGCCTTACAAGGTAGCCAGACCGAGGTGCATGCGTCACAATCTTCCAGGTTGTCGCAGATCGCTTTGCAAGATCAGGCAGCAACTCTTAACTAAGGTCAACCAGAATCTGATGTTATCTTCAATCCGGCAGCTGCTAACCCTGTTTGGTGGTTTATTGATGGTGCTTGCGTGGTTAATTCCCGACAAATATCCACCTTGGACTTCATTTTATAACGAAAGCTCTGCGGGCGTTGCGCTATTGCTGCTGGTACTGGCGCAACCATCTAGCCCCCAGAGGATGGGGATGCCACCGACTGGGTGGTTTTTTGTGGCTCTTGCAGCGGTACCCTGGGTCCAGTGGCTATTTGGTTTGTTTTACTACAGCGGTGATGCGTGGTCATCAAGCCTTTACATGTTGGGTATTGCGATGGCAATTTCGACCGGCTATGGGTGGGCACAAACCGATGCCAAAAGGCTTGCGGCTTTGTTATCTGTAGCAATCTTGGTTGCAGCAGTGATTTCTAGTGGTATTGCACTTGATCAGGCGCTTGGAGGATATCCTATGGGTATCTGGGCCGACCACCTGACTCACGGTTTTCGCGCTATCGGAAATGTTGCGCAATCCAATAATCTTGCCACCTTGATCGCTTTTGGGGTGATAGGTTTGTTGTTGTTGCGAGAACAAAGAGTGCTGGGGAACATATCGAGCGTTTGTATAGCGATATTGCTGGTGTCGGGTGCTGCCGCAACACAATCGCGGACTTCGTTGCTGTATGGGCCAATGCTAGTGTGTGGCTTGTACTATTTTTCCAAATACAAATCCGTTGCATTTGTGACGAAGCCGCTGACTCTGGGCATAGTAACCACAATATATACAGGACTAATTTTCTGGTTTCATTTTTTGCTTCAAATCGTCTGGCAGATGTCCGCAAATTCCTTTGCAGATCGCGGGTTGGAGACGGCTCGCGTTAATGTTTGGCCAATACTGATTGACGGACTGAATCATAAACCTTGGTTTGGTTACGGTTGGTTGCAGGTCGCATCTGCGCAGTATGAAGTAGCTAACTTGCACCCGCCGGTAAAGGAATTGTTCGCTCAGGCGCACAATTTATTTTTGGATTTGCTGATTTCTTGTGGTTACCCGCTGGGAATACTACTGTGTTTCGCCGTGATTTATTGGTTTATCACGCGCATGCGTAAGGTGGCTACGGTGGAAGCTGTGTTTGGAATGTTGCTGCTCGGCATATTAGGCATTCATTCGATGTTGGAATTGCCGTACTATTATTCCTATTTTTTGATTCCGGTTGGACTGTGGGTCGGTTTGATCGAGTGTTCAGTCGATTCGATGTGCTGGTTGTCTTTTCGCTGGAAATGGTTTGTATGTGCGTTGACGTCATCGATATTTATTGCGGTATGTTGGGACTATCCCAAAGTGGAAGAAGATTTCCGAACGGCGCGCTTTGCATATCTAAATGTCAACGCCAGACATGACAGTGGATCCGAGGTCAAGGCGCCGTTTCTGTCCAACCTTGTTGCATATTTACAATTTTATCGGACAACTCCAAAGCCCGGCATGAGCAATGAGGCGTTGGCCGCTCTGGAAGCGGTTACTCGCCGCTATCCCTACGGTAGATTGCTCTTCGGCTATGCAGAGGCGTTGGCCTTCAATGATCAATTGTCAGAAGCAACGAAAGTATTTTTGAAAATACGCTTTATTTTTGGAGACAGCGCATATTTTTCATACCGAGAAGCGCTGCATAAGAAGGCAACGAACGGAACGCCAATGCTCGTCGATTTGGACCAATCGCTACCTTATTAAAACGCGCCCAAAACGACAAAGGGGCACAATGTGCCCCTTTGCTTTTAGACTACATCAAACCTCAACATCATTAGCCGCGGCAAGAGCCCGGCAAAAACTTGGGTTCAACCGTGGTGCCTGTGCCGCCGCAAACCCATTTGTAAATTGTTGAGCCGCCGTCGTTATTTGTCAGTGTCGCTGCGGCAGTCTTATATGGGATCAATGTGATCACATTCTTGCCACTGAGTGCCGTGATTGCAGTGTCATCCATGGTAACCGTGACCACGCCATTGTCATCGGTTGTAACACTTTTGACATATTTTGATGCATTTGTGCCAGATGTAGATTCGCATCCCCAGTTATTGGCGGCAGGAAGAGATGCGCTAGTTGCCGATTGTGTGGTTTCGGTGATGGATGTACGGCACGCGGACGCAGCCAGAATACCTTCACTGATCTTCGCGCGAACGGTGTAATTCTGATAGGCAGGTAACGCAATTGCCGCCAAGATACCGATGATCGCGACCACGATCATCAATTCGATCAGGGTAAAACCCTTTTGAACTTGTTTCATAAATGAAAATCTCCGGGAGAGTTGGGAATCAAATTTTCGGCGTTCTGCGCCTGTGCTGATGAATAGCAAAGCGCGTGCCAGTGCTTTTTATAGCATGTAAGTGACTGATGTGTAATCGTTGATGGCTCGCAGATGTGACTGCTATCACGATGTGCGCCATATCGCATTCTGACCGTTTTTGTCACTGTATGACACAAATTGTCAGCGAGTGACGCCAATCACCATCACATAGCTATGTCTTAACTAGTCGGAAGGGTATGCGGATTCTTCGGTGATTTTATCTGGAATGGCGAGGCTGCGTGCGTTGCTATACAAAGTCGCTGAAAAGAATTCAGTGCATGCAGTTCAACAATTGGGATAGTGCAAATTTGCATGGGCATTTCTCGCTGCTTCCCCACTTTTACGCGGTTCACAATGCTCGAAGGCCATGTACCATGCATCCCAAGTTCAGATTGCAGGATGCACAGGGATAAAGGATGCAGAAGGAAAGCAGATTCATCAGGGTGATGCGCAGGACAAAAGCCTGAGGGGAATCAGGCAGGACTGAACTTCAGGCAACAGGAACCAGGACGGCGCTGTGTTGCCATGTTTTTACATTGGCGGCAATGATGTCAATTATCTGCGTCTTCTGGTTTTCGGCGGCAGGGCAACGTCTTGTTCACCCCGTTCCTTGGCCATTTTTTCGCGCAGTTTGCAGATGGGACAATCACGTTTGACCACAGTGTGATTGTCACCAAGATAATGGCTGTTGCAGTGTTTGCAGCATTGCAGGAAGAGTTCGGAGCGTGCAGCGAGCATGCGTGCGAAATACCATGCCTGTTCAAAGTTCAGCGGTTCGTTGATGGCCAGTTCAAGATAGCGGCCGTATGCCACGCAAAAGCGGTGCGCATATTGCAGGTTTTGTGTCAGCCACGGCTTGGGGCGATAGCCTTTCAACAATCCGTGCGAAGCAAGCACGCTGGCGAGAATGGATGCTTCGAGTTGAATATTGGCATTGCGGGTGAATTGCAGCGCTTGTTGTGGTGACCGTCCGCGATGACGGGTCGTTGTGATGACACCGTTGCGTTTGATCTGCCGGTACAGGCGCCGGATCTGGTCATCGGTCAACTTGGTGGACAAGCGAATGGTCCGGGTGCGCGCTTCAAACCGTATCATGCTGGTGGCAATGGCGAAGCGGTCAGTGTCCGATCGGGGGAAGATATCCATGGTTATCAATCCGGGCTGTAAAATTCGTTGAAATTGGTTGACGCAACGTACGCTAACAGAATTTAATACAAGACACGACTGATTTGCACGCTGCGTTGCAGCAGCAAGTTTGGCAATCTGATTCTGAAGTCACTGATGACATGGGAGTGGAATATGGCCTTGTTCAGACGTAAATCCGCAGCAAGTGATACGGCAATCGCACATCAACCGCTGGATGCCAATCAGCAACAGTTGCTGCAACTGAATATCGATTTTCTCAAGCTGTTGATCGCGGCAAATCAACCTGATGTGCAGGCCAGTGTGGTTACCCGTTCGCAATTAAGTCTGCCTTCAGTACAAACCACGGCGATGTCGGAATGTTCCGATGAAGCCATCCGTACCATGGCTGCCTGCGGATTTTCATTGTTCTCCTTCAGTTTTCATCTCGCTGACATGTGGGAACGCATGGCAAGGAGCGCTGTCCAGGAATCCTCCGTGCAGCGCTATGCGGGCGATGCGAATGCAGCGGGCAATTCTCCGATTGAGGTTGCCTACGCCGGATTCGCGGAATGCGCGTTGTTTTTTGCATGGCATCTTGCCCAGCATCAACCGATGGCAGCACGCGTCATGCTCGGCATGCGTGAAGAAACTGCCGCAATACTTGCGCCATTGCAATTGTGGCAATGCCGGCAGATTGCACAACGCAGTTATCAAATGCTCACGCCGCGCTGGCCGAACAATCCCTATTTCTGGGTGGATATGTTGCGCTATGCGACCACGAAGGACGAAGAACATTTCCGGTTCGCGCGCCTGATGGGAACGCAATTGATTGCACGCGACATGGAGCCCAGTGCATTCATGCGTGTCAGTCCGGTGGAAGGCAAGGCTTCTGCATAAAGCTTCTGCTGCTCTGAATGTTCTTGCGCGCGCGTTATTCCAGCCCCAGCTTCTTGATGCGATAACGCAATGAGCGAAAGCTCATGCCAAGCAATGCGGCTGCCTTGGTCTTGTTGTAGCGCGTTTGTTCAAGCGCTTTCAGGATGGCATCGCGTTCGATGTCTTCCAGTGCATCGCCGAGCGCTTCACCCGGCAGAACTTCAGCGCTGATCTTCGGTTTCTCGACGATCTCCGTGGTTGCGGCTTTAGGTCGCAACTGCAAATCACCCACATCAATGGTGAAGCGCGCACACAAGGTGGCGGCTCGTTCAAGAATGTTTTCCAGTTCACGCACATTGCCCGGAAAGTGATAGTTGATCAGCGCATCCCGCGCTGCGGGAGTGATGCGCAAGGCTTCACTCAGTTGCTGGCTTTGCCGTTTGAGAATGAAGTCGATCAGCTCAGGAATATCCTGTGCGCGTTCGCGCAGTGATGGCACGCGAATCTCGATGACGTTGACGCGATAGAACAGGTCTTCGCGAAACGCGCCTTCGGTGACCATGCGCGCCAGATTCTTGTGAGTTGCAGAAAGGATGCGCACGTCCACGGCATACTCGCGTGCATCGCCGACGGGGCGCACAGTTTTTTGCTGGATCACGCGCAGCAGCTTGACCTGCATGTGCAATGGCAGATCGGCAATTTCATCCAGAAACAGGGTGCCACCTTCGGCGCTTTGAATCAGTCCTTGCTTGTCACTGGTTGCACCGGTGAAGCTGCCTTTCTTGTGGCCGAACAATTCACTTTCCATCAGTTCGGATGGAATGGCGCCGCAATTCACCGGAACAAATGGCGCATCGCGTCGCGCACCCGAATCGTGAATGAGATGCGCAACCAGTTCCTTGCCGGTGCCTGATTCGCCATAGATGTGCACCGGTGCCTGACTGCGCGAGACTTTGTCGATCATGTCTCGCAAGTCATTCATGGCGGCAGATTGTCCAAGCAGGCGCACTTTGGGCAACACACCGGTGCTTTCATGCTGATCTGCGAGTTTCAATGTGGCGCTGATCAATTTGCGCAACGCGGCCAGATCCAGGGGTTTGGAAATGAAGTCAAAGGCACCGAGTTTAAGTGCACGCACTGCGGATTCCACATTGCCATGCGCGGTGATGACTGCAACGGGAATGTTGGGACGATGATTCTGTATCCATTCGACGAGAGCAAGTCCATCGCCATCCGGCAGTTTCATGTCAGTCAGGCACAGTTCAAAATTGTTGTTGCGCAGGCGCGCAATGGCGCTGTTCAGGTCTGGCGCAGTGCTGACATCAATGTTCATGCGTTGCAGGGTGATGGTGAGCAGCTCACGAATGTCGGCTTCATCATCAACCACCAGTGCGCGCGGATTGCTCATTATCAAATTTCCCAGCGAAGTGGATCCGAAAACACAATGCGGAAAATGCTACCACCGCCGTGACGCGGTTCGTAGAGCAGCACGGCACGATTGCAATGCGCCAGTTCGCGGGCAATGAACAATCCCAGCCCGGTGCCGCCGTCGCCGGAGGTGAAGAACGGCTCAAAGATTCTTTCTGCCGATTCAGTTGATATGCCTGCGCCGCGATCAGCCACTTCGAGATAGGGCCGGTTGCTGTTGTTGGTGCGTCCATAGCGGATGCGTATCAATTCAACATCATTGCCGCGTCCATACTTCAGGACGTTCTCGCACAGATTCCACAATATCTGTTGCAGGTGCGATGGATCAACACGCACTTCAACTTCATATTCCGGCCGTTCGACCACGAATTGTTCTTGTTGCAACTCAAAGCTCGGCACGAACTGCCCGGCAAAATCGTCCAGCCATTGGTTGAGCACGATTCGTTCGACTTGACCAATGCCCCGTCGCGAGAGTTGCAGGATGTTGTTGATGATGGTGCTGACGCGTTCAGCATTGCCGCTGATGATGTCAGTGAGCCTGCGATCCTGATCATTGATGGCCGGTGATTCCTGCAGTAACTGCGCAGCATGACTCATTGCGCCCACCGGATTGCGAATCTCGTGTGCAATGCTGGCGCTTAATCGTCCCAGCGCGGCAAGCTTGGATTGCTGCACGCGTTCGGCAATCAGGCTGGTGTCTTCCAGAAATATCAACGTCGGTCCCGGATCCTTGCTGTCCAGCGATACAAAGTGTGGCTGGATCAATGTGCCGCCATCGGCAGAAACCAGCGTGAGGGTGTGACTGTGCCATTCCGGTGTGTCGCGCCGCCAGATGTCCAGCAGGTACAGCAGGCGTGGTGATACTTCACCCAATAGTGTATTGGCGGCAATGGGTCCGCCCTTGAGATGCTGCGCGGCAGATTCGTTGATCAGGCGGATGCGATCCTGTGCATCAATCACCAGGATGCTTTCGCGCAAGTGCTGCACAATGAATTCATTCAACTCGGCGAGATTGGCGATATCCACTTCACGCTGCTTCAGCAATGCCTCGTTTTCACGCATGCGCCGTGCTGCATACGATGCGCCCAGTGCCAGCAGAAAACACAGTGCGCCAAACAATCCGGCGGCGGTTGTATCGGCAGTAGAGTCGAATCCCTTCAGTGACGCGGTAAACTGTTGCGCCAGCACACCCAATGTTGCGCTGGCGGCAAGCAGCAGCGCAAAACGCTGGCTCAAGATCAGGCTGACAGCGGTCAGGGGTAATACCATCAGTGATGGCAGTCCGCTGGCCAGTCCACCGCTGGCAAAGGTCAAGATGCTGATGACAATCAAGTCAACCAGCACATGCGTCACGGCTTGCAGATGCAAGCCCGGCCAGTGGCTTTTGATGCTGCTGAATACCGCTGCTGCAAACAGGGCGTATCCGCCAAGCGTTGCCAGAAACAAAGCGGAATGTTGCTGTCCGATGGGCGATGACGACAGGGCGAAGAACAATGTGCCCAGCACCGCGACCATCAACACACGATAAAAGTTCAGCAGCAACAGAATTCGCCAGCTCAATTGCACGAACTGATTTGAACCTTTTGCCGGATTTGCATTATTCATATCGCACCAAGTTAGCACAGCCTTTGCATAAATCGCTCAAAGCGCGCAGCAATCGTATCAATGATCTTTGCTTCTGACTGCAATTGCCCCAGAATACGCCGTCTTGTCTAGGGCCGGTAAATCCGGCAGCGGTTCAACTTTTCAATTTGAGACTCATCGCGCATGAATCTGCACGAATACCAATCCAAACAACTCTTCGCACGTTATGGCATTCCCGTTCCCGCTGGCCAGGTGGCATCCACACCGGAAGAAGCGGCAACTGCCGCACGCAACATCGGCGGCAGCAAGTGGGTGATCAAGGCACAGGTTCATGCTGGCGGCCGCGGCAAGGCAGGTGGTGTAAAACTTGTCGATTCACCCGAACAGGCTGCTGATGCAGCGCGTGGCATGCTCGGCAAGTATTTGCATACGCATCAAACCGGTCCGGAAGGTTTGCCCATTCATCAAGTGTATGTCGAGCCGGCATCGAAGATCGAACGCGAGCTGTATGTCAGCCTCGTGCTCAATCGCGAACAGGGGCATGTTGCATTCATCGTCTCGCCTGCGGGCGGTATGGACATTGAGGAAGTTGCCGAAAAAACACCGGAAAAACTGACGCGGGTCAATGTGCATCCAGCTGCGGGCCTGCAACCTTCACAATGCCGGGTCATGGCATTTGCACTGGGACTGACCGGCAAGCAGGTTGAAGAATTCAGCAGCATCGCACAGGCCCTGTACAAACTGTATATCGAACGTGATGCATCGCTGGTTGAAATCAATCCATTGATTGTCACCGGCGAAGGCAAGCTCGTGGCACTCGATGCCAAGCTCAACATTGAAGACAATGCATTGTTCCGCCAAAAAGAGCTGGCGGCATGGCGCGATGCATCGCAGGAAGATGCAATGGAAAACGAAGCGGCGAAGCATGAACTCAACTACGTGTCGCTCGATGGCGATATCGCCTGCATGGTGAACGGCGCCGGGCTGGCGATGGCCACGATGGATGTCATCAAGCTGCACGGCGGGGCGCCTGCCAATTTCCTTGATGTCGGCGGCGGTGCGACGAAGGAACGTGTGACGGCAGCATTCAACCTGATTTTGTCGAACAAGAAAGTCAAAGCCATTCTGGTGAATATTTTCGGCGGCATTGTCCGTTGCGACATGATTGCCGAAGGCATTATCGCCGCGGTGAAAGATGTGGGCGTCAGCGTGCCGGTGGTGGTGCGCATTGAAGGCACCAACGCCGATGCGGGCCGCAAGTTGCTGGCCGGCAGCGGACTGGCGTTGACTCCTGCGACCGACCTTACCGATGCGGCGAAGAAAGTAGTGGCCTCCGTGAAAAAGTAAATCACGGAACAAATCAAGGCACGTCTTTTATTCATCAATCGAATTTTTTGAGTCAACAGATATCACAAGAGACAACATGAGCATTCTTGTCAACAAACATACCAAGGTGATTTGTCAGGGTTTTACCGGAAAGCAGGGCACGTTTCATTCCGAACAATGTCTTGCTTATGGAACCAGGCTCGTTGGCGGCGTCACGCCGGGCCGTGGCGGAGAAAAGCATCTGGGTCTGCCGGTATTCAACACCGCACGCGATGCAGTGAAGGCCACTGGTGCAACGGTCAGCATGATTTATGTGCCCGCTCCCTATGCAGCCGATGCCATTCTCGAAGCCGCCGATGCGGGTATCGAATTGATTGTATGCATCACCGAAGGCATACCAGTGAATGACATGGTTAAAGTGAAGGCCGCACTCAGGGACTATGGCAGTTTGCTGATTGGTCCCAATTGCCCCGGCATCATCACCCCGGGTGAATGCAAGATCGGCATCATGCCGGGTTTCATTCACAAGCCCGGCAAGGTCGGCATCGTTTCACGTTCCGGTACATTGACCTATGAAGCTGTGTTTCAAACAACCAATATTGGTTTGGGCCAGAGCACCTGTGTCGGCATCGGCGGCGATCCAGTGCGCGGCATGAACTTTGTCGATGTACTCGCACGCTTTGAAGACGATCCGCAAACCGAAGCCATCATCATGGTGGGTGAAATCGGCGGCAGTGATGAAGAAGCGGGTGCACGTTTCATCAAGGACAATGTCACCAAGCCGGTTGTTTCTTATATCGCCGGCGTTACTGCGCCTCCCGGCAAGCGCATGGGACATGCAGGCGCTATTGTTGCCGGTGGCAAAGGTACGGCGGCAGACAAATTTGCAGCTCTTGAAGATGCCGGTGTGCGCACCGTGCGTTCGCCCGCTGAACTGGGTGCGGCGATTGCAGAAGAATATGCGAAACACCGTAAAAAGAAATCTGCCAAATCATCCAGGTCTTCTTCATCCGCAAGACCTTCTGCATCAGCAAAGACTGGCAGCAAGTCTGCAAAGAAAGTGACAAAGAAAGCAGCAAAGAAAAAAGTTGCACTCAAAGTCAAGAAGCCGCTTGCAGCGAAGCGCAAGAAATCCGTAAAGAAAGCCGCGAAGAAAAAGTAGCGGTCCTGCTGTTGCCATCATGAGTAACACATTGCGCATTGCGCTTGCCCAGCTCAACATCCCCGTGGGTGATGTCGCAAGCAACACGCAACGCGTCATTCAAACTGCAGCCGACGCCCGTGACCGGCTGCATGCGGATATAGTGCTGTTTCCTGAACTGACACTCACTGGTTATCCGCCGGAAGATCTGCTGTTTCATGCCGGCGTGCGGCGTCAGGTACAACAGGGACTGGAGCGTGTACGTACTGATGTGCATGGCATCACCACGATCGTGGGTTATCCGGAGTATGTGGACAAGACCATCTACAATGCCTGCGCAGTGATGCGCGATGGACAGTTGCTGCTCAACTATCGCAAGCGCGAACTGCCCAACTACAAGGTGTTTGATGAGAAGCGTTACTTCAAGGCTGGTACAGCCACCGGCATCATCGAGTGCAAGGGCATCAGGATCGCAACGCTGATTTGCGAAGACATCTGGGAACCCGGCCCGGCACGTGCAGCAAAAGAAGCCGGTGCACAGTTGATTGTGGTGATCAATGGCTCGCCCTATGCGCTCAATTATCAACAACGTCGTGAAGCCACAGTGCGTGATCGCATCAATGATGTGAAACTGCCCGTGGTGTATCTCAATCTGCTCGGTGGTCAGGATGAGCTGGTATTCGATGGCAATTCATTCGTGATGAATTCACGGGGTGAAGTCGTGCAGCGTATGGCACCATTTGTTGAAGGAGTATTTGCCGTTGATATTGATACCGGCGATAAAGTTGAGCCACGACCTGCACACATCGAACCACTGTTGCCGGAAGAAGCCAGCGTGTACAACGCATTGGTGATGGGGGTACGTGACTATGTTGACAAACATGGTTTTCCCGGTGTGGTGCTGGGACTGTCCGGCGGCATTGATTCGGCATTGACGCTGGCGATTGCGGTTGATGCGCTGGGTGCAAACCGCGTGCATGCGGTGATGATGCCATCGCGCTACACGTCACAGCTCAGTCTGGACGAAGCAGCGGCACAGGCGAAAGCGCTGCATGTGCGTTACGACATTATCTCCATCGAGAACATGTTTGCATCCGTGCAGGCGGCATTGCAACCGGTATTCGACGGCATGAAACCGGATGCCACCGAAGAGAACATACAGGCACGCTGCCGTGGCATTTTATTGATGGCCATTTCCAACAAGCTGGGCAGCATGGTGCTGACCACCGGCAACAAGAGTGAAATGGCGGTGGGTTACGCAACGTTATATGGCGACATGGCTGGTGGTTTTGCGCCCATCAAGGACTGCAGCAAGATGATGGTGTATCGCCTTGCAAGATATCGCAATGGCATGTCAACAGTGATTCCTCAGAAGGTCATTGATCGTCCGCCTTCTGCCGAACTGCGTCCCGATCAGAAAGATACGGACTCATTGCCCGCGTATGAAATTCTGGATGCCATTCTGGAATTGTTCATCGAGTCTGATTTGTCGGTGGATGAAATCGCCGCGCGTGGTTACGACCGTGCAACGGTGGGACGCGTGTTGCAAATGGTAAAGCGCAACGAATACAAACGACGACAGGCCCCTCCCGGTGTGCGCGTCAGCACACGCGCATTCGGCCGTGACTGGCGCTATCCGATTACGTCGGGATATAAGTCATCGTAGGTGTTTTCTTCACTTCGTATTCCCGGTGGAAAGGATGACCGGGAATTTATTCGTTTATTTGTCAATAAAAAAATTTGCGCGCACTTCGGATGGCCGCTGCATTTCAATCAGCTTCAACCACCGCTTGTCGAGGATGTATTGTTCACCGGTGGACGCTTGCCCACCACATACCACGCAAATGCCAGTACCTGCGCCACCGCAACATACAATTCACGCGGTATCTCGCGGTTCAAATCAATTCTTGATAATGCGGCGGCCAGTGCGGCGTCTTCGTCCAGTGGAATGCCATGTGATTTTGCAATACGCACAATGTTTTCCGCTACAAGGCCGTTGCCCTTGGCGACCACGCGCGGTGCACCGCGGCCGGAGTAGTGCAGCGCCACTGCGAGGCTGGAATTTTTCTTCTCCATGTCACTCATGCGTGAATGTCCAGCAACGGATTGAGACGTGCTCCGGCATCGTCCACTGGATTGCCATGCAGGCACACCAGTTGATCTACCTTCAATCCCTGTTGTTCCAGTGATGCACGCAGGGTATCCAGTTGACGTGTCAATTCGCTGACCAGCTGCGGTGAGTCCGATCGCAGACGCACATTCAACCGCGTGCCGAGCAAGCCTATATGTGCGTGCAGTGCACCCTGCATGCCAAGATCAAGTGCCACTTCCACCGACCATCCTGCTTCGCCACCGGCGCCGGGTTTCGCGTTGCGCTCAAACTTGAAGCGCAACAATTCGGCGCGATCATTGTTACGAATGGGTACTTCAACAAGGCAGGCAACAACGCCCTGATGAGCGGCTTCACCATTCAATAACTGCGTGGTGTTGATGCGCGCCAGCGTGCCCTCTGTCTGTTGTTTCAATTCATTCAACTTTGCCTGCATGGTATCGAGTGCCGCCATGGATGCAGGTCCGGGCGGCATGGCGTGCAGTGCGCCATGTAATACGGGCAACGGTCCCGGCGGCGGCGGATTGCCCGATGTGTATGGCAGTTTCAATGCCAGCAATTGTTCACGCAGTGCATGCAGTTGCGCCTTGAAGTCCTCGTTGACTGCCTGTGCCTGCGCGGCCGGTAAATTCACGGTGCGCGCGAGTTGTGCTTCAAGAAATTCACCGGAGTTTTGCAATGCATGTTGCAAGGTCGCGGCGTTGGTCAATTCCTGCGCGTCGGGCAGCGCATCCCACATGGATTGCAATGTTCTGAGAATGTTGTCCGGTAGTTGGCCACGGTTGGCATCGCTGCGAAACAACCAGCTCAGATTAGCCAGCAGCGGCGTGGGTGAAGTTTGTTTTGGCAGAAAGCGCCGCAATGCATCTTCACTTATCTGGGTGTCAAGCACTTCATCCAGTACTTCCAGCGCCAGCACCGGACTGTCGCGCAGCACGCGCACCTTCAACGGCTCACCATCAGTGGGACCGGCGCTGTTGCCCGACGCAATGCGAGCCGGCAGTTTCTGGTTATCGATGCTCAACCACAGATCACCATTGACATCGCGTACTGCAACGGCTTCAAGAATGGCGCCCACGCGCCACAGCGACCGCTGCGCTGCAATCAACGCGGCGGGCCGGGAATCGTTGGCGGCGAGAACATCAATGCGCACGTACAGTGAAATCCATCAATGAAAAAAATGTGAAGCAATGAACCATTGCAGCCGATTGTGAGATTCATCACTGAATTTATCGGCCGGGGGGCGCCTTGACTTAAATACGTATCTTTTCCCTTGAGTGTGACCGTTATTGGTTAAAGAGCACTGAGGTTGTGCCGATACGTGTCCCGTAACAACACTCGCAGGCGGTATTGGTACCGAATCTGGTGATGAGATTGCAATGAAGTCTGAGACACGCAAACGTACCGTGCGCCACAAACCCGGTGCGCAAGCAGAAGACCCGGTTGCAACTGACGTCAGCACCGAACTGGCCGATGCCGCTTATGCCGCACAATTGCTGGCAGCAGCAGAGAATCTTGCTGCGCAGCCTGCGGCTGTGGCGGGTGATGCTGATGACACCCAACCGATCAATGGCAGTGCAAGTGAGATGAGTAAACCCGCTACCAAGGAGAAGACTGGCAACGCGACCGCAGATGCGGTGGTGTTGCCTGCGCAATGCCTGTTGCGTGATGCAGTCGATCTCAGGCAGCAACTGCTGCCGCGTGTGGATGCGCCGGAAGCAGTGCGTATCGACGTGTCGCATGTGGAACGCATTGATGCCGCCACCATGCAGGTGCTGCTGGCATTCGTACGCGACCGCGCGCAGCAACATCATGATGTCGAATGGCTTGGCATGAATGCGGCGATGATGGATGCCGCTGCGGCGCTGGGTCTGGCGTCTTTGCTGAAACTGCCTGCAATGGGAGCAGCTGCATGACCGCCCGTTGTTCATACCGTTCACGACTGGCATTGCGTGCGGAGTAACGTCATGGCACTCGACCTTGCGCAATTTCACGATGCCTTTTTTGAAGAAAGTTTCGAAGCGCTGGACTCGATGGAGTCTGCGCTGCTCAAGCTCAACATTGGTTCACCCGAACTGGAGCTGATCAATACCATCTTCCGCACTGCGCATTCCATCAAGGGCGGCAGCGCCACTTTTGGCTTTACTGAAGTAGCGTCATTCACGCACACACTGGAAACGTTGCTGGATGAATTGCGCGGCAACCGCATGCAGGTGAGCAGGCCCATCATGGACCTGCTGTTGAAAACCGTGGATGTTATGCGCGACATGCTGCGTGCCGTGCAGACCAAGGTACCGGTGGATGCGCAGCGCATTGCCGACCTGCAATTCGATCTGGAAGTGGCCATCATCAACAAGTCCGCACCAGACACTGCACCTGCTGCTACAGATGCGGTTGCAGGCACATCTGCTGCCGGTCATACACCGCCTGCAAATGGCAAGACATGGTTGATTGCATTCCGGCCCTATCCGCAATTGTTTGTGCATGGCAACGATCCTCTGCGCATGATTCGCGAACTGGCGGATCTCGGCACGATGGAAGTGACGGTCAATGTATCGCAACTGCCATCGCTGCGTGATCTTGACCCGGAATCATGTCTGCTGTCATGGGACATCGCCTTGCACAGTGAAGTCACCCGCGATGTCGTCGCGCAGGTGTTCGACTGGGCCGAAGGTGATTGCCATCTTGATATCATCGAACAGCAACCTGCCGCACCCGCATTTGAAACAGCAACAAGCGAAGAAGAAACTGCTGCAAACAATGTAGTGCAGATGAAACCGGCAAAGGCTGCAACCGATGTGCCCGCCGAAGGCAATCGCCAGTCAGTTGGCGATTCCAGTTCCATTCGCGTCAGCATCGAAAAGATTGATGAGTTGTTGAACACCGTGGGCGAACTGGTCATCACGCAGTCGATGCTGGGACAGCTGGGTACACGTCTTGAAGGCTCGACCGCCGATGAACTGCGTTCGGGCCTCGCACAGCTTGAACGCAATGTGCGCGAATTGCAGGAAAGCGTCATGCGCGTGCGCATGTTGCCCATCAGCTTTGTATTCAGCCGTTTTCCACGCATGGTGCGTGATCTGAGCAATCGTCTCAACAAGGAAATTGAATTGAAGATGACGGGCGAGCACACCGAACTCGACAAGACGGTGCTTGAAAAGATTGGCGATCCGCTCATCCATCTGGTACGCAACAGCGTGGATCACGGCATCGAAAAGCCCGATGTGCGCATCAAGGCGGGCAAGCCTGCGGTTGGCACGGTGCATCTGGATGCATATCACAAGGGTGGCAATATCACCATCGAAGTGAAAGATGACGGCGGCGGCATGAACAAGGACAAGATTCTTGCCAAGGCCCGCGAACGCGGCCTGGTGGGCGCTAACGACCTCCTCACCGATGAACAGATTTATGATTTGATTTTCACGCCGGGATTTTCCACGGCGGATGTCACCACTGATGTATCCGGCCGCGGTGTGGGTATGGATGTAGTACGCCGCAACGTGAAAGAACTCGGTGGATCGATTGAAGTAAAAACAGAACTTGGCAAGGGTTCGCGCTTTGTCATCACCTTGCCACTGACGCTGGCCATTGTCGATGGCCAGTCCGTTGCGGTGGGATCGGAAACCTACATCGTTCCGCTTACTGCGATTATCGAATCCATGCAGCTCAAGCCATCCATGGTCAATCTGGTTGCAGGCCGTGGTGAAGTATTCCGTTTCCGTGATGAATATCTGCCGGTGATACGCCTGCATCACATGTTTGGCGTGCGTCCGCGCACCACTGAACTGACCGAAGGTCTGTTGATGGTGGTGGAAGGCGAAGGACGACGGGTGGGATTGTTTGTTGATGACCTGCTGGGTCAGCAGCAAGTGGTCATCAAATCACTGGAAACCAATTACCGTCGTGTCGAAGGTGTCTCCGGTGCGACGATTCTTGGTGATGGTTCAGTGGCGCTGATCCTGGATGTTCCGGGCATCATTCGTGTCGGCACTGAACGCATGGCTGCTTGATGTATGGTGTTTTAACGCTTTAATCGCGATGGGAATTTTTATGAATATCTCGAACTTGAGTATCAAGGCCAAACTGTTTGCAACCCTCGGGTTGCTCGCAGCGATCATGTGCATTGTCGGCATTGTCGGCTTTGCGGGCATGCGCCAGACCAACAGTGAACTGGAACGCATGTATGAAGGCCGCCTCATGCCTTCCAGCTGGGTGGACGAAATCGTCACTCTGGAACGCAAAGGCATCGAATCCATTGAACTGGCCACCATCAAGCAGGACCCTGCATCGGTCTCTGCTGCCGTGGACCAGGTGAAAGGCAACGCTGACAAGATCAAGGAGCTGTGGAGCAAGCTCGACAAGCTGGAGGTCGAAGAAGAACAGAGCAAGATCATTGATCGCTTTGGCACCGACTGCAATGCCATCCTTGAAGTAAACCTCAATGCAGTCGCCGCATTGCAGGCCGGTGGCGGTTTTGACAAGGCGGAAAAGTCCATGCTGGAACAGGCGCGTCCGAAGTACGATGAACTGACTGGCATTGTGGATGAACTGAAAAAATCACAACTGCAGGCTGCGGAAACTGCGTGGGAAAATGCGGTTGCTGCATTCCGCCACAACAACATCATGATTGCAGTGTCCATCCTTGCGGGACTGGGACTGGCGACGTTCCTCGGCATGTTGCTGGTACGTTCCATCATCAGCACGCTGAATGTTGCGGTGGGCGTGGCCAACAAGATTGCCAATGGTCATGTGGGCAATGAAATTGAAGTGCTGACCAATGATGAACTGGGCCAGTTGCTGGTTGCGTTGCGCACCATGGATGCCAAGCTGGTTGAAATTGTTTCCTCAGTGCGCACTACTGCCAGTGCGGTCGGCGGTGCTGCCAGCGAGTTGTCGCAGGGCAATGATGATCTCTCCAGCCGCACGCAGGAACAGGCATCGGCACTGGAAGAAACGGCATCGAGCATGGAAGAAATGACCGCTACAGTAAAACAGAATGCGGACAACGCGCGTCAGGCCAATCAACTCGCTGCTGGTGCACGTGAACAAGCCGAGCGTGGTGGCACGGTGGTACAACGCGCCATTGGTGCAATGGGTGAAATCAACAACGCCAGCCGCAAGATTGCCGACATCATCAGCGTGATTGATGAAATCGCTTTTCAGACCAATCTGCTGGCGTTGAATGCAGCGGTTGAAGCGGCACGCGCCGGCGAACAGGGTCGCGGTTTCGCAGTGGTGGCCACGGAAGTGCGCAACCTTGCACAGCGCAGCGCCAGTGCCGCAAAAGAAATCAAGGACCTCATCAATGATTCGGTTGACAAAGTGAAAGCAGGTTCCGAACTCGTTGATGAATCCGGCAAGACTCTGGCAGAGATCATGGAGAGCGTGAAGAAAGTCACCGACATCGTTGCCGAAATCGCCGCCGCCAGCCAGGAACAATCTGCCGGTATCGAACAGGTCAACAATGCAGTGACACAGATGGACGGTGTAACGCAGCAGAATGCAGCATTGGTTGAACAGGCATCTGCAGCCAGCAAGGCCATGCAACAACAGGCCAATGCACTGGTGCAGCAGATCGGTTTCTTCAAGAATGTCAATGGTGGTGTTGCTGCTGAGCCGGTGATGATGAAGGCATCACGTCCTGCCATGCCGCAGCGTGCGGCTGCATCACGTCCCGCTGCACGTCCTGCCGCGCGCCCGATGGCACGCGCCAGCGGTGATGACAGTGTATGGCAGGAGTTTTAACGGAGCATGCAATGACGGGAATCAGGCAACACACCTGATCCAGTTGCAGTCACTCCGTGGAGAAGTGCTATGAAAAATGCAAGCGCAAAGCAGCCGGAAGATGTCACCAACAGTCTGAACCAGATGCTGACGTTCATGCTCGGCGACGAAACTTATGGCGTGGACATTCTGCGTGTGCAGGAAATCCGTGGCTGGTCACCGGTGACACGCATTCCACAATCACCACCGCATGTGCTGGGTGTATTGAATCTGCGTGGTTCGATTGTGCCGGTGGTGGACTTACGCATGCGTCTCAGTCTTGATCGTGCTGAATATACCGCAGTGACAGTGATCATTGTGCTGTCGGTTGATTCCGGTCATGGCCGTCGTGATTTTGGTGTGGTAGTCGATGGCGTGTCTGATGTCATCAACGTGCAGGGTGCCGATGTCAAGCCGCCGCCCGAACTGGGTGCTGGTGTGAAGACCGATTACATCCAGGGATTGGCAACGGTTTCCGACCGCATGGTGATGTTGCTGGACATTGATCGCCTGATCGGTGCCGACATTGCCGGCATCGCAGCGATGCCGGCGGTGGCGTAACGCAATCAGAAGACTGCCGCGCAGCGGCGTGTTGCGCGTGTGCAGAATACTCACAATGCGTTGTTGCCAGAGAATTACCGGGTTGCGTGTTGCATGTTGCCAAAGTTTGAAAAAAACATTCAGTCGGGACTCGTGGATGCGCAAATCACGCCGGAGGAATTCGACTTCATCCGCACGGTGGTGGAAAAGAATGCAGGCATTGTGCTCGGCACCAACAAACTGCAACTGGTACAGGGCAGGCTGGTGCGGCGCGCGCGCGAACTGGGCCTGAATTCCATCGGCGAATATTGCGATGTCATCCGCAATGGCGGTCCCGAAGAACTGGTGGGATTGATCAACGCCATCACCACCAATGTCACATCCTTCTTTCGCGAGAGTCATCACTTTGATGCACTTACCGCGGTGATGCTGCCCGAAGCAATGGGGCGCAATGAACGCACACGACGCATGCGCATCTGGTCAGCGGGCTGTTCAAGCGGTGAAGAACCTTATTCAATTGCGATGGCATCGGCTGAAGTACTCGCCAGCAGCCGTGGCTGGGATTTCAAGATTCTTGCCACTGACATCGACAGTGAAATGCTGCACGTCGCCGAACATGGTTGTTATTCAGGTGATCGTCTTACCGGTGTATCCGAAGAACGCCGTCGCCGCTGGTTTGTGCGCAGCGACAGTCATCACGAGCTCGAGTGGCAGGTGGTTCCTGAATTGCGTACGTTGATCACCTTTCGTCCACTCAACTTAATGAACAACTGGCCGATGCGTGGACCATTCGATGTGATTTTCTGTCGCAATGTCATGATCTATTTTGATCAGCCGACTCGCGACCGCTTGCTGATGCGCTATGCAGGCTTGCTGGCCAATGGTGGCTATCTGTGTCTGGGTCATTCCGAATCGATTCATTCACAGCACAGTCACTTCAAGCTGGTGGGGCGCACCATCTACCGCAAGATTGGAGGATAGTTGGCTGAACCCGTGAAAAATGCCGATCCCCGTGCGCCACTGCCGCGTGCCATGACTGGATTCGACAACATAAGACGCTATCGCGATCCCAGTACAGGCAACGTGATTGCCAAGCTGTTGCCCGGTGATTTCTATGTCACCAGGGAAGACGAGGTGCTGGATACGGTGTTAGGTTCCTGTGTCTCTGCATGCATCCGCAACCCCCGCACCGGAGTTGGCGGCATGAATCATTTCATGCTGCCGCATCCGCGCGGTGAAACGGGCGATAGCTGGAACTCGGTCGCAGGCACTGCCACGCGCTACGGCAGCGCGTCGATGGAGCAACTGATCAACAAGATATTGAGCGGCGGCGGCTTGCGTGCTGATCTCGAGGTAAAGATCTTCGGCGGTGCGCGTGTGCTTGCCGCGACCACCGATGTGGGGCAGCACAATGTCGATTTTGTGCGCGACTTTCTCAAACAGGAAGGATTGAAAGTGGTGTCCGAAGATGTCGGCGATACCACGCCAAGGCATGTGCAGTATTTTCCGCTCACCGGCCGCGTGCGGGTCAAACATCTTGCCGGTGCCATGACCGCCACTGTGCTGCGGCAGGAAGTGTCGTACAGCAAGACCATTGACCAGCAGCCTGATGCAGGCTCAATTGATTTGTTCTGATGTATTGCAGAGATCATCATGGCAAAAAAGAAAGTGCTTGTTGTCGATGATTCCGCGCTGGTGCGGCAGATGCTGACGGAGATGCTCAACAGTGATCACGAACTGGAAGTGATCGGCACTGCCAATGATCCTTATGTGGCGCGTGAAAAAATCAAGACACTCAATCCCGATGTGATTACGCTGGATGTGGAAATGCCGCGTATGGATGGTGTCACCTTTCTTGAAAACCTGATGCGCTTGCGGCCCACGCCGGTGGTGATGGTGTCATCATTGACACAGAAGGGCGCGGAAGTCACGCTGCGTGCACTCGAACTCGGTGCGGTGGACTTTGTCGCCAAACCAAAGATTGATGTTGCCGGTACCTTGCATGAATACACTGAAGAGCTGGTGGCCAAGGTGAAGATGGCAGCCGGTGCCAATGTCACGCGCCGTCATGTGCCTGCAATCGCCAGCGTACAGCCCAAGTTCAGTGCCGATGTGGTGCTGCCTTCGCAACGCAGGCCGCGAACCATGTTGCGTACCACCGAAAAGATAGTTGCCATTGGCGCATCCACGGGTGGCACCGAAGCATTGCGTGAACTGCTTGGCAATTTTCCACCGGATGCACCGGCCATCGTGATTTCGCAGCATATTCCTGCTGCATTCAGTAAACCTTTTGCCGACCGGCTCGATAAAGTCTGTGCGATGAAGGTGTTTCATGCCGAAGATGGCCAGTACATTGTGCCCGGGCATGTGTATATCGCACCGGGGGATCGTCACTTGCTGATTGATCGTGACGGTGCGCGCTATGTATGCAAGCTCAGCGACGGGCCGCCCGTCAATCGTCATCGTCCCAGCGTGGATGTGATGTTCCGGTCAGCGGCGCAGAAAGTGGGCCCGAATGCCATTGGCGTGATACTCACCGGCATGGGTGATGACGGCGCGCGCGGACTCAGGGAAATGCGCGATGCAGGCGCACACACCATCGCGCAGGATGAAATATCCAGCGTGGTGTGGGGAATGCCTGGCAGTGCTGTGAAGTTGGGCGCAGCAGAACGCATTGAATCGTTGAATAATATCTGCAACGTAATCCTGGAGCTGGCCGCAGCCCGCATTGATGATGCTGCCAACAGCTAAACACTGATACCGGTTTGAGGTTTTGAACTATGGCTTCCACTGCAGCACAAAGTGACGTAACCGGAAGGCACGCGCAGGCAGCGTTCCAGTTTGTTGCGGAACTCGCAGCCGAAGTGTCGCGCGGCCGTGTCGAACTTCCCGCTTATCCGGATGTGGCCACACGTGTACGCAAGGCATTGGCCGACGAGAATGTCAGTCCCGAACAGATTTCCAGAATTGTTG
Source organism: Steroidobacteraceae bacterium (assembly GCA_035548495.1). GTDB lineage: Bacteria > Pseudomonadota > Gammaproteobacteria > Steroidobacterales > Steroidobacteraceae > CAILZL01. The sequence continues at coordinate 120,823 of DASZSV010000036.1, forward strand.
CATCAGAAGCCGGTCTGGCGGCGCGTGTCATGACGCTTGCCAATTCCGCAGCGCTGAATCGCGGCGGCAAAAGCATCACCGAACTGAAAACCGCCATCAACCGCATTGGCCAGAACAATGTGCGTACCGCGGCTGTTGCGTTTGCCATTGCACAGTTGCGGCGTGCATCCGAACTCAAGCACATCATCAAGGATCTGGAAAAGTTGTGGAACGGCGCCACCATGGTTTCCGCGCTGGCGTACACCATTGCCAGCCGCACGCGCGGCATCAATCCTGACGAAGCATTGCTCGCCGGACTGATTCACAACGTCGGCAAGATTTACATTCTTGCGCGTGCGTACAAACATGCGGACCTGTTTGCCGATACGACGGCAATGAGCGCCATCATGCGTGACTGGCATGCGAGCATCGGCAAGGCCATCATCGAAAACTGGGGCTTTGCACCGCATATCGCCGAAGCCGTGGGTGCACAGGAGGAATTCGATCGCGTCAACGGTGAAGCCGATCTCAGCGATGTGCTGACGGTTGCAGTGCTGGCTTCCACTTTCATTGACGATCCTGAAGTTGATCTTGAACTCAACATGCAGGGTGTGCGTGCGTTCTCGCGCCTTGGGCTCAACAACGAAAAATTCCGTCACATCATGCGTGACTGCATCGAAGAGATTTCTGCATTGCGATCAGCTTTGGGATCTTGACCGGACCTCAGTCGGCTAATTCACGCCTCTCATCGATTGCGCTGATATTCTCCGCATTTTCTGGTGCGACCGGATCAACGATGCCTGTTCGTGTTGGTATCGGGAAAATATACGCTGATGATCGCGGCCGAAGCGTTTGCAGCGCCCGGTTTCAATTCATATTACCAGTGTCTTTGCTGTCCGTCGGTGTGCTGCCGAACTGATCCATGCATGCGACATGCGCCAGCCTCCCTTTCAACAGCAACGTCGATCAACGCATTAACTGGAGCACACATGTCACAATCTAACGCCTGCGCGATATCGGTCACTGCAATCAAGGCGTGATACCCGCCGTATACGCATAACCACGCCAGGGGATGTAAGATGCCGCGACACCAGTCAGTATCTCGCTATAGTTGCGGGTGGCGGTACATTTCGCCAAGACCTTCGCTATGCTCAGGCTGAGCGAAATTGTTCTGCCATCTGACTACCGCCAACAGGAATACTTATGCTCATTCACTTCAGCTCCATTGCAACAGAGTCCATTACCATGTTTGGTGATGATGCTTTACTGCTCATCAAAATGCTGGGTGCCAGTGGTGCAATCCCCGGTGCCATCAGCGAAGAAAATATTCCGGCTGCATTGCAAGGATTGCGACAACAACTGCAATTGCATGGCAACGCGGTTACCACGACTACAAATCAGGCAGAAGAGGGCGACGACGCTGACCATGAACCGCCCATTACTCTTGCAACGCGTGCGGGGCCATTGATCAAGATTCTCGAACAAGCTGCTGCCGCCAAGGCGCCGGTGATGTGGGAGAAGGTTTAAGGTACTTGATGCACTAAATGCTTTGGTTGCAATATCAGAACAGGCGCCACTCATGACCTCACCTGAAGACGTTGTATTTCTGTTTGATTGTGATAACACGCTGCTTGATAACGACAAAGTGCAGGCAGATTTGCAGGTGCATCTCGATGCGGAGTTTGGCCGTGCCGCACGAGACTGCTATTGGAATATCCTGGAACAACTGCGTACTGAACTGGGCTATGTCGATTACCTGGGTGCCTTGCAACGCTATCGACAGGATGTGCCGAATGATGCGCGCTTGTTGGAGATGTCCACCTTCCTGATCGATTATCCCTTCGACAAGCAATTGTATCCTGGTGCGCTCGAAGTGCTGGCACATTGTCGCAAGTGGGGTCGCACGGTCATCCTGTCGGACGGAGACGTGGTGTTTCAGCCGCGCAAGATACACCGCGCGGGTTTATGGGATGCAGTGGAAGGGCGTGTGTTGATCTACATTCACAAGGAACAAATGCTGGCTGAAATGCAGCGGCATTATCCAGCGCGTCACTATGTGATGATCGATGACAAGTTACGCATTCTGGCGGCGATGAAGCAATCAATGGGAGATCGACTGACCACGATTTTTCCACGCCAGGGACACTATGCACTTGATCCTGAAAATATCGCACGTTATCCGGCGGCTGATATGACGGTCGAACGCATCGGTGACTTGGTTGAGTGTGACTTCTCCTCGTTGTTCAAATAGTCTTTCTCGGTGAGGTAGGTTGGGCTGAGTCTGCGAAGCTCGGCCACCCAGCTAGAAGATATTCTCGAATCGTCACAGGCGCTTGTGGTGGAATTGGCTCTGATGTTACCTTGCAGTCACTGTAATAATCACAATAGATAAAGTAAGCCAGGCGGTCGATGATTCGTACCATGTCAAGAGTGCTCTCGATTGTAGTCGTTGCGGTATCGCTTTGGCTCGCATGGCCAGTGCCAAAGGGCCATTGGTACGTGCTTCTTTTCGTTGCCCCATCGCTTGTGTTTATCTGGTTCCCAGAACAAGTTGATGAATACACTTTTGGAGTTTGGCGATATGGGAATCAAGTTAATTCTCATTCTCCACCAGTCATGATCGCGATTGTCGGCTGGGTGATACTTCTGGTCCATGTGGCGTCCGTTGTTGATCCCAACTTCATTGCTCGAATGTTCGGGGTTGCGTAGTGTTGATCGTGCGTCGCATAGGGCTCCGGGCTGAGTTTTGATACCGGTTCGTGCGGCGAGGCACTTTGGTTGCTCTCTTGTTTGGGTTTCGACACCGGTAAAGTGCAGGGCCATGGGCCGCAGGTGATGATGAAAAGCTCGGTAGGGTGTAATCGTGATTACACCTCAATCAATAGATTCATAATTCCCTCGCCCCTTGAGGGAGAGGGGTGGGGGTGAGGGCTCATTCCAAAATTCAGCGGTTGCATTGCAACAGATAGGCTCTCCATGAAAGTGATGTGTAAAACCGCGGTGGCAGGATTGCAAAGCTGTTGATATAAAGTTGGTCAAGAATTGGATGTGGAGGTTGGGCTGCCAAAGCCAGCAAAGCTCCAATCTGATCCGGACATCCACATACCGGCACTATTCTTCTCCACATTGACCCCGAGACCCCGGACCGGCAATATTCGGCAGCATTGTGGCGATTGCTCTTTGTACGGACGTCGCAAAACCAACTGTATAAATGGATACTCATAAGATGGACAGACTTACAAAATTTTCTGTAGCTTGGAACGGCATAGTTCCTGCTTTTGAGTCCCGCATTCGACAATGGCGACCTGCACTCCAAGACGGTGAATTAGAATACCGTAATGCTCTTTATGATCAGTTCCGGAAAATCCTACCAGACGATTGCGTGATTCAAAAAGAATATCGACACTTTGGAACAACGATCGATATTTGGATTAAGTGGACAGGCATTTTTACTACGGGTGATATTGGATTTGAGCTAAAACTCAATTTAACAAAGAAGTCCGAGTTTGATCGATTAATCGGCCAGATTGAACACATGGAACCAACTAAAACAAATATTGTGGTGCTACTAATTGGCCAAACAGATGAAACATTTCTGATGAAATTGCGGCATAAGTACTCTTCTCAAATTTCCGGAGAAGGTTTCGATAAGAAAATGGCAGTAGTCCATGTTCCAGCTCGGTAGGTTGGGCTGAGTCTTCGAAGCCCAACCTACGAACTGATCAAGACGTGACACGTAGCATCGTAAAAATGTTGGAGCAAATGCTTAAAACGGAACCAAGTGTATCCTCCTCTGGATGTCGGCTTTGCATTGTCATTCTCGGTTTGCTCTGGATTCTACTTTCGGTATCCACGGCGAATGCCGCCGACCCAAAAGACCAAAAAAGCATGGACTCAAAAATGTGTGGTCCAGCAACAGAAGTGTTTTTCGCAGAACCACAGCGCAAAATTGCTAGAAATGTCCGGTTGGAGCATCTGCAATTAGAAAGCCCTTCAGATCCATGTGGACGCACACTCAAGCACGAGGACCTCATGCACTTGACTGACCAGATGAATGCAGTAGCTGCCACCTATTTCAGTAACAGCAAGGCTCAGTTTGGTGTGATGGTCAGATACACCCTGTCAGCCGACCTCCCGGCTGAATTTGAAATGAGCACTGCTGGAGCGCCGGATTCAGAGCAGGGAAATCTAGATAATTTCTATGATGCTGCAAAAGCCATTAAGCCATTTCATCCTTTGAATGATATTTTGTACATCGTAATTCAGTACTCCGTCTTGCCAGCAACTAACTGATAACGTCATTGGTAGGAGGGAACGCCGTGAACCCATCGCGTGAGGACTTGGAATTGCAATATCGTCAACTGGATGATGAGGTGCTATTGGATCGGTATGAATCAGGCACTCTCACTGAACTTGCACAATCCGTCGCCATGGATGAGATGCGGCGGCGCGGAATAGAGCCTCCCGCCGTGGAAGTGCCCGCTGAAAGTGCCGGCGCCGACGGTGAAACGCTACGTGCCGGCGATATGAAAAGGATTGCTCGCCATTTGACGTGGGCAGAGGCACAAATACTCTGCGCACTCTTGGAGTCAGAGGGGATCAAAGCATTCGCGGCCGACGCAAACTTATCTATAGCTCACGTGTTCCTGAGTGTCGCAGGCGGCGGGGTACGTGTTTTGGTGCATGAAGCCGATATGCCGCGAGCGTTGCAAATCGCCGATGCAATGAAGCGCGGAGAGTACAGCATCAGCGAGGATCATGACGTGGATGCGACCTAGCGTTTACGGTTGGTTGTCAAACGCAGCTGTATTCGTGCCGTGTGGGAACCTGCGAAACAACCTCCCGATGCTGTAGGCAGAAAAGGACGGCGGATATTAAACAGTTTCGGCAGTCTCGTATTTCAGCTCGTTCATCCAATACTATCGGATACTTGACGGCCCATCGTCAGATGAAATTATCAGCCGTCCGTAACAAACTACCGAAGTCGCGTTACAATCAGCATTGCTCACTTTAAGCGCGCGCGGTACTTACGGGCCGCAGAATTCGAGTTGACGCATTTGATGCATTCGCCTGAACCAAAATCGAAGAGTTTATGAATACCAAAGCAGTTGCACCGCTGGTAAATCCACTTGCAGGCAAGCCTGCTCCGGCCAGCTTGCTTGTTGATGTACCAAAGTTAATCACCGCGTATTACAGCGAACATCCTGATCCCGCCATCGCTGCACAACGTGTGGCGTTCGGAACTTCGGGGCATCGTGGTTCGTCATTCGAATGCGGCTTCAATGAACACCATGTGCTGGCGATTACGCAGGCGATTTGCAACTATCGCAAACACAAAAATATATCCGGGCCGCTGTTTATGGGTTTTGACACACATGCATTGTCGGCACCGGCATTCGCCAGTGCACTGGAAGTGCTGGCTGCCAATAATGTCGAAGTGATGATCGCCGGCAATGACGATTACACGCCAACTCCGGCAATTTCGCATGCCATCCTGGTTTATAACCGTGGACGCGACAGTGGCTTGGCCGATGGCATTGTGATCACACCGTCACACAACCCGCCGGACAGTGGCGGCTTCAAATACAATCCCACCAATGGTGGACCTGCAGATACGCAAATTACGGGCTGGATAGAAACCGAAGCTAATCGATTGCTGAGTGAAAAGCTGGCAGGTGTCAGGAGAATGGTGCTGGCACAGGCGCGTCGTGCGGCGACCACGCATCACTATGACTATCTCAATACCTATGTCAGCGATCTCGGCAACGTCATCGACATGGATGTGATTCGCGATAGCAAGATTCGCATGGGCGTCGATCCGCTGGGCGGCGCCGGTGTGCATTACTGGCCTGCGATTGCAGAACACTATCGATTGAACCTGAGCATCGTTAATCCGGATGTTGATCCAACCTTTCGTTTCATGTCGGTGGACTGGGACGGCAAGATTCGCATGGACCCGTCTTCTGCCTATGCCATGCATGGCTTGATTGATTTGAAAGATCGCTACGATATTGCCTTCGCCTGCGATACCGATCACGACCGTCACGGCATCGTCACGCGCAGCGTTGGGTTACTGCCGCCCAATCACTATTTATGTGTGGCGATTCACTACTTGTTCCAGCATCGGCCGCATTGGCGCAAGGATGCGGGGATTGGCAAGACGGTGGTCAGCAGCAGCATGATCAACCGCATCGCCGCCAAACTGCAACGCAAGTTGTACGAAGTACCGGTGGGCTTCAAATGGTTTGTCGATGGCTTGCTCGATGGTTCACTGGGATTTGGTGGCGAAGAAAGCGCGGGTGCGGCCTTTCTGCGCAAGGATGGCAGCGTATGGACCACTGATAAAGATGGCATCGCACCGGCTTTGTTGTCGGCGGAAATCACCGCAAAAATGGGTGTTGATCCGGGTGAGATTTATCGCCAACTGACGCGTGAACTGGGTGAGCCGTTATTTGAACGCATTGATGCAGCTGCGACGCCCGCGCAAAAGAAATTACTGTCGCGACTGACGCCACAACAAGTGGTATCAAAAGAATTGGCAGGTGAGGCGATTCAATCCATCCTTACCCAGGCGCCCGGTAATGATGCGGCCATCGGTGGACTAAAAGTCATTGCCGAACATGGCTGGTTTGCCGCGCGGCCTTCCGGCACGGAAGACGTGTACAAGATTTATGCAGAGAGCTATCGCGGCGTCGATCATCTGCATCGCATTCAACAAGAAGCGCAGCACATTGTAAGTACCGCGTTGGGAGCGGCTACTGCGACAGCCGGTGAGTAGTGCTTATGAGCATTGCCAGCCGCACGCGCGGCATCAATGCTGACGAAGCGTTGCTGACCGGACTGATTCACAATGTCGTCAAGATTTACATTTTTGAGCGTGCCTGCAAGCACGCCGATCTGTCTGCAGACACCACAGTGATGGGCATGATCAGGCGCGATTGCGTTGAAGAAATTTCTGCTTTGTGATCGGCATTGGGAACCTGATTTTCCAAATACGCCGCATTCTTTCCGTGCGGCTGGTTCGCCGGGCTCGTCTTCAGACTGCGCTCGTCATGTCTTGCATTTGCAGAGGACGTGTTATCCGCCGTGGTGGGGCTGATACGAAACGAAATGCGTCATTCTCTGCAGTATGTTGCAGAATAGCATCTGCGTGCGTTGTGTTTGCCAACGCGAGATAGCGCCCGCAATCCAATTGGATGTATAGAATTACAAGATGTGCAAGAACTCACCAATTTCTTTGAACGCAGAGTGTCTGCATATCAAGCAGTTGTACAGGCAAAAGTTGCTTTCGACGAGACGTTTTGAACCACGTGTAAAAACTGAAACCGATTTTGGATAACGAGCTAAAAGGTTTCTGCTCAGCTACGTGGATGAATATGCAAATGCGAATGCCGTCGCGATGAAGGTTGATCGACTTCCACGGGAATCGAATGAAACTTGCCATGACGCACACCGGTTTGTGAAATCACCGCCTGTGCAAATGCCGATACCGCTGCCGTTGGGCCGCGCAGGATGACGGTTTCAATGCAGTTGTCATGATCCAGATGCGCGTGCATGGTCGATACCATGACATCGTGGTGATCATGTTGCATTTGCGTCAGTCGGCTCGCCAGTTGCCGTTCATGATGGTTGTAGATGTAGCTGAGCGTGCCGACACAATACTTGGCGGAGCCGCTGTTGATGTCATCATTGCGCGTGGTGTTACGCAGCAGATCGCGAAATGCTTCAGAACGGCTCTGATAATTATTCTGCTGTACAAAATCGTCAAAGCTGTCGGCCAGTGCATCATCCACGGAAAGAGTAATTCGACGCATTGTTCAGTCTCCTGACAGGACTGTTTCCAGCATATCGCATCTTGATTGTGCCGGCTGCGGCGTTACGTCATTCGACGTATGTCAGCTGGTTCGCATCGTGTTGATACTATCAGTATGAAGTTTTTATAAATCCTCATACCAATGATGAAATCACTCGAATACGGTATTTCTGGCCTGTGTGCGCTGCTGATTCTGCTATATGCAACGCCGGGAATTGCCGGCGGCATTCCGGACAATAATCTGGATGAGGTGGTAGTGACGGGCGTGCAACTTTCCGGTGACGCAGATGCCGCCAGTGAAGGTGTGGTGTTGTCTGAACAATTGCAGAATCGTCCGGTGCTGCGCACGGGTGAAGTACTGGAAGTGGTGCCCGGGCTGGTGGTGACACAACACAGCGGAGATGGCAAGGCCAATCAATATTTTCTGCGGGGCTTCAATCTCGATCACGGCACTGACTTCGCCTCGTACGTGGAAGGCATGCCGGTGAACATGCCCACGCATGCACATGGCCAGGGATACAGTGATATCAACTTCCTCATTCCGGAACTCATTGATCGCATGGAATATTGCAAGGGAACTTATTATGCAGAGGAAGGAAATTTTTCTGCAGCAGGCACAGTGCACATCCGTTATGTGCGGGCACTGCCCCAGGGATTTGTTTCTGCTTCCGCCGGAACGGATGATTATGCGCGAGTGGTGATCGCCGATTCTGCTGCGATTAATCAGGGCGACTTGCTGCTTGGCATGGATGCGACGTATACCAACGGACCCTGGCAACTTGCAGAGCATTTGCACAAATTGAATGGCGTGATGAAGTATACGGAAGGCGATGTCAATGCTGGGTTCAGTGTTGAAGGCATGGGTTATCAGGCCCGCTGGCGATCCACTGATCAGATTCCATTGCGTGCAGTATTGAATGGCGATATTGATCGTTTTGGTTACATCGATCCCGCCGATGGCGGCGCAACGCATCGTTACAGCCTTTCGATGAAGGGCTGGGGCTCGCTGGGCAAAGGTGAATGGAGTGCGGAAGTCTATGGCATCAACTATGGTCTGGATTTATTTTCCGACTTTACTTACTTCACTGCTGCGGTACATGGCGATCAATTCGAGCAATTCGACAGCCGCTCCGTTCTCGGTGGTGAGTTGCGTTACCAGCAGACACTGACGATATTTGATCACCAAAACGATTTCGTGACCGGCCTGCAAGTCCGCGATGATGACATTGCACCGGTGGGGTTGTATCACACGCAACAACGCATTCGCTATGACACGGTACGGGAAGATCGTGTCCGGCAGACGAGTTATTCACTCTATGCCAGTGACAGTACCCAATGGATGAACTGGTTGCATACCACGGCAGGTATGCGCTTCGATCAATTTCAGTTCAGGGTGAACAGCAGTCTTGCCATCAACTCGGGCAATACCAGCGATCATCTGCTCAGTCCGAAGTTGACGATGACATTGGGTCCCTGGCGCAATACGGAATTTTTCATCGACTGGGGTGAGGGCTTCCACAGCAACGATGCACGCGGCGCGACCATCAAGGTCGATCCCAATGATGGCATCACGCCCGTGGCACCCGTCACGCCACTGGTACGTGCGATTGGTTCAGAAGTGGGACTGCGCAGTGTAGTGCTTCCCCGCTTGCAGGTGGCTGCGTCACTGTGGACATTGAAACTGAATTCGGAATTACTGTTCTCCGGTGATGGCGGCATTACCGAACCCAGTCGCGCCAGCCGGCGTACTGGCCTGGAGCTGTCTGCCTACTACAGACCCATGGAGGCATTAATCATGGATGCCGATGCGGCGTGGTCACATGCACGCTTTACTGATTACGATGTGGTGGGAGATCATATTCCCAATGCAGTAGAAAGAGTGTTTTCTATTGGTGCCACTTACAATACAACAAGCGGCTGGTTTGGTGGTGCGCGTCTGCGTTATCTGGGACCTGCACCCTTGATCGAGGACAATAGTATTCGCTCGCATTCCACCACGCTGGTGAATGTGGATGCAGGTTACAACTTCAACAGGAATCTGAGCGCAACGCTGACAATGCTCAATATGTTTGATTCCAAAGCCAATGACATCACTTATTACTATGAATCGCAGCTTGGCAACGAATCATCGCCGGTGAGTGACATCCACTTTCATCCAGTGGAACCGCGTGAAATAAGAGTCATGCTCAAGTGTGTATTCTAGAAAGCTGCCGCAACCCGATGTTCAATCCGGATGTTATCGCTCGCGATAGTACATTCGCATCGCAATGGGCGCGAACACTGCAGTGATCAGTGCGGCAGCGATCAATACCCACAATACATCGCCGCTCTTCACTTCGCCCAGCATTAAACCCCGGGATGCATTGGTGAGATGCGTTACGGGATTCAGCGCTACCACGGTTTGCATCCAGCCCGGCATGGTGACTGGATTGACAAAGATATTACTGACGAAGGTCATGGGAAATAGTAACAACATGCTGGTGGTCATCACTGACTCGGGCGTCTTGACCAGCATGCCGACAATGATCCACAGCCAGGACACAGAGGAGACGAACAGCAGAATCAGTGCTATTGCTGCGATCACACCCAACAATCCGCCGCCTGGACGAAAGCCAAGCATCAAGCCAACGGATAACACTACCGTCGCGGCAAGTGCATAGCGGGAAATATCACCGAGCAATGCGCCGACGATGGGTGCGGGCTGCCAGATCGGCAATGAACGGAAGCGTTCAAACAAGCCTTTGGTGATGTCGGCGTTCAGTCCCACGCCGGTATACACCGTGAGGAACACCATGGTCTGCACCACAATACCGGGAATCAGCCATTGCAGGTAGGCGCCGGTTGAACCCGCCAGTGCGCCGCCGAACAAGTACGTGAACATGAAGGTCATCATGATGGGAAACACCAGCACATCGAACAGCTGGAAGGGGACATGTTTGATCTTCAGCATCGCACGCCATGCCAGCGTCAGTATTGCAGAGAAGACGCCAGTCTTTGCCGGACGTGGCGCATTGTGTAGTACACCATGCAGTGAAGAAGTGCTCATGCGGTCACCTTTGTTTCAGTGTCACTACTTTCAACTGGCTTGCCCGTCAACGCGAAGAACACATCATCCAGACTGGGTTGCGCCACGGCAAATTCGGCGATGCTGATCTGCGCAGCCGCTAATGCAGCCAGCGTTTGCGGAATGGCATCATCACGCAATACCTTGGCAGATAACTTGTTGCTCTCTGCGCCGTGATGAACTTCGCCCAACACTTGTCTGATGATGGTTTCCGCAGCATCGCATTGTGATGCGTCATTCAATGTCAGATGCAATGCACGTCCGCCCACAGATGCTTTCAATTCCTTGCTGGTTCCTTCCGCGATGAGCTTGCCATGATCGATAACCGCAAGACGATCTGCAAGGCGGTCAGCTTCTTCGAGATATTGTGTAGTGAGCAATACTGTGGTGCCTTCAGCGGCAATAGCACGCACAATGTCCCACACCTGACCGCGGCTGCGTGGATCAAGGCCGGTGGTGGGTTCATCCAGAAACAACAGTTCACTGGTTACAATCAAGCTGGCAGCAATGTCGAGACGACGACGCATGCCACCCGAGTAAGTGCGCGCCTGACGTTTGGCTGCTTCGGTCAGATCAAAGCCGTCCAGCAATTGCCTGGCACGTTCACGAGCACCTCGCCATGAAAATCCCAACAGGCGCGCCACCAGCACCAGATTTTCATATCCTGTGAGATCTTCATCCACTGATGCGAATTGGCCGGTGACACCCACTTTTGAACGTATCTGTGCGGCTTCGGTAACAAGATCGTGGCCGAGCACCTGTGCTCTGCCGCTGTCGGGCTTCAGCAAGGTGGTAAGCATGCGAATAGTGGTGGTCTTGCCGGCGCCATTAGGACCCAGCAAGCCATACACGGCACCCCGCGGAATGGCGAGATTGATGCCATTCACGGCGCGGGTGTTACCGAATGTTTTGGTGAGATCATTTGTTTCAACTGCAAATGTCATGTTTGTCGCTCAATGGATTATGAAGACGCGATAGTTCTGCGTTGGACTGTCCCTGCTATGGTATTGCCCGCATCTATTCAAAATCGCCGTGAATACATTGCACTGCGCACTCCTTGCTTCGTGCAAGCCCGGTGCACACCTCCTTGTATGCTCGCTCGGCGGATCAAAGCAATGCTTTGTTACAAGCACCGCCTTGACCCTATAGGCTCCGCAAAAACATCCTGCTTTTGACGGTTTTTCATAGATGCGGGCAATACCTTCGTTCGGACTCAGCTCAACAGTTGTTATCTCGACAATGCTTTCAACTTGTACAACACATCCAGCGCTTCCCGTGGTGTCAGCGTGTCGGGATTGATGGACCGCAATTCAGTGACCGCTGCATGTTCAACAGCTTCAACCGGTTGCTCCAGCAACAATTCCCGTTGCTGATGTTTGCCATGCGACTGCGTGGCATGTCGTTCCAGTTCACGCAGATACTGTCTTGCTGCAGTGATCACTTTGGGAGGCACACCTGCAAGCGCGGCAACCTGCAATCCATAACTTTGATTCGCAGGACCTTCCTTGACGGCGTGCAGAAAGATCAATTGATCGCCATGTTCAGTGGCATCCAGATGTACATTCACGCAGGTATCGATTTCACTTGCGAGTGAGGTTAGTTCAAAGTAATGCGTGGCGAACAAGGTAAAGGCCTTCACTTGTTTGGCAATATGCGTGGCACAGGCCCAGGCCAGTGACAAACCATCATAGGTGCTGGTACCGCGGCCAATTTCATCCATCAATACGAGAGAGTTTGCAGTCGCATTGTTAAGAATGTTGGCGGCTTCGGTCATCTCCAGCATGAAAGTGGAGCGACCACCGGCAAGATCATCGGATGCGCCAATGCGCGTGAAGATGCGATCGACAGGACCGATGCGTGCAGCATTCGCGGGAACAAAGCAGCCCATGCGTGCGAGTAGTACAATCAATGCGGTTTGTCGCATGAAGGTGGACTTGCCGCCCATGTTGGGACCGGTGATCACCAGCACGCGGCGCTGGTCATTCAGCTTCAGGTCATTGGGTACAAACGGCTGGTCGATAAAAGTCTCGACCACGGCATGACGGCCAGCTTCAATTTCAATGACAGCATCATCGCACAGCGTTGGCTGCACATAGTTAAGCGTGATGGCACGCTCGGTGAGATTGCACAGCACATCAAGCTGCGCCAGCGCCATCGCGCTTTGCTGCAATGGCGCAAGCTGTTCAATCAATTTCCCCAGTACTTCATCGTACAGCTCTTTCTCGCGAGCCAGTGCCTTATCACGTGCACCCAGCACCTTGTCTTCAAATGACTTCAGCTCGGGTGTGATGTAACGTTCGGCATTACGCACGGTTTGCCGGCGCACATATTCCACCGGCACTTTCGCTGCATGCGTGTTGCTGATCTCGATAAAGTAACCCTGAACGCGGTTGTAGCCCAGCTTCAATGATGCAATACCGGTGCGTTCACGCTCGCGGTTTTCCATGTCCAGCAGGTATTGATCACCATGTTCACTGATTTGTCGCAGCTCGTCCAGTTCGGTGTCATATCCCGCTGCAATAACATTGCCTTCGCGCAGTAACGCAGGTGGCGATTCGACAATGGCATTGCACAGCAATTCATGTGCGTACGGATGAGTGCCCGCCTGCATCGCAAGTGACTGCAATAGCGGCGAGTCTTGATCATTCAGCAACGACTGTAGTTGCGGCAGCTGGCCCAGTGCATTGCGTAATTGACCGAGATCACGTGGCCTTGCCGATTTCAATGCAACGCGCGCGAGGCCGCGTTCAATATCACCGGCCTGTCGCAATAACTCTGCAATGGGTTCATGTCTTCGTGAGTTAATCAGCGTATCAATTGCATGCAGGCGCTGTTGAATCACTGCATTGTTGCGCAATGGACGATGGATCCAGCGTCGCAATTCGCGTCCACCCATCGCAGTCGCCGTGCGATCCAGTACGCCCGCCAATGTGCAATCGGGCCGGTCACTTAAGCTGACATCGAGTTCCAGATTGCGTCGTGTCGCCGCGTCCAGCAGTACCGCATCGCTGCGTGCTTCCACTTGCAGTCCACGCAAGTGTGGCAAAGCTGCTTTTTGCGTGGCGCGCACATAGTGCAACAACGCACCTGCAGCGCGAATCGCCATTGGCAATTGATCGCAACCAAATCCCGCGAGATCGCGAGTACCAAATTGCTCGCACAATGCACGATGACCCGCATCGAAATCAAAGTGCCATACGGGCCGTTCACGCGCGTGAATGTTCGCTGTGGGTTGTGAGGCATTTTCGCTGATCAGTAACTCAGTAGGACGCAATCGTTCCAGTTCACTCAGCAGTGCTTCATCACCTTGTGATTGCAATACCTGGAAACGTCCGCTGGAAAGTTCCAGCCAGGCAAGGCCAAAGCTGTCATTTTCCTTCACCATCGCCGCCAGCAGCGAGCTGCGACGATCTTCAAGCAGTGCTTCATCCGTCAGGGTTCCTGGTGTGACGATACGAACCACCTGACGTTCAACCGGTCCCTTCGACTTGGATGGATCACCAATCTGTTCGCAGATGGCTACCGACTCGCCTTTGCGTACCAGTCGCGCGAGGTAGGGTTCCATGCTGTGAAAAGGCACACCTGCCATCGGAATAGGGTTGCCGGCGGATTGACCACGGGCAGTGAGTGTGATGTCGAGCAAGCGTGCCGCGCGTTTGGCGTCGTCGAAGAATAATTCGTAGAAATCACCCATTCGATAGAACAGCAGCGCGTCTGGATGCTGCGCTTTCAGGCGCAGATACTGCTGCATGGCTGGTGTGTGCGCGGAAAAATCCAGCGTATCCATGAAGAACCCGGAAGCGATGAGTGAAAAACGAATGTTAGACATTATGATGGCAATGCGCCATCACCTGTTTTTTGGGAGGCTTGGCTGCGCCCCTTGAATTGACCGTCAATGCCTCACGGTGCGCATGCCGGTCGCGGCGCCGCAACGCGTGACCGGATTGCCATTGAAAGTACGGGGACGTTATTGCGCCGGATAATTCAATGCCAGCACGGCCTGCGTCTTGTCGGCAAGGTCTTTCATCTTCAGTCCCTTGTAGGAATCACGTGAAATCTCCAGCGCCTGCTTGATCGCCGGTGCGCCGTCATAATTTTCGATCGCATACTTGGCGCGATCCAGTGCCGCAACATAGGCGCCACGAGTGAAGTAGTAGTTGGCAACATATACTTCATAAGTGGCCAGCCGGTTGCGCAGGAAAATCATGCGCAGGCGCGCGTCAGCAACGTAGGGACTGTCGGGAAAACGTTGCAGCAGTTGCTGGAATGCCTGGAAAGACGAGCGTGAATTGGTGGGTGGGCGTTTTGCCAGACTCACGCGAAACCATCTTTCCAGAAAATTGCGTTGCGGATCGAAATCCGCAAGGCCTTTTACATAGTAGGCGTAATCCACGCGGGGATGAGTCGGGTTTTCACGAATGAATTGATCGGCGAGATCGATGCAGCTTTCGCGATTGCCATCCTTGTAATACGCATACATCAAATCCAGCTGGCCCTGGCGGCTGACGTTGCTGAAGGGAAAGCGCGTGACAAGACGTTCATAGCTCTTGATGGCCAGACCATAGTCGGCACCGTCGAGCCTGCGTTTGGCCTGATCATAAAGTTCATCGGGATTGGTGGGCTGCTTGTTGGAAAACATCGCACAGCCGCCCTGCATGGCAGCAAGCGCAATCAGAATGCAGATGAACGAAGAACGGAAGCGTCGATGGGTCAGCATGGTTGGTTGTTGAAATAAGCCGGAAAATGAACGTGGTACGCATTCGCAAACGGCAAGTATACCCGTCAACCGGGAAGATGCGAGTTAAAAGCGCGGAAGGTTAGTGCACAATGGCGCAGCGCGATAAACTGCGCATTTCCGGATACCAGAAGCCACATGCCCGCCAAGAAACCCAAGCCTGTTTCTCTTGTGATTCCACCCGATCACGCCGGTCAACGGCTGGATCAGGCGCTGGCCGCCATGCTGCCGGAATTCTCGCGTACCCGTTTGAAGGGCTGGATTGAGAACGGCAAGGTGCTGGTGGCCGGACAACAAAGCCGCCCCCGCGAAATCGTGCTCGGCGGCGAAGCTGTGGTGTTGACGCCGGTAATCGAAGCTGACGAACGTGTACATGCGGAAGATATCGCGCTGGACATTGTGCATGAGGACAAACATCTGCTGGTGATCAACAAGCCGGCAGGTCTGGTGGTGCATCCCGGCGCGGGGAATCGTACGGGCACGTTGCAGAACGCCTTGCTGAACTTTGACAAGAAGCTGTCACTGCTGCCGCGTGGAGGACTGGTGCATCGCATCGACAAGGATACCAGCGGCCTGCTGGTGGTTGCGCGCACACTGGCTGCGCACACGGCGCTGACGGAAATGATTGAAGCGCATGACATACAACGTCAGTATGAAGCCGTCTGTGTGGGCGTGATGACGGCGGGCGGTACGGTGGATGCGCCCATTGGCCGTCATCCAGTGGACCGGGTCAAGATGAGTATTCGTTCCAATGGCCGCGAGGCGGTCACTCATTACCGCGTCATCAAGCGTTATCGTGCGCACACGCATGTGCGCCTGCAACTGGAAACCGGCCGCACACACCAGATTCGTGTGCATCTGGCACATGTTGGTTATCCGCTGGTTGGTGATGCGGTGTATGGCAGGCGTCTGCTGATTCCGAAAGGCGCCAGCAACAAGGTGGCGACCACACTGCGTGAATTTCATCGGCAGGCATTGCATGCGGCGCAACTGGAGTTCATTCATCCGGTGACGAAGAAACCAATGACGTGCAAGGCATCCATGCCACCGGACATGAAGCAATTGCTCAAGGCGCTGGAAACCGATTTCAAGGAACACTCAACGTGATTCGTGAGCGGGATGGTATTTCCTGGATCGAGCCGCAATGGCCGGTGCCATATCAAGTGCGCGCAGCATCGACGTTGCGAATGGGCGGAACCAGCACAGCACCGTTTGATAGTTTGAATCTGGCATTACATGTGGGTGATGCACGCGAAGCTGTGTTGCACAATCGCCGGCGTGTCGCCCGCGTGTTGAATCTTCCCGGCGAGCCGTGCTGGTTGCAGCAGGTGCATGGCATCAATGTTGTAGCAGCCGGATCGCTTGACGAACCACCCGTGGCAGATGCTTCATTTACCACGACGCCGGGTCAGGTCTGCGCGGTGATGACTGCGGACTGTCTGCCAGTGTTGCTTTGCAACCGTGATGGTACATGTGTTGCGGCGGCACATGCGGGTTGGCGGGGTTTGTCCGCCGGTGTGCTTGAAGCCACCATTCGTGCCATGAATGTTCAGGCCGCAGCATTGGTTGCATGGCTGGGGCCGGCCATTGGTCGTGATGCATACGAAGTGGGCGATGAAGTGCGTGATGTTTTTATCGCTCGCAATTCCGCCAATGATCAATGTTTTACTCGCAATAAAAATCATCGTTGGCTGGCAGACATGAATGCCCTGGCGCGCAATGAATTGAGGCGTCTGGGTGTGGATGCCGTATTCAATGATGCTGCTTGCACAGCAAATGATACGCGGTTCTTTTCATATCGCCGCGATGGACGCACGGGACGCATGGCGAGCATGATCTGGTTGCAGCCCGGACATTGATACATTGATCACGATTTACCTTTGTGTTCACCTCCGAGTTGAACTTGTGATGAACTTGTTTCGTACTTGATGTTCAAATCGGCACACTGACCATCAACTGATGGCGGAATGGCCGATAACCAGGGGTGAGCTGGAATGTTCCAGTACACATCGCAACATGACATGTACAACATCGTGCGACATTGCGCGTTGCCCGCGTTGTGCGTTCTCGCGGGAATGATGCTGGCTGGTTGTGCCGCGACGTCATCGCAACCCGCCGTTCCCGAAGTGGCTGCCATCGGTCCTGGTGGCGACGATGCGCAATATGCCATTTCCACTCGCAGTGATCGCATCGGGCGGATTGTCATTCCCGTTTCCATCAATGGACAGCCGGATTTTCGTTTGATGCTGGACACTGGCGCAACGCATTCAGTGCTGACATCAAAGGCCGCAGCACGATTGGGTATTGATGTTACCCAGGCAGACACCTCTGAGGTACAGGGCGTGCTCGGCCGCATGACGGCGCCGGTCGTCAAGGTTGATCAACTGCAAAGCGGCACCCTGAAATTGCAGAATCTGCGTGTACCGGTTATCGATGGCAGTGTGGTGTCCGAACTGGATGGCATTCTCGGTGTGGACGGCATGGGCGACAAAACCATCACTGCGGATTTTGTGCATGATCGCATCCGTATTTCCGATGCCATCGGTCTGGCTCCCAACGCGTTGTTTGCCGTGATCAAGTTTTCGCTGGTGTCGCATCGTCTGGTGGTGGTGGACGGCATGGTCGGTCATATCCGCGTCAGTGCAGTGATTGATACCGGCGGCACGCAGACATTGGGCAACATGGCGTTGCTGGACGCATTGACCCGCAAGAACAAGGATCAGGCCATGCTGGAGTCGGGCGTCATTGACATTACGAACAGCTCGCAGGATGGCCGGTTGCTGCTGGTGCCCAGCGTGAAACTCGGTCCTGCCGACATCACCAATGCGGCGGTGCTGTTCAGCGATTTCGGCGTGTTCAAAGTCTGGCATCTGGACAAGCGTCCTGCGTTGTTGATTGGCATGGATGTGCTGGGTCAACTGGGCGAGTTATCCATCAATTATGGCCGCAACGAGTTGCAGGTGCGCGCACGCTGAGCGCAATGAGCAGACCACTGTATCCGTGGACATGACCGGGATGTCCATGACATAAATGCCAAAGCCACGTTACTCTTGACCGTTTCTTTGTGTAAGCTTGCACACTTGCATTTCCTGCAGGTTGCCGCAGCACATGAAGATTTTGCATTCCTTTCTCGACTTTCTCGGTTTGTCCTCTGCAGGCAGCAATTTGCTTGCTGGCGAACCGGTGCATCGCAAGGATATCGACGGATTGCGCGCAGTGGCAGTGCTGCCGGTAGTGGCGTTTCATGCTGGAATTGATTTCATCCGCGGCGGATTTGTCGGCGTGGATGTGTTCTTTGTCATTTCCGGCTATCTCATCACCAGCCTGTTGATGAAGGACATCATCGCAGGCAAATTTTCCATCACCAAATTTTACGAACGTCGCGTACGCCGGATTTTCCCTGCGCTGGTTGCCGTGCTGCTGGGCACCTTCGTGTTTGCCTGGTTTTATTCCCTGCCGTCCGAACTGGTGGACTTGTCGAAGAGTGCAATTGCTGCGGTGCTGTCGGTGTCGAATATCTTTTTCCTGATGCAGGCTGGCTACTTCGACGGCACTGCATTGTCCAAACCGCTGCTGCATACCTGGTCGCTGGCCGTCGAAGAGCAGTTCTACATTTTCTGGCCGCTGTTGCTGTGGGGCACTTGCCGCATGACACAGAACAAGCCCAGAGTGATGACATGGACGGTGGCCATCGTGTCATTGGCGCTCAGTGCCTATGGCGCATTTCATTTCAAGGATGCGAGTTACTATCTGGTGTTCACTCGCGCGTGGGAATTGATGCTGGGCGCATTGGTGGCATTTGATGCGTTGCCAGTACCGAAGAACGAATCATTGCGTGAAGTATATTCATTTACCGGTCTGACATTGATTATTGCATCGGTGTTCATGATCAACAGCGACATGCCGTTTCCTGGAGTCACGGCATTGCCGCCAACACTGGGCGCGGCAATGATCATTGCAGTGGGACGTGTGAATGCACGTACGGTAACCGGACGCGTGTTGTCCATGCGGCCGGTGACATTCATCGGACTCATTTCCTATTCACTGTATTTATGGCACTGGCCCATCGCTGTATTCCAGCGTAACTATGGCATGTTGATGGACACCGGATCGGATCGCACACGCAAGATCGCCATCATCCTGGTGTCATTTGTTGCGGCGGCCATTTCGTGGCGTTTCATCGAACAGCCTTTCCGCGAAGGCAAGCACCGGCCGTCGCCACGCAAACTTGCATGGATGGCAGCCGTTGCCAGTGTGGCGGTGCTCGGTATCAGTGCCTGCATGTGGAACGCCGAAGGCTATCCAGCGCGTTACTCTCCGCGTGCCATTGAACTGGCATCGTATCTCAACTATCAGGCCGGGCCGATGTTTCGTGATGGCAAATGCTTTCTCAGTGAGCGAGTGGGACCTGCGGATGTGGATCCCGAATGCATTGCTGAATCCGCAGACAAACCCAACTATCTCATCATGGGTGACAGTCATGCCGCACAATTGTGGTCGGGACTGAGCAGCGTCGTCACCGGCAAACACTTCATGCAGATGACCGCGGCAGGATGCCTGCCGACGATCACGCCAAAATTCAATGAATCAGCACGATGCCGTGCAGTGTTCAACAAGGCCTTCCAGTTGCTGGCTGGGGACACACATGTCAACAAGGCACTCATTGTGGGACGCTGGACCACGGATTCGCTGCCAGGCGTGGCGGCAACACTGGATTGGGCGCGGCAACATCATGTTGCTGTCATCCTGATGGGGCCTGCGGTGATTTATGATTCACCACTGCCGCGTTTGCTGGTCACGGCATTGAAGCGCGGTGAACCGGATTATCCGGATCATCACTGGGATGTTTCATTGCGCGGTCTGGATGCACAGATGGCGCAACTGGCGGCACAGAAAGGTGTGCCTTACATTTCGTTGATCAATACGCTATGTGACAGGAACAGTTGTCTGACACTGGACGATCAGAACAAGCCCATGGTATTCGACCGCGAACATGTCACTGAACGCGGTTCCATGCTGGTGGCGCAACGCATTCAGAAATTGCTGTGATCAGAACTTAACGCCGCAATTTATCCCACACCGAGCGGGGCGGTGCAGCAGTGTGGCGATGCTGCGGTGAAGCGGGAACTGGTGTTGCAGTTACCGGCTGATGTGCAGTGCGGCGGGCTTGTTCTTCGTGCAATTGCAACGCTCGCGTCAGGCAGAATGAGGCCAGCGTGACGATTACAAACTCCACAACCAGTACATTGAACCACATTGATTCCGACAAATTGCCGATCATCTGGTGAAACAGGATGACCAGGTAGATGGCGCCCTGGCCGCGGTCGAGTCTGTATAGTTTCAATGCCTGACGCAGATAAGTGATTACGTATCCAAGCAGAAAAAGTTCACCAATCCAGCCAAGGTCATTCATGATATCAAGATAACCATTGTGCGCCTCCGACGGGTAGAACTCGAGTTTGACCAGCGTTTCGAATGAAGCCGATGCCGGATCTGGTCCCACCCAATATCCTCCATAACCGGTGCCCAGGAACGGATGCAACCTGGAATGTGCTGAGACGATGTCCCATATTGCTGTGCGTCCGGAGAACGTCAGATCCTTCCCGGTAATTGCCGCGATGGGGCTGAGCAACACATCGGAACCCGGTATGACCTTCAATACGGCAAGAGAGTAAATCAATATTACGGTGACGAAGATACCAACCAGATAGGGCATGTAACGCTTCAGGCTCCCCGGTGAACGCATCAACATCAGCATCAGCACTGAAGAAAACAATGTAGCCATGATGGATGTCGAACTGCGCGATTTGATCAGGCATATCAGCGAGATGATCGTGCCGATCATCGGCCACGGTTGCCGCGATTGTTTGGATATCCATGCGTGCAACCAGAACAGCGTACCCAGCGTTGCCAATGCACCCAGTGCATTTTTTTGTGTTGTCAGTCCTTTCCATGCGCCAACCAGCTCGGCCATCGGGAGTTGTTCGACTCCAAACTGAGGGGCGGTTAGTGCGAATATGATTGAGCCGCCAAGCAACAATGTCAGGACCGGACGGATGGACGATTGGAAACTGCGCGTGGTTTTCATCGCTGCAGCAAAGCTGATACACACACTGAACACCGCCAGAATACGCATGATACGGCGCATGGTTACTGATGGTTCTGTCGACCAGAAGTAACTCAGCAATGCCAATGCTGTCAGCGCCACCAGATAGCGGTTGCCCAAAAATACCTTCTTGCATTCCTTCAGGTGGCGGCCAAGTGCATACAAACCAAATCCCAGCAACAACAGCCACAATGTACGATTGAACCCGCTGCTTGAAGTAACCAGACCTTCTGCATAATTGAATCCTTCCGGCACCACCAGCGACACGATCATCGCCGACACCGCCAGGGTCAATGGCAACAGCTTTTCCTTGACTTGATAGCGGGCGTTCATGACTGCTTCCGCAATGACACGCGGATGTGACGCAGCAATACAAAGATGCGCGGACCTCTCACCAGATAGCGTTTCGCCAGACGCCGCGGGTCCTGAAGCAACCGGTACAACCATTCGCAGCCGATACGTTGCATCCAGCGTGGCGCGCGGCGTTCATCACCGGTCATGAAATTGATGGAAGCACCAATGCACAAACCCAGGCCGCGAAAACGGTTTCGCTGTTTCACTTGTTGCGCGATGATTTCCTGCTGTGGCGAACCGATGGCCAGAAACAGAAAGCGCGCCGGACCATGTTGTTCAATGAATTGCAGGCAGGTTTCCACCGCGGCCGGATCCTTGATGAAGCCCATCGGCGGATTCAAGTGTTGCAGGTTCTTCAAACCCAGTTGATCGCGCAACATCTGCGCCTGTTGTTCGGTTGCGCCGATCAGTACCAGCTTGTCATCGGGTTGAATGACACGCCGGAACAATGCCGCGGTGAGATCGCTGCCGGCACATACCGGCAACGACACACCGCGCACCAGCTTGAACAGATAGGAAAGAAAACGGCTATCGAGCAGAATGTAACGCGCATCTGCATACAGTTCGCGAAATCGTGCGTCATCGTGATAACGGATCAGGTGATCGGTATTCGGTGTTACGACATAACCAAACTCGTTCTGGCCGAAGTCCGCTGCAACTTTGATAAAACGTTCCAGATCATGATCATCAAATTGCAACAAAATGGGTTCAGGCATGGGGACAACCATTCAGTAATGACCGCGCATTTATACACGGATGAAACCGATTTTGCACCGGATCAGCATTCTTTGCTTGCCCGGCACGATGCCTGTCATTACTCTTTCACGCTTTGAAATGCCACTTCCGGAAGCAACATGCAGATTGATCTTCGCAACATGCCCGCCACACAGGACTGGAAAACGGATGTGTGCATCATAGGTGCGGGTGCGGCGGGCATCACACTGGCGCTGGAGCTGATGGACTCAGGACTGGATGTGCTGGTGCTGGAAAGCGGCGGCATGAAAGCCGAGCCTGCAACGCAGGCATTGTATGCGGGAACCGTCAGCGATGAGCACCTGCATAGTCCGCCGGACAAATACCGGCAACGCCGCTTGGGTGGTTCCACCACCATCTGGGGCGGACGCTGCATGCCCTTTGATGAAATTGATTTCGAATCGCGAAGCTATGTGGCACACAGTGGCTGGCCGATGGCCTTGCAGGAATTGCAGCCTTTCTACGCGCGCGCCAATCAACTGTGTGAAGCCGGTGAATATGCCTACACCATTGAGCAGGCGTTCAACAGGCCGATGCGGCCGATGATTGCCGAATTCCACAGCAACCACTTCACAACCAACACGCTGGAACGTTTCAGTTGTCCCACGGATTTTGCGGCACGCTATGGACATTTGCTGCGGGCCGCGAAAAATGTGCGGCTGGTGTTGCATGCCAATGTCACACGCATTCAACTCAATGGTGATGGCTTGCAGGTGGAGAGCATCACCGCAAGTACACTGCCTGAACATGGCAACAAGACACTGGTGGTGAAAGCGCGCCATTTTGTGCTTGCAACCGGCGGCATTGAAGTAGCACGCATGTTGCTCGCCAATCGTGATGTACATGCCGGTGGCATTGGCAATCATCATGATGTCGTTGGCCGTTACTATATGTGTCATCTCGCCGGCACAGTGGGCACGCTGACATTCAGGCGATCGCTGTCACAAGTGTGGCATGGTTACGATGTCTCTGATGATGGTGTGTACTGCCGCCGTCGTCTGGCGCTGCGTCCCGACGTGCAGCGTGCGCAAGGCATTGGCAATTTCATCGCACGCCTCCATCATCCGCGCATCACGCTGCCCGAACATCGTAATGCCGTGCTGTCGTTGCTATACCTTGCGAAGCCGTTGATACCATATGAATATGGCAAGCGTTTGTATGGTGAAGAAGGCACGCCACTGCTGACATGGCTGAAGCACCTGCGCAATGTATTGGCAGGTCCGTTTGATGCGGCGGGCTTTGCATGGCACATGCTGCGTGATCGAAAATTGGCGGAACGCAAGTTTCCTTCCATTATCATCAAGCCCAAAGCGCCGTTGTTCAGTCTGGACTTCCATGCAGAGCAGGAACCCAATCCTGCAAGCCGCATCACACTCGGCAATGAACGCGATGCATTGGGCATACCGCGCGTCAATGTAGACTGGCGTTATACATCTGGTGACGTATCCACGGTCAGTCGTGCCATTGCATTGCTGGCCGGCGACATCGAACAATCCGGCGCGGGCACGTTTGACTATGATCCAGCATCGCTTGAATTTGAAATGACACGCTATGGCGCCTATGGCGGACATCATATTGGCACCGCACGCATGGGTATTGATGAGCGCAGCAGTGTAGTGAATGCTGACTGCCGAGTGCATGGGGTCAATAATCTTTATATCTCCAGCGCTGCCGTGTTTCCCACCTCCAGCCAGGCCAATCCCACCCTGACCATTGTGGCCCTGGCGTTGCGCATGGCGGCTCATTTACGGAACAAGACATGAAACGGGTACTGGTGTTTGGCGGCGATACTGGCGTGGTGGCAACTCGGGTTGCGAATGCGCTGACTGAACTGGAATGGGCTCATCCGCTATTTGCCGATACGCGACGGCCTGCAATGCTGAATGCGCACGTTGAACATGTGCCGTTCATCATCACCAGCCCGCAGGCAATGATGGATGCAATGCGTGATGTTGATGCAGTGATCAGTTGTGTCGAGAACAATCCTGATCTCATCCGGCAATCTGCAACAGCATTGTTCAATGCTGCCCAACGATTTCCTGAAAAGCGTGTGGTCCTGTTCAGCAGTATGGCCGTATATGGCGGTCAGGAAGGCGTGCTCGATGAAAGTGCTGCATTGAATGCCGTTGATGATTATGCGGCTGCGCGCATTGATGCAGAATCAATGGCCGCAAACAGTAACACTGTTTGCCTGCGCGGTGGTGTGGAATATGGTCCGGGCAGTGCGCGCTGGAGTGGTCTGATTGCAAGATTGCTGATGTCAAAACGTCTGGGTGATCTGGGCGCGGCAGGCGATGGCTATTGCAATCTGTTGTTCATGGATGATCTGGTGGATGCGATGATCAAGTCATTGCAGTTGACGGGCATGCAACACCAGGTGTTCAACCTGTGTTCCAGTGAACGCATCACCTGGAATGAGTATCTGATTCGTTACGGTGTTGCGCTTGGCGCTGTGCCGGTGAAACGCATCAGTCGTCGTTGCTTGAAGTTTGAAACCAGGTTGGCCATCCCGTTAAAGATTGCCGAATTAATACTGGGTCAGTCCAATGCTGCGCGCCTGCATGTACCGGCGGCCATTTCGCCTGCAATGATCAGAACGTTCAATCAACGCATATTGATGAATACCAGCAAGGCGGAGCATCTTCTCGGAATGAAGTGGACACCACTGCAGACAGGTTTGCAGACTGCAGCAGAGTGGGTGCGTGATGCTGTTTGACGACAATATGTCATTGCGGTCATCATGCTTGATGCTCCAGCCCCTCCTGAAGCGATTCAATATTGATCCAGAGCAGTTCATGGATCAAGTGCAGCACTTTCACGAACGTTATGCTCACTGCGCTGGTTCAGTAGATAACATCACCCGCTTTGCCGCACGATTCAGACACAAGTGGGGGTCAGGGAGTGCAAGTTGAAAAACGGATGAACAAGCAGGCGGCATAATAAAACGCGTGCAATCAAGGTTCACTCATCCGTGACGTTCCTCAAATCGTTGAGAGCTATCCACTTCCAGAAGTTACTCAACACTGTTCTGTATCGAAGTCTTTCTCATGCCAAACCAATGAATGACATGTCTGGAAAAGATTCGCAATACATCAGGGCTGGAAACGCGCCTCAAAGTTAATGCCATAGGTGTTGTTCCTGAAGGTAAACGCTGCAAGCTGCGAATTCCGGTTCTCATACCTGTAATACGGTGTAATGGTCAGCCAGCGCAGTGCCGCGTATTTCAGGCTGACTTCGGTGCTCTTGACGGTGTCATCACGTTGAGTGGCAGTGGTGCCGGTAAACTCGCCTTTAACATTCGCTTTGTTGTAGGTGTAATTTGCCGACAGCATAATCTTCTCGGTTGCCTGCCAGCTTAGTCCCGCAGTGCCACCGGTTGTCAATTGGGAGCCAAATGTAGTGTTGTATGTGTCAAGTGCGCGCAGAAATTTCAAATAGTAACTTGTCTTTGGCGTCAGCTGCTGACTGAATGAAAACGATCCTGTGGTGGCGGATACGTCAAAGCCGGTTTGCACACGAACGTTGTAGCCTACAACGCCACTCAACAACGTACGAGCCCCCAACTTGTAGTCAATAGTGTATTCATACGCGGTCTGCGTATATCCGGGCTGGTTGGAATTCTTGTAATGCCCGCTTTTACGATTAACGCTTACGCCGGTTGTCAAGTTCGCCGAGCCGATGAATTTGACACCGGCATTTCCCTGTGACTCGTTGACGTCGTAACTTTGAGCGCCGGCATCGGGCAATTTCGCTGTCAGATATGAAATGCCGCCATCAACTCGCCAGTGCGAGTTCATGTCATAGGTTGCAGAGGCG
This sequence comes from Steroidobacteraceae bacterium, assembly GCA_035548495.1. GTDB lineage: Bacteria > Pseudomonadota > Gammaproteobacteria > Steroidobacterales > Steroidobacteraceae > CAILZL01. Next base: position 147,443 of record DASZSV010000036.1, read on the forward strand.
TTGGTTATCTGTGTGGTTTCAATATACGACAGGTTGGGATCCGAAATATTGACGTCAAGGAGTGAGAGCTGATGACGGTTATATTGTGTTCCGATATTGCCCTTGATCTTGTAAGTGGCGGTCCAGTCAAGGCCGGTGGTGCCGGCGAACTCGTCATGATTCAACTGCGTAAAATTCTGATACACAAAGTGACTGTAATTGGTGGTGAGATAAAAACGGTTGTCACGCCAGCGATATTCGCCGTCAATGCCGCCCGCATAGTCTTCAAAGCTGTCTTCCAGCCGATATTCACCTGAAGCGTCCTGGCGAGGTGTATCGCTTGGCACCAGCAGCAGGTTTGAATCGTGCTCGTAGCGCACCAACGCATGTGGTGTGATGTTTCCTTCGGCATACGCTGCGGTCGTGCCCAGCAACATCGCCATGCCCAGCCAGCTCCTGTGTCGCAGGAAAGAAACGTTTTTGTCGTTGGTCATGAAACACCCGTTCGGATCGCAGATTGAAGCGCCTAGTTTAAGGCGAATGCTGAGGCTGTGTGTAGCGGAATTTGCAGTGCCGGGCAGAGAAAAGCAGCAGAACGGCTCCCGGCCTTTACTTCTTTTCAGCAAAGCCATTTCCGGATCGTTGGCAGGATGGCGTGCAGATGGATTCGTATGTACCGCTGTGGTCAACCAGCTATGGCCATACATGGCAATCAGCGGGCATGCAGGCCATGCTTGATGCCGTAAGAGGTACCGGCGCCACCAACGTGATACTGGAAAGCGGGCTGGATTATTCTGCCACGCTGGATTCGTGGCTGACATACAAGGCCAATGATCCACTGAATCAGCTTGCGGCCGTGTGGCATGCATACCATGCTTATGGATATACATGGGGTACGGAGTGTTATACACATCCGGGATGGTGTGATGATCGTTCCTACACCAATGCCGATGCGATACTTGCAGCAAACTATCCGGTGATCGTCACGGAATTTGGTGATCAGAACAAGGCGGGTACGGTGGGTGCTCCTTTTGCTTCCACTTTATTGCCCAAGCTGGATGCTCGCGGAATTTCATACTTGGGCTGGACCTTTACGGTTTCAGGAGACAGTAACAACATACTGATCAAGGACAACAACGGTACGCCAACCGATGGTTATGGTGTCTACGTCAAAGCACATTATCTGTGTCGTGATGCGGGAACCGCCAACTGCCCGTAAACCCCGGCCGGCCTTGTTACAAAAAAAACTCACCCGCGTTCAACGCGGGTGAGTTTTTTATTGCCTGGAGTTTTTACTGTTCGCCGGTGCCGGTAACAGTCACCTCTGTCTGGCAATGATCTGTAACATCATGCCTTGTGCTGTTCCGGTGTTTTCTGTTCCTTGCTGTCGGCATTGCCGTGCGAACCGATCTGGTTCATGTTGGCCGGATTCGCTTCCGCACTGGCTTCGGCTTCACCGCTTTTCATGGAGTCTTTGAATCCCTTGACGGCTGCACCCAGGTCCGAGCCGATGGTGCGCAGCTTCTTGGTACCGAATACCAGCAAGACAATTGCCAGGATGATCAACAGATGTCGTGGGGCAAAAATATCCATCGCAATAACTCTACTGAAAACGAAAACTTGAAAGATGGCCAATAGTAACCCGGACGCGTGCGGTTGCACATTGTCGCTCAATAACGCCCGCTCTGGCCACCATTATGCACAATGGATTGATATTGTGCGGCATGCTCGTGAAAAATACGTCATTATTTGCCTGTTTGCGCAGGCATATCAGTAACAATTGTGATGGTATTCACGAGGGGTTCCTTTGCGTTATTCATGGCTGTTGATTGTGTTGCTGTCCATGACGCCGCTGTGGCTGTACAGCATGTTCGCGCGTGGTTACTGGACGCCGGATGAGCCACGCGAAGCCGATATGGCATGGCACATGAGCCGGAGCGCTGTCACGCATCAGGGTGATTGGGTGTTGCCGGAATTGGGTGGCCACAAATTCCTGGAAAAACCGCCGTTGTCCTACTGGCTTACGGCGGCATCATTCAAATTGTTCGGACAATCCTCAGCGGCCGCGCGTGTACCCAATGTTCTCTATGTTGTTATCGCCGTGGTGTCCATCGGTTTAATGGTTCAGGCCATGGCGGGCACCAGCATGGGCATGCTGGCGGCGATGTTGTTTGCTTCCATGTTTGAAACATTGCGCGTGAGCATCTGGCTGGCACCGGATGCCTGTTTGCTCGCGGGGTGTGCCATGTCGTTGCTGGGTGCATATCGCGGCTATATTGCGCAAGACGACAGCGCCAAGCTGAAGTGGTACACGCTGATGCATGCCGGGGCACTGTGGGGATTCATGGCCAAGAGTGCCATCGGCTGGCTGGTGCCGGGACTTGCATTGCTGATCATGATCGCGTGGGAACGCCGCTGGCGCGAACTTGTCCGCCCGCAGTTGTGGGCAGGTTTGCTGTTGCAAGTCGTGGTGATTGGCATCTGGGTAGATGCCGTGTTTCATCAAGCGGATGGTGTCAATGATCTGCGAGTGTTGTTCTGGAATAACTTGATGGGACGATTCGCGCACATCCATGCACCCGCTGCCATTGACTATGCCACTGCACATCAGAACTGGCCGGGCAAGTATCTGGCCGAATTGCCGTACTATATTTTTCCCTGGTGCCTGCTGTTGATCGGTGCATTGCGGCGTGCATGGCGGTTGATGCGCGCTGAGCCGGAAAGCAGGCAGGCTGCGGCTGACCGGACAACATGGCGCTTTGCGCTGGCATCATGGTTGCCTTTCGCCATTCTCATTTCGCTGTCGGCAACTGCACGTGATGTGTACTTTGCACCGGCATTGATCGGCATCAGTGTGACCATTGCATTATGGGTGCGCGACGTGGGTACGGCGGCCGGCAAGTTTGATGTGTGGATGTTGCGTGCCACGCGCTACCTTGTGGTGCTGCTGGTGTTGCTGGTGCTGATCATTCTGGTGCTGTTAAGCATGACAGAGTTGCGCAGTGACAGGCAGTTGGTGTGGATTGCACTGTCCATCACCGCACTGGCGGCCGTCGGCTGGATGGCGTGCAGGCGGGCGGCATCAGCACAACGCAGCAATCAATATCCCATCAGCATTGCCTGGTGTTATCTCGTCACCATCATGACATTGACCATTGCGATGCTGACCGCAGTACCCGTGGTCAATCGCTGGCAGAACCTTGGTGCGATCGCCACCAGCGTTAAACGCGATGCTGGTGAACAGCCGCTGGCGGTGTTGCATCCGGATGAAACCACCATTGCCATGCTGGACTATCACTCGGATCTGCAAATTACCGCACTCAATACACCCGGTCAAAGCACAACACAGATGATCAATGACTGGTTCAGGCAATATCCGCGCGCACATGTGCTGGTGTTGTTGCCGGGCCATGCACCCGGTGCGATGACTGCATTGCTGGAACGTCATAAACGGATAAGGCAACCTGGTGATGGCGTGGTGGATGAGTTGATCAACAATCATGCAGCCATGATTGCGGCGCGCTATGAATTACCGATGGGCAGGCGCTATGCAATGCTGGTTGCGCCATTGCATGCAGAGGGGAAAGCACCATGAGCCGTCTGCCCGTATTGTTTATTGGACATGGCAGTCCGCTGACTGCATTTGAAGACAACAAGTACACGCAGGGATGGACATCATTGGTCAATGGCATCAAGCCCAGAGCAGTGTTGTGCATTTCTGCGCACTGGTGCACCAGCGGCGCCGGTGTGACGGCCATGTCATCGCCGCGCACCATCCATGATTTTTACGGTTTCCCGGAACATCTTTATCAGTTTCAATATCCTGCGCCGGGTGATCCACAGTTGGCGCGGCGCATCGCGGAAATACTTGCGCCCTTGAATGTGCATCAGGATCAGCAATGGGGTCTGGATCATGGTTGCTGGGCCGTGATGAAGCATCTGTATCCGCAAGCCGATGTGCCGGTGGTGCAGTTAAGTATCGACATGAATCGTGAAGCGCACTGGCATCATGACATCGGCAGACAACTGTCTGTATTGCGCGATGAAGGTGTGCTGATTCTGGGCAGTGGCAATGTTGTACACAACTTGCGGCGCATCCAGTTCCCTGATGCTGCGCCTGCGTACGATTGGGCGGTGCGATTCAATCAGCAGGTCAGGCAATGCATCGAATCGCGCGATGTTCAACCACTCATTGATTATCAAGCCGGTGATGAAGCATTGCGCCAGGCGGCGATGCTTTCGATTCCCATGCCGGATCATTATTTTCCCCTGCTATATGTACTTGGCGCCAGCGATGAGCGTGATGCGATTGATGTATCACTCGACGATATTGTGCTGGGTTCCATCAGCATGATGTGCGTCAAGCTGGGCTGAGTGAATGAGAAACAAAGATAACACGCATCCATTGATAGCCCTTTCCCATTGTTCAGTGAAGCTCGGTCATCACTGGGCGCTGAATGATGTGTCATTCAATCTGCATCGCGGTGAACGCTGGGTGCTGCTCGGCAGCAATGGCGCCGGTAAATCCGTGCTGCTCAAACTCTTGCGCGGTGACATGTGGCCCACGCCCACCGGCAGGGAACAACGCAGCTACTTTTTCGGCAATCAGCACAGCAATCACCCTGTCGGCATCAAGCATCGCATCGCCTTGCTGACGCCGGAAACCCAGGATCGATATGTGAGATATGACTGGAACCACACGGTCACGCAAGTGGTTACGACAGGATTGTTCGATGAAGATATTCCATTGACCAAACCAGATGTAACGCAGCGGCGTCGTGTGGACCGTATGCTGCAACGTTGCAAGCTGTGGTCGTTGCGGCAACGCCGGTTTCTTACATTGTCTTATGGACAACGCCGTCGCGTGTTGCTGGCGCGTACGCTGATATCGAAGCCTGATGTATTGTTGCTGGATGAAGTGTTTAATGGTCTGGATGCCATCCAGCGCAATTCTCTTATGACGGTGCTCAATGGCAGAGAGGCATACACATGGATTGTTGCAGCACATTCTTCTTCAGATATTCCTGATAACGCCACGCATGTCATGCGACTGCATCAGGGAAAACTGGCGGAGGCTGGCAAGCTTTCCGCTGCGCGGCGCATTCAATTGCAAAAGGAAGAGCTGCAAAGGACTGAAACTGCAGCATCACCAAAGAAGCTTGCGATCAAAACAGCAAAGCCATTCATCACGTTGAAGAATATCGAGCTTTATCGTGATTATCGTCCGGTGCTGAAGAAATTCGACTGGACCATTCATCGCCACGAACACTGGCTCATCATGGGCGCCAATGGATCAGGCAAGTCCACTTTGCTGATGATGTTGTATGGCGATTTGCATCCTGCACTGGGCGGTGAAGTGATTCGTGATGGTCACCAGAAGGGAACACCAATTGCAAAATGGAAAAAACGCGTTGGCTGGGTATCGCCGGAATTGCAGGCGGATCATTTTCATGCGGGTACGCTGGAATACATTGTTGCTTCGGGTCGCTATTCCAGTGTGGGATTGAATGATGCCATTACTGCCAGTGACCGACGGATTGCGCGTGAAGGTCTGGCATTGGTGGGACTCGATGGCTATCAGCAACGCGGTGTGCGTGAAGTCAGTTATGGACAGATGCGGCTGGCATTGCTCGCACGTGCCATGGTCAACAAGCCGGAGTTGTTGTTGCTTGATGAACCTTTCACGGGGCTGGATATTCACTGGCGTGCAGCCATGCAACGCGCAATTGAAGCCGCCATTGCATCGGGCATGCAGGTGATCATGGCTGTGCATCAGAAGGCGGACATGATTCCGTCGATCAACAGGATGTTGAAGATTGAGAGGGGTGGAAGAGTGGTGATCAGGGAACTTGGTTGATCAAGAATGTTTTACAACCCCTCACCCCTGTCCCCTCTCCCTCAAGGGGCGAGGGGTAGGATGTTTTTAGCTCCGCTCCTGCTTTGTAGGCACAACATGTTTGACCAACTCTCGCAATCTATCTCGGCACTACGATTACAACAACTCAGTGAGCAGATGTGTTTGCAACATGTGATGCAATGAAGTCTGAGTCCCCCTCGCCCCTTGAGGGAGAGGGGACAGGGGTGAGGGGATGCGAAGTCAACGGTTGATCATCGAAGATCATTTGGGTACATCTATCAACTTCCAATATTCTTTTGTTGCCAAATATGCAGAGTAGCTTTCGTTATGAGAATCATCATAATCAATTTCCATGAATAACCAATACCGATGGTCAACGATACTATCTGGAATATCCATGCAGCCCATGGCGTAATCGATGCTGACGGTTTGCTTTGGAGTTAATTTGACTTTTAACGGCCACAATTTCGAAATGGAAATCGGTTTCCAGTCCTTGCGTCCGTTTGGTATGGTGACTCTAAAGCGCAGGCTAGTAAGTAATACTGATCCAACTGCGCTTTGAGGTCGGCTAAATCTTACTGGGGCAACAAGCACGCAACCCGTCTTGTCCTTGATCATGAGTGTGCCTTTTGCCATGCCCAGCACCTCAAACTTGGACGTCTCTGGCCGAAGCAAAAAATCCGGGTGCGCCGGTTGAGCTTGAAGTGAGATGGATAAAGACAGGAACGTCAATGCAACCAGCGTGCGGCACATGACTTTTGAATTTACGATTCTCTGATAACGATCATAGCGGCAATTCCGCTTCATACAGAATCACTGCATCACCGCTGATGCGCACCGACTGTGCTACTGCGCCGGTGCGTGATACTTCCACATCCACCATGCCGGGACGTTTGACACTGGTGCCCTGATAGCCACGAAACTGCAATGTATCCTTGCTGTGTGCCGCGATGTTGTGTGCAACCAGATAAGTGCCCAGCATGCCGTGAGCATTGCCGCTGACCGGATCTTCGGGAATGCCGATGGCGGGACAGAACATGCGCGATACGGTAGTCAAATGATCCGGCCTGGCATCGTCCAGGGCGAACACGAAATAACCTTCCGCGCCAATGTGTGGTGTAAGCCGTGCGAGTTCTTCCATGTCCGGGCGCAATGATTCCAGTTGATCGGCTGAACGCAGGCCGATCAACAGACGCGATCCGCCCTTGGTCAGAATCTGCAATGGACAGGCTTCGCGCAATGAAGGTGACGACAGGCCCAGCGCATCCAGTACCTGACGGCGATGATGATCGGGCAATGCTGGCCCCAGTGATGGCGGGCTGATGGTCAATGTGATGCGGTAATCGCCATCCACTTCTTTTGCGGCCACTTCAGCAATGCCTGCGTTACTGCGTTGACGCACGATGCCATCACCACGCAAGCCGCGTTTGGCCAGTACATAGTGAGTTGCCACAGTAACGTGACCGACAAACGGCACTTCGTGGCGCGGTGTGAAAAAACGGATTTGCAGGTCGTGATCATTGGCTTCTGCTGCAAGCACGAAAGCGGTTTCGCCATTCAGTTCGGTGGCGATGGTTTGCATTTGTTCATCGGTCAGGTGATCCGCATTCAATATCACGCGTGCCGGATTACCGCAGAAGCGGGTACGGGTGAAGGCATCAACATGAAACAGGCGGCAACGATCTGGCATGGGTGCTCCGGCATTTTGTTCTTCCAGGCGGAGGGCTTTATCGCTTAAGAAAGACATGGCGTCAATGTGAAAACACCGGATATGGCTGCCAGGACTGGCTTGTTGCCGTCAATTTGCTAGAATCGCGCCTGCCTTGGGGGTGGCCGTATGGCCTGAGATGCGGAAGTCCGCGAACCCTTAGAACCTGATCCGGTTAGTACCGGCGTAGGAAGTAGGTCATCGATTCTTCATTTCACATCGTAACTCCTTCTTGTTTGCCAGCTATCGGATCTTCATTACAAACATGAGGATCTGCCATGCGTTATTCGTTTCTTTTTGCATCGGGCATTGTTGCCGGATTGAGTATTTCCGGTTTCTGTCACGCTGACACGCCATTCACCAGTGATGATTCACTGCAAGAGGTGGTGGTCACGGCAACACTGCGTCCGCAGACATTGCTTGATACCGTTTACAGTGCCACGGTGATTGACAGCACTACCTTGAAAGAAGCTGGTGAACAGCACTTTGAAGATGTGCTGGGCCTGATTCCCAATCTTAACTGGGCGGCAGGCACGTCGCGGCCGCGGTACTTCCAGATTCGCGGCATAGGCGAGCTTGATCAATATCAAGGTGCGCCGAATGCATCGGTGGGTTTCATTGTCGATGACATTGATTTCAGCGGCATGGGCGGCGTTGCAACCTTGTACGACATGAATCAGGTCGAAGTGCTGCGTGGTCCGCAGGGCATCACCTATGGTGCCAATGCCATGGCGGGATTGATCAATATCACAACCAACGACCCCACATCGCGATTTGAAGTGAACAGTGAAGCCATGATTGCCGGATATGGCACCGGCAGCATTGGCGGCGTGATTGGCGGTGCGCTGGATGAAAATGGCGATGCATTCAGGCTGGTGGCGCAGCGTTATCGCAGCGATGGTTTCCGGCACAATGTGTATCTCAATCGCTACGACACCAACGGTTATGACGAAACCACATTGCGTGGCAAGCTGAAGTTCAATCGCGGTGACTGGCAACTGAAACTCACCGGCATGTATCTGGATCAGGACAATGGCTATGACGCCTGGTCGATTGATAATTCATTCATCACGCAATCCGATTATCCCGGGCGCGATGCGCAACGCACCAAGGCCATTGCTGCCAATCTGAAATACGATGGCTGGTCCAGTGTAATGCTCGAAAGCATTTCTACATACAGTGCCGTTGATACCACCTACAGCTTTGACGATGATTGGGGCAACAATCAGTTCTGGCTGGATACCACCGGTTACAGTCCTTACAACTATTATTCCGGTATTACCCGCAAGCGCACCACGCGCACGCAGGAGATTCGTCTGTCATCAAGGGATGTAACGCCACGTGCCGGCCGCATTGGCTGGGTCGCCGGTGCGTATGTTCGTGATCTTGACGAGGGCAACAGTGATATCGAGTTTGCACAGGATGTTTCATACGACCCGGTTGGCAGCGCCAGTGATCTGATCAGCGACTACAGCGCAACCAATCTTGCCGCATATGGATTGGTTGATTATGACTTGTCAACAGCCACCACACTGGATGTTGGTGCACGCGTGGAAAATCGCAAAGCCACCTACATCGATTCGGATACACCGCGTATCCCGATGAGCGAAACCATGCTGGGTGCGAATGTCTCGCTGATTCATCGCTGGACAACCGGACATGCAACGCATGTTTCATTGTCGCGTGGTTACAAGGCGGGCGGTGTGAACATTGGCGCTGAAGTGCCGGATTCACTGCGTTTGTACAATCCCGAATACCTGTGGGATATTGAAGCGGGTGATCGTGCGGAGTGGTTGAATGACAAACTGACCACGGATATCACCTTCTTTTACATGACCCGGCGTGACATGCAGGTGTCCAGCTCCATGCAGGATCCCGGCAATCCGGCGGCCTTCGTGTTCATTACGGGCAATGCGGCGCGCGGCGAGAATTACGGGGCCGAATTCAGTAGTTCATATCGTGTGAATGGCGACTGGAAAATTGTTGGTACAGCCTCATGGTTGCGTACCAGATTCATTGACTATCAATATGTGGATCAGTACACCGGTGAATTGCATGTACTCAATGGCCGTGCGCAACCGCATGCACCTGCTTGCCAGTTTTCTCTAGGCGTGGACTGGCATCATGCAGGCTGGATGGCACGGGTTGATCTGACCGGCAAAGACAGCTTTTACTTTGAAACCAGCAGCAATGAAACTTCTTCTGCCTATCAACTGGTCAATGCCAAGATTGGTTATGAGCAACCGCATTGGGCCATGTATGCATGGGTGAACAATGTCTTCGACAAGCGCTATGCAACGCGCGGATTTTTCTTTGGCAATGAACCGCCGGACTTCACGCCCAAGCTGTACATTCAAAACGGTGATCCGCGACAGGCGGGTGTTACAGTGAGGTTGAAGTATTGATCAGTGATCCAGTTCCCTCTCCCGCCAGGGGTGAGGGGAGTATTAAACCTGCAGTCAATCATTTAAGAGGCTTGTCATGCGTACCGCAGTAGAAATCAGTTTGTATCCGCTCGACAGTGATTACATTCCGCCGATCAAGGCGTTTATTGAACGTTTGAATACCTATCCGGAGTTACACGTCATCACCAATGCAATGAGTACCCAGGTGGGTGGCGAGCACAAACGCTTGTTCGAAATACTGGCCATCGAAACCGAACGGACTTTCGCTGAAGCAGGGCGCAAGGTATTTGTCATGAAAGTGCTGGGTGGTTCGGAAGCGTAATGGATCAGGTGCTTGACATTGTCCACGAGATGCTGGGAAGCGATGCGTGGGAAATGATTGCTGCTGTGCTGGCGGTCGCCTATCTGGTGCTGGCCATGCGCCGCAGTCTGTGGTGCTGGTTGTGCGCGTTCATCAGCACTGTCATTTATATCGTGGTGATGGCGCGCAGCGGACTGGTCATGGACACACTGTTGCAAATCTATTACCTGATCATGGCCGTGTATGGCTACATCGAATGGAAAAAGGGAAAAGAAGATGCCGGTGAAGTCAAGGTGGTGACATGGCGTTACACGCAACACCTGCTGGCCATTACCGTGGTACTGGCATTGACCGCCATTAACGCGTATGCGTTGCAGTATCTGGCGCCCATGTTGATTGCATGGTCGTTGAAGATGAATCTCGGCTATGTGCAATTCGTGCGTTCACCATGGCTGGATTCGCTGGTGACATGGGGCAGTGTACTGACCACATGGATGGTGGCGCGGCGCATTCTTGAAAACTGGCTGTACTGGATTGCGGTGGATGGCATCGCGGCCGGTTTGTATTACTCGCGTGGACTGAAGGCCACCGCGGTGTTGTTCGTCATCTATGTGATTATGGTGGTGTATGGATACTTTCAATGGCGCAAGGGCAATGCGCTGGTGGAAGCAGCAGCATGACGCCTGAACAGATCGCAGCACGGTATTTCAATGTTGATGCTGCTGCATTGCACGCAGTGCGCATCAAGGACGGGCTGACCAATGAAAGTTATCGCGTCACCGGCGGCCGCGAAAATATCGTGGTGCGCATCAGCAATCGTGATGAAGCTTCATTGCAGATTAGTCGCCACAGTGAGGCCGTGGTGCTTGATCTGGCGGAACAGGCCGGTATCGGCGCGCAGGTGCTGCTGAATCAGCCTGATGATCATGTATTGATTACACGCGAACTGCCCGGCCGGAATCTGGCGCGGGACGAAGTGAGTGACAGCCGGAACATTGCGCGGATCGCCGGATTGTTGCGCAAGCTGCATGCGCTTGAGGTGAATGAAACAGTGCGTTCCCTGCAACTGGCAGACACACTGCAGGAGTATTGGCGATTGCTTGGCAACTGGGGCGATCACAAGACTGCGTTGCACATTGCCGAGGAGTCGGATGCTCAAACGTTGCGCGTGCTGTGTCACAACGATGTGCACCATCTCAATCTCATTGATAATGGCGGGCAACTGTGGCTGCTGGACTGGGAATACGCAGGTGTTGGTGATCCATATTTTGATCTGGCGTCGGTGTGTTGTTATCACGATTTCAACGCGGCGCAGCGACTGATGTTGATCGACCGGTATTCAACCGGGAACGTTGCGCCGGACCCGGCAAGACTCGATCGCATGTGCTGGTTGTTTGATTACATCAAGGGATTGTGGTTTGCGGTGCGCAATGCAGATGAGGTTCGTTGATGATATTCATCGCGCGCTCATTTTCTCCAGCAGTGACAGGTCAAAATGATGCAGCAGCAATGTATTGGATTCATTGGCCTGTTTGTGTGCTGCTGTTGCAAACGGTGCATTGCTGATGATCACGGCCTTGCGTGCGTCGTGTTTCTGTTTCAATGACTGTGCTTCGCGTATGGTATCGGCGCCGACAGGTACGGATTGCGCCTTGCACTTGGCAATCAGGGTAAGTCCGTCTCTGCCGGCAAGCAGGTGTGCATCAGGTTTGTTGTAACCGGTGCAACGAACCTTCCAGCCCCGATCTTTCAACAGGCGCATGCAGAAGCGCAGGTATTCTGCCTGGCATGACTCATCCAGCATGCCATGAAATCTGTAGCGTGATTTCCTGCACTGCTCATCGCACACCAGATAGTCCAGTATCAATGACAATCGTTCCGCTTCAGTGGCCGAAAGAGGGGCGCAATCCGTCAATGCGGGTTTGACAGCGTCTTCAATAAAACGGCGCTTTTCCTTGTCCCACTTTTTTGGATCGTGCAAACCATTCTGATCGGTTGTGACCAGTTGCAGTTGGCGTTGCGAAAGTTCTTCGATGTTGTTGCGCACTGCCGCGGCGATCAGGCGCGCGCGCTTTCTGGATTGGCCATCATGTGCAAACATTTCCCACACAAGGAACAGCACCGCGACAGCGCCGATGCCGATGATCCAGAACATGGGTTGATGCACGAATGGTGCGGTGATCAGTGTTTGCGACAGCGCCTGCACAGATTGCGAAGGAACGGTGGTGGCCACAACCGGTGTGCCTTCATCAGTATCCTTGGGCACGGGAATGGTTGAATTGACGGTGTTGATGCGCGAATGAGTAATGGGCGCGGGAATGATTGATGAATTACCCATTGGCGAATGAGCCATGAGAGAGTCAACCACCGTTCTGGCATGTGACGTGTCAGGTCCATGGTTATGCAACGCTTGCATCAATTGCTCGCGGCGGCGTGCATACCATTGCAACAGGCAGTCGCGGCTGTTGCAGTGCTGTTCACGCCACAGCCATTCACTGTCATTGTGCTTTCTGAACTCGGACGAGTTATGGGTGGCATGCCGTGCCTGTGTGTACAGCTGCATCAGATCATGATCGAGTTGTGCGAGCTGCGCGTCGGAACAGATCATCCGTTCGTTGCTTGAGTGTGCCCTGGCGCAATTGAAGCCGGGTTGAACTTTCAATCGTTGTGCACCGTTGATTCCTTCAGTGGCATTTGCAGAGGCCGTGGCAAATAAAGGCGCAAGGCACACGATAGCAAGAGTCACAATGAGCCATGACTCGCAGCGTGGATGATATGAGTAAGACGGCCTTTGATGCATGTAAAGCGAAACCACTCCCAGTGAGGGATTCGCAACCACTAATCATCGGCCATTTGCTGTACGGCTAAAGCCCAATCGTCGGTGATGTTGATGTGTTATGGAACGCAGATAACGTTCTGGCGCCGATTCAGCGCGCTTGCGGAAAACCGAGTGCATAAGACGGGGCATCTTCAACTGACATTTATTGTCAGTTCTGTTGATGATTTGACCGGGCCCGCTCTGATTGTTGTGCCAGCGCCCATTGCACATGTTCGCGGACCAGGGCCGAGTCGTGCTGCGCTCGTTTGTTGAGTGCAGTGATCACTGCATCGCTATATGGTGCATTGCCCAGCGCAACCGCAATGTTGCGCAACCAGCATTCATGACCAATACGGCGAATCGCACTGCCTTCGGTGCGTTTGAGAAACTCCGCTTCGCTCCATGCGAACAATTCAATCAGTGAACTTTCATCCAGCCGGTGGCGTGGCGTGAAATCACTTTCTTCACTGGCCCTGGCGAATTTGTTCCACGGACAGAACAACTGGCAATCATCACAGCCATAAATGCGATTGCCGATGGCGGTACGAAACACTTCGGGAATTGCAGTGCGCAGTTCAATGGTCAGATAGGAAATGCAGCGGCGTGCATCCACCGTGTAGGGCGCGACAATGGCGCGTGTGGGGCATACTTCAATGCATGCAGTACACGTGCCGCAATGATTGGCGGCAGGCGCATCCACCGGCAGCGGCAGATTGGTCAGCAGCTCGCCCAGAAAAAACCATGAACCCGCGTGGCGATTGATGAGATTGGTGTGCTTGCCGATCCAGCCCAGTCCGGCATTGCGCGCCAGTGCTTTTTCCAGCACCGGACCACTGTCAACAAACACACGATATTGATGTTGCTCAATGGCGGCGTTGATTCTCTCACCCAGTGCAGCCAGCTTGTTGCGCAGCACTTTGTGATAGTCGCGGCCCAGTGCATAGCGGGATACATAGCCCTTTGATTGATCGGTCAATGCCTCATGAGCATCGCGCGCCGTACCCGGCCAGTAATCCATGCGTACAGAAATGACACGCAAGGTGCCGGGAAGCAATTCTTGCGGCCGCGATCGTTTGCTGCCGTGACGCTGCATGTACTCCATCTCGCCATGAAATCCCTGTTGTAACCAGTGCAGCAGATGCTGTTCATCCTCCGGCAATTGCACATCACTGATGCCGACTTGCTGAAAGCCCAGTTCCATACCCCATCGCTTAATGTCGTTGGCCAGCGATTGCAGCAGATGTGCGGACAGGGTTGTCATGTGGCGCGCAGGATTCGATGATGAAAGCGTTGACGAAGAAGGGTACGAATGAAGATTAAGCGTAAATGCTGGCATACAACCGGCGAATGGCCCGTATAATACCGTCATGTCTGCGTTACCGATCAATATTCATAGTGTTGCCCAGGTGCGTGCGCTGGATGCAGAAGCGATGCAGGCGCTGGATGTTTCCGCCTATGCGCTGATGCAACGTGCCGGTGAGGCCGCGTTTGCAGCGATGCGCAGCGGCTGGCCCATGGCGACGCATATTGCAGTGATCTGCGGTTTTGGCAACAACGCGGGCGATGGCTATGTGCTGGCAACGCTGGCGCAAGCAGCACGCATGGATGTAAAAGTGATTGCACTGGGTGATCCCGCGGAACTGAAAGGTGCGGCCATGCAGGCATGGCAGGGTTTCAACGCCGGAGGTGGTGTTGTTCAGCACTGGGATGTGGATGTGCTGCGCAATGCAGAAGTGATTGTTGATGCCATCTTTGGCACCGGCTTGTCGCGGCCACTGAGCGCTGAACTGCAATCCCAGGTGCAGGAAATCAATGACAGCGGCAAGCCCATTCTGTCGCTGGATATTCCCAGTGGTCTCGATGCCGATACCGGTGCTGTGATGGGCGCCGCCATCGAAGCACATCGCACCATCTGCTTTGTGGGATTGAAACAGGGTTTTTATCTGGGTGAAGGTCCCAATCATGTCGGGCATCTGTTGTTTGACGATCTCGATATTCCGCTGGCGGTCAGTTCGCGCATTGATCATGTTGCACAACGTCTGGACAGCCAGATAGTCAGCGCTGCGTTGCCACGCCGCGCTCGCACCAGTCATAAAGGTCAGCAGGGACATGTGTTGATCATTGGCAGCGGCACCGGCATGCCGGGTGCAGTGCGACTGGCCGGTGAAGCCTGTTTGCGCGCCGGTGCAGGACTGGTCACCGTTGCCACGCGGCCGGAGCACATTGCCATTCTTGCAGGGCGGCCCGAATTGATTTGCGCAGCCGTGAATGCAGGATCGGACCTTGCTGTGTTGATGGAACATGCGGACATCATTGCCATCGGCCCCGGACTGGGACGCGATGCATGGGCAGAATCATTGCTTGACGCAGTGTTGAACACCGGCAAGCCATTGGTGGTGGATGCTGATGCACTGAATCTGCTGGCGCTGCATCCGGTGAAACGCAGCAACTGGATATTGACGCCGCATCCCGGCGAGGCGGCACGTTTGCTGAACACCACCACACAACATGTTCAACAGGCACGCATGGCATCTGCTCATCGTATTGCCGATCTCTATGGCGGTGTTGTTGTGTTGAAAGGCGCAGGCACACTGGTGTGGGACAGCGCCGGCAAGCCGGGTGTGTGCGATCGCGGCAATCCCGGCATGGCTGCGCCGGGCATGGGCGATGTATTGACGGGTGTGATTGCAGGCATTGCCGCGCAGTGCGGCGATCTGTGCATGGCCGCGCGTGCCGGTGTATACGTGCACGGTGTGGCGGGTGACATGGCAGCGCGTCATGGCGAACGCGGCTTGCTGGCCAGTGATTTGTTTGCGCATTTGCCCAGCTGCGTCAATCCATGACGAAGAGCTGCGGATTTACACCGTTATCACGCTGTTGATGCAATCCAGTAGCTACATTCATCTTGCCGATGCGGATCAGACCAGCGCAGCCGGCGCCGCATTGGGTCAGGCCCTGTTGCAGATACGCATGGATCATCCCTTTATCGTGCATCTCAATGGTGAGCTGGGTGCAGGCAAAACCACTTTTGTACGCGGCTTGCTGCATGCAATGGGGCATGCCGATGCAGTGCGCAGTCCCACTTATACATTGATCGAGCCCTATGAATTTGCACGCGATGCAATGCAGTTGCCGGTGCTGCAGGTGATTCACATGGACCTGTATCGTCTGGCGGATGCGGCGCAACTTGATGAACTCGGTGTGCGCGACATGTTGTTGCCCGATACTGTATTGCTGATTGAATGGGCAGCACGTGCAGGTACGCGTTTGCCGCCTGCTGATCTTGCAATCAATCTCGTGTATCCCGATGAACATTTACAGGGAAGAAATCTGCAATGGATTGCAAGTTCCGCAGCGGCAAACCAGTTGCTTCAACACATGCAACCGAAGTACAGTACCGGCCCATGAAGTTGTCCGGACTGTTTGCACCATTGTTTGAACCATCCAGGGTTCGCATGGGACTGTTGCTGCTTTCCGCAGCAATGCCCTTGATGGCATGGTCTTCGCCCGCTGTTCAGGACATCCGCATCTCGTCGCAGGCAGACAGCACCCGCGTAGTGCTGGAGTTGAATGAACCTGCAAAGCAGAAAATTTTCACATTGAATGACCCGACGCGAGTGGTCATTGATCTTTCCGGCACCAGTTTGAATACCACCTTGCCGGATGGATCGGGTCTGGTGAAGTCAATACGTTCGGCCACACACGATGGCGTATTGCGTGTGGTGCTGGATATCAACGGCAATGCCGATCTGCAAAGCAGTGTGCTTGATGCCAGCAGTGATTACGGCCCGCGTCTGGTGCTCGACCTGCAACGTCCCGGCGCGGCGCATGATGCATCGGCATCTTCCTCCACTTCTGCGGTGCCGGTGCTGGCCAGCAGTTCAAGTTCAACTTCAAGTGCGGAACCGCAACCGGTGAAGACCTTGCCTGCGCTGGTGAACAGTCCGCGTGACCTGATCATCGCGGTTGATCCGGGTCATGGTGGTGTCGATCCCGGTGCAACTGGTCTTCACGGCCTGCATGAAAAAGATGTCACGCTGGCAATTGCGCGCCTGTTGAAGGAACGCATTGATGCGGAACCCGGCATGCAGGCCAAGCTCACCCGCGATGGCGACTACTTTGTGCCCTTGCGTGAACGCATCGAAAAAGCCCGGCAGTTCAAGGCCGACATGTTTATTTCCATTCATGCGGATTCAGTGCGCGATCACAGTGTCACGGGTTCGTCGGTGTATACCTTGTCCAGCAAGGGCGCCACCAACGAAGCAGCACGCTGGCTGGCAGATCGTGAAAACGCTGCCGATCTGGTGGGTGGTGTATCGCTGGACGACAAGAACAATCTGCTGGCATCCGTGTTGCTGGACCTGACGCAAGGCGCCAGCATGAGTGCCAGCATGGATGCCGCTTCAAGAGTGCTGGAACAACTGGATCGCGTTGGCAACATTCATCACTCGGTGGTGCAGCAGGCCGGTTTTGTGGTGCTCAAGTCACCTGACATTCCTTCCATGCTGGTGGAAACGGCATTCATCTCCAATCCCAGGGAAGAAGCCCGTTTGTCATCACCGCAACACCAGGCAAAGCTGGCTGATGCCATTCTTGCTGGTGTGCGCGAATACTTTTACGTGAATACCCCGCCGGGAACGCGGCTGGCACAGATCAAGGCGACGCGGCAGGCCAGAAATAATTAGAACCAGCATTCCACTTGTTTATTGCTTGTGGGATAGTGTGGGGAAGAGGAGTCTTCCATGCCAAAACAATACAAATACTATGATCTGATCCTGGGCGCATACGTATGTGTGCTGTTGTGCGCCAACCTGATTGGTCCTGCCAAGGTGACAACATTGCAGTTGCCATGGGTTGGTTCGGTCACATTCGCCGCAGGTGTGCTGTTCTTTCCCATTTCCTATTTCTTTGGCGACATCATGACCGAAGTCTATGGTTATGCGCGTGATCGCCGGGCGGTATGGAGCGGTTTTGCCGCGCTGGCGTTTGCTGCATTCATGGCGTTTGTCATCGTCAAACTGCCGCCTGCTGAATTCCAGAAAGATCATCAGGCCGCGGTGGAAATGATCTTCGGCAATACGCCGCGCATTGTCATGGGTTCCATCATTGCTTTCTGGTGCGGTTCACTGGTCAACAGCTATGTACTGGCCAAGATGAAAATATGGACTAAAGGAAAATGGTTGTGGACTCGCACCATTGGTTCCACTGCCTGTGGTGAACTGGTGGATTCATCGCTGTTCTATGTCATCGCCTTCTATGGCGTGTGGCCAAACAACGAACTGGTGATCGTCACCATCACGCAGTATGTGCTGAAGACATCCTGGGAAATTCTTGCCACGCCGCTGACGTACAAGATCGTCAATGCGCTCAAGCGCACCGAGCATGAAGACTATTATGATCGCGACACCAACTTCACACCGTTTACATTGAAGGTGTGACATTGTGATGCGCGCTGAAAGATTGTCGCAGTTTTTGCATACCAGATAGAACTTTGATGCGAGGGAATATGGGTGGATACCTGCGCCGGATGGCGATGAAGTGTGTTGTTGTGGTGTTACTTTCCTGTTGCGCCGTTAACGCATTCGCCGAAACGCATCATGCATTGTGGAAGGTCAAGGGCAGGCATAACACGGTTTACTTGCTGGGCTCGGTTCATGTGCTGAAGGATGGCATGACGTTACCGCCGCCAATGATGGCCGCGTTTCAGGATGCAAAGATTCTGGTCATGGAACTGGATCGCGATAATCTGACGGCCGGTGCGTTGAAAAACGCGTCGCTGCAACTGGAAACACTGCCCGATAATCAAACCTTGTCCGGCGTGCTTGGCCCTGAACGCTACAGGGAATTTCAGGTGTATGCCAATTCATTGGGGTTTGATACGGATTTCATGACCCGTTATCAACCCTGGTTTGCCGCCATGACATTGCAGATCTATGGCTACCAGAAATCCGGCTTCTCCGTACTGTCCGGTGTTGAACAGCAGCTTCTGGAAACAATGGACAAGGAAAAGAACAATGGAAACAAACGGATCATTGGCCTTGAAACCATCGAACAGCAACTGGAACTGTTTGCGCATCTGTCCATGGATGAACAGCGCCAGTATCTTCATCAAACCATTCAGGAGCACGAGCTGCAATCCACGCAGTTGCAGGCAATTGTTGACGCGTGGCAGAACGGTGATGTAGATACGCTGGAAAAATATTCCAGAAAGGCATTCGAAGAGTCGCCGGATTTCTACCGGAAAATTGTCTCCGAGCGCAACAAAAACTGGTTGCCGAAGTTTGTTGAATTACTGAACGGCAACGATGATTGCCTGATTGTGGTTGGCGTGCTGCATCTTGTGGGGCATGATGGCATGATCGACTTGCTGCAACAGCGCGGTTATCACGTCGAGCAGCAATGAATGTGAAGTGGTGGTGAAGTTTTTATCTACTCAACAATTCTATCTACTCAATAAGGGGATGGCGATGAATAACAGATCGGGGAAGTGGTTGACAGGTGTGCTGGCGATGTTGCTGCTTGCCGTTTGCCGCATCAGCGGCGCAGCGGATTTGCAGCAACTGGTGCATGAAACACAGCGTACCGCAGAGTCGGGTTCGCAATTGACAATGGCATGGTGGATTCCGCAGGAATTCTGGGAAGCCAGCATGAGCAACAATCCAAATGTCACTGAAGAGTCGCGCACGGAATTGTTGCAGGCACTTGAGGACTATCAGATATTCGTCGTGGTGCGCGCCAGGACGGGCATTGCCGGCATCAGCGATGTGCAGTCCAACGAAGACATGATCAGTAACGCGCGGTTTGTGGTCGATGGCAAAACTGTTGATCCTGTCGCGCCGGATAAATTGTCAGCTGGTGCGCAAACAGTGCTGGCATCACTGAAGCCTGCGTTGTCAGGCATGCTGGGTGCGTTGGGGCAGGCCATGCAGATCATCGTGTATCCCAGCAAGCGTGATGGTGTGCGCATGATCGACCCGGTGAAGCCGGGCAACTTTCAATACACCTTTTATGATCAGAACTTCAACTGGCGCTTGCCGCTGGCCAGCCTGTTGCCCAACAAGGTTGATCCAAAAACTCATGACGAGTTTCCCGGTGACTACATTTACAATCCGTACACCGGCGCCAAGCTGACCGTGAAATCAGATAATAAATCAGATAAAAAGTAATGAAGCGATGACGAATGGACAGAGCGAACTGTCCGTTCGTCATCTTACGTAACCGGCTTGAACATCACATAGCCGTTGCGTTCCTGCATGCGTTTGCGGATATGGGGTGGTGTCAGCATGAACATCAGCATGCGCCACCACGGAAACGGTGGACGCCGTCCCAGTCGCCGTGCTTCGTCAACAAGACGAATGCGTTCTGCCACCTGCCAGTGACGCGCTGTAAAAAATGCAAGCCAGTCGTCCAGGATGAATTTGAATGGTGCTGCGGCAAGTTTCTTTTCCCAGGGACGCATGGAGCGTCCACGCATGCGGCCGCTGAAGTAGTCCTGAATCCAGTAATGCACATTGCCCATGTGGCGCAAATCATCCGCCAGATCATTAACGACCTGAGGATCAAGATAGGGCAGCAGGCCTTCTGTCAGTACGACAACTGATTTTGCGGACTGGATGATGTTGCCAAGCGTTGCCCGTGCTTCGCGTTGCGTGATGTCCAGTGAGATGCGTTGCAACTCGCACTTTGGCGCATGATCTTTCAGCCGTTCATTTTTTAATTCGACAATGTTGGGAAAATCCACTTCGATCCATTTCATGCTCGATGGCAGGTCAAGCCGGTAAGGACGTGTGTCCAGTCCTGCGCCAAGATTCACCACCATGTCCGCGCCACTGCTGATTGCATTCATGATCAACCGGTCGATCGCGACAGTGCGCAACACCATCACCCATTCCATCAGGCTTGATCCCGGCATGGTTTCGCCAATGGCCTTGCCACGTTCACCAATCAACACGGATGCCAGTGGATCGTGGAATGCAGCATCAGGTCGTGCTGATTCCTTTGCGCGGTAAGCAGCGACCCACAATGCAGTGTCGGAAACATCGCGAATTTCGGTATCGGTCATGTGGCTCTCGCTATGAACGCATGAAAGTCAACGATACCCCAGTCAGTCATCCACCGGCAACGATAATGGTGATGCTTTGAATAAAAAAACGAGAACTTCAGGTACAGCGTTGCGGGTAGTCAAGCAGCGCGTTGATGCCGGAACCGGCGGCCAGTTCTTTCCATTGTTCGATGTCAAACTCCAGCGTGAATACCGCGCAGGTGGTCATGCCATCCACTTCGTTGTCCTGCGCAACCCATTGGGCAAACTCGGTGATGCCGGGATTGTGCGCAATGATCATCAGATGATGTACTTCCTTTGTGTTGCGCACACATTCCAGCAGATGCTTGGTATCCGCAAGATATAGATTATCTTCAAACACGATCTTGTCATCACTCAACGCAAGACATTTGGCAAAGGCTTCGGCCGTCTGGCGTGTGCGCAGTGAGGGGCTGCACAGAATCAAATCCGGTTTCAGTCGTTGCGATTTCAGCCGCTTCGCCATTTCTGCTGCATCATTCAAACCACGCCGGGTCAGCGGCCGCTCCCAATCTGACTGATCGGGCATGTGCGCATCGGCCTGTGCATGACGAACGAGGGTGAGGCGTTTCATGGCGCTACTTTAGCGCAAAATGGCTGTATTGCGGTAGCATTGGCTATGAATCGGGTTCTAATAACGTATCAGTCCGTAGGTTGGGCTGAGTCTTCGAAGCCCAACAATGATCGAATATGGCTCGCCGCGCGGACATAGCGTGATTTATGATGGATCGTCAATGATGGAGGCATAGAAGGAAATCCGCATGCGTTATCGGCGTTCGAAAGCAAAAGGGGCAAGCTTTTTCTTTACCGTTAATTTGGCTGATAGATCAAGCACGGCATTGGTCGATCATGTCAACGAGCTCCGAAATGTGATTCGTCGAGTGCGTGTGTTGCATCCATTTGAAATAACCGCCGTTGTTGTGTTACCTGAACATTTGCATTGCATATGGCAATTACCGCCGGGTGATAATGATTATCCAACACGCTGGTCGTTGATCAAGGCGGGATTCGCGAGAGGCTTGCCGGTCACTGAACGTATCAGGACTAGTCGAATTCACAAGCGAGAACGTGGCATCTGGCAGCGACGGTATTGGGAACATCAGATTCGGGACGATGAAGACATGCTGCGACATATCGACTATATTCATTACAATCCGGTGAAACATGGGCACGTTGGTTTGCCGATTGATTGGCCATTCTCGTCATTGCACCGATACACTCGACTTGGAAAATTATCGAAATCGTGGGGTGCTGGCGTGAGGTTGGGCGACGGCGCATATGGTGAAGTATTATGACGGTAATTGTTGGGCTTCGAAGACTCAGCCCAACCTACGGGCTATTTTGTTTTGGCTTTTATGGAGGGCAATCTTTTGCAAGAGATCAGCATTAGCTATAAAGAGCTAGAGGCGCTACATGATGTACTCGAAGCGGCGCGTTGCTTCTGGCATCCTCAGGAGTCTCTACATGGAAAAGCAGCAGAGACTCTCCGCTTGGCAAATCGGCTGTATTGGCTTATTGGAGAATACTTGCCAAAAACCGGAGAGCCATCAGAAAGGTTTTATCCCGTACATTATTCGTATAATGGAAATGCTGTTGAGAAAGCCTTGGCCTCTATAGTCAACATTACAAACGAATACTCAAGGAAACATTACCCATGGACTGCGGATACTGTTGTTGTGTCTGATGGGATGAAAGCCGAATTATCGACGGATGAAATAGATGCTTTATCTCAATCCCTCGCAAAACTAGGTCTTACGCTAATGTTTGACGAGGAAATTCCACCGGATCAAGTAATCACTGGCAGAAGAAATATCGGTCCATGTATTTAGCGCTAGATAAGGATACGACGAGCGAACTCGAGGTACAATTTATGGTCCGCGTGTAATTGCAATTATACTTCGGTGTTTGATTCCACTGATGCATCAATGCAATGTGACGGGGGGGTGCGCGGAGGAATCACTAACCCACCCTTGTACGGGCTGCCGAGCAAAAACTGGTGATGCTAAGCTAGCGTGCTATGCACGTAAAAGATTTGAGTTAATAAGAGGATTACAAAGATGGAGCTCCATGCTGCTTGGAGCTCAGTCTTGCAAATGCAAAAGCATTGAGCGCATGAAAGTTACTTGTCGTCATCTTATGAATAATGTCCTTCCAGCGGCTTTAGACTATGAAGCAGCAGAGAAGAATCTATCTGTTGCTTATGCCGAAGATGTATCGAGCTTTCACTGGGAAGGTGTTGCCCAACTTGCTAAGCGCCGGGCGGCAGAGCTTTCAATAGCAATTGATGGGTTGACAGATCGCGCCCATGTGGAAACAGGTGCTGGAAAAAATGATATAAGAAATCGTATCGCTGCTCTTTGCTATTGGCCTGGCGGGACGATTTTTAGACCGGGAAGTGCCGAGAGAATACGTGGAGTGGCAAACGCATATAAACACCAAACGTTGAACGATCCGACACTGCCGATTACGTCGGACAGTGATGTGCTGGTTGTAGGACTCGGCTTCGGCCTTGATGTCTATGGTGTCGGTAAATATTCCGATATTGAGGTAATTGTTAAAGACAAAAACGGACAATCGTGGAAGTTCTTAGGAGATGCACCTACGGTAATATCAGCGTGGTTTCGATTCCTAGTTGCACATGGAATGGCAATACCCAATGGCCCATATCAGATATTCGGTTTGCAATTGTATCCTTAGCGGACTCGTCGAGTCTAATCGCGATCACACCTGCATCTTTGATTCCGCTGGTGCATCAAGGTGGAGAGAAGGTGGGTTACGCGGAGGAACCGCTAACCCACCCTACAAAAGAAGCATCGTAAGCGTTACTTCATCTCACGCGCAATCGCTTCAGCCGCATTGCCGGCGACGACCCAGTCTGCTGATCCGGCTACGACAGCTTCATCCTCAAACCAGAGAAAGCCGAAGTCGTCGATGCACTCCGGAAAATCGGGCTTGATGATGATGTATCCGGGAATGACTGCGCCGGGAATGTAGGCATTGTCGCCGCGATTGTTGCTGTAGGTCTTGGTCTTCGAC
>DASZSV010000037.1:0-18032 GCA_035548495.1 Steroidobacteraceae bacterium
CCGCCCTTGCGTGGAATCTTGTCACCGGCAGCGACATCAATGACATATAACGTGAGATCGGATAGCTCAGGGCTGAACGTCGCAGCCAGATTGTCACCACCGCTTTCGACGATGATCATTTCCAGATCAGGAAAGTGTCCCATCAAGTCATCAATGGCCGAAAGATTCATCGACGCATCTTCACGAATCGCGGTATGCGGGCAACCGCCGGTTTCCACACCACGAATGCGATCCGGTGTCAGCGCCTGACTGCGGATCAGAAACTCGGCGTCTTCGCGTGTATAGATATCATTGGTGACAACAGCTATTCGATAGAGATCGCGCATGCGCTTGCACAACGAATCCACCAGCGCTGTCTTGCCGGAGCCTACGGGACCACCCACACCTACTCGCAATACTTGACTCGACATGTTCAAACCTCGATGTGATTCACTTGTCATGCATTAACTCGCGCATCCCGTGCAGTAGGTAGGGCGGGTTATAACCCGCCGTCAAAAGTGGCGGGATTTATCCCGCCCTGCGATTCGGGGTCCGCCATCTCTGCGAGGTAACTGCGACACTTACTTTCTCATTGAGAGAGGAAAACAACCTCAAGGCCATTTCCCACTTCTCCACCCTCTCCGTCCTCTCCCCATCAAGGGTGAGGGGATGAAAAGAACTCAAGCCAACAACATCACCACGCCACTGAATGCAATCGCTGCGCCCGCCCAACGTACCAGCCGTTGATGCCGGCTTAACAATGAGGCAACACCAAATCCAATCGCATGTAACATTGCCGTACTCATTGCAAAACCGGCTATATATAAGAGTGCATTGCTGCTGGCCGTTGCTTCGGTGGCGTGCGCATAACCGTGAAACACGGCAAAGCAGCCGGTGATCGCCATGCCTGCCAGCAACGGAACACGCGTTGCGGTGGCAAGCAACAATCCCAATATACATACCGATGCGGCAATGGCTTGTTCAACCGCACCGATGTGCGCACCACTGAACCCCAGCAATGATCCCGCAATCATCATGCTCACAAAACTGCAAGGCACAGCCCAGCGCATGCGTCCGCCCAGTTGCGCGCCCCACATGCCGACGGCCAGCATGGTGATGAGATGATCCATACCCGACCAGGGATGGGAGAGACCCGCCATAAAACCGCTACCGGCATCGTGACCGGGATGAGCCAGTGCCAGGGTTGGCAACAAGCATAAAGAGAGTGCGAGCAAGTGACGAGGTTTCATATATTCTCCTACGAACGGAATAAACGACTGTACTGTGTTTCGTGCCAGGCGCTGGCCATACTGAATCGCGGTGCGGCAGCGCCAATGTCTTCCTCAGCAATATTCATGGCATGATCAACCATGCCGGGAATGTCGCGCAATAATTCATTCAATATACGCTGTCCGGCTGTTTGACCGACGGGCAACAACTTCAACGCAGCGAGCACCTGATTTTCGCACCATGCCCAGATAAATGCCGTCGCGGCTTCATGCGGTTTGATATCCCATCGGCTGGTTGCCAATGCAAACATGCACGCATAGCTGGTGTTGTGCTTGATGAAGGGCTCGGCCCCTTCTATATCCAGAGCAAACAATACTTTTGCAAGTGAGCGCCCCAGATGACGTTCTTCTGCGCGCAGTTCCTCGCTTTCACGCGAAGCCATCAACTCGGCATTCCAGCGTTTGACTTTAACCACGTCATCATCGCACCATGCATGGTGCATGCGAATCAGCAGCGGCACATCCAGCATGGCAATGGAATGTCTTGCAACGCCACCTATCCAATGCAATGTCCCCGGTTCATCATTTACCCAACCTGCATGCACGGCATATTCCAGTCCCTGCGAAAAATTGTACGCACCCACAGGCAATGCCGGACTGACCAGCTGATACAGCCTTAACATGGCCAATGATGCGGACTGACTATTCATATTCAATGTGAATGCGGATGCTGCATGTTCAACACGAAGGAATGATGATGTGTATTGCCCGAATGCGAGTACGCACCACCTTCCGGCTCGAATGGCAAGCATTCAACCGACACGTGAAAACCCAGACCGCGCACCATGTCATCCAGCACATGATCGTGCAGGTAACGCAGCCAGCCCTGTCCCACTTGTAAAGAAACATGGCGATTGCCAAGATGATATGCAGCACGCGCAAGTTGCCATGGATCGCTTGCAGTCACGACGGAGACCTGTTCATCGGCAGCCACTACTTCGATCACCCGGCCGTCGCTGGCCAGCAGGCAATCACCACCGCGCATGAACACACCGCGATCCAGTACTACGCCCACTTCTTCACCACTATCGAGCTTGCTGAGCAAACGGCTTTTTTGCCGCGACTCAAAAGGCAGCACCAGCCTGGCCTGAGCAGGCTGCTTTTCATCGAGGCGTTGTGTGATGGTAAGAGAAGTCATTGCTATTCAATTACTATGTGTATGAACATGTTGTCATTCATCTGTAGCCATTCATCGATCTAACTATATCGTCCTCTCTCCCCTCATGGGAGAGTGGTAATGGAAGTTCTTTTCCACTGGATTCCCGCTTTCGCGGGAATGACTCTACCTGGTCTTTGATGTCTCGAGCTTGAAAACATATCAACTCACTGAACGTTCAAATTTGAATCAATGTCATTCCCGCGAAAGCGGGAATCCAGTAAAACTAATGTGCATCATAATTCGACATTCAATCTCAAAATCTAGAACAAAAAATACCGTTGCGCCAAAGGCAGTACCTTCGCTGGCTCACAAGTCAGTAATTGACCATCCGCGCGCACTTCATAGGTTTGTGAATCCACATCAATCTTTGGTTGATAGTCATTCAGAATCAAATCCTTCTTGCGAATGCTGCGCGTGCCTTTCACGGCCACCAGTTTTTTCTGCAATCCATACTTGTTCGCCATGCCATTATCCAATCCGGCCTGCGATACGAAACTGACTGAGGTTGCCGCGCAGGCCGCACCCAGCGCGCCAAACATCGGACGGAAATGCACTGGCTGTGGCGTGGGAATCGATGCATTTGCATCACCCATCGGCGCCGCGACAATCATGCCGCCTTTAATAATGAGCGACGCTTTGGCGCCGAAGAATGCCGGACGCCACAACACAATGTCTGCGAGTTTGCCCGCTTCAATGGAACCAACCTCATGCGCAATGCCATGCGTCAGCGCTGGGTTGATGGCGTACTTTGCGACATAGCGACGCACGCGATAGTTGTCATTGCGTCCCTTTCCTGGTGAAGAAGAGTCCTGCGGCAATGCCCCACGCTGCACTTTCATCTTGTGCGCGGTCTGCCAGGTGCGTGTGATCACTTCGCCCACGCGACCCATCGCCTGAGAGTCGGATGAGATCATGGAGAATGCCCCGAGGTCGTGAAGTATGTCTTCGGCGGCAATGGTTTCGCGACGAATGCGTGATTCAGCGAACGCCACGTCTTCCGCAATACCGGGATCAAGATGATGGCATACCATCAACATGTCGAGATGCTCATCAATCGTATTGATGGTGTAAGGCCGCGTGGGATTGGTGGATGACGGTAACACATTGGCTTCACCGCAAGCCTTGATGATATCGGGTGCATGCCCGCCACCCGCGCCTTCAGTGTGATAGGTGTGTATCGCGCGTCCCTTGAATGCCGCGAAGGTGTCTTCAACAAATCCGGATTCATTCAAGGTATCGGTGTGAATAGCCACCTGCACATCGTACTTGTCGGCAACGCCCAGACAACAATCAATGGCAGCCGGTGTGGTGCCCCAGTCTTCATGAAGTTTCAAACCCATCACGCCGGCTTCAACCTGTTCATTCAATGCGTCGGGCAGACTCGCATTACCCTTGCCGAGCAAGCCAAAGTTCATGGGCAATGCATCCAGTGCCTGATACATGCGGGCAATATGCCACGGACCCGGTGTACACGTGGTGGCATTGGTTCCTGTTGCGGGACCGGTGCCACCGCCAATCATCGTCGTAACACCGGACATCAATGCTTCTTCTACCTGTTGCGGACAGATAAAATGAATATGTGAGTCGATGCCACCGGGTGTCGCGATCATGCCTTCGCCTGCAATCACCTCCGTGCCGGGGCCAATGATGATATTCACATTCGGTTGTACATCGGGATTGCCTGCTTTTCCTATGCCAGCGATGCGGCCATGTTTCAAACCGATATCTGCCTTGACAATGCCCCAGTGATCAATGATGAGTGCATTGGTAATGACGGTATCCACGACTTCTTTGTCAACACGCTGTCCCTGCCCCATGCCATCGCGAATCACCTTGCCGCCGCCGAACTTGACTTCTTCGCCATACGTAGTGAAGTCTTTTTCCACTTCAACAATCAGTTCGGTATCACCCAGCCGTACACGATCACCGGTGGTGGGTCCAAACATTTCCGCATACGCGCGACGATCTATCTTGCTCATGAGAATCTCTTTTTATAACTTGCCCATCACGCGTTGCTGAAAGCCATATACTTTCATATCGCCTGCATAACGCACCAGCTCCACTTCGCGGGTTTGTCCTGGTTCAAAACGCACCGCCGTGCCGGAGGCAATATTCAAACGAAAGCCACGTGTTTTGGGGCGGTCAAATTTCAATGCATTGTTGGTTTCGAAGAAGTGGTAATGCGATCCCACTTGAATCGGGCGATCACCAGTATTGGCCACAACGATCTTGACGGTATCGCGGCCTGTGTTGAGTTCGATATCACCGGGTTCAGTAAACAGTTCACCTGGAATCATGTATATATGCCTCGTTCATGCGCCTTGCTGTAGGTTGGGCTGAGTCCTCGAAGCCCAACACACAGCACATCCGTTGACGTTGGGCTTCGAGGACTCAGCCCAACCTACGATTCGCGTTCTATATTCGTTCGTGTTCATATCAAACAATGGGATGATGCACGGTCACCAGCTTGGTGCCATCAGGAAACGTCGCTTCCACCTGTACTTCAGGAATCAGTTCCGGTACTCCATCCATTACGTCCTCTCGTTTGAGCAACGTCGTGCCGTAACTCATCAACTCCGCCACAGTTCTGCCGTCACGCGCGCCTTCCATGATTGCAGCGGAAATATAGGCAATGGCTTCGGGATAGTTGAGTTTCACCCCACGCGCCTTGCGGCGCTCAGCCAGCAATGCCGCTGTGAACAGCAGTAACTTGTCTTTTTCTCGGGGTGCTAATTCCATAACGGTCTCAATACACTTGTTAAGATACCAACGAAAAATATTGCAGTAACAGTATGGGTTATTTGTTCGAAAGGCCGTCAAAAACATGGATGTTTTTGACGGAGCCTACAGGGATGTATTTACGGCGTCCTTAAGAACAAATGACCCATGCTGTTGCATCTCGCCTTGTCTATCACAACTACGTGGCCCAAATTCTCGGCAACAATACTTCGCGCTCTACAATGCGCGGTCGCAAACATTGCCACACCTTCAATAACTGTTGCTTGAGTTGCATGCCATCCACACTCAAACAACGGCACACCAGCACGCCGTCCACCAATGTACAACTCAATTGCGACGCATCCACGCCACATTCACGAACGGCGCCGACATCATCAGGCTTCGCTGGATACGCAAGCAAGGTACCCAATGCACTCATGTTCGCCAGTCCCCATGCAGCCTGTTGCATCAAACTGCCGCCTTCAATCCGCAGGCGATCCAGCAACAGCGGCTGGTCATCGCACCACAACTCGAATGATTGATGAATATGTCCATGCTCAAAACGCTCATCACAGGCTCGCCGGCCATAACAGCTCAGTTCCCAACCGATGAAACGCGAATGTGAATCCAGATTTACGCGCGTGCGAGTACGCACCACGGATTGATCGAAGTAGATTGTCTCTTGCGGCAGCCATTCGAGCATGCCGCGCCTGATGGACAACTGCTGCTGGACCAGTGCCTGCTTGTGTTGCGCTGAGCGATAAAACTTGGTGGCTGCGGGTGTGGTAATCAGCGCATGTGCATGCTGTTCCACCTGTACGTCCAGATGCAGATGATCGCCACCCACCACACCGCCCGGCGGATGCACGATATAAACGTGACACACCTCGCCCTCGGGATAAAACGGCCGCTGCACCACCAGCGGTCCCACATGTTTTCGTGATGCCAGCACTGTGCGTCCCGCACCGGCAACGAATTGCAGTTGCAACTCTGCGTGCCAATGATTGTGTGCGGTGTCCAGCAATTGGGCATTCATGCAGCAAGTGTAATGGAGTAACGCGCATCACGACACCTATTTGTTGAACACTGGCGATTAATGATTCACACCGTCAAATGATGTTTCACAATCTCGTCACTGAGTTCTTCAATCTTGCCCGACATCACCATGCGGCCCTTGTCAAGAATGTTGAATTCGCTCGCCAGTCTTCGTGCAAATGGCAACTTCTGCTCGACGAGTAACACCGTCAACCCCTCGTCGCGATTGAGCCGTTGAATGACGCTGCCGATCTCATGCACGATGTTGGGTTGAATACCTTCGGTGGGTTCATCGAGGATCAGGAATTTCGGCTCCAGCACCAGTGCACGGCCGATGGCCAGTTGCTGTTGTTGCCCGCCGGACAGATCACCACCACGACGATGCAGCATCTGCTTGAGCACCGGGAACATGTCGAAAATCTTTTCAGGGATGTTGCTGCGCTTCTTATGCTTGCTGCTGAGGATGGGTAATCCAATGCGCAAATTTTCTTCCACCGTAAGTTGCGAAAATATTTCGCGGCCCTGCGGTACAAATCCTACACCCAGGCGCGCACGTTGTTCTGCCGGTTTGTCATCAATGCGGGTGTTCTCGTACTCCATCGCGCCGGATTGAATATTAAGCAACCCCATGATGCATTTGAGCAGTGTGGTCTTGCCCATGCCATTGCGCCCCATCAAGCAGGTGATGGAACCAGTGCGCACGGTCATGTCCACATCCCACAAGGTGTGTGACCCGCCATAGAATTGATTGAGTGATTTGATGGTCAGCATGTCATTCTCGCTCAACTCAAAATAGATCGTCCTCTCTCCCCTCGTGGGAGAGAGACAGAGAGAGGGGGAGCAACATCAAAGCGATATGCAAAGTTTTCCACCCTCTCCCCAACCCTCCCCCATCAAGGGGGAGGGAGCTTAGGCAAGAGATCGGCGTCGTAGGTTGGGCTGAGTCTTCGAAGCCCAACAAAATCCTCACCAAATATGTGTTGGGCTTCGAAGACTCAGCCCAACCTACACGGAGTCGCATGAAGCTACTCACCCAAATATACCTCTTTCACTTTCGCATTATTCTGAACTTCATCAATGCTGCCTTCCGCCAGCACATGACCTTCGTGCAGCACCGTCACCGTCTTGGCAATGGATCGCACAAAATCCATGTCATGTTCTACCACCACTACTGAATGTTTGCCTGCGAGTGAGGTGAGCAATTCGGCGGTGCGTTCAGTTTCCTGCGGTGTCATGCCGGCCACGGGTTCGTCCACCAGCAACAACTGCGGTTCCTGCATCAATAACATGCCGATTTCCAGCCACTGCTTCTGTCCATGTGATAGCGCACCGGCACGCTGATGGCGCTGTTCTTTCAAGTTGATGGTTTCCAGTACTTCATCAATACGTTCGCGCTGTGTCTTCGTCAATGAGGCATGCAGTGTGTGCCACACCGATTTGATATCGGCCATCGCCAGTTCCAGATTCTCCATCACGCTGTGATATTCAAACACCGTGGGCTTCTGGAATTTGCGGCCAATGCCTGCTTGTGCAATCTCCGGTTCGGTCATCTCCAGCAGATCGATGGTTTGTCCAAAGTACGCAGTGCCGGTGTCAGGACGTGTTTTGCCGGTGATTACATCCATCATGGTGGTCTTGCCCGCACCATTGGGACCGATGATGCAACGCAGTTCACCGGCATTGATGTACAAAGTAAGATCGTTGAGTGCGCGAAAGCCGTCAAAGCTGACAGTGATGCCTTCCAGATACAGAATGGTTTGATGGGAAATGTCGACGCCCGCTGCACGCGCACGTTTGTCCGGGAACACCCAGCGTTTGAGTTTCTGCATTGGACTCATGCAGTCTTCTCCTTGCGCTTGCGAGTGAGCATCAAGCCGACAATGCCGCGCGGCAGGAACAAGGTGGTGAGAATGAACAATGCACCCAGTGCATACAGCCAGAACTCCGGCAAGGCCCCCGTGAAATACGTTTTTGCATAGTTGACCAGCACCGCGCCTGCGATGGCGCCATACAAGGTGCCGCGTCCGCCCACTGCCACCCAGATCACCACTTCAATGGAATTGATGGGCGAGAACTCGCTGGGATTGATGATGCCCACCTGCGGCACATACAACGCACCGGCAATCGCCGCCAGCACGGCGGAGAACGTGAACAGCCACACTTTGTATGACTCGACTTTATAGCCAATGAAGCGCGCACGGCTTTCCGAGTCGCGCACAGCCTGAATCACCCGGCCCGCACGTGATGACACAATGTAACGGCACGCAACATAGGCAATGCCCAGCATGATCACTGTGCATACAAACAACGCCATGCGCGTACTGCCCTTGCCGAGATCGAAACCGAGGATGTCCTTGAAGTCGGTGAACCCGTTGTTGCCGCCGAAACCCATGTCATTGCGAAAGAATGCCAGCATCAATGCATACGTCAACGCCTGGGTAATGATAGACAGATACACGCCGGTAACGCGTGAACGGAATGCAAACCAGCCAAACAACCATGCAAGCAATCCCGGCACCACCATCATCATCAACATGGCAAACCAGAACATGTTCATGCCATGCCAGAACCACGGCAGCTGTTTCCAGTTGAGAAACACCATGAAGTCGGGAAGCACGGGATCGCCATACACACCGCGTGTACCGATCTGCCGCATCAGGTACATACCCATGGCATAACCGCCCAGTGCAAAGAAGGCCGCGTGACCCAGCGACAGAATGCCGCAATAACCCCACACCAGATCAACTGCGATGGCGAGTAATGCGTAACACAGATACTTGCCAAGCAAGGTCACGGTATAGCCGGAGAGATGCAATGCCGAACCCTGCGGTACGGCCATGTTCAGCACCGGCACCAGAATGCCAATGGCAAACAGGATCAGCAGCAACACCTGTCCACCGCGATCATCACGAATGGCCCTGATTATCCGCCTGTGTTCAACAAGAGAGTTGAATGACATGATCAACCCTCCGCAGCTCGGCCCTTTTGCGGAAACAGTCCGCGCGGCCTGCGTTGAATGAACAGAATGAGAAAGATCAGCACAAATATTTTTGCCAGCACCGCACCCGAATAAGGCTCCAGCAATTTATTGATCACGCCCAGTGACAGGCCGCTGATCAGCGTGCCCCACAAATTACCGACGCCACCAAACACCACCACCATGAATGAATCGACAATGTATTGCTGACCGAGATTTGGGCCGACATTGGTCAACTGACTCAATGCCACACCCGCAATGCCTGCAATGCCCGCACCGAGACCGAAGGTCATTGCATCCACCCATTCGGTGCGCACACCCATGGCTCTGGCCATGGCGCGATTCTGTGCAACAGCACGAACATTCAATCCCAGCGTGGTCCGCTTGAGCACCATCAATAACGCAACGAATACCAGACCGGTGAACAACATGATGTACAGACGATTGCTGGTCACTGCAAAGTAATCATTCACCTGCCATGACCCGGCAAGCCACGATGGCGTGATGACGGGCCGGTTGTTGGCGGTAAAAACATCACGCACCAGTTGTTGCAGAATCAGGCTTACGCCAAATGTCGCGAGCAGAGTTTCCAGCGGCCTGCCATACAGAAATCTCACCAGACCACGTTCAATCAACACACCTGCCAGACCAGAGACCAGGAATGCCGCAGGAATGGCAACAATGATGGAAGCGCCAATATGATTGGGCATCAACAACTGCACCACATAGGTGGTGTATGCACCGAGCATCATCAGTTCACCATGCGCCATGTTGATCACGCCCATCACGCCGAAGGTAATGGCAAGACCAATGGCGGACAGTACCAGCACTGCACCCAGACTCAGGCCGAACATCATGGTCTGACCTGCACCGAAAGCATCGCGCCAGCGTTCAATGCCAACCACTGCCTTGCGCGCTGCCATTCTCACTTCATCATTGGGTTCGGCAAAACTGCCGTCGCTGTTCTGCTGAATAAGATCATTCAGGCGGTTGTATACTTCGGCACTCATGTTGCCGCGCAGGACATGAATTGCCGCCAGTCTTTTTGCCGGATCGCTGTTGTCAAGATCGGCCATTGCCAGTCCGGTTTCGATTGCCGCGCGCACTGCAGTGTCGTGCTCCCGGTCCAGGCGTTTGCGCAACAGTGCAATGTTGTCCTCATCCAGTGATCGCAGCATTTCCTTCACCGCATGCAGCCGGGCAGAGGCCGCAGTATCGTTGAGGTCAAACTGTGCGATGGCGATACGCAACTCCTTGCGCAATTGATTATTGGCGATGATCTTTTCGAAATCATCCTGTGACTCACTGCCTGCATCCTGCAAGGTCACTGCATCCTGCAACTTGTATTTGTCGCCATCCTCGGCAACGATAAACACTTTTCTGTCGCTGGTTCGCGAGTAGAGATTGCCTTCAAGGAAAGCGCCCAACAGCGTCTTGACACCGGGCTGCTGCATGTCAGACAGCTTGTGAACAATTTCTGTTTTCTCCGGATAGCTTGCTTCGGGCAATTGTGCAATGGCCGCTGCGTAGTCTGCGGCGGAGTCAGCCAGCACTCCCTGCGCAACGAACAATGCACAGAGTCCCAGCACGTTGATCAATAACACAGGTATTCGTAACACGGACCTTCACCAGAACCAGTTATTGCCGGAGGGAAAAATCAACTGCATCCACCATGGCAATATGCGATTGCAGCATGCCTTGCAAACCGGTTGGCAACTTCATCCCTGAAGCTGCCAACCCCACAGTGTCTGCAGAACCTCTCCTCGTTGCGGAAGAGAGGTTGATTCATCTACTTGTAGTTCTGTCCGGAACACACCTTGGTCTTGGTGTTGTAGTTACCGCACTTGAGCTTGACCCAGTCGGCTTCAATGTCCTTGCTGCCAGGCAGGTAGTCAGACCATGCATCGCCAGCGACTTCTGTTGGGCTCTTCCATACCACATCGAACTGGCCATCGGCCCGTACTTCACCGATATAGACCGGCTTGGTGATGTGGTGATTGGGCAGAACCTTGGCTGTGCCGCCGGTGAGGTTGGGCACTTCAAGACCGGGCAGTGCTGCGATCACTTTATCCACGTTGGTGGTGCCTGCTTTCTGCACTGCCTTCACCCACAACTGGAAGCCGATGACATGTGCTTCCATCGGATCGTTGAATGTGCGCTTCGGATTCTTGGTGAATGCGTGCCACTTCTTGATCCATTCCTTGTTGGCAGGCGTATCAATGCTCATGAAATAATTCCATGCAGCGAGGTGGCCAACCAGTGGTTTGGTATCAAGACCGGAAAGTTCTTCTTCACCCACGGAGAATGCGACAACCGGAATATCTTCCGCAGAAATTTTCTGGTTACCGAGTTCCTTGTAGAACGGAACATTGGCATCACCATTGATGGTGGATACCACGGCTGTCTTCTTGCCCGCTGAACCAAAGGCCTTGATCTTCGATACTTCGCTTTGCCATTCGGAGAAACCAAACGGTGTGTAGTTGATCATGATGTCTTCGTCCTTGACGCCCTTGGCCTTGAGATACGCTTCCAGAATCTTGTTGGTGGTGCGCGGATACACATAGTCGGTGCCTTCCAGCACCCAGCGCTTCACGCCCACATCCTTCATCAGATAATCAACCGCGGGAATGGCCTGTTGATTAGGTGCAGCACCGGTGTAGATCACGTTGCGCGATGATTCTTCACCTTCGTACTGCACTGGATAGAACAACAACCCATCGTCTTTTTCAAATACCGGCAGCACCGATTTGCGCGATACCGACGTCCAGCAGCCGAAGACCACGGCAACTTTGTCTTTCTCCAGCAACTCGGAGGCCTTCTCTGCAAACAATGGCCAGTTGGATGCCGGATCAACCACTACCGGCTCCAGCTTTTTGCCGAGCAGACCGCCTTTCTTGTTCTGCTCGTCGATCATCATCAGAATGGTGTCTTTCAACGTGGTTTCACTGATGGCCATGGTGCCGGACAGTGAATGCAGCACGCCTACCTTGATGGTATCGGCTGCGCCTGCAATGGTTGAAACGGTGATCCCCAGCGCCAGTGTCAGCGCCGGGATCAGTTTGCTTCTCAATGGAGTTTTCGCCTTCATGAATTAAATCCTCTGTGGTGTGGTCAATGTCGTTTTATGAAGTTGAGATAAATCAACTGTTGTCGTGATTACATCTGCAGCTGTACGCCCAACCCGAACTTGTTATCGGTGGTGGAAGGCACCGGTGCGCTGGGTTCCGCCTTCTGACTCAGATAGAACAGACTGACGCGGGCATTGAATCCCTTGATGATGTAGTTGAGATCGAACTCCGTTGTCTTAACATCCGTGTCCGGATATGTCGCGTTGACATCGGTGTATGTTTTCTTGCTGTACTTCAGCAACGGCTGGAACTTGCCGACACCGGAGATTTCCGGAAAGGTATACGCAACCAGTCCGTAGTAACCCTTGCTTTCGGTGAAGTTGATGCCGGCGCCAGCCGGGTTCTGAATCAGGCCATCATCTTTCTGGTATTCAGCTTCAACCGTGAACGCGCCGGAAGACAACTTCTTTTCCAGAAGGAAATCACCACTGGTGGATTTGACGCCACCCTGCATCTGTCCCGCAACACCCACTGCCAGCAAATCCTTGTCGCCGTAATAAGTGCCATTCAGGTAGTAACCGCCTTCCGGGTCCCAGAAATCGAGCATCAAACGTGCAGCGGTCAGCAAACCATCCTTGCCATCTTTCAGTGATGCGCCATCAAACACACCTGCCTGGACTTTCAGGATGCCGAACTGACCCCAGTACGCCACGCCATTGTCACGTCCAACGGCAACATTGGGATAGAAGTCCGCAACGCCATCCGCATAGGGATTCCAGTCATTGGCGTAATAAGGACCATACAGATTTGCACGATCACTGGGTGGCAGAAAGCGTCCCGCCCAGATATTGAATTTGTCGTTAAACTCGAAACGGGCAATGGAATCCATCACCTGTACTGTGTTTGCAGCACCGGTATATTCGGTGTTGAACGTGAACTTGATGTCCTGCGTTACTGAACCATTGATATACAAGCGGATGCTGTCGAGGCTGAATGCATCGGTATCAGAACCACCATCAGGTGCATCATGCGTATAACTGGTTCGCATGCCGGCTCCAACGGATACAGCGGGTGCATCGGCGGCATAAGCCTGCAGCGCAGTGCAGGCTATCAGCCCGGCGCTCCACAGTGCAGTGCGGAGGACAGTGACAGATCTGTTGGGATCTGAAGTTGAATTGGATTGTCGCGTCATGAATAAGCCCTTCTGAAAATTGAAACCACAGCTAACTCTGTTGTTGTCGAAACCCCCGTGCCTATTAAGCTAAGCAAGGATGTGCACCACCGGTATGCGTCATTTGACGTAGCAAACAAATGAAGCAATGGATGCATCATGACGGCACGGTGATCGGGCGTCGTATCAGTGCAGAACAATCATGGATTGCACAAAAGTGATGCTGAAACGCAATTCAATGTGCCGCTGCACCATGCGATGTCATGGCACACGACTTGCTGAAGTCATGTGCAGCCGGCGTATTCCGGCTCGTTTTATTCGCAGATTTGCACTTCAGGTACACCCATTACATGACAAACAACAAGCGGTTGCTTGAACCACGGGAACACACATGAACGCACCGCAACGCATTGTGCGCGAGCGGCGCCAGTACAATCAGTGGGTCGCAAGCCAGACGCTGGAAGACTATGCACTGCGCTATACCGCGGATCGTGCACGGCGTTCTTCGTTTCGCGTTGGCAACACCGCGCTGGGACCGATTTCGTTTCTTGCCTGCGAAGCCATCGGCGGTGCGATCACTCTGAGTTATGGCTTTCACACTGCATGGTGGGCCATTGCAGTGTTTTCCATTCTGATGTTCCTGATCGGTCTGCCGATTGCCTACTATGCGGCACGCGATGGCGTGGACATTGACCTGCTCACACGCGGTGCAGGCTTTGGTTACCTCGGCTCAACATTGACGTCGCTGATTTATGCATCGTTCACCTTCATTCTGTTTTCCATCGAAGCCAGCATCCTGTCGCTGGCGCTGCGCATGTTGTTTGACATTCCGCTTGCCATTGCGCATTTGCTGAGCTCGCTGGTGGTGATACCGATTGCGATTTATGGCATCAGTCTCATCAGCCGCATGCAGTTGATCACGCAGCCGGTGTGGCTGCTGCTGCAATTTGTACCGGTGGGTTACATTGTGTGGAAACAGCCGGCGGAGCTTGCCGGCTGGATGCAATTCAGCGGCAAACAGGGACCCGCCGATGGTTCGCTGAATGTGCTGTTGTTTGGTCTTGCTGTATCCACACTATTGTCGTTGTTGCCGCAAATCGGTGAACAGGTGGATTATCTGCGCTTTCTGCCGAATCGCAAAAGCAGCAGACAGGCTGGATGGTGGGCGGCGTTGCTGGCCACCGGACCCGGCTGGGTGGTGATTGGCGCCATCAAGTTGTTGATCGGTTCTTTCCTCGCCTTTATCGCCATCCGCAGCGGCGTACCCGTTGCACAGGCGGATCAACCCACACAGATGTACCTGGTTGCCTTTCAGAAAACCTTTGTGTCACCTTCATTCGCGCTGGTGTTGACGGCGGTGTTTGTCATCGTGTGTCAATTGAAAATCAATGTCACCAATGCGTATGCCGGTTCCATTGCATGGTCGAACTTTTTTTCGCGCCTCACGCACAGTCATCCGGGACGGGTGGTGTGGCTGGTATTCAATGTATTGCTGGCGCTGGCGTTGATGGAGATCGGCATCTTCCGTGCGATTGAAGACATCCTGATTGTGTATGCCAATTTTGCAGCAGGCTGGATCGGTGCATTGACGGCAGACCTGGTGATCAACAAACCATTGGGACTGAGTCCAGCGCACATTGAATTCAAACGTGCACATCTGTACGACATCAATCCGGTGGGTGTGGGGGCGTTGCTGCTGGCCGTGCTGCTGTCCAGTCTGGCATTCATTGGCGTATTCGGCACATTGTTGCAGGCATGGGCGCCGCTGCTGGCGTTGCTGACGGCATTCATCACCGCACCAGTCATCGCGTGGATCACACAGGGACGTTACTACCTTGCACGGCAATCAGATGATCTTGAAGACAACATCGAGATTCGTTGCGGCATTTGCGAAAACACCTTTGAACGCAGCGATATTGCCTTCTGCCCGGCGTATTCGGGACCGATATGTTCACTGTGCTGCACGCTGGAAGCACGTTGCCACGATCTGTGCAAGCAGGGCAGCCGCATTGGTGAACAGTTGAGCGCGTTGCTGCATCATCTGTTTCCCGCACGTCTCGCCGGTGCATTGCATTCGCGCGCCGCACAGTTCACCGGCATGATGTTGCTGTCCAATCTGCTGATTGCGTTGTTGCTGTCGGTGATCTATCAGCAATACAGCCATGCCGCGATTGCCGAGCTGTCCGTCGTCAGCGCCACCTTGTGGCTGGTGTACTTCAGCCTGACCGTACTGTCCGGCATCGCTGTGTGGCTGATTGTGCTTGCACACGAGAATCGCCGCATCGCCGAAGCGGAATCATCGCGGCAGACCGCCATGCTGATGGAAGAAATCGAAGCGCACAAACGTACCGATCATGCCCTGCAGAAAGCCAAGGAAACGGCGGAAGCAGCCAACACAGCCAAGACACGCTACATCGTGGGACTCAGTCACGAAATCCGTACGCCGCTCAATTCGATTTCCGGTTATGCACAGTTGCTGGAACGCACGCGCGACATACCTTCGGAGAATGCGATTCGCGTCATCCGCCGCAGCGCCGATCATCTGGCGAATCTGATTGACGGCCTGCTGGATATTTCCAAGATTGAAAGCGGTTTGCTGAAACTCAATCGCGACAGGGTCAATCTGCCGGAGTTCATAGATCAACTGGTGGACATGTTCCGTCTGCAGGCCGCCGCCAACAACATTGAATTCCGTTTCAATATGCTGTCACACCTGCCCGCCTGGGTATTCACCGATGAAAAACGCCTGCGGCAGATATTGATCAATCTGCTGTCCAATGCCATCAAGTATACCGAGCGTGGCCATGCGGCACTCACCGTGCGTTATCGCAATCAAGTGGCGGAATTTGAAATCGCCGACAGCGGCATCGGCATTCCCGAAGATGAACTGGAACGCGTATTCGAACCCTTTGAACGCGGACGTTCGCGCAATGTGCG
The DNA here is from genome assembly GCA_035548495.1 of Steroidobacteraceae bacterium. Lineage (GTDB taxonomy): Bacteria > Pseudomonadota > Gammaproteobacteria > Steroidobacterales > Steroidobacteraceae > CAILZL01. Next base: position 16,334 of record DASZSV010000037.1, read on the forward strand.
GCAGGTACCCGGCACCGGACTGGGGCTGACCATCACCAAGCTGCTCACCGAGATCATGGGTGGTGAAATACTGGTACGCAGCACGGTGGATGTGGGCACGGCATTCACCGTGCGCATCGCGCTTCCTGAATCCATGCACGACACTGCAACGGTCATCACACCGCGCCGGGTTACCGGCTATCGTGGCGAGCGAGTGACTATTCTGCTGGTGGATGACGATACGTCACATCTCGACATTGTATGTTCGCTGCTGCGGCCACTGGACTTCATTGTGTTGACGGCGAACAGCGGACATGACGGCATGTACATGGCACAACAACATCAGCCGGATATTGCCATGCTCGATATCTCCATGGGTGACATGACAGGCTGGGAGCTGGCGAGGGACTTGCGTGCAGCATCGGGAAAAACAAGGATCATGATGGTATCTGCCAATGCTCATGAATATGCACCGGGCAGCGATGAACAATTGCATGATGCCTTTGTCATGAAGCCCATCAATCTGCAGGTGCTGCTGGACAATATCGCCGCATTGTTGAAACTGGAATGGATATACGAAGCCGCACTCACCCCGCGGCAATCATCAAACGACGATCTGAATGTTCCCGCTCATGCACAACATCACATTGATGCATTGCTGCAACTCGGACGTATCGGACACATCCGCGGCATCCAGGCCAAGTTGCGTGAAATGGAAGGTGAGGATGCTGCCAATCAGCCGCTGGTCGCACATCTGCGCGGCATGATCACCCATTTTGATCTGAAACGTTTCATGAATACACTGGAAACGGTGAAACATGGTTGAACACACACTACGTCGTGACACCGTGCTGGTGGTGGACGACACACCGGAAACACTGGGCTTTCTCACTGATACGCTGGATCACGCCGGTTACACCGTGCTGGTGGCCACCGATGGCGAAAGCGCACTGCAACTGGTGGAACAAGTCACGCCGGACATTGTATTGATGGATGCAGTGATGCCCGGACTTTCCGGATTTGAAACCTGCAAGCGATTGAAGCGCGACAAGCTGCTTGCAAGTCTGCCGGTAATATTCATGACCGGCCTCAGTGAAACCGAATATGTGGTCGAAGGACTTGCGGCCGGTGGCGTTGACTACGTGACCAAGCCCATCGTGGTGGATGAATTGCTGGCGCGCATTCGTGTACACCTGGCCAATGCACGCATGGCATCGGAAACACATGCGGCACTGGATGCGCTGGGCCGATTCCTGCTGGCCATTGATCATCGCGGTAAATTGTTGTGGTGCACGCCAAAAGCAAAACACCTGCTCGATGAATTGATTCCGCAGCACGCAACAGGCGAAACCATGCTGCCTGACCACGTCACGGCGCAATTGCTGCGGCAACCGCAACGGGATTCTCAGGACACCACGCCCTGTGTACTGCAACTGAACAACCGTGATTTTGAATTCACCCTGCTCAGTTCCATCGGTCCCGATGAATATCTGTTTCGCATTGCCGAAAGTCTTAGCGGCAGCGATGAACAGCGTCTGCAGAAATCACTGGCCCTGACTTCACGCGAAGCAGAAATACTGGCATGGATCAGCCGCGGCAAAACCAATCGCGATATCGGTGAGATACTGAATATAAGTCCGCGCACCGTGAACAAACATCTTGAACAAGTGTTCACCAAGCTGGGCGTGGAAAACCGTGCCGCCGCCACCGCACGGGCCAT
>DASZSV010000038.1:0-29647 GCA_035548495.1 Steroidobacteraceae bacterium
CTTGTGTTTGATGATGCTCTGATTTAAAAGACTCATGCGGGGTTACTCCTCTAAGGTTTAATGATTGCTTGGTAACAACCATCAAACCGGGTAACCCCGTCTTTTTCAAGACCAGTGTCAGATCAGATCGTGACTAGTACAAATTAGACCATCCACTCGCGTCGACTCTGTATCGCCGAGTTGGAGGTAAATGGGAACCAAGGCACGGCTAACAACCGCATCAAATACATTCGCTTCGCTCATCCGACCTGTAAATCGCTATGCACATCGTCAGCACTTTATGAGTCGCGTTAGATTTCACAACTCGAATGGACGACACTCTTGTAATTGACACCGGCGAAGACATCGTCGGTATCTATTCGGTAGCTGAGCAACAGTACACTCCCTATCGAGGCAACCGAATTGCGGAAGCGCTTGAGCGCATCCAGCGTGCCGCCGTTGTTGTCACGTACAATGGAAAGCACGCCGATCTTATTCATCTCGGACGCTTTGCGGGTCTCAAGAACGACGCACATTTTCCTATCAATGGAAAGCATGTTGATATGCGTACGGTTTGCTGGAGTGATGAAATCTGGGGAAGCAATCTGCGGAGCACATACCTGAAAAATTTTCCTTCTTTACCCGATGTCGAGGACACTTATGAAGGCTCTAATCAACTCGACACATTGATGACACTTTCCCTGTATCAATTGTGGAAACGGGGCCAGCTTCGAGTGGTCGACGGCCATGAAATCTAGCACGGCACCGTGCAGTCTTTATTGCACCTTGCTGCGCACTGCAGCATTGACAAATGCGGCGTTACCATGGTGACTTTCCGCAACCTCTCCAAGTACTGTGCGAACACTCCATGATTCGATCCTGACCTCCGTCCAATCAACTGTTATATCCACATAGACACGGAGGTCCTGTCTGTCGGGCATACTGTCAGGTTAATATCGTAACCCTGAATCACATTCCATCATTCCTGCGCCGACACATTAATTCGCAAATTACAAGTCAAGACACAGTTTCGGAAACTGCGACTACCCCGTCACTTATATGCGACTACCCTGCCGGTCCGCTGGCATTTTGTCCGCGCCGCTGCTATTTGTTTACCCGCTCGTTACACCGTGTGGACGAGCGTCTTGTCCCATTTGCCCATAGAGGAACTGAGCTGTGAAAAAATACATACTGATTGCATTGGGTCTGGCATTGTCCGCACCTGCATTTGCCGGCGTCAATGTATCCATCCATGTTGGTGAGCCGGCCTTCTTTGGACGCATAGATATTGCCGGCGCGCCACCGCCTCCACTGCTGTTTCCCAAGCCGGTCATCATTGCACCGCCGGGCGTTCATGTGGAAGCCGAACCCATCTACCTGCATGTGCGTCCCGAAGAATCGCGTCACTGGCGCCGTTACTGCCATCGTTATGATGCCTGCGGCCGTCCGGTTTATTTTGTAAGAGACCGCTGGTATCACGACGTGTATGTACCCCACTACCGTGAGCATCACGAGGAATTTGAACGTCGCGAACACGAACGGATGGAACACGACAGAATGGAACATGAACGCATGGAGCATGAGCGGATGGAACGTGAACGCGCGGCGCATGAGCGGATGGAACGTGAACATCATGTGCAGGAACGTCATGACCGCCGTGATGACCGCCGCGATGATCGCCGTGATGACCGCAGAGATGATCGTCACAACGATCATCACGATCATGATGATCACGACCATCACTGAGTATTAATATCTTCAGATTAGCCTGGTAAATGCGAAGGGCGTTCTTTCCATCGGAAAGGACGCCCTTTGTATTTTATCGGGTTTTTCCATAAACAACTGGAGAAGCATTCAATTCAGTTGATGCAGCAAATGATTTCGACACAGTCATACCCGCAAAAGCGGGCATCCAGTAACAAAATTGCTCATCCTGAGATTGTCGACTCCTGCCTGCGCATCCCGCCTTCGCTGGAATGACGAGGCGTTTCTGGTCCCCTCTCCCTCAAGGGACGAGGGGAGTAATGACCGAGGATGATGTGTTACTGGAGCCATTCCCGCCTTCGCTGGAATGGCGATGTGGTTTCAATTTATGACCATCACCAGATTTTGAGATGATTTCAAATCAATCCGTCATCACCGATTGCGACTGCACATAGCCCCGCCAGCCGCCGTAGGCCGAAATATCCACTCCATTTTTCTCGGCGAGATGCCGTGGATACAGAATGCCCCATACTTCGCGGCCATCATTCAGTGTCACAGGACCGCGATACAAATGGGCAGGCTCTCCCGCTTCGATGTGCTGCCACTGCGGCCGCGACACCAGGTACAGTTCACCCGGCACGCTGATACCCCCTTGCTCGTCATCGTCAAGACGAAACATTCCGGGATGAATATCATTGATGGAATACACACGATAACGCGGCTCGGTGCTGGCTTCGCCCAGAAATACAGCACTGGCAATGTTGTGATGCAATGCCAGCCCGCGCATCAGCGTACCGTTGACAAACAATTCAAATGATCCGTTGTTCATCGCGTTGCTTCGTTGATGACGATCATTGCTGATTGCAGATGCGCGCTATGCCGACACTTCGACATGAGCGCCGATGGGTGTTTCATGGGGTTCGGCAACCGGCATCGCCGTTGATGCCGTGGCAAACCTGTGACATCCCATCAATACCACGCCCACCAGCACATAACTCAATGCTACCAATGGTGAACGCGCAATGCCAATGGCTTCGCTGTGCATCAAGCCAAAAAAGGTCAGCAGTGCGCCGATGAATGCAAAGCCAGATGCTTTAAGGAAGGAGCGATCAATCATCAATGCCGTGATGGCGCCGAGAATCAATCCGCCCAGCGTGGCGCCGCTGCCAAGGATGGACAGTCCATGATACAGCACACCCTGATCGCCAAGCTTGTCGAGACCAATGGCTGCCACACTGCTGCCCGCCGCGCCCAGTGTTCCATCAATCTGGTTTTTTACAAAGGCAGCAATGTTGGGAATCAACGCGACAACAACAGCCGGTGCATGCACTTTTGGTGTTTCCTGAAATGCCTGCGCGCCAATCAACATGCCGATGTACAACAGAATCGGTGAAATGGCGACCAGCGGTATCAACGCAGACATCACCGAGATGATGCCGAACCATGACAGCAGTATCACCATCACTCCGGTTGCAGCAGAATAACCCACGCGGCCGCCCATTGATTTCCATCCTGGATGACCGATATACACCGCATTGATGAAGGGATTGCCCATCAGACAACCAATGAGACTGACCACACCATCGGCTGTCAGCACGCGCGTGGTGGGATAACTGTCGCCAGCGGCTGATGCGCTTTCAACGTTATCGAGTGCTTCAACGAGATCATAGATGCCGAAAGGAATGGCCGTGACCAGAATGACACCCAGATATTCAAAACCCGAAAATACATGACCGAATGCCGGCAACGGAATGGAGAAACCAAAGTTGCTCAATGCACTGACAAAACCTGCGCCGCTCATGCCGGCAATGTCATGTCCGCTGGCAGTGGCCACCCATGCGATCAATGAGCCCGCTGCAATCGCCACCAGTCCGGCGGGAATGCCCTTGAAGTAACGTACACCGCCAAACCAGCTTGCAAGAATGATGGCAAAGCACACCATGCCGATGACCGGCGTCATGAACATCTGCAATGCCGGGCGCATGGAAATGAAAGTGAGCGACACACCGGCCAGCGCGCCAAGCAGTGCGGCGCGCGGTGTAACCTTGCGAATAACGGGACCGATCAGACCACCGATCATCAATACAAAACTCTGCACGAATACCCAGGTCAATCCGGCTTCCCAGCCTTTCACCGGATCGCCGGTTGAGGTTGCAATCGGCAGCATCACTACAAACGTAACCACAAACATGTGCGGCACACTGATGCCAGAGGGCAGCGCGCATACATCAGTGCGTCCGGTCTGCTTCGCAAGCCGATAAGCCAGCCATGCATAATAAAAAGTGCTGAGACACAACATCAATCCGGTTGCAGGAAGGATGCGTCCGAATACCAGCGAGTCCGGCATCTTCAACACAAAACGCAGCAGACCTGTGAGCACCAGCATGTTCACCAGAATGTTGGTGCCAAAACCAAAGAACGCATTCCAGTCTCCCGGAACCCACAATGACGGCTTTTTCATACTCATGACATGGACCCTTCTTTAGTCAAACCTTTGTATGTTGATGATGCTGATTGATGCTTAATGGCTACCTGCCAGCTTGCGCTCACGGCCAGACCCCTGGCGGACATTCATTGCTTCCAGTATTGATCTGGAATCCGTAACCCAACCGAAAATGCCGCCCTGCGCCTGAATCATGCGCAATGCGACATCGTGAAACTCGGAAAAGTAGGACGCACAGGCATCACCCGGCACCACACAGCGAAAGCCGCGATCATTGGCTTCGCGCACCGTGGTATGCACGCACACTTCGGTGGTGACACCACAGACAATCAATGTGTCGATGCGATGGTTCTGCAAAATCAGTTGCAAGTCTGTTGCGTAAAAAGAACCCTTGCCCGGTTTGTCGACAATGGGCTCGCCGTTCAATGGCATCAGTTCGGAAATGATGTCGTGCCCAAATTCACCGCGGATCAGAATGCGGCCCATGGGACCCGATGCACCAATGCGTGTGGAAGGCGTGCCACGCTGCACTTTCGCCGGCGGTGCATCGCTCATGTCTGCACGATGACCTTCACGCGTATGAATCACCAGCATGTTGTTCATGCGCGCCATGGTGAGCAATGCTTTGCACGGTTCCACCGCAACACGCAAACGGCTCACATCATTGCCCAGTGATTCACCAAAACCGCCGGGCTCAAGAAAGTCACGCTGCATGTCAATGATCAGCAATGCAGTATGTGCAGGATCCATCTGCAATGATTGCGGTTCGGCATTGACAGTGATGTATTGCAAACGGAAGCTGATGCGGCTGTACGCATCCCTCAGTGAGGTGGTTGTCATGACCCAAGCAAGAACCACTCCATGTCTGCAAGATACGGCTAAATATCAAAGGAACTCCGTCAAATGACGTAGTTGATGTCACCGATTCTGCGATCTCAACTGGTTTTGTGCGCAACTGTTGTGCATATGAGTTCTGTGAATGACCAAGACAGCCACAGCCGGAGATATCGAAAAGACATGAGCAGCCTTATTGGCCCATGAACCTGTTTCAAAATGTAGCGAGCGAAGTTGGTTTATGCCAAGAAATGGACTTGGCCGGAGCGCAGGAACCGGTGTGCCATATAAATTTATTTGGGCCAATACATGAGGCCATGTTTATGGATACAGGCGCACCGCATGGGCACCCTCATAGATCAGACCTGAAACGAGCGCAGCAACGTTGATACAGGTTCACAAAGGAATAGCACTGACATGGGCGGCGATGATCTTCCAGCCGTCCGGGCATCGCACCCAGGTTTGAGTTTGCCTGCCCACCATTTCTTTTCCGGGCAGGGAAAACTCAGTGCACACACTGGCGGCATCACGTCCGACGGTGGTGATGATGGTGTTGTTCAATGTCCTGCGTGGGTCCACCGGCACAGCGTGCTTGCGATAGGCACGAATGGCGCCAATGCCATAACTGTGCTCTGCCAGTCCATAACGCACAGTGAATGCGGCGTCGAGAAAAAAATCATTCAATGCCTGCACATCATTGGCCAGCAACGCCGCTTCGTATTTCAGAAACGCATCGCGAACTTCTGTGATCACCTCATCGCGATTGAGATCAATAAGCACTGACATCACACGGACAGAGCCTTGAGCAACGCCGCCGATGTTGCCACGGTGCCAAACACACCGCCCTGCATCTTCACCATCTTGATGGCGGCAAGATGATTGCCTGGATCAGTAGCGCCGCAACAGTCTTCGAGCAGCAGACATTCAAAGCCGCGATCATTGGCTTCGCGCATGGTGGTGTGCACACATACATCGGTGGTGATGCCCGTGAGAATGATGTTGCGAATGTCACGTGCGCGCAGTATCAGTTCCAGATCCGTGGCGCAGAATGAACCCTTGCCGGGCTTGTCGATAATCACTTCGTTCTCCGCCGGCGCGAGTTCATCAATGATTTCCCATCCTGGTTCGCCGCGCACCAGAATGCGGCCGCAAGGCCCCGCATCACCGATGCCCGCTCCAATGCGTCGCGAACGCCATTGTTTGTTGGCAGGAAGATCCGACAGATCAGGCCGGTGTCCTTCGCGGGTATGAATGACATGCAACCCGTGCTGACGCGCTGCCGCCAGCACTTTTTTGATTGGTTCAATCGGTGCCCGTGTCAATGAAATATCGTAACCCATCTTGTCCACATAGCCGCCAATGCCGCAAAAATCCGTCTGCATGTCGATGATGATCAATGCGGTATTTTCCGCAGTGAACTTGCCATCAAACGGCCATGGATAGGGATCGCCAACAACGCTTTGATACACAACAATGTCCTCAATGATTTGCCTGTGCGTTGTGACTTAGCAAACCGCGTGCCACCAGAATTGTGCAGTACTGCCTGCGATATTCTGGAACAACGTACAGTAATGGAGCAGCGATAGAAATTAATGGCGCGTTAGTTGTGCACGCGGGTTAAGCCCGCAATCCCATCAATCCTGGTCAACATCCTGATCGTGTCGATCATCCGGACCAAGTGATTGCTTTTGCCGATCAACGGGAAAATCCACCGTATCGCTTCCCTTCCGGATTCTTAACGTTGCAAACATCATGGAAATCCTGCCAGTAGAAAACAATCCAACTACCAGTGCTGGTGCTAGAACAAATTTGTAAACCCCGCCGCTCACAAATGCAGAGTTCACAACTAGTAAGAGAAGTATTGCAATGAAAGTTACATTTATGATGATGCTGCCGGGCCACGTGACAATACGAAGCCGTGACTGACAAGCAGCACAAACTACACCATTCTTATGACGAAGAAATCCCATGTGGTCTTTGTCCGCGAGTTTCCAAACAAGCTTCAAGGACACCGGCTTCTTGCAGACAGGGCATCTGGCCATGGCAACACCACCTACCGCTTCGTCCAGAACTTCTCGAGATTGATCAAATCTGCCACCAACGCCGTCCATCCGGTTTGATGACTGGCGCCACAACCGCGTCCGGTATCGGCGTGGTAATACTCGTTAAACAACAACAGATCGCACCACGCGGCATCGTTCGCATAACGCGAGTCATCGCCATGACAGGGCCGTCGTCCGTTCCTGTCAGGAATGAACAGGCTTTGCAAACGCAGCGAGAGATTTCTTGCTGCCTCGCCCAATGTCATCCAGTTGCCGGAACGCGTTGGAAATTCCACACGGAAATTTTCGCCATAAAAGCGATGATAAACACGCAATGATTCCAGTATCAGATAATTGATGGGAAACCATACCGGTCCGCGCCAGTTGGAATTGCCGCCGAACATATTACTGGTGCCTTCGCCGGGTTCATAGTCAACGGAATAATCACGGCCTTCCAGTTTGTATATGTAGGGATGTTCAGCATGAATCTTCGACAGCGAACGGATGCCGAAGGGTGAAAGAAATTCATCTTCGTCAAACAATCGCGCCAGCATGCGTTCCAGTTGCTCCCGGGTGGGTACGGTCAGCAGGTATTGTGACTGTCCATTGTTCAACTCCAGCACATTGTCCATCATGTCATGACGATACTTTGCTTCCCATTCCGCGCGGCGCACGAAGCCGGAAAATTGCCGCACACTTTCGCGATGGATCAATGTTGCGGCAAACATGGGCACAAATCCCACCACGGAACGAATGCGCAATGGTTCGCGATGATCATCAAAACGCAAGGTATCGTAATAGAATCCATCGACAGGATCCCACAGGCCATTGCCGCCGGCATGATTGATGGCGTGCGTGATGGCGCCAAAGTGTTCCAGGAATTTTGAAGCAATGTCTTCGTACACATCATCATGGCGCGCCAGTTCCAGTGACATGGACAGCATGTGAATGCAGTAAAACGCCATCCAGCCGGTGCCATCCACCTGCTCCAGTTCGCCGCCCATGGGCATGGGTTTGGAGCGATCAAACACGCCGATGTTATCCAGCCCGAGGAATCCGCCGGTAAACAGATTATTGCCATTGTTGTCTTCGCGATTCACCCACCAGGTAAAGTTGAGCAACAATTTCTGGAAGCATCGTTCCAGAAAAGCCACATCGCGTTCGCTGCTTTCCAGCGGCAGACGATACACACGCCACACGGCCCACGCATGCACGGGTGGATTGACATCGGAAAATTTGAACTCGTAGGCGGGCAACTGACCATTGCGATGCATGTACCACTCGCGCAGAAACATCACCAGTTGAAACTTCGCAAACAGAGGATCAACTTGACTGAGTGACACACAATGAAAGGCAGAGTCCCACGAACAGAAGTATGGAAATTCCCATTTGTCCGGCATCGACAACACCTCGCGTGCATACAGATGCTGCCATTCCGCATTGAATTGCGCATGTTCCGGCGGCGGCGCAATCTGTGTGGGATCCCCCTTCTGCCAGCGGCTTTGCACCAGGTGATAAAATTGCTTTGACCACAGCATGCCCGCATAGGCCGAGCGCGCAACATGAAACCTTGCATCATCTGCGTTGACCACGACACGTTGCCTGTAGAAAGCATCTGCTTCGCTGTGGCGTTGCTCAAACAATGAATCGAATGCGCGATCAAAGGGAATGACTGCTGAATCGGCAGACAGCCGCAACCGCAACACCACGCTGCCTTTCGCAGGCACAGACATTTTATAGTGCACTGCCGCTTTGGTGCCCGTTTGTGCAAGATTGACCGCATCACCGCGGCCATGAATCACTGCATCGTGAAAGGCATCCTTAACGAAGGGCTGTGTGTTCTTTACATCAAACAAGCGTTGCGTGTTGGTTTCATTCTCGGTGAACAGCCATTCCGGTTTGACCATTGACGGATCAGCACTGAAAAAGTAATTGCCAAGCTGATCATGCATCGCATGCAACACATCATCCTGCCGGACCAGTTGCGGCTTGATCGCTGTTTCTTCCTCAATCGCACCCCACGACCATGTATTGCGGAACCACAGCGTTGGCAACAGATGAATTTCGGCACTGTTCGATGCACGGTTGGTCACCGTAACTCTTATATAGATGTCATCGGGCGCGGCCTTGGCATATTCAATGAACACATCGAAGTACTGGTTTGAATTGAAAATGCCGGTGTCCGGCAATTCATATTCGGGTTGATACCGGGTGCGCTTGTGATTTTCGTCAATCAATTGCTGATAGGGAAATTCCTGTTGCGGATATTTGTACAGCGCCTTGCAATAGCTGTGTGTGGGCAATGCGTCGAGGTAGTAATACAGTTCTTTGACATCTTCGCCATGATTGCCCTGCGGATTGGCAAGGCCGAACAGACGTTCTTTCAGGATGGGATCGCGTCCATTCCACAACGCGACAGAAAAACACAAACGGCAATCCCTGTCACACCAGCCGAGCAGACCATCTTCACCCCAGCGATATGCGCGGCTGCGTGCATGTTCATGCGGAAAATACTTCCACACATCACCATCGGCGGAATAGTCCTCGCGAACCGTACCCCATTGCCGCTCTGACAGATACGTGCCCCATAACTTCCACGGCCTGCTGCATTCAGCATCTTCGCGAAGACGTTGCGATTCCTGATCATCCACATTCGTTGAATCAGAAGTCATGGTTTGTCCTGATGTCTAAAGCGTGACGGCAAACAGCAACGAGCTCTTGCCGCAAAATGTTACGAGCGAAGCCAGTTTGCCCGGGCTATCGAGTAAGGGCCGGAACGCAGGAACCGGAGTATATATATATATCAATACATGAGGCTATATCGATAACCTGGGAGCACCGTATTAATGCAACATGGCAAGCGCAGTATTTTTAAGGAACATGCTATTGTTCAGAGTAGTTCCACAATAGCCCACCATCCACCACCACCGTCGTTCCGGTGATGTAACTCGCATCGTCGGATGCAAGGAATGCAGCCACACCGGCGACATCGTTGGGCTTACCAAGACGATTCAGCGGAATGTTGCCCAGCAATGCTTTCAGCAACGCTGGACTGTTCAATAATTTGGTATTGATCGGTGTTTCAATGGCGCCCGGCGCAATGTTGTTGATGGTGATGCCCAGTGGTGCAAGTTCAATCGCGAGATTGCGCATCAGCATCTTCAATGCACCCTTGCTGGCGCAATACGTGGAGAAATGCGGAAACGGCAACTCCTCATGCACCGAACTGATATTGATGATCCGGCCGGGACGGTTGGTGGCACGCAGATGCTGTACAAATGCCTGTGTTGCGAAGAACGTGCCCTTGAGGTTGATGTCGAGCACAAAATCATAATCCTGCTCGGTGATCTCCCAGAAGGATGCATTGCGCTCCACGCCGGCATTGTTAACCAGTATGTCGATGCGGCCCATCTGCCTGATGCCGTCTTCGATCAATTGTTTGTCGGCAGCAGCGCTACCCAGACTGCGCGCAACAATGCAACCACGCCGGCCCGTGGATTTCACCTGTGTCAACGTTTCTTCGGCACGATCATCATCAGCGCGATCATCAATGATGACATCGGCGCCTTCTTCGGCAAGTCTGACTGCAATCGCCTGACCAATGCCCTGCGCTGCGCCCGTCACCAATGCCACTTTACCTTCAAGCGTCATAACCGGTCTCCACAAATCTGGCGGCACACCCGGTTACTGTAACAGACAATGTTGCGGATTGAAGACGCAGTCCGGCCCGATGCGATTAACTATGCGTAACGGTATCGTCCACACAGGAGCAACATTCTCCGGCACTGAGGTGTAAGATCACGGAATTCCTGAATCCGGACTGCATCAATCGTACAGCGCTGCAAAACACCGGGGAGATCAGCATGTCTTCAACTCCAGCCAATCTTGCTTCTACCTATGTTCGCCTGCGTCCCGACGTTACTTGCGAACAGCTTCCAGTGGATGCCTCCTTTTGGGAACGTATTGCCTCCGGCCAGCTGGGTTCATTTCACAATGAATACCTGGTCACCCTGCACTCATTCAAAGCGGCATGGCCCATGTGGGAAATGCATCCCAATGGCGATGAAGTGGTGTGCCTGTTGTCAGGCTCGGTGATATTCATCCTTGAACAAAGTGGTGGCAACAAAGAAATGATTTTGAACAAACCGGGTGACTATGCGCTGGTGCCGAAAGGTACATGGCATACTGCGACAACAAGCGTTGAAGCCGTCATGTTGTTTATTACAGCGGGAGAAGGAACAGAGCACAGGCCCGTCTGAAACGATACCTACTCAAGAGATCGCAATCGTTCTATAAAGCAATCCCTCAACCCCATCTGATCTTCATCGCCAGAATCGCACTGGCCAATATCAGCGTCACCGCATTGGCAGCGGCGACAGGCCAGGCACTTGCCCAGATACCGTAGATCAACCACATCACGATGCCGGAGGTGAAGATGCTGTACATCCATAACGAAACATCTTCAGCGGAACGCGTCTTCCAGGTTTTGATGACCTGTGGCACAAAGGAGATGGTGGTAAGCGTTGCGGCGATGTAGCCAACGAAGTCGGGAGTCATACGCTAAATGTAACTGAAGGGTGGATGTGGAACGCGCATCATGCCATAGACGTGATCTGCATGGCTGACTTTCATGAGTTTTGTTGAAGCAAAGCGGCGGTCTGATCACGCTTTTAATGCAGCAATGTTGCGACTGCCGATATCGCGAACTGACGCAACCCGGTGCGGACAATTACTTAACAGGCCGTTAAAGACACACCAGATCCGCACGCCTGCCATTACCATACTTGACACTTTCATGGGCAATACATGCCACCCTCAACCGATGGAGAATATCATGACATTTTCACTATCGTCACCCGCGTTTGAAAATGCCGGCGACATTCCGCATCGTTTCACCTGTGATGGAGAAAATGCCTCACCGCCGCTGCAATGGAAAGACATTCCGGCGGGCGCCAAGAGTCTGGCATTGATCATCGACGATCCCGATGCGCCTGATCCAGCCCGGCCGCAACGCACCTGGGTGCACTGGATTCTTTACAATCTTCCGGTCACCATCAATGGTCTTGCAGAAGACATGTCGGTAAAAGGATTGCCTGAAGGCACGTTATGCGGCAACAACGATTGGCACAACATCTCTTATGGCGGACCATGTCCGCCCATTGGCAAGCATCGTTACTATCACCGGCTTTATGCACTGGATATTGTGCTGCCTGATCTGCATCGTCCCTCCAGGGCCTCGCTGGAACAGGCCATGCAAGGTCATGTGTTGCAGCAGGCGGTGTTGATGGGCATGTATGCAAAAACGAAACAGCGAACCGGAGATGTGCGACCACGCTCAGCGCATCGGCGATAAGCCGGCATTCTCTCGCAGTCACTCCTGCCTCGGTATCCAGATGCGGAACTCAACACTGACATGCAGCAGGCTCATTAAATACAGCATGCCGCAGGACATGTCTTCGGTGCGCACATCATGATTGGCCCAGCCGGTGATGTGTATTAACAAACCATTAGTAACAAACCATTAACATTGCGCCCGGCAGCAAAAGCAATCGCCTGTGCTTGCGGATCACCATGAAACAGTTGTTGATATGCACTGTCTATTTTTCGCCTGAATTTCCTGCGTGGAATGACCATCTTCGGCAAACAGGTTGTGGTGGTAGTCAGTAAGATGGACAGGTGCGGCATCTTCCAGGACATTTGTCGCGAACGATAGGTTCTGGAACAACTTGTGATCTTGCCGGAAGTCACGCATAAATATTCAACCTTCCATACTGATTTCCGTATCGGCCAGTGGCGCTGATATCCGTGCCGGACAAACCAGTCTGCGTATAGCCCAGCTTTTCGACCGACAACTTTGCAGCGGAGAGCGCCACTTCCGCCTGATTTGCATTGTTGGCGCGCACTTGTTGATCCACTGATTGCAATTGCTGTTCGGCCGTTTGCAATGCGTTGTCATTTGTTCCGCGTGCATGCTGCGCCAACTGTTGACGCAGGGTATTGGCCGATGCCTTCACCGCATCGACACGGCAGCAATTGCTTGCAGCAGAAATCATGACGCCTCCCGGATCGCGTGCCTGATGCGATAACCACGTTCACTACCTGTTTTCGTCATGCATTGACCGGGGTTACAACTCAGCAGGTCCACTGCGCTGGAATGTGAACCAGCTCACCATTATCACAACATATCAACGGCGAGGATTGGTGACAACAAACCGGATTCAGCCTTTGAGACTCAGCCTTTGAGACAGCGATTGCGTCCCTGCTTCTTGGCTTGATAAAGCGCCTTGTCCGCGCGTTCAAATACACTTTCTGCGGAGTCGTTCTGTTTCAGTTCCGATACGCCGCATGAGATGGTGATGGGCACTGGCTGGCCGCGATAGTGAAAACCCAGTTTGGCAATCGAGACGCGTATTTTTTCCAGCAACGCCATGGCATTGTCAATTTGCGTACCCACCAGAATCATCACGAATTCCTCGCCGCCGTAACGCGCGATGAAATCCGTGCTGCGTGCGTGACTCTTCAGGTAATCCGCCACATTGCACAGCACCCTGTCACCGGCGCGATGTCCGTAGGTATCATTCACCTTCTTGAAATGATCCACATCCCACACCGCCACGCACACCGCCTGTCCAAAGCGCTTGCTGCGTTGCATCTCTTCTTCCATACGCTTGTCATACGCGAGACGATTGGGCAATTTGGTCAGACCATCCAGCAGTGACACCTGTTGTTCGGCATGCAATTGTGTCTGCAACTTCTGCGCTTCTGCTTCAAGTTCGGCAACACGTTTCTGCATCTGTTCGTTGCGTGCATGCATGGCTTCGGCGCGTTGTTCTTCGCGCTGGCGGAATTCCTGCAGGTGACGGCCAATGGTATCCAGCCGTTGACGCACCTGCGAACGAATCTGCTGCAGATCGGAACCGGCTTCAACGCTGTCGCTGATGGCCTTGAACTCGCCGGTGAGTTGCGCATTCAGTGAGTCACTGCTGGCGCGTGCCTGATGCTGGTTTTGATGATGATCGGCAACAAAGCGGCTGATCTCGTCAAGCTGCGTCACCATTTGTGCCAGCAAGGCTTCTGCTTCTTCACGCGCACGTTCGATGCGCTGAATGCGCTGCGCCACCATTTCAGTCAGCGACACAAGCATGGGCGACAAACGCTCAACGGTCAGCGGTTCGGCAAGCTGATCATCCAGCGTTTGTGCCGCTTTCGCCAGCGACGCATCGCGCTTGAGTTCAACAAGCAATGCTGCCAGTGCGGCGCGAATCTGTGCATCGTTGGTGACCGGCATGCTCGATGCCGCTTCTTTGACAATGACCGTTTGTGCGGCAGCAGAGGCAGTGGATTTTTCATCAAGAGAGATGACTGCATCAGCAAGCGGTGCAAACAACTTTTCCAGTTCATCAGCTTTGACATCTTCGCGACGCAGGATGCCTTGCAGTTTTTTTACTTCCTGGTCCAGCCGCGACGACAATCCCAGACAGGCGATGCACAACCGGCCAGCAAGACGCTTGAGAATGGTTTCTGTTGCGCGAAAACGCTGTTCTTCGCTTTCCAGCGTGCGCATGCTGTCAAGATATTTGTTGCGCCAGTCGTCGGTGCTTGCGTTCATTCGTGTTCAACAATGGAGTTATACGGCCACAGCACCCAGCCCTCGTGCGCAGTCGTGCATCGTATAACGACCAGAATGGACGAATCTTGAATGACGCATGGTAAAGAAGCCGCTGCACAATGACATGACGCTGCAACCTCGTTCTTTGTCAAATCAACGGCGGCGGCATGGAACTTCACCACAGTCGTTGCAGGATGCGTAACTTGCTTTCTGAAAATGGCGGATAGCGCCAGCTCGGATCAGGCCACCATGAACGGCGCATGATGGATTTGGCGTGACTGAAGGTATCGAAGCCGTGCTTGCCGTGATAACAGCCCATGCCGCTGTCGCCAATGCCACCGAACGGCAGCCTGGGTGCAGCCATGAACATCAGGGTGTCATTGATGCAGACATTGCCCGCACTCAATCGTGCAACAATGTGCTGCTGCGTTGTCTGGCTGGAACTGAACACATACAACGCCAGCGGTTTGGGACGCTCACGAACAAATTCAATTGCCGTGTCGATGGTAGTCACACTCAGCAACGGAAGAATCGGGCCGAATATTTCTTCCTGCATCAGCGTGCTGAGCGGCGATGGATCGCTGATCAATGTGGGTTCAACGTAACGCTTTTCCCGATCGAACTGTCCGCCATGTACAACGGCCTGATTATCCAGCAATGAAATCAAACGATCCATGTGCGCGGTATTGACGATGCGGGCATAGTCAGGACTGTTGACAGGATTGTCACCATAGAATTTTAACAGCCAGCGTTTGATTGCCTCCTGCAGTGGCGCTGCCACTTGCTGCTCCACCAGCACGTAATCAGGCGCAATGCAGGTTTGTCCGGCGTTGAGAAACTTCCCCCATGCAATGCGTCTGGCCGTGATATCAATGTCCGCATCGGCAGCAACAATGCAGGGGCTCTTGCCGCCAAGCTCCAGCGTTACTGGTGTCAGATGCTGCGCGGCTGCGGTCATGACAATGCGCGCGACACGGCCACCACCGGTATAAAGAATGTGATCGAATTTTTGTTTGAGCAACTCAGTGGTCTCGTTAACTCCACCAGGCACGACTGCATAACAGTTAATATCCAGATATCTTGGAATGAGTTCGGCCCAGAGCTGCGCAGTATGCGATGCCAGTTCCGACGGCTTGAGCACCACTGCATTGCCCGCCGCAATGGCACCCACCAATGGCGACCCCAGCAGTTGAACAGGATAGTTCCATGCACCCATGATCAACACCACACCTTTTGGTTCGGCAATGGTCCAGCTGCGCGCAAACTGTGTAATCAGTGGCGATGAAACCGGCTGTGGCATTGCCCATTTCTTCACATGACGGAGTGCATAGGAGATTTCGCTGATAACAACCTGTATCTCTGTGGTGGCTGTTTCAAACGCACACTTTCCAAGATCATCCTGCAGCGCAGCGACAAATCGTTGCTGATTGTCGAACAACAGTCGTTGCAGTTGTGATAATTGAAACAATCGCCATTCAATATTCAACGTGATTCCGGAAGCAAAACCTGCGCGCAAGGCATTGAGCTTGTCTTCAATCATGATGACCTCGTCATATTGACTGCGCTGCGTCCCGCGGTGATCCTGCCAAGCGCAAGGTCTGCGGCTTTTTCCGCAATCATGATGGTGGGCGCATTGGTGTTGCCACTGATCAATGCCGGCATGATCGAGGCATCGACGACACGCAAGCCGCTGATGCCTGCTACGCACAATTGATTGTCCACCACGGCGTTGCGATCCTGTCCCATCCGGCAAGTACCCACCGGATGATAAATGGTTTCCGCCTTGTTTCTGATGAATTGCGCAATCTCTACATCAGAACGCAACACCGTACCGGGAAATACTTCGGCACCGCGATACGCATCAAACGGAGAGGCGCTCGCCAGTTCGCGTGAAATCTTTACGCCTTCCACCAGCATGTCCATGTCCATGCCGTCATCAAGATAGTTGGGTTGAATCAGCGGCGGCACATCAGCACGATTGGCACGCAATCGAATCTCGCCACGGCTCCTGGGGTGAAGATAACAGGCATGGATGGTGAAGCCATGACCGGGTAGACGATTTCTGCCGTGATCATCAAGTTGTGCCGGTACAAAATGCAACTGGATATCAGGACGATGACCCGATGAATAGTGACTGCATATAAAAGCACCGCCCTCGGCAATGTTGGAGACACCGGGACCATTGCGCGTAAACAAGTAACGCAGCGCCACACCGGCGCGTTGCAAAGCAGTGAAGTCATAACTCACAGGCATCTTGCATTTATACAGCGTGCAAACATCAAGGTGATCGTGCAGATTGCCGCCGACACCGGGAAGATCAACGATCACCGGTATTGACAACTCATGCAGGTGTTCCGCGGGGCCAATGCCGGAGAGCATCAACAATTGCGG
This sequence comes from Steroidobacteraceae bacterium, assembly GCA_035548495.1. Taxonomy (GTDB): domain Bacteria; phylum Pseudomonadota; class Gammaproteobacteria; order Steroidobacterales; family Steroidobacteraceae; genus CAILZL01. Next base: position 17,003 of record DASZSV010000038.1, read on the forward strand.
TGATCCAATGGCACCGGCACACAGCATCACTTCACCATCACAATCAACACGGCATTGCTGTTCGTTGTGTTGATATTCAACTGCACAGGCACGATGCTGTTTCACCACGATTCGCTGCACCAGTGCATCAGTGATCACATGCAGATTGCGGCGTGACCTGACGGGATTCAGGTAGGCCACCGCGGCACTGCAACGCCGGCCGCGACGTTGTGTCACTTGATAGAAACCGATGCCTTCCTGGCGTTCGCCATTGAAATCCTGATTGTGTCTGAAGCCGCTGGCAACACCTGCGGCGACAAAGACTTCGGTCAATGGATTGCGATAACGCAAATCCTCCACATCCAGCGGTCCGCCAGCACCATGATATTCTGATTCACCATGTTGCTGATGTTCTGAGCGTCTGAAGTAAGGTAGTACATCATCATAGCTCCAGCCGCTGTTGCCTGCGGCGGCCCAGTCATCATAGTCCTGTGGTTGCCCGCGGGTGTAGCACATGGCGTTGATGGAACTGCTGCCACCGAGCACGCGGCCGCGCGGCCAGTACAACCGGCGTTCGTTGAGGTGGTGTTGTGGTTCGGTGTAATACGCCCAGTTGATAGTTTGATTATTGACGAGTTGCGCCAGCCCGGCAGGCATATGCAACAGGGGATTGATATCGCGGCCGCCCGCCTCAAGCAACAGCACTTGACTGGAAGGATCAGCAGACAAACGATTGGCCAGCACACAACCCGCTGAACCGGCGCCGATGATGATGTAGCGCATGCTCATTGCAATTCCTTGCCGGCACTTGATGAATGATGTGGCTCTGCACACTGCCAGTTGAACGGCTCGCTGGCAGCGCTGAACAACCTGTTCATGATGATGGTCTCGCGCTGCTCAATGGCAGTCAGCAATGTTCCCGCACCTTGCATTCTCGAGAACGCGTGGTAACCGCGTTTGAGAAAATCATGCAACACCGATACACCGGCAATGCGTGCCGGCAACGCGGCCGCCCATAGTGCAGCGCCGATGGCGGGATTGCGTACCAGTCCATCCAGTGTCCTGCCCGCTGCAACAATAAGCACGATCTGCCGTTGGCGATCCGCAACGCGCCCGACACGTTGATAGGCTTGTTGATAGATGGCAGGAGTAATATCCATGTCATCGAGAACCGCCGCCATGGCAAGATCAAGATTCATGCTCAGGCTCTCCAGTTGCAGCGCCAGCGTAAGCGTATGCACGGCTTGCGCGGACAACAATCGTTCCAGCATGCGCAACACCCTGCTCAATTCCGTGTCTCGTTGCGAGTAGTCATGCGGGCCATACAGATCATTCACGAAGAACTCCAGCGCATCGTGATAACGTGGCTGCGTGGAAAAATCATCGTAAGTGTGTCTCAGTCTTGTGACCTGCCAGCGCTGCAATTGCTGCAAACGGCGTTGCACAAGCGGTTGTACGGCAACAACGTCACGCAACTGCTGGCTAGACGCGATCAGCGCTGCGGGTGTGTTCATTGCTGTCATGTTCGTGTTCTTCCGCCAGCGCACGCCGCAACACTTTGCCGATATGAGTCTTGGGAAGCGTCGAACGAAACTCCACGTGCTTGGGTATCTTGTACCGGGTCAGACGCGTACTGCAGTACTCACGGATTTGTTCCACCGACAGTGTTGCGTTCTCGCGGGCAACCACAAACACTTTCACTGCCTGACCGGATCTTGGATCGGGTACGCCAATGCATCCGGCTTCCAGTACCTGCTCGTGACTCATCACTACACTTTCGACTTCGTTCGGAAACACCTTGAATCCCGAAACAATGATCATGTCCTTCTTTCGATCGACAATATGCAAGTAGCCATCCACATCCATCCTTGCAATGTCTCCGGTATTCAGCCAGCCATCATCTGATAGTGCTTTTGCAGTCTCATCGGACCGGTTCCAGTAACCTTTCATTACTTGCGGACCACGCACGTACAATTCTCCTTCGACACCAATCGGCAATGCTTTGTCGCCATCGCGAATTTCAATATCGGTTGAAGGTAACGGCACGCCGACCGTGCCAATGCGATTGGCGTGCAGCAGGTTGCAGGCAACCACCGGCGCGGTTTCCGTAAGCCCGTAGCCCTCCACCATGACCCGGCCTGTCAATTGCTGCCAGCGATTGGCGACTGCGGGTTGCAACGCCATGCCGCCGGCTACACCGATCTTGAGTGCAGAAAAATCCAGTTCCGAAAATTCCTCGTTGTCGAGCAATGCCTGGTACAAGGTGTTGACGCCGGTGATGAATGTAAATTTCCATTTCGCCAATTCCCTGACAACACCCGGTATGTCGCGTGGATTGGTAATCAATACATTCAGACCGCCATGCCCGGTGAATAACAGCAAATTGCAGGTAAAGCAGAACACGTGATAGAGCGGCAGCGGCGTAATGATAATGTCTTCGCCATCACGGATCGTGGCACTCCATAGCGCTGATAACTGTTCAAGATTGGCCAGCAGGTTGCGATGCGTGAGCATCACTCCCTTGGCAATACCTGTCGTGCCGCCGGTATATTGCAGCAATGCAATATCTGTTGCTGCAATCGTCGGCGCTGTGAACGCGGCACGCGAGCCTCGCTGCAATGAATCTTTGAACGAGACCGCATTTGCAATGTAATACACGGGCACCATGTGCTTTAACCAGCGTGCACCATAGTTGATGAGGATATTGCGCGGAAAGTGCAGCAGGTCACCAATCCCGGTGATGATCACCTGACGCAACTTTGTATTCTTCAGCACCTGCTGCACCGTGTGTGCAAAATTCTCCAGCACCACCATGCATGTCGCGCCTGAGTCTTCAAGCTGGTGCTGAAGTTCCCGCGCCGTATACAGCGGATTGGTATTGACTACGATTAACCCGGCACGCAGTGCGCCAAACAATGCCACCGGATACTGCAATACATTGGGCAGCATCAGGGCAATGCGTTCGCCCTGCTTGAATCCGGCTTCCTGAAGATAGGCAGCGAAATGACGTGACAACCGGTCGATATCTGCATAACTCAGGGTGGTGCCAAAGTTGTGAAAAGCCGGCAATGCAGCGAAGCGTTGACAGCTCTGCTCAAACACATTGACCAGTGATGTGCACGCATCCGGATTGATCTCCGCAGAGATGCCAGCCGGATAGTGTTTCTGCCAGATTCGTTGCATCGTCATAGCTGTTCCAACATGCAAGCAAGCGCTGGTCCACTTGATCCGCATTTCGCCCACTCATTTGCGATTCAACCTGAGCGACTGGATTGAGTCGCTCACTGTCTTCATCCGTCAGTGTGAGAAATGCGGATTAGCGGACACCCGATATTTATTGACGATAATTCTGTTGGCAACGAACGTCGATGCGGAGCAGTTCGTACAGAATCTCGAATTACGAAGTAAGTAGTTCATGCAGCACTCTTTCCTGAACATCAGGTGAATACAGCAAACTCAGATGACCAATGCCGTCGATGCTTTCATTTCTGGCACCCGGCAGGTACGCGTTCTGGCAAGGCACAACGAAGGTGTCATGCCGGCTGTACAGATTGACAGTCTTTACCGACTCATCGCTGTTGACATGCTTGAGTTTCGACAGAGCAATACTGTTGACGCGCAGATCACGGCCCGCTTCACCAGGCGCATAGCTCGCAACACGGCTACCGTCATGCGGCGTACCGATGCAGATCAATTTGCAAACCGGCATCGTGAGCAACTCACCTTCAATGCAGGTACGTGCAATCAACCCACCCATGCTGAATCCCACCATGATGAGGCGTGGATGGCTTCGTGCATCAATCACATCATTAAGCCAGCGCGCAAAATGACGCGCCTGAACTTCAAGACCGCCCATGACGGGCTCGAGATTGGGCGCCAGCAATACGCAACCTGTCCGTGCTGCGAAACGCTGCAACCATGGACGCCAGATACCGCGATTGCAATACACACCGTGCAATAGCACGACGATGAACGATGTTTTATCTGAGAGAGGCTGTTGCACGCTGGCAATCCTGAACTCACCCAGCATCAGAAAATATATGCGTATTAACGCCAGTGCTTCATGCCAGATCAACATGACACGACTGGTCACTGACAACGATGGCGCCGAGCGGTCACGCAGGCACCACAGCACCACAGTGATGACCAGCACCGCCAGGACACGCAACACCACAAAGGCAACGAAAGGCAGGCACACAAACATTAAATGGCTGGTGTGACGCATCAGCAACGTCGTCACAAATATGGACGCCACTGTTTCGATCACCAATTCACCCCAGAGAAAGCGGGTGATCGCGCTTGCATGACATCGGAGATTTCGCACCGCAGCTTGCTCGTGCAGATGGCTCATGCAGATCGCTCATGCAGCATGTTCACGCCGTTTGCTGATGCGCCTGCCCAACATGGTGGACAGCTCGTCCAGCGCATGTGTCAGCTTCTTTGCGGTGGGATGCGCGTGTTGCGCCGTTTCACCGATTGATTTCTCGAATGTACGGCGTTCATCACGCAGCCGATCCACACGCAGGGTAATGCCGTGCCGTGCCAGCAACGGCGTCAGGCGCGATGCATTGGCCAGCAGATCGTGACGTGTGCGTTGATAAGCATGATTGACCAGACGACGCCGCCCGGTGTAACTGAATACGTTGACAAAAAACATGGCTTCATCATCGCGGTCCGGTTCAATCAGCAAACGATCACTGTATGGATAGCGTATGCCGTATTGCGCCATGCCAACCTGCATGCGCGACTGGATCAGCGCGCGAAAAGTCTGACTCATCACGGTGGGCAGGCCTGCGTTCAGCAAATTGCCGGACTTGCGACGATGTCCACCGGAGAAGGTCACCAATGGATTAACGCTGATCACGAGGTCTGCGCCTGCATCCAGCACCACCGATGCATGCATGGTGCGCAACAACGCACCATCAACAAAAGTACGCCCGTTGAATGTAACTGGCGTATATAGTCCCGGCAGGGCGGTGCTGGCCTGAATGGCTTTTGAAATAGGCACCTTGTCGAAACCGGGCTCGCCAAAACGCACTTCAGTGCTGCTGTTGATGTCCACTGCGATAATGCGCAATGGATGTTTCAACTTGCGAAAGTCATTGGTGCGTCCGGGCTGCTCCAGTATGTTGCGCAGATATCGTTCAAACGGACTGTTGTCGAACACACCCACCGGCAGCGCACGCAGCAAGGGACTGAGCATGGCGGTCCAGTTTCTGTCAGCGCTTCGTGATGCAAGCATGGCCAGCGTCTGTGCCAGCAACGACGGAACAGTCATCATGCGTTGCAGATATTCACCGAATGCCGGCCACATCACGGTACCGGGCGTCATGGGAAATTGCTGTGTTTCATCACCGATGAATATCCAGCCCATTTCGCTGGTTGAAATGTTGTTCGCCAGACCCGCGGCAATGATGGCGCCGGAACTGACACCCACATAGCCATGCAATGCTGTCAGATCCAGACCATCAGTGCATTCTGCCAATGCATGCAATGCACCCAGTTCAAAGAAGGCGCCCAAGGGACCGCCACCGGCCAGTGCCAGTCCAACGCGACCCCGGGTACTGCGTCTGCGAGCAGCCGGTTCGATGTTCAACATGACGTATGAATGACAATGATTCGTTACGTCGCCGGACCATTGGGTGCAACTGTGCTTGCTGCGGCACTCTGTCGTGACCTGTGCTGTGCAATCGCTGCACTCCTTGACGATGTCTTGGCGTGTTTGAGGTTTTCAACCATGCGTGACAGTTCTTCGACCTTGGCCGTCAGTGTCTTGATTTCGCGGGCACTGGGAATGCCAAGCTGGTGAATGGCCTTTTGCACACGCTGCTGAAATATCTTTTCAAGATTGTCCCATGTCTCCTGTGCCTTTGATGATACTTCCGTTACGCGATCACCTACTGCACTTTGCAGACTCTCCATTGCATTCTTGATCGTTTGTTGCGCGGCCTTGCCAGTACGATTCTGCACCTTGGTGCCTTCAGCAACCAGGCTTTGAAAGACCTTGGGGCCTTCGCGTTGTGCACGCGACAGCGCACCCAGTCCCGCCAGCCAGATATGATGAGTGGAATCGACAATGTTGAGATTTGTTGCAGAAACCCTGCGGGTTTTTGCTTTCTTTCGCGTAGCCATAATCGCTGCTCCCGTATGAATGAAGATCACAACAAAAAGATTTCAGATGTTTCAGTTGATGCACATGCTCACTGTGCTCACACTGCAGCTAGTCTGCGAGCGGCATGCGCAGACTGATATAGCGACTATCCGCGAATATTTACGGACTTTCTGCGGGTATCCCGCTGATGGTGCAGAGTACGAGCTTTTCAAACTCATCATTGAATTTCGCCACGATCACTGCGGGATCAGCAACAAGGTTGCTGTCGGCCATGATCCCGAAATGAACCTGGTTGTTGTACGTCAATGCACTGATGCCGGCGCCAATGCTGCCTGCTTGCGGCACCCAGAAGAACAGTTGATCAATTTTTGCACCGGCGAAATACAGGGGCTGCAGCGGACCAATCACATTGGACACAACAATACTGGCCTTGGCAGTCAACATCTCCAGTGTGTAGTCCTCGACCACCTGCGGCAATGCGCCCACGGTTGTCAGCATCCAGTATGCAAGCATTGCCTGTGGTGATTGTTTCAATGCCTCCATGGAGTGATGCACCGCATACAATCGTGCCAGCGGATTGCGCAGGCCAACGGGCAGATCAACAAATACCAGACCGAAGTAATTGCCGAGTTCGACAGGACTGTCGGGGGGACGCAGATTCACCGGCACCAGTGCCCGCAATACCACATTATCGGTATCGTATTGACGATGACGAAGATAAGCACCCAAGGCACCGGCGATGGTGGACAGCAGTGCATCATTGACGGTGCAGCCCAATGCCCTGCTGATGGTTTTGACTTCTTCAAGTGGCAACGGTGAACTCCACGCCAGTTGCTTGCGGGAACTCAGCGATCCCTTCAACGGTGTCAGCGGATCGTTGCTCAACAACACCATTTTTGCCAGCTCGCTGCCGAACGCGACACCTTGCTTTGCGCGCTGCGTTGCAAGATCGGGATGGGCAGCCATGTGCAAGCTGGAAGCCCACAGGTCAAGCGTACCCTGTACAAAGCCGCCGGTGATATGCATAACGGGTTCAAGCAATGCAGTGCAACTTGCAGCTACTGGCTTGCGATGTGCTGCGACGGATGAATCCGCATGCGGCATTGCTGGTGAGTTGGTCAGTGACAACAGCAATCGCACCAATGCCATGCCATCCGCATAGCAGTGATGAATTCTCACGATCACCGCACTGCCCTTGCGATATTTTGCAACCACATGAAACTGCCACATCGGTTTCCTGGAATTCAGCGGCGTGCTCGCCAACTTGCTGACCGCTGCTTCAAGTTCAGGTTGTCCGGCACGCCCGGCAAGTGTCAGTGGACGCACGTGATCATTGAGGTTGAACTCAGGATCGCGTTCCCAGCGACCACCGAGCACACCATCAACCGGCTTTTGCAACAGCCGTTCATACCGCGGCAATTGACCCGCGAGTACGGCACGCACTGCAGCAAGATGCAGCGGTGTAACCAGCGTCAACACACCCACCACCATCATGGGATTGGTTGGCCGTTCCATGCGCAACCACGCCAAATCCACGCTCGACATCGGAGCGGAATCGCTGGACCCGTTATTCATGGATGTTTGCCGATCAAGTGCCAAGATCAAGTACCGCGCGCAGTAATCCTGAGGCCGGGTTGCAGTTGTACTCGTTCAGTGCAGCAACGTATAACGCGTGATGCCGCATCGGGCTAGTGGATAGTCACGATGACCTGTTGCAGCAGGACTCATAGCCTGCCCATCAAACTGGTCTGGCCTCGTCATTCGTCACTACCTCCTATGGAATACTTTGTCACCGGCGCGACCGGATTCATCGGCCGCTATCTTGTCAAAAGCCTGCTGGATCGCAACGCCGTCGTGCACGTCCTGGTGCGCAGCGATTCCCGTGCAAAACTCGATGCATTAACGCAATGGTGGGGTGAACAAGCCGGCCAGGTGCATGTGGTTGAAGGCGATCTTGGACAACATCGTCTGGGGTTGTCAGCCGGTGACCGGCAGCGTCTTCGTGGAAGCGTGGATCACTTTTTCCATCTCGCGGCACTTTACGATCTTGATGCCAGTGAAATTGCACTGGAGATCGCCAACATAGAAGGCACGCGCCATGCGCTGGAGCTGGCACATGATCTTGAAGCAGGCTGCTTTCATTTATGCAGCTCCATTGCAGCAGCCGGTTTGTATCCCGGTGTATTTCGTGAGGACATGTTTGCTGAAGCATGTGATCTGCATCATCCCTATTTCCGCACCAAGCACGAATCCGAAGCACTGGTACGCAAGGAAAGGAAACTGCGCTGGCGAATTTACAGACCCGGCATGGTGATCGGCGATTCCAGAACCGGATACATCAGCAAGATTGACGGACCTTACCTGTTCTTCAAGGCATTGCAAACGTTAAGGCGTCACTGGCCAAACTGGTTGCCGCTGGTGGGAATTGAAGGCGGACATATCAATCTGGTTCCCGTTGATTACGTGGCCGCAGCCATGTTGCACCTGTCGCATCTCGAAGGTCATGATCATGAATGCTTTCACCTGACCGATCCGCATTCCAGAAGTGCGGGCGAAGTATTGAATCTGTTCGCACAAGCGGGCCACGCGCCACAAATGCAGCTGCGAGTGGACGCCAGCCTGTTACGCCTGGTCCCTGCGCAAGTGCGTGATGCGTTACAACGTTATGCGCCGCTGCACAATGTCATTGATCAACTGATGAGTGATCTGCACCTGCCAAAGTCAGCGCTGGAGTTTCTCAACTATCCGACACGTTTTGACAGTGAACGAACCCGGCAACTGCTGCGAGATGCTGATATCGAAGTCCCTGATCTTGCAGATTATGCATGGCGCATATGGGATTACTGGGAACGCCATCTTGATCCCGAGCTATCAATGGATCGCAGCTTGAGTGGATGTGTAAAAGGCCGGCGGATATTGATTACCGGTGGCAGTTCCGGCATCGGCAAGGCCACCGCACTGAAGCTTGCTGATGCAGGTGCGCAGGTATTGCTCGTTGCACGTGACGAGCAGAAACTCAACCTTGCAAGAGATGAGATCGAAGCACGCGGTGGCCGCGTTGCTGTTTATGCATGCGACCTGACCAACGCAGAAGAGAGTCAACAATTGACGGACCGGATCATTGCAGCGCACGGCGGAGTTGACATCCTGATCAATAACGCAGGCCGTTCCATCCGGCGTTCGATCGCCATCTCCTACAAACGATTTCACGATTTTGAACGCCTGATGGAACTCAATTACTTTGCAGCATTGCGATTGACACTGGCGCTGTTGCCAGCAATGGTGGCTCAGCAACGTGGTCATGTGATTGTGATTTCTTCGATTGGCGTACTGAGCAATTCGCCGCGCTTTTCCGGCTATCTCGCTTCAAAAGCGGCGCTGGAAACTTTTACACGCTGTGCAACCGTCGAATATCGCGATCAAGGCATTCATTTCAGTATTATCAATATGCCGCTGGTGCGAACGCCAATGATCGCGCCAACAAAAGTGTACGAACAGTTACCCACCATCAGTCCGGAACAGGCGGCATCCATGGTGGCTGATGCAATCATTCATCAGCCAGTACGGTTGACAACACGACTTGGAACATTTGTACAGTTCATGCAACTGGTGGCGCCACAGTTAAGCGATGTCATCATGAATACCGCACACCACATGTTTCCCGACTCGGCCGCCGCCAAAGGAGACGGCTCCACCGAAGAACCGTTGACACCGGATGCCATCGCCTTTGCAAAGCTGCTGCAGGGTTTGCATTGGTAAAGAACCGCTGAGCTTATTTCGACATTTTTCCGGCTCGTTCCCTGTCAAGCCATTCGACCGCATCCACGGGTGTACACTCAACAGCCTGATGCAACAACTCTTCGATCTTGCCGGCATGCTCATCCTTGTCGATTAGTTGCAATGCCCGTGCGTATTCAATCTTGACGATGGCTTGTGCGGGATTGAGTTTCAGCGCTTTCCTGAAGTGTTCCATCGCTTTGTCAGCGCTCACGCCATAGCTCAGGCCAGCAGCCAGCGCACCGAGCTTGCCGATGATCTCTGCATTGAACAGGCCCATTGCGGTGTGAGCATCAGCATGTTTTGACGACAACTTTAGAGTCTGTCGCAGTGCATTCTCGATGCGCGGTGCCAGACCTTGCGCCAACGCTGCAAGTATTGAGATACGTTGACTGAAACGTCCCAACGCCAGCGCCAGCAAGTAATGGGCATTGGGTTCATCCGGCAACAGTGCAATCATTTGCTCAGCGCGTTCCGCAGCAGCGGACAACAACTGTTGTGATTGTTGGTCATCGGGTTCCAGATAGCTGGCGTACATCACCGCGGCTTTTATCGCAACGACAAACCCGGGAACACCAATCTCCGTACCAAGATCAGACGCCCTGCGAAACTCACCTTTGTGATAGGCGCGCCACGCATCTTGCACCGCAATCACAATTGTCTTTGCAGATGTCTCTGTCTTGACGTGACTCACTCGGTCGCGCAGCGCGGCGGCTGATGGAAATTTTTCGAGATCGCCAATATGCAATCGTGACCAGTTAGCCTGTAATGCTTTTCCCTGATAGTTGAATGCAGCAGCATCGTGCGGGAATGCTTTCCATTTGTGATCGTGCATGACTGAATACCGCGAAGTTGAACGTGCCAGCCGCAACAAGTATTTACCAGTCAACAATTCTTGACTGTGGGAAACCAGTGCTCAGTGTCAGTTGAATTGCCTATTTGCGCCATTCGCAATCAACGGGCAGCAATAAGAGGCTTCACGTATGCAAACGCCCGGCTTTTCCTTACAAACTGATGAAGTGACCACGCCTCTGCCTGTCACATGCGATCTCGCAACAGCGCGACTGTGATTTCTCAACGCCTGTTCTGGAATCAGCGAATGAAGACCTCAGAAGAAACATGGCGTATTGCAGCAGACATTCAAAGGCATATTCCTTTAATGGCGCACTATAATGAAGTCATTCAGACCAAGAATCATAGGTGTCCTTCCCGGATGCGGAGGTCTCAAATCGTGCTGATAAGCATCAGCATCAGCATCGGCATCGGTGCCTAGTGCCGGAGTTGCTCTTGATTGGCCTTCAATTTCAATCTGGAATGAACTTCCGTCGTCGGGCAACCATCACATCCGCATTGTTTCGGCGCAAGCCGCGCGACCATGCGAACACCAACAATTCGGGATAACTTCGAAAGAACCCAGCGTTTTGCTTTCAATGGACTCAATACATATCCTGCATACAACGCACATATCACAACCACGACAGCGACAATGATGTTATCGAAGATCGGGCTCATGTCACCCTCCCGTCGCGAAACGCGTCAGATGAAATGCAGCAAATGATGCCAGATAGGCAAGACCAAACAAGTAGCCTGCCATGATCAATGGATAACGCCATCCATTGGTTTCACGTTTGACGGTGGCAAGCGTGGACATGCATTGTGGCGCAAACACATACCAGGTGAGAAACGATATCGCCGTTGGAAAGGTCCATGCCTGCGACAAAATGGGCTGTAACGCAGTTGCCGCCTCTGTACCTGTTTGCGACAACGCATAGACGGTTCCCAATGCGCCCACGGCAACTTCGCGGGCTGCAAGACCTGGAATCAACGCAATGCATATCTGCCAGTTGAATCCTATCGGCGCAAACACCACCGCCAGTACCTTGCCAAACTGGCCTGCAAAGCTGTATTCGATGGCGGGCCGTACTGCGTCCTGTGGTGCAGCAGGATACGAACTGAGAAACCACAACAACACCATCAACGAAAGAATTATGGTACCGACGCGCGCAAGAAAAATATGCACTCGCTGCCACAAGCCAATTGCAATATTGCGCAGTGCCGGCATGTGGTACGCGGGCAATTCCATCATCAATGTCTGCGCCCCATGTTTTGATTTGGATAATTTGAGCACATACGCCACAATCATCGCCGATACAATCGCCGCGCAATACAGGGCAAACAACACCAACCCCTGTAGTTGAATGCCCATCCATACCGTGCGATGCGGAATAAATGCACCAATGATCAACGCGTACACCGGCAATCGTGCCGAGCACGTCATTAAAGGCGCAATCAAAATGGTGGTGAGCCGATCACGCGGGTTCTGGATGGTACGTGTCGCCATGATGCCGGGAATGGCGCATGCAAAACTCGACAGCAACGGAATAAACGAACGGCCTGACAAACCCACACCGCCCATCAATCGATCCAGCAGGAATGCAGCACGCGGCAAATAACCGGATTCTTCGAGAATCAGAATAAAGAAAAACAGAATGACAATTTGCGGCAGGAACACGAGCACGCTGCCCGCGCCGGCGATAACGCCATTCACAAGCAGGCTGCGTACTGCGCTTTCAGGCAAGGCAAATTCAACCCACGCACCGAATCCCGTCATCAATGTATTGATAAGGTCCATCACCGGCTTTGCCCAGGAAAACACTGCTTGAAAAATCAGAAACAGGCAGACCAGCAACAATACTGGACCGATGACCGGATGCAACACCACTTCATCGATGCGATCCGATACTTTAAGAGGATTGAAATTGTCCGCTCCGATTTTG
>DASZSV010000039.1:0-13244 GCA_035548495.1 Steroidobacteraceae bacterium
CCGGCGCGTTGCCATTGATGTTCAAGCTGATGCACTTCGGCAGCGTAAAGATCTGAAGACAGAATGCGTTGTGCTTCCTGCGTGTCTAAGTTGACTGCTGCCACTGCCTGCAACAATACATCGCGATCACTGGGATTCTTCGCTTCACCGTGATAGGCGCGTAGCAATGCTTTCTTCAGCGCAAACTGTGCTCCAGATTTATCTAACTGATCAGCCCAGTACAACAGCCGATGTGCATCGAACGTATTCCAGATGTGATCGCGGCGGCCGAATTCAAAACCAACTTCCTTGCCGCGTTGGTACAGCATGTCATGCGATGCCTTGATGCGATCAGCGCTCATGCCATACTTTTGTGAAAGATACTCAACCAGATTCCTGCCTTCCTTCGGCATGCCGGGATTCAGTTCAAACGGTTGAAAATGCAATTCATATTCAAAGTCACTGCCCAATTCCTGCAGGGCTTTATCAAGCGATGCGACGCCCACTGCACACCAGGGACAGGTGATGTCGGAAATGAAGTCAATGCGTGACATATTTCCGTTCTACCAGCAGCGACCGCAATTGAGTGCGCGCCCGATGAAGGCGACTCTTCAGTGCTTGAATCGTGATGCCCAGTCGTTCGGCGGCTTCTGGTGCGGTTAATCCTTCCACGTCTCGGGCGAGAATTACTTCACGTTGTAATGGATGCAATTGCGCAAGCGCGTTGGTCAGCATGATCCGCACTTGTTCAGCGGCGATTTCTCCTTCCGGTGAAGCAACTGAATCTGGCACGAAGGGTAATACCGTTGCCAGATCGGAGTCAGTGGCATGGTAGCGACGGAGCCGAAAGCACTTGTTGCGGACAATAGTAAACAGCCAGGTGGTAATCGCCGATGCGCGACGAAAACCGCCGATAAATCTGGTCGCAGCCCACAGCGTTTCCTGCACAGCGTCCTCGGCGTCTTCAGTGGTTTTACAGTACCGCAGACCATATCGAAATACCGTTTTCTGATGGATCGCCAGCAGTCTGTCCAAAGCCGTATGATCACCTTGCTGGGCGGCGTACAGCAATTGGTCTGCGGTGACAGGGTTCATAGTCATCGGGAGAATCCTTTTGGCGATACCCAGACTCTAATGCAGTGTGTGGACATCGGCAAACACTTGTTACACGAGCAGGGGTGATGAACTTATGACAGATCACAAAGCAGCGCACTGGCAAACCGTCTACCAGACCAGAGCTTCTACCTCGGTGAGCTGGTTCCGGCCGCATCTGGACGTGTCATTGGAGTTGCTGAAGCATGCAGGCTTGAACATCCAGTCGCGAATAATTGATGTCGGAGCCGGTGCATCGACGTTGGTGGATGACCTGCTGTCATTTGGCGTTCAGCATATCGCGGTCATGGATATTTCAGCGGCTTCATTGGATATCGCCAAGCAACGTCTTGGCGAGCACGCGAACCGTGTCGAATGGATTGTAGATGATGTTGTGCAGCATGTGTTTGCGCCGTCGAGCGTTGACATATGGCATGACCGAGCGGTGTTGCATTTCCTGACGGCACGCCGCGATGCAACGTCATACGTTGCGCAGGTGCTCCGCGCAGTTGTCGAAGGTGGCTATGTCATCATTGGTTGTTTTGCCAGTGACGGTCCTGAAATGTGCAGCAGCTTGCCGGTACAGCGAAGGGAGCCGGAGGAAGTTGCAGCACTCTTTGGCAGTTCTTTTGAATTGATTGAACAACGGCACGAAATGCACACTACACCAGCGGGCAATCCGCAGTCTTTCGCCTATACCGTATTAAGAAAGCTGTGCACTTGAATATGATGACGGGCGATATGATGGCTGCTTCTAATCCAATCTATCTTGACTATAACGCCACAACACCGCTGTTGCCGGAAGTCGTCGATGCCGTGCAGCCATATCTGCGGGAACACTTCGGTAATCCTTCCAGTGACCATGCATATGGCAGGCGCGCTCGCGAAGCCGTGGAATGCGCACGTCATCAAGTGGCTGCGTTGATTGGCTGTGAAGACGATGAAATCATTTTTACCGGCGGAGTGACCGAAGCCAACAATCTCGCCATTCTGGGTGTCGCAGATATTTCTAGAGCCAGACACAAGATTGTCACCACGGTCATCGAGCATCCTGCGATTGCTGAACCTTGCTTAAGAACGCAGCGGCTGGGGTTGCAGTTGCTGCGGGCAGGGGTGGATTCAGGTGGATTGATTGATCTTCGTGACATACACAACATGATTGACAATCATGTGGCGTTGGTAACAGTGATGCACGCCAACAACGAAACGGGCGTGTTGCAACCAGTGAGCGAAATATCCTCGCTGGCACACGAAGTGGGAGCATTGATGCATACAGACGCGGCTCAATCCGTCGGCAAAGTCCCTGTGGATGTCAATACTTTGGGTGTGGATTTGCTGTCCATCGCCGCTCACAAGCTATATGGACCCAAGGGAGCCGGTGCGCTGTATGTAAAGCGTGGTGTGAAATTGATGCCAATGAACGTAGGGTCGGGACAGGAACAAGGTCTTCGGTCAGGAACTGAAAACGTTGCATCGTTGGTTGGTTTTGGTGTGGCATGCGAGGTTGCGAAACGCGACCTCGAATCCACGGCAACTTTCCTGACGGACTTGCGTGATATGTTCTGGAATCTGCTTGCAGCGGGCATACCTAATCTTAAACTAAACGGGCATCCCACATTGCGGCTGCCAAATACACTTAATGTACGTTTCCCAAAAGTGTCGGGCAGCGCGTTGCTCGCCAATACACCGGAAATAGCAGCATCCACCGGTTCTGCCTGCCATCATGATGGCGAAGCAGCCTCTTCGACCATTCTTGCGATGAGTATCGCGCCTGATGAGGCACTGGGATCGGTGCGGCTCTCTATTGGTCGTCACACTACACGCGATACGATTATCCATGGGGCTGAATTACTGATTCGTTCCTGGCGGACGCTTGCGCAGATAGAATAACGGCAGCGCACAAAACGGTTCGTTATCTGATATGTGCTTCAGTCATTGGCATGTTGATTATAATCCGCGCCAAGGCTGCATTCGATAATCAAACAGCACTTGTCGCTTCCGCTTCATGCCTGGGCATGAACGCTCTTTACTACAGGTGAGTATCGTTATGACTCTCCGACGTATCGCGCAGTCAGAGACAAAGTTCTCAATAGCACTGTCCTCGCTCAGGTTGCGAGAATATGGGGAAGATCGAACTCAAACCGCATCGACAAATCAATCGCCCGCACATGCTTGGTCAATGCGCCAACGCTGATGAAGTCCACGCCGGTTTCTGCAATGCTGCGAATGTTATCCAGCGTGACGTTGCCTGAAGCTTCCAGCTCGATGCGATGATGTAAATAATTGTTGCGCAGTTCGACAGCGCCGCGCATGTCATCGAGCGGAAAATTGTCAATCAGGATACGATCAATGTCCGGGTGCAATGCCTGTTGCAGCTCATCAAGGGTTTCCACTTCAATCTCCACCATCCTCGATCCGGCAATCTGTCGTGCATGGGCAACGGCCGCCGCGATGGAACCCGCTGCAATGATGTGATTTTCCTTGAGCAATATCGCATCGAACAAGCCAATGCGATGATTGGTGCCGCCACCGCAAGTCACCGCATACTTTTGTGCAAGCCGCAAACCGGGAATCGTTTTGCGTGTGTCCAGTACTTTGCATGCCGTGTTTTTTATCGCATCGGCATACTGCCGAGTCACCGTTGCGGTGCCGGACAATAGTTGCAGAAAATTGAGCGCCGTACGTTCGCCGGTGAGAAGATGTTGCGCATTACCCGACAGTTCACACAGCAGTGAGTTGGGAGAGACCCGATCACCATCCTGATGGCGCCAGTTGATTTTGATGGCGGCGTCGAGCTGCCTGAAGGTTTCATCAAACCAGCGCGTGCCGCATACAAGCGCAGGTTCGCGGCAGACAACAGTGGCGCGCGCCGTGGTATTTGCCGGAATCAGTGACGCGGTGAGATCGCCTGTGCGCACATCCTCGTACAATGCGGCAGCCACCTGGGCGGCAATATCGCCGGTGTTTATGTCAGACAGCGTTGGTAATGTGGTCATTGCGAAATGTTCCCGGCGCGGTCATTGAAGAATAGGCAAGCTGTCCTCATAATTCAACGTAATCGTCATGAGCGAGGTAAATACCGTGGACGTTGTAGAGCGAATCAAATCCCAGTTAAGTTCCCATCCAGTGTTGCTGTACATGAAAGGCACGCCCGATTTTCCGCAATGCGGTTTTTCGGCAACAGCCGTCAAGGCCTTGAATGCCGCCGGTGCCAAGTTTGATACTGTAAATATTTTTGAAGATCCCGAATTGCGTGAGGCATTGAAGCAGTATTCCAACTGGCCGACCTATCCGCAGTTGTATGTGAAAGGCGAGTTGATCGGCGGTTGCGACATCATTGTCGAGATGTACAAGAGCGGTGAATTGCAGAAAGTGTTGAGCGAAGCAAAAAACTGATCCATCTTCCACTTTGCGGGCATTTAGAAAGCGCATTCATTTGAGTGCGCTTTTTTGTGCCTGCATTTCAGCTTGCGTCAGCGGCCATCATGGTATGCAGCTCGTAGATACTGCGGAACTTGTTGCAGATGATGCAGAACAGGTCCGCGGTGAGCTCTGCATCATACGCCGCTGAATGAGCCTCGCTGGAATCCCAGTGCATCCCGGCAGCCATTGCCGCTTTTGCAAGCACGGTCTGGCCAAAGGCAACGCCTGCCAGTGTTGCCGTATCGAAGCATGAAAAGGGATGAAAAGGATTGCGCTTGATGTCGCAACGATTGACGGCGGCATTCAGAAAATTCAGATCGAAGTAGGCGTTGTGTCCCACCAGCACGGCGCGATTGCAACCATTGTTCTTCACGGCATGGCGGATGTCGGTGAATAATTTCGTCAATGCTTCTTTTTCCGGCAGGGCAGGACGCAGCGGATGAAACGGATCAATGCCGTTTACCGCAAGCGATGCCTGTTCAAGATTTGCGCCGGGAAACGGTTGCACGTGATAACGCCATGTTTCGCCGCGTGTCAAAGAACCATCGGGTTGCATGTTGACAGCAACACCGGCAATCTCCAGCAAGGCATCGGTGTTGGGATTGAAGCCGCCGGTTTCGACATCAACAATGATCGGCAGAAAGCCGCGAAAGCGGTGTGCCATGGGCGGTTTGTTGTCATTGTTCATGCTTTTGCTCCATCCATGCCGTTGGACAGCT
The DNA here is from genome assembly GCA_035548495.1 of Steroidobacteraceae bacterium. Classification (GTDB taxonomy): domain Bacteria; phylum Pseudomonadota; class Gammaproteobacteria; order Steroidobacterales; family Steroidobacteraceae; genus CAILZL01. Next base: position 5,214 of record DASZSV010000039.1, read on the forward strand.
TCCATTGAATGGTTTCATTGGCGCGCATGGGCACCAGTTGATCCTTGCCGAATTCATATGATGCAGGCGGCGTCCAGTGTGTTCGTTGCAGTGTGATGGTGCCGTGGTTGCGCGGCAGCTGATAGAAGTCGGCGCCACGTTCTGATGCAAACGCTTCCAGTCTGTCGAGTTTGCCGATGGACTCAAACGCTTCTGCATACAGTTCCAGAGCAGCATGCGCAGAGAATATGCCTGCGCAGCCACAGGCATTCTCCTTGGTGTGTCTGGCATGCGGTGCGCTGTCGGTGCCAAGAAAGAAACGCGCATCATCACTGGTGGCGGCGGCAAGCAAAGCCTGACGGTCCGCTTCGCGTTTAAGTATGGGCAGGCAATAGTAATGCGGTCGAATGCCGCCCTGAAATATGACATTGCGATTGTGCAGCAGATGCTGTGGTGTGATGGTCGCAGCAACGCCATGACGCGCCTGCTTTACAAACTCCACCGCACGTTGGGTCGTGATGTGCTCGAACACAATGTGCAACTGCGGATAACGTTGTGTGAGCGGTTGCAGCACCTGATCAATGAATGCAGTTTCGCGATCAAACACATCCACATCACCGGAAGTCACTTCACCATGGACTTGCAACACCAGTCCTTCGCGTTGCATCGCGTCCAGTGCGGGATAAATGTTTTCAATGGAGGTCACACCGGCGTCGGAATGTGTGGTGGCACCGGCGGGATACAGTTTGCAACCGACAATGCAGCCGCTGGCCTTGGCCCTGATGATTTCATCCGCTGAAGTGTTGTTGGTCAGGTACAGCGTCATCAACGGTTGAAACGATGTTCCCGCAGGCAAGGCGTTGAGTATGCGCTGCCGGTATTCCAGCGCCAGCGCTGTCGTCGTAACCGGTGGTTTCAAGTTGGGCATGATCAGCGCGCGGGCGAATTGCGTCGCAGTGAACTTGACCGCAGCCGCCATGTGTTCGCCGTCGCGCAAATGCACATGGAAATCATCAGGTCTGCGCAGCGTCAGCGTAACCGGATGAGTGTTATTCATGGAATTTGGTGATGTGTTCATGCTTCCTGGTTGGGTAAAGCAGGTTGACCTGTATGGATTGATAACGGCTTTCTACCACGTCAATCGCGCCAATGCGCAACTTTGGTGACAATGACGGGTCTCAAAAACACGATGTGCGCCAGCCCGGTGCGCATCACCGGTGGTATTCCAGCGGCAATCTGTGAATGCCCTCAGTAAAAACCAGGACATTTGACAGCTCATTTCTTGACCCTCAGGCGGCAAACCACGATCATACGCGCCCCGAATTGTGGCACCGAGTACAGTCTGATGTCAGACAATCCCAAGTTTACCGATGTTGATCCCCAGGAAACCCAGGAATGGCTGGAATCCCTTGATGCAGTGATCAAGGTGCATGGCGCAGAACGCGCACATTACCTGCTGGAACAACTGGTGGATCACACCCGCCGTTCCGGTGGCTATCTTCCGTTCATGCCCAATACCGCCTATGTGAACAGCATTTCCGTAGGACAGGAAAAAGAATACCCCGGTGACCGCGCGCTGGAACGCCGCATTGAAGCGTATATCCGCTGGAATGCCATGGCCATGGTCGTCAAGGGCAATCGTGAAAGTTCTGAATATGGCGGCCACATTGCAACCTATGCATCGGCCGCCACTTTATATGAGGTGGGCTTCAATCACTTCTGGCGTGCCGCATCCGATACGCATCCCGGTGACATGGTGTTTGTGCAAGGTCACGCATCCCCCGGCATTTATGCGCGTGCTTACATGGAAGGCCGTCTCGATGACGAAAACCTGAAGTACTTCCGCAAGGAAGTGCAGAGCAAGAAAGGATTGTCTTCCTATCCGCATCCCAAGTTGATGCCGGAGTTCTGGCAATTCCCCACCGTATCCATGGGCCTGGGTCCGATGATGGCCATCTATCAGGCGCGCTTCCAGCGTTATCTTGAAAATCGCGGCATTGTTCCGGTGACGGATCGCAAGGTGTGGGCTTTCCTCGGTGATGGTGAAATGGATGAGCCTGAATCAATGGGTGCATTGACCATGCCGGTGCGCGAAGGTCTCGACAATCTGGTGTTTGTCATCAACTGCAATCTGCAGCGTCTCGATGGTCCGGTGCGCGGCAATGGCAAGATCATCCAGGAACTCGAAGCGGCATTCCTTGGCGCGGGATGGAATGTGATTAAAGTGATCTGGGGTTCGCGCTGGGATCCATTGTTTGCCAGGGACACCAAAGGTCTGTTGCGCCAAGTGATGGAAGAATGTGTCGATGGCGAATACCAGAACTTCAAGGCCAAGGGCGGTGCATATACCCGCGAACATTTCTTCGGCAAGTATCCGGAGCTGAAAGAAATGGTGGCCAACATGTCCGACGACGATATTTGGCACCTGAATCGCGGCGGACACGATCCGCAAAAAGTATTCAACGCCTATGCTGCGGCCATGACGCATAAGGGCCAACCTACCGTCATTCTCGCCAAGACAGTCAAGGGTTTCATGATGGGCCGTTACGGCGAAAGCCAGAACATCACCCATCAACAGAAGAAACTGGATGATGACGGATTGAAGGAAGTGCGTGATCGTCTGGGAGTGGATGTCACCGATGAACAAGTATTGAAAGCGCCATTCCAGCGTCTGCCGGAAAACAGCGCGGAAATGAAGTATCTGCATGAACGCCGCAACAAGCTTGGTGGATATCTGCCGAAGCGGCGTGATGTCGCGCCGCCGTTGAAGGTGCCGCCGTTGTCTGCATTCGACGCGCTGTTGCAAAGCACCGGTGATCGCGATAACTCAACGACGATGGCATTTGTTCGTATCCTGCAAGTCCTGCTCAAGGACAAGGAGATCGGCAAGTATGTGGTGCCCATTGTTCCGGACGAGGCGCGCACCTTTGGTATGGAAGGCCTGTTCCGTCAGGTGGGCATTTATTCTTCCAAGGGTCAGTTGTACACGCCGCAAGATGCGGATCAATTGATGTTCTACAAGGAAGACAAGAAAGGACAGATACTTGAAGAAGGCATCAACGAAGGTGGTGCCATCTCGTCGTGGATTGCCGCGGGAACGGCTTACGCCAACCATGGCGTCAACATGATTCCCTTCTACATTTATTATTCGATGTTCGGTTTCCAGCGCGTGGGTGATTTCATCTGGGCTGCAGGCGATATGCAGGCGCGCGGCTTCCTGCTCGGTGGTACGGCGGGTCGCACGACATTGGCGGGCGAAGGCTTGCAACATCAGGATGGCCACAGCTTGCTGGCGGCTTCCACCGTTCCCAATTGCGTTGCCTACGATCCGACCTATTCGTACGAACTGGCGGTGATCATTCAGGATGGCATGCGTCGCATGTATCAGGAACGCGAGAACATTTTCTATTACATCACCTGCATGAATGAAAACTACACACATCCGGCGATGCCACAAGGTGTGGAGCAAGGCATTCTCAAAGGTGCATACAAGTTGACGGAAGGCGGCAAGTCCAAACTTAAAGTCAACCTGATGGGGTCGGGTACCATTCTGCGCGAAGTGGAAGCGGCTGCCGTCATTCTTGAAAATGAATTCAAGGTCAGTGCCGATGTGTACAGCGTCACCAGCTTCTCCGAGCTGCGTCGTGAAGCCCTCGACGTGGAACGCTGGAACATGCTGCATCCGGCAGACAAGCCCAAACAAAGCTATGTCACCCGGTTGCTAGAGAAAGCCTCGGGTCCATTCATTGCTTCCACTGACTACATGAAAGTGGTGGCGGATCAAATCCGTCAGTGGGTACCGGGCCGTTACGTGGCGTTGGGAACCGATGGGTTTGGCCGTTCCGATGGTCGTGTGGCATTGCGTCGTCACTTTGAAGTGGATCGTCACTATGTTGTCGCGGCAGCGCTCAAGGCATTGGTGGATGAAGGCCAGCTCGACAAGAAGGTGGCACAGGACTACATCGCCAAACATATTGATGCGTCCAAGCCCAATCCCGCCTCGCTGTAACGCCGCAACCTTCAATCACGCAAAACTAAATCATGGCTCAAGAGATACATGTTCCTGATATCGGTGACTTCAAGGATGTGGAAGTCATTGACGTGCTGGTGAAAGTGGGCGACAAAGTTGAAGTCGATACGCCACTTATCACTATTGAAACGGAAAAAGCCACCATGGATGTGCCGAGTACAGCGGGCGGTGTGATCAAGTCATTGGCCATCAAGAAAGGTGATCGCGTTTCCAAAGGCACATTGGTGATGACACTGGACGGTTCCACATCCGCTGCAGCGGCCCCGTTGGCGGAAGCCGCAAAGCCCACTGCGCCAAGTGTCGTCGTATCAACTGCCACCAGTGAACTGACCGTCACGGTTCCCGACATCGGTGATTTCAAAGATGTTGAAGTGATTGATGTGTTGATCAAAGTCGGCGACAAGATTGAAGTGGATTCGCCGCTGGTCACACTTGAAACCGAAAAAGCCACGATGGATGTGCCCAGCACCGCTGCCGGTGTGGTGAAGTCCATTGCCATCAAAAAAGGTGATCGTGTGTCGAAAGGCGCTGCGGTTGCAGTACTCACCGTGAGCGGTGGCGCGAGTGCGAATGCATCGGCCGAGACACCCGTTGCTCAACCTGCAGTATCTCTACCTAAGGCAACATCCACGCCCGCCTCTGCACCGGTAATAACGCAAGCGCCGGTTGCGACAAGTTCACTGCCGGTGATCAATGAAGCAGGCTTCGCCAAAGCACACGCCAGCCCTTCCGTGCGACGCTTTGCGCGCGAACTCGGTGTGGATCTTTCCCGCGTCAAGGGCAGTGGCGTTAAAGGACGCATTACACCTGAAGATGTAAAGGCCTTCGTCAAGCAGGTGATGAGTGGTGCGTTGTCCGCTTCAGCCGGTGGTGGCGCCTTGCCCAAAATTGCTGAAGTCGATTTCAGCAAGTTCGGTCCGATTGAAGTCAAACCGCTGGGACGCATTCAAAAGATTTCCGGCCCGCGCCTGCATGCAAGCTGGGTCAATCTGCCGCATGTGTGGCAAATGGACGAAGCCGACATCACCGATTTGGAAGCCAAACGCAATACACTCAAATCCGAAGCATTGGCGCGCAATATCAAACTCACGCCGCTGGCGTTCATCATTCGCGCGGTGGTGCGCACCTTGAAGGAATATCCCACCTTCAATGCATCGCTGGATGGCAGCGGCCAGAACCTGGTGATGAAGAAGTACATGCACATTGGATTTGCGGCGGATACCCCCAATGGATTGACGGTGCCGGTGATTCGCAATGCGGATCAAAAAGACATTTATGAAATTGCGCAGGATCTCGGCACCTTGTCCGAGAAAGCCCGCGAGGGAAAACTGAGTGCCACCGACATGCAGGGTGCCTGCTTTACCGTGTCCAGCCTGGGTGGCATTGGCGGTACGTCTTTCACGCCACTGATCAATGCACCCGAAGTTGGCATTCTTGGCGTGGCAAAGTCATCGATGAAGCCGGTGTGGAACACACAAACCAGCGCGTTCGAACCGCGCCTGATTCTGCCGTTTACACTGGCCTACGATCATCGCGTGATTGATGGCGCGCTGGCCGCACGCTTCGTCACGTACCTGAGCAGGCAGTTGGCGAATGTGAAGGGCTTGCTTGAGGCGGTTCCATAATTGATTTGTGAACTCTCTGATTCATCAAATGTTGAATCAGACACTGCCGCAGAAAAATCGTATGTGTCATTCCCGCGAAAGCGGGAACCCAGTGAAAGAAGCGCTTGTTTTACTGGACCCCCGTTTTCACGAGGGTGACGAGTTAATAAATAGCCACGTCGTTAATGACTTCTTCTGAAATTAGTATGACTCAGCAAATTCTGGTTCCTGATATTGGTGACTTCAAGAATGTCGAAGTCATTGACGTATTGGTCAAGGCGGGCGATCGCATTGAAGTGGATACACCGCTGATTACCATCGAAACCGAAAAGGCCACGATGGATGTGCCCAGCACTTCGGCTGGCGTCGTCAAATCACTGGCCATCAAGAAAGGAGATCGTGTTTCCAAGGGATCATTGATTCTGGAGATTGAAGCGGATGCAGCCAGCAAACCCGCAGCGGCAACGACCGTGCAGCCTCCGAAAACAGAGAGCGCCGTACCCGCCGCCACGCCTTCAGTACAGGCAACTGCTCCGGTTGCTGATACCAATCAATACGATTTTGAAATGGTAGTGCTGGGTTCGGGTCCGGGTGGTTATACCGCAGCATTCCGCTCTGCTGACCTTGGCATGAAGACGGCACTGATCGAACGTTCATCCACGCTGGGTGGTGTGTGCTTGAATGTCGGCTGTATTCCTTCCAAGGCGTTGTTACATGCAGCCAAGGTCATCGAAGAAGCGCACGAGATGGAAGAAAACGGCATCAGCTTTGGCAAACCGAAGATCGATGCAGTGAAGCTGCGCGGCTTCAAGAACAAAGTGATCGGCAAGTTGACCGGTGGTCTGGCTACCATGGCCAAACAACGCAAGGTGGAAGTGATTCAAGGCACCGGCAAGTTTGTTTCGCCGCATGAATTTGAAGTGGCGGATGGCGACAAGAAACGTCGCGTTACCTTCAAGCAATGCGTGATTGCAGCGGGTTCAGAGCCGGTGAAGTTGCCCGGTTATCCCGACGATCCGCGCATCATTGATTCAACGGGTGCGCTGGAATTGGACTTACCAAAACGCATGCTGGTGGTGGGTGGCGGCATCATCGGTCTGGAAATGGCCACGGTGTATGACGCCCTGGGTGTGAAGGTCACGGTGGTCGAATTGATGGAAGGATTGATAACAGGTTGTGATCGCGATCTGGTGCGTCCATTGGAAAAGCGCATCAGCAAGCGCTACGAAAAGATCATGGTCAAGACGAAAGTCACCAAGGTTGAAGCGCTGAAAGAAGGATTGAAAGTTACGTTTGAAGGCGAAGGCGCGCCTGAGCCGCAGGTCTACGACAAGATTCTGCTGTCGGTTGGCCGTTCACCCAATGGCAAGAAGATTAACGCGGAAGCAGCGGGCGTGACTGTGAATGAGCGCGGCTTTATTCCCGTCGACAAACAACAACGCACCAATGTTCCTCACATCTTTGCGATTGGTGACATCGTCGGTCAACCCATGCTGGCACACAAAGCCACACATGAAGGCAAGATTGCGGCTGAAGTTGCACATGGTGAGAAACGTTACTTCGATGCACGCGTCATTCCTGCGGTTGCGTACACCGATCCTGAAATCGCATGGGTGGGTTTGACTGAAACCGAAGCGAAAGCGAAAAACATTCCCTACGAAAAGGCCAGCTTCCCCTGGGCAGCCAGCGGCCGTTCACTCGCACTCGGTCGCGATGATGGCATGACCAAGTTGCTGTTCGATAAAGAGACACATCGCGTTATCGGTGGCGGCACCGTTGGTCCCAATGCCGGCGAGTTGATTGCTGAAATTGCACTTGCGATTGAAATGGGCTGCGATGCACATGACATCGGCTCCACCATTCATGCGCATCCCACGTTGTCAGAAACCATTGCGTTCTCTGCCGAAGTGTTCGATGGCTCGATCACGGATTTGTACATTCCGAAGAGGAAGTAGCAATTATGCAGGTTGTGCTCTGTGTAGGGTGCCAATAAGCGCAGCGTATTGCACCGTCTTCTTTCGGCGCAGTGAGAAGACTTACCGCAATCTACGTGAACCTTGGTCGCGCCATGTCATAGACCTGCGTAAGCTCGGCGGCCACGTCCTGCATCTGAAACAATCAAGCTGGGATCACGCACCGTGCTCTCGTAAGTTTGTAGAACCAATACGTAACAATTGCATTCGTAGGGCGGGATGCATCCCGCCATCCAATATATGGTGGGTTACGCAGAGGAACCGCTAACCCACCCTACGCCGATCGCAAGCGTAACCGCCTCGCATCCACAATTCCCGGCGATGTGCCATTGATCATCATATCCACTGCGCGTTCAGTGATCACGGCGCCCGTAGATAAACCATGACCTGTGAATCCTACGGCAAATCCAACATTGCTCATTTCAGGCAACGTGCCGACTAACGG
>DASZSV010000040.1:0-14903 GCA_035548495.1 Steroidobacteraceae bacterium
TGCAAACTGTTTCAGCAGGCGATAACACCAGATGTGATAGGCAATCAGCAGGATCACCAGTGTCAGTTTGGCATGCATCCACGGCTGTTGCAGATAAGCGGCATTTGCAATCAGCATGCTGATGCCGAACAATACCGCCAGCGCGCCGCCCAGTGTCATGATGCTGAACAGCCGGCGCTCCATGACCTTGAATCGTTCCACACTGATGACGTCGGTTGCCGCGGCGTGATACACGAACAATCGCGGCAAATAGAACAAACCTGCGAACCACGTCACAACAAATGCGACATGAAAAGCCTTGAGCCAGAGAAAGTTCGCAGTAAGTATGGCCATGATTCGTTATGGTCGGTGCGGTTGAAAGCGGGGTTGATTCACGGCAGCGGGTTGCGGTGCATCAGGCTGCATGGAGATCATCGCAGAGAATGCGGGTAATTTGAACAGGCTGGAATCATTCCGGAATCTTTTAATGCCCATTAAATGGTCAAACACTGAATAAACGCATGGCAAAATATTCACCACTGCATACAGGACAGTTTGTCATCAAGCCGCGTGCGCGCAAGCGCAGACGGCTTGTCAATGCGCTGCTGGTGCTGTTGCTGATACTGGTGCCGTATGTCACGTTTGAAGCAGGACGCTATGTTTCCGGTTACAGCATTGTCAGCAGTGCGCATGCGCGCTTCAAGGAGCTGCAACGCATTCATGCGCTGCAGACAACAAATGATGAATTGCAGCGCAAGCTGAACAGCACGCAGATCGGACAGACAGTCGATCAGCAATCCACCATGACGTTGCAGAAAACACTGTCGGAACTGCAGGATCAGTTGCAGGAACAGCGCGCTGAACTGGCGTTCTATCAATCCATTGTCACGCCGCCGGTGGGAACGTCAACAGAACCGCAGGTGCAGCGTGTGGAGATTGAAGCCGAAGGCGCATCAAAGTATCTGCTGCGGCTGGTGCTGATTCAGGTAATGCGTGCCGGCGGTGCGCAACAGGTGCAGGGCAGTGTGCAGGTGGAAGTGATCGGCACACAGCAGAATGGCACGCCACTGACATTGCCGCTGCCGAAGCTGACCACACCGGCGATGAGCGAACTGAAATTCAATTACCGCTACTTCCAGACGGTGGAGCAGACAATCGAGTTGCCCGCCGGGTTTCAACCGACTACAGTCAATGTCGAGATGAATGCTTCGCAACACGCGCCGCAGCATCAATCCTTTGGCTGGCAACTTCTATCTGCAAGTGATGTAACCCACCATGTTCAATCGTCGTAAAACCCAGATTAAACCTTTTCAGATCGACACTCTGATCGGTGCAGGCACGCGCATCAATGGCGATGTGCAATTCAGCGGCGGGCTGCATCTGGATGGCACCGTGGTGGGCAATGTCACCGCCGAAGCGGCAACCGGTTCCAAGCTCAGCGTCAGTGACAGTGGCACTGTGGAAGGCTCCATAAACGTGGCAACGGTAGTGCTCAATGGCACGGTGCAGGGCGATATCGTTGCCGCCACCCGTGTTGATCTTGGCAGCACGGCCAAGGTAAACGGCAATGTGTATTACGGATTGATTGAAATGGCGATGGGCGCGCAAATCAACGGCAAACTCATTCACCAGTCCGCCACAACGGCCAGCGCCGTGAAAACCGTCGATCCGCCCGCGGCCACCGTGGTTGAGCTGGGCAATACGGCCAAATCCAAATTGGGGTAAACTACCGTCATTCGTGATTTTGCCGGGGTTTTCCTTATGTCTGCTGCAATTTCATCTGTCGAAGAATCTGGCGCCGCAGCGCCGCTGGTTTTTACCGATGCTGCCGCCAGCAAGGTGGGCGAGCTGATTCGTGAAGAAGCCAATCCTGCCCTGAAGCTGCGTGTGTTTGTCAGCGGCGGCGGTTGTTCCGGTTTCCAGTATGGGTTCACCTTCGATGAAAATATCGAAGAAGGTGACACGCAGGTGCGCAATGGCGAGGTCACCTTGCTGATTGATCCCATGAGCTTCCAGTACCTGATGGGTGCGGAGATTGATTACCGCGAAGACCTTGAAGGTTCGCAATTTGTCATCCGCAATCCCAATGCCGTGACCACCTGTGGATGCGGTTCGTCGTTCTCGGTGTGATGTCAACGGCCTTGACCATGATATTGAATTGATGTTTGTGCATGTCATGCAGACATGCACAAACAAGGCAGTGCATCATCTCATGCGCATCAACAGGCACATGATGACGAAAGCGTGGTGACAGACCATCATCGCAGGGCATCATCACAGGGACAGGCATGACACAGATAATTATTGCTGCCGGTCTTTACAGGATCAGGCCGTACAACAAGTGAGACAATCATCCCGATGGCACGCGAAAAAATTCCCGAAGTCATTGCTGCCGTTGATCTCGGTTCCAACAGTTTTCACATGGTGGTGGCGCGCAACACCCATGGCCAGTTGACAGTCATTGATCGCCTGCGCGAGCCGGTGCGTCTTGCCGCCGGACTGGATGACACAGGACGTCTGTCGCGTGAGGCGATGGATCGTGCATTGAGTTGTCTGGAACGCTTCGGCCAGCGCCTGCGCGACATGCATGCGGAAAGTGTGCGCGTGGTGGGCACCAACACATTCCGGCTGGCACGACGCAAGGGCGCATTTCTTGATCGCGCGTATACGGCACTGGGTCATCCGATCGAAATCATTTCCGGCATTGAAGAAGCGCGTCTTATTTACATGGGTGTTGCACATAGCTCGCCCAACGATCCCGGCCGCCGTCTGGTCATCGACATTGGCGGCGGCAGCACTGAACTGATCATTGGTGAAGGCTTCCAGCCGCGTGAGATGGAAAGCCTGCGCATCGGCTGTGTGGCGATGACAAAACAGTTTTTTGATGACGGCGAAATCACCGAGAAACGCATGAAAAAAGCACGCACTGCAGTACGTGGTGAGTTGCAGCCCATACTTGAACGCTACAAGGCAGTTGGCTGGGACAATGCATTGGGCAGTTCGGGCACCATCCGTTCCGTCAACGACATTGCACGCGCACGCGGCAGCAGCGATCATCCGGTGAACATCAAGTTGCTCGAAGAGATTTGCGATCTCGCCGTGCGTGCCGGTCATGTCAGCCGCCTGAAGCTGCATGGACTTGAAGAAGATCGCATGCCGGTATTTGCAGGCGGCCTTGCCATTCTCACCGAGGTGGTGGATGCACTGGGTATTCGCAGCATTCGCGCCGTGGAAGGCGCATTGCGTGATGGTCTGCTGTACGACCTGCTTGGCCGTCATACCGATGAAGATGCACGTGTGCGCACCGTGCGTGCGATGCAGGCGCGTTATCATGTGGACATCGCGCAGGCAGCACGTGTTGAAAGCACGGCATTGTCATTGCTTGCGCAGGTGCGTGACGCGTGGTCGTTGCATGAACCCCTGGCAGAGATGACGCTGGCGTGGGCTGCAAAGCTGCATGAAATCGGTCTGGATATTTCGCATGCGCATTATCACAAGCATGGCGGTTATCTGCTGGAGAACTCCGACATGCCCGGCTTTCCGCGTGAAGAACAGACGTTGCTTGCAGCATTGGTGAATGCACATCGCCGCAAACTGAATCTTGAACCAGTGCAGGATCTTGTTCCGCCGTGGCATCTCAAGGCTGAGTTGCTGATTGTGTTGTTGCGCCTCGCAGTGTTGTTGCATCGCGGCCGCAGCAATGTGGCCATGCCGCCCATCAAACTCAAGGCACGCACCCGTGCACTGGAAGTGGAGTTTCCTTCACGCTGGCTGGATGATCATCCATTGACACTGGCCGATCTTGAACAGGAATCGGATTACCTGAAAGCGGTGGGATTCAAGTTGAAGGTTGAGTAGGCAGTGACATTCATTTCAACAACAGTCATTCGATTGCAGGCAGTCAATATTTAACGCCGAGCTAAGCGCCCCAGCCTGCAGCCGAAAGCTATACTGAGAGGAAAGATGCGAATCAAGAGGGACGAAGGCGGCCGTGCAGGTTAGGTCCGGTTTGAGCTGAGAGTTATTAGGTGCGACCGTTCACAGAACATAACGCGAGTCAAGCTGAGAACCGCGCCACCGGCATCGGTTAGATCGCTCGGCAAGCTGACCCCAATCCCAAGATTGCCAGTCGCTATTTTCCATCGGAATGAGGAACTCTTCAATGTCCTTATATGGAACTTGAATGCGAGCGAAATACTTTGCACATGATCTGCAAACCCACACCGCCCGGCTTGCTAGGTATTTCGGGTAGTCAGGACCAAGGGTCTCGATTTTTTCGAACTGCCCATCTATATCTCGGATGCGAAAGGTCTGCACCCCGAGGCCAATTGCAGAACATGCGCAGAGCTGAGTCATTGGATCGCGCCTAACTTGTTTTATCCAGTCTGAATAACATGGCGCCAGCAAGATAGCATCGGAACCAATTCCCCCACAAGCACCTGCTAAAAACGGAGAATTCCCCGCATGACTGCATGAATATAAAGGCATAGCGCAGAGCATCAGAACCGCAACTGGCGATCATCGGTATTTTGAGTTGATTGTCTGCGTTGTTGAATTCTGCATCTTCAGGTGTCATGACGATGAATCAATCTGCAGACTCATCACTTGATGACTCATCCTGATCTGTAACCGATTCGGCGGCATCCAGTGTGCTTCATGCATCGTTGCTGTCATGCCATTGCATCAGATGTTTCGATTGGTCTCAACGATGATGGCGGGAGTCATCGCGAGCTGGTTTCAATACGCTTCAGCAGGAAATCTTTTTCCAGTGGATTGCGTACCAGCTTCAGTGCCTTGTCAAAGTATGTTCGCGCTTCGTGCAGTTGTCCGAGCTGCAGCTTGAGTTCGCCGATGGTGGCGAAGAAATAGGGGTATCCTGACAGGCGGCTGCTGTCATCAATGTGCGCAATTTCTTCCAGACCGCGCGCGGCGCCATCACGTTGCGCGATGGCGATGCAACGATTCAATGCCACCACCGGCGAGGGTTGAATGTGCATGAGTGCGTCATATAAGGAAACGATCTCGTGCCAGTCAGTGTCTTCAATGCTGCTCGCTCCGGCATGCAGCGCCGCAATCGCGGCTTCCAGATGATAGGCACTCAGTTCGCTGCCCGTTGCCGCAAGATCAAGCAAGCGGCGGCCTTCTGCCATGCGGGATTGATCCCAGCGCGAGCGATCCTGATCCACCAGCATCAATAGATTGCCGTCGGCGTCCATGCGTCCGGGCAAACGCGCGGAATGAAAATTGAACAACGCAGTCATGGCCAGCACCGCAGGCGTAGCTGTCGTTGTATTGCTGGTGAGTAAGCAGGCGAGACGCAGCGCTTCATCACAAAGATCACTGCGCACCGCGTGCTGATGCGAAGTGCCGTGATAGCCTTCGTTGAACAGCAGGTAAATTGCACGCATCACAATCGGCAAGCGTGTCACAACGTGGTCCTTGTTGAGCAGCTCGAACAACTGCCGCGATTGCGCCAGCATCTTTTTTGCACGCGTCAGCCGTTTCTGCGTTGCCGGCAATGTCTTGAGAAAAGCGGATGCAATTTCGTCGGCGCCAAAGCCACAGACAAGTTGTAGCAGCAGTGCGATCTGCGTTTCTTCCGGAAATTCCGGATCGATGCAGGTGAACATCATGCTGAGCTGTGCATCGTTGAGTCCGCTTCCCTCAAAGGCTTCATCAACCGCCGGCTTCAATGTCCATTCTGATTCGATAAACAACTGGTACTCGGTCGCAAACCGGCGTTGTGTCTTTTCACGGCGCAATACATCAATCGCGCAATGCTTTGCGGTGGTCATCAGCCAGCCGGTGGGATTTTGCGGAATGCCATGAAACTTCCAGGTTTCAAGTGCCCTGCAAAAAGCTTCCTGAACTACATCTTCCGCCAGCGACAGATTGTGAATGCCAAACAGGCGGGCCAGGATTGCCACAATCCGGCCCGCCTCGCGCCTGAAGAGGTGCGCTTCCAGTTCCACTACAGATCCAGTTTCATCACGGGACGTATTTCGACGCAGCCTTCGAATTCAAGAACGGGACAGCCTGAAGCAAGGCGCGCCGCATGTGCCAGATCATCTGCTTCGATGATGGAATATCCGCCGATGATGTCCTTGGTTTCTGCATAAGGACCATCAGTGACGATTTTCGTCGGACCCGTTACCACCTTGCCGGTACCTTCCAGTGGCTGACCAATGTTTTTCAGCCTGCCCTGATCCGTCAGTTCTTTCATCCATGCACGCCACTTCATCATGGATTGCTGTGCGCGTTCAGGTGTTCCCATGGCTTTATCAGAGGCTTCGGTGCTGCGACGATACAACAGGATGTACTCACTCATTTTAAACTCCAATGAAATAATGCAACCAATGTGCTGCATGATATGAACGATTGACAGACCAGTGAATGGACATTATCCACTGCAAAAGCGTAAAAAAATCCATTGTCCGGGCCGGTGTGGTGTTTCCCGCGGCAGGGTGATCGTTATCATGGCCGCAGAATCTGCAACGGAGGGTTGCACTCAGCTTGCGCCCGCTGCCGTCGCATGATCGCTCAATACTTCATCATCATGACGATGAATCAACCGGTAAACCCACAGTTTGACGGCATCATTGATGACAAACCAGGCCAGCGCGTAGACCCAGATGCAGAGCGCATATTTCCAGCCAATGGGTGTAATCAGCCAGCCATACACGGCGATGAAGGTGCCCAGGATTTCTGTACCGAAGGTTGCAACAAACAGTTTCATCGAAGGAAAGGGACGCTGCCAGAACCAGCCGGTTGAACGTGTGACATACAATGTGCTGTGACCGGCAATAATCAGTTTGAGGAAGATGAAGCTGCGGATAATGTCTTCGGAGAAACCATGTTCGCGCACAAAGAAGAACAGCAGGAATGAACTGATCACGCCCATGACACCCAGTACACCGGAAATAGCCAGTACTTGCGGCAGGTTCCAGCGCACCGGCTGCGGATCGACCCTGGTGTTGTCATACGCAATGGTCAGAATGGGAATGTCGTTGAGCAATGCCAGCAGGATGATCATCAATGCAGTAATCGGATAAAAGTTGAACACCACAATGCTCAATGTCATGAACAGAATGACGCGCAGTGTTTCAGCAATGCGGAACTGCGCATAGCTTTTCATCCGTTCAAAGGTGATGCGTGCCTGCTTGACGGCATCGTTGATCACCGATAGCCCCGGCGCAGTGAGGATGATGTCGGCGGCGGCACGTGCAGCATCGGTGGCGTTGGCCACGGCAATGCCGCAATCAGCGCGCTTCAATGCAGGCGCATCGTTGACACCATCGCCGGTCATGGCCACGATGTGGCCGCCTTTCTGCAGGGAATCAATGATGCGGAACTTGTCCTCCGGCACCACCTCGGCAAAGATATCAACGGTTTCGATCATCTCGACAATGGCGGATTCATGTGTTGCCAGAAATTCGCGCTCCAGCAGGCGTGTGTCGTAGTTTTCCGCCAGCGTCGTCATCACGGTGTCAGCGAAGCGGTGCGCTTCGCTGCTCGATACTTCCGGCTGCAAGCGTTTGTATATTGCGCCTGCCAGCGCTGATGCCAGATTCAATAACTCATTGCCTGCTGAACCCGACAACTGACTGGCACGCAGTGAACGTTGCCGCAAACCCAGCATGCGGCCGATCTCCGTGGCAATGGCAAGATTGTCGCCGGTGATCATCTTGACCTGCACACCGTAGTTGCGCATTTCGGCAATGACCTGCTGCGACTCCTCGCGCGGCGGATCGTACAGTGGAATCAGGCCGAGAATTTCCAGCGGCTGTGCATTGTCGATGCGTCCCACCATCAGTGTGCGATAGCCATGTTTTGCAAGTTCATTTACCGTTGCATTGATGCTGGCATTCTTTTCATCGGGCAATTGCGCCATGGCAAGCAACACATTTGCTGCACCTTTGACGGCGGTGAAGCGGCCCTGATCGTTCTCAATCACGGCTTCGGTACGCTTGCGTACGGGATCAAACGGCACAAAGCTGACATGGCGATATGCACGCCAGTTCAAATCACGGAAATGATCTTCAACATATCTGAAGATGGGTATTTCAATGGGATCCTGGTTTTCGGCTTTCGATGCCAGCACTGCCGTCAGGAACAACTCACGTTCATCATGTCCTGCCATCACCACGGGACTGGCGACCTGCATTTCATTTCTGGTGAGTGTGCCGGTCTTGTCTGAACAGAAGATATCCACGCCGGCGAGTTCTTCAATCGCCGTCAAACGGCTGACGATGGCTTTGCGTCGTGCAAGATTGATGGCGCCCACCGCCATGGTCACCGACAATACGGCCGGCAATGCAACCGGTATGGCGGCGACGGTCAACACCAGTGCAAAGCGTGCGATCTCCAGAATGTCTTCATGACGGAACAGGCTGACCATGGCGATGATCAACACCAGAAAAATGGTGATGCCAATCAGAAAGTCGCCAATGCGAATCACCATCTTCTGGAAATGACTGCGTTCCTGCAGCGAGGCCTGCGCCACCAGTGCAACGACATTGTGAAAGTTGGTGTGTGTGCCGGTATTGATGACAATGGCCAGCATTTCACCCTGCTTGATGATGGTATTGGCATACGCCACATCATTGACTTTCCGGTTTACCGGTAATGATTCGCCGGTCAGTGATGACTGGTCAATTTGCAGATAGTCGCCTTGCAGCAGTTGCACATCGGCAGGCACGACGTTGCCGATGCGCAGCTTGATGATGTCACCGGGTACCAGTTCACGCGAGTGGATCACCTTGAACATGCCATCGCGCAATACCACGACTTCGTTCGCCAATCCACGCTTCAATGTCTTCAGTGCATTGAGCGCACGATGTTCCTGAAAGAAATCCAGTGTTGCATTGACCAGCAGCATCACTGTAATGATGGCAAGATCATCCCACTTGCCGACGATGGCGGAAAGAATGGCCGCCGTCTCGATCATCCATGGAATGGGTCCCCAGAAGCGCCGGAAAATGCGATGCCATAGTGATTCTTCCTTCTCCGGCAATTCGTTGTAGCCGTAACGATTCAATTGATCCGCGATTTGTGCTGTTGTCAAACCCTGCTGCAACGTCACGCCAAACTCATGCAGTGTCTGCGTTGCGGCCTGTTTCAGGTAATCATCGCTACGCCGAAAAGTGGATTGGTTCATGGTATGTACTGCAACTGCAGATGAGACGGTGTTGATCAGCAATGTGTACGGTTCATTGCGATATTGATGACGGCGGCATTGCCCATGGCGCCGGAATTTTTAATAGCATATGCAGCAGATTGCATCAATGCGTACTACGCCGTGAGATGTGGGCAAATGTACGGCGCTGGCCGCCTGTCAGCTGTCACTGCCGCCGATTAAGAACCGATTAAGAACCGTTCATGATATCGGCGCATGTGACAAGCGCAGCGCAGTCGCTGCTGATGAAGCCATCGAATGGGGATGATCACGCTGGATGTATGGTTGCATCAAACGCGCGCACGGCATCCATGACACGAGTTACCGCGGTTGCTTCATTCTGCGGATCGAAGTTTTCATCAACAAACAGTTCGTACACCTTGATGGCCAGCACGGCAATGGCAGAGGGTGCAGTCGTGTTCCAGTTTGCGGGGAACCGATGCGCATGTTTGCTGATAAATGCGGCCGCTGCCTGAATGGCGCGATGTGCACTGTGTTCCTGCACCGATGCATAACTGAAGTTCCATGCCTTGATGCGTTGATTAATTACCGAACGTGACGCTCCGGCATCAATGCCCGCGGCGGTGAACACGCGGCAATCATAGTCAAGACAGGTTTGTGGCCGCGATGAATAGATGGAACATCTGCCGTTCTCGAACATTGGACAATGACCGTTTGCCAGCGGATTCATTTTCGCATGCGGATATCGCATGCCCGGCACGCTGGACAGAAATTTCACCGGAACCATGTCGAGTGCCGCATCATGCGGCCTTAAAAGGATTGAATAGCCCGAGGTGCAACAGCCGACGCAGTCACCACAGGGAACATTCATTCCCGTGTTGCTGCGCAGGGCTTCACGTGCCTGCATCAACCAGGTTCCAAAGTTGCCTGCATCAATATGGCTGACAGAATGCATGTCTGTTGCAACACTCATGGAAAACGCAGGGGATCATTTCTTTTTGAATATCCGGGCATACTCCTCGGCCTTGAATCCCACCAGCAATGTGCTGCCGGATTCAAGTACGGGGCGTTTGATCATGGATGGTTGTGCCAGCATCAGCTTGATGGCACTGCTTTCATTCAGATTCTGTTTATCGGCATCATCCAGTTTTCTGAATGTGGTGCCGGCGCGATTCAACAGTGCCTCCCACCCCGTCTGAGTGATCCATTGTTGTAACTTGTCGCGCGCAATGCCGCCGGTCTTGTAGTCATGAAATGCATAATCCACATGATGGTCATCCAGCCATGCACGGGCTTTCTTCATGGTGTCGCAGTTCTTGATGCCGTAAATGATAGTTGTCATGGTATCCAGTGACCCGGGATAGGCGGATTCAAGTATGACATGATACGGGCATGATGGCTCGGCTTGAAACTTGGGTGGGTATGGCTTATCAGTCACTGTTCCGTGGAGGCGGTATGAAAAGCTTCATGCTGATGACATTGCTCATCCCTGCGGGACATGGAGCGATGGCGGCAACGTCTGTCGCGCCGGATGAGCATCAGGCTGATGCAGATCAATCTGCGGTTACAGGTCACGCTGCTGTCTGTGTCATGCCAGCTGCCACACAACTTGCCATGCTGCGTCACGAGGTGGAACGCGATTTGACTCCGGATTCGCGGGCTGTTGCGCATGTTCATACTGAAGGCACCTTGCCACATCAGGGTATACGTGATCAGAGCATTGCGGCAGAGAAAGACTGGCGCTTGATGCGTGCGCTGGCACAGCTATGGCAGGCTGAACATCAGCCGCAAGATGTGCAGGCGTTGTCGCAGTTGCTCAATGACTGGGCAAAAGTTTATCAACCCGACTTCAATCCCATCGATGAAACCCAGCTTGATGCCTATATCGATGCGTATGCCATCGCGCATACTGCACTTGATCCGGCAACACAAGACAATGCGCGCCGGTTCATTCGCGTGCTTGGCGAAGGTTATGTGCGGCAAATGGAAGATGATGTTCATCCCGGTGATGGACGCTGGGTCAATAACTGGAATTCACATCGCATCAAGCTGGCGGCATTGGCGGCTGCCGCACTGGATGACAAGGGGTTGTGGAGCCGCGTACGCAAACTGTTCATCACTCATCTTGGGCATAACATCCGTTCCGATGGTGTCACGGTTGATTTTGAACAACGTGATGCATTGCACTACGTCGTGTATGACCTTGAACCGCTGGTGCGTGCCGCACAAGCAGCACGATGGTATGACAATGAAGACTGGCTGACATTGAAAGGATCATCCGGCGGCAGTGTGGCGGCGGCACTTGACTGGCTGGTGCCGTATGCTAACGGCCAGAAGACCCACAAAGAGTTTGTTCATTCGCGGGTGAGGTTCGATGCAGAACGCAATGCAGCCGGTGTGAAAGGCTTTTCAGGTGTCTGGGAACCGGAAAAATCGGCACACCTGTATGCAATGGCAGCGGCGCTGGATGTCCGATACCGTCAATTGGCGCAGCAACTGAAGCCGGATGATCATGCAGTACCAATATGCTGGGCGGATTGATCTTTCCATGTCTATAATGGACTGGAACCTATCTCAAAATAACGCGCT
The DNA here is from genome assembly GCA_035548495.1 of Steroidobacteraceae bacterium. Taxonomy (GTDB): domain Bacteria; phylum Pseudomonadota; class Gammaproteobacteria; order Steroidobacterales; family Steroidobacteraceae; genus CAILZL01. The sequence goes on from DASZSV010000040.1 coordinate 11,705, forward strand.
CGATTCGGGTTCATTTTTCAGGGCGTCGTTACGGTGCTCCCAAGTTGTCGATATGGCCTCATGTATTGTCATATACACTCCGGTTCCTGCGCTCCGGTACGACGCAACCTGTCATCGCTCGCTAAATTTTGAGATGGGTTCCAACAGGCTGTTGAAAATCTCGTTTCGACAGCCTGTTTTTGAGCCAAGGACGGCTCAATCGAAATCAGGAACTTTTCAAGTTCATGATTTTGTTAGTGAGCAAAAGTCACGCCTTTTGCGATACGACGTTGAAAAAGGGCAGGACAGCCCTTTTTCAACAACCTGCTAATAAATCAACAAGGCCACGTCGCAGATGCTTTCAATAAAAGAAGTTACAAAACGTTACGCATCGCTGACTGCACTGGATCAGGTTTCACTGGAAATCCGTGCCGGGGAATTTTTTGGTTTGCTGGGTCCGAATGGCGCGGGCAAGTCCACGCTGATGTCGCTGGTTGCCGGATTGCGTGCCACCGATGGCGGAAGCATTGCACTGAACAACGTCGTGCTGAGCACAACGGATGCTTCCACCCGCATGCAACTCGGTCTGGTGCCACAGGATATTGCGCTGTATCAGGAGCTCAGTGCGGAACAGAATCTGCGTGTGTTCGGCAAGCTGTATGGATTGAAAGGCGCTGAGCTGCGCCAGCGTGTTGACGAAACACTCGCAGCAGTGCAATTGACGGACCGCCGCAGGGATGCAGTCAAAACCTTTTCCGGCGGCATGCAACGCCGTCTGAATCTTGCTGCTGCATTGATGCACAGGCCGCAGTTACTGTTATGCGATGAACCCACCGTGGGTGTTGATCCGCAATCACGCAATGCCATTTTTGACTATCTCGCGCAGCTCAATCGCGAAGGACTGACGATCATCTATTCCACGCACTACATGGAAGAAGCAACACGTCTGTGTTCACGCATCGGCATTATTGACAAGGGAAAGATACTGGCGCTGGGTTCACTCGATGAACTGTTGACCCAATTGCCATTTGAAGAAGAGATACGTTTTCCCGCCAATGAACAGACAGCATGGCTGGTGCAGCAACTGGCATCGCAAGGTGCGGTGACGACCATTGACGGCATCCATCGTTTTCAACCGCGGCCAGACTACAGGCTCTCCGAGTTTTACACGCTGACCGAATCACACAACCTGCCGGCGAGACTGTTCACCAGCCAGCGTCCCACGCTGGAAGCCTTGTTCCTGCATCTGACCGGCCGCAACATCAGGGAATAAATCATGTCCGTTCTGCTTACCTTGCTCGGCAAAGATTTTGCGATTCTGATTCGCAATCGCGGCGCGTTGGTTCTCAGCCTGATTGTTCCGATGTTGATCATCTACATTGTCGGCATGGTGTTCGGCATCGGCCGCAGCAATCCGGGGCCAACCAGCATTCCACTGGCCGTGGTCAACGCCAGCAGCGATCCGGCGGCACAGCAGATTGTCGATTCACTGCGCGCACAGGGCACGTTTCAAGTCATTACGAACTACGTGAATGCCGACAAGACCACACGTCCGCTGGTTGAAGGCGATTTGCGTCCGATGATTCATGATCGCAAGTTCAGCTATGCGCTGGTCATTCCCGCCGATCTGTTCAGTGATGACCGCATCGGATTGCATCTGAAAATATTGTCCGATCCGCGCAATGAAATAGAAAGCCAGATGGTCAATGGACTGCTGCAGAAAGTTATTTTCTCCAGCGTGCCCAATCTGCTCGGCAAGTCTTTAATTGCAGGGAACAGGAAATTTCTTGGCACTGCACGCAATGATCAATTCAATCGTGCATTGGCAGACAACATTGCCAGTACATTTGGTGGTGATCCAAAAACAATTCTCGACAACATCAACAACGGCAATTTCGGATTCAATCAACTCACGCAGAGTTCGAGTGGTGGCGCGGGTAACGGCAGTAACAATGCAACTGCTGACTTTCTTGCCAGACTGGTGAAAATTGATCAGGTGCAAGTGGTGGGCAAGGATGTAAAGAGTCCTCAGGCGACGCAAATTGTCGGCGGTTATGCCGTGATGTTTCTGCTGTTTGCGGTCAGTGGTTCATCCGCCGCATTCTTTGATGAAAAGAACAGCGGTATTTTTCGACGGTTGCTCTCTGCGCCTGTCAGTCGTGCGCAGTTGCTGTGGAGCCGCTTTTTTTACGGCGTGCTGTTTGGTCTGGGTCAATTGACTACATTGTTTCTTGCCGGGCAGTTGCTTTACGGTGTGGATGTCACGGGACACCTGGGTGGTTTGATTCTGGCATGTACCTGTGTCGCAGCAGCGTGTACATCATTTGGCATGTTGTTGTCGGCCATTACACGTTCCGCCACGGCTGCCAACAGTCTGGCAACCTTGCTGGTGATTACCATGAGCGCAGTAGGTGGTGCATGGTTTCCCATCAGTCTGATGCCTGCCTTCATGCAGCATCTTGCCCACTACACGCTGGTGTACTGGGCCATTGAGGCATTCAATGGTGTGTTATGGGCGGGGGACAGTTTTGTACAGTTGTTACCCATTGTTGGTGTATTAATTGGCATCACGGTGGTGGTGATGAGTTTCTCGGTGTGGCGGTTCAACAAGAGTCCGTTGTTTGAGTGAGGGTGGTGAGGGTTGCGTTGCGTCAACCGATTGCACAATTGGTCGCGTGATGGAAGTTATTTTTCCAGTTCAAAAGGTGTGAAGGAATTTATTACGCGAGAGTCAGTAAAGGCTAAATAAGTACCGCAGTTGAAACAGTATCCCACTGGATGCCCGCTTTCGCGGGCATGACTTCTTCAGTGCTTTCTTGGTTCATTCCATCCTTCCTGAGTTTTATTGCTTCTCTTTTCCAATCAAAAGAAAAAGATGGGAGACCCGATAGCGAAGGAGAGTAAGTGCACTTCGTGCTCCCTGACGTTATTACTTCTTTCTTTGCCAAATCAAAGAAAGAAGTAACAAGAGACAAGATGGGAAATCCTGTATCGAAAGAGAGTAGGTGGTCGCTAGGCGACCTCCCTGATGTCATTTACCTTTTCTTTTCCAATCAATAGAAAAGGTAAAGCCAAAAGAAAGATTGGTGGCCAGAGCCGGAATCGAACCAGCGACACGCGGATTTTCAGTCCGCTGCTCTACCAACTGAGCTATCTGGCCATGTTGCCGCGCCGGAATGGGGCGGTGAATGACGGGGCGCGTATTAAACCGGCCGAAGTG
>DASZSV010000041.1:0-102983 GCA_035548495.1 Steroidobacteraceae bacterium
GTTGCAGCAGGTACGCCCGAAGCCTGACCACCAAAGTTGATGTTGCTTGCGCCTATCACGCCAAGCGATGCGACATTGATGTTGCCCGATGAACCAATGCCGGCATCACCGGCATCAACAAACCCTGCCGGCGCCATGAGATTCACATTGCCCGGCGTGACGTCAGGATTGGTTTGAATGGTGCGTATGCCGCTTCCTGCAACAGCACCGCTGAAGTTGGTAACGACATTACCAAGTTGATCAATGGTTACCACAGGAGGCGGTGCAGAAATGGATGTCTTCGCACCACGCCCTGCATCAATGTTGCCTAGCGTCGACCAGATGTTGATATCGCCACCGAGCAGGGTAAAGATGCGCGAAGCATTCACATTGACGTCGTTGTTTGCAAATATGTTCACGCTGCCACCGCCCTGCGTGACGATGCCGAGTTTTCCGGGTGGTTGAACACCCACACCCACTGGCGGCTGCGCCAATCCGACGTTTATGCCGCCACCCGGTGCGAACAAGTTTATACTGCCGCCTGCCAGTGTATAGATCTGGCTGTAATCCAGATTGATGTTGCCTTTGTACGGATTGTTGTCACCACGATTATGCGGCAAGAGTGCATCAATGGCTGCATACCCCGTACTGTATCCCAATGCAGGCTTGGTGTTGGCATCCATGCCTGCTTCAACGAGCAGGTTATAGAATTCCTGCAATACAAAAGGCTGTTGTGTTGCAAGCGGCATTGCCTTGAACTGGCTCACTGCCTGATCCAGCGACAGCGCTTCTTGCGATGTCACTCTTTTTACATACGCGACGAGCGCATCAGCCCCAGTTGCCGAGGTTGCCGCAACATGATCAATGAATGCATTGATATCCCAATCGGGATTCAATCCCGATCCCATTCCAGCCAGCACGGCAATATCAGCACCCTGCTTGTCAGGAATATTCGGATTACCCAGTGCGCCATTGGTAACGATGCCGCTAGACACTCCGAAGTCGATATTGCCACCGGCCAGTACATCAATACGTCCGGGACCACTGAGTACAATATTCTGCGATGGATCGGACAGGCTGATGGAACCGCCGGCGACAATCTTGCTGATGTCACTGGCATTCAGGTTTTGCGCCCTGAGACTGATGTCACTAATGTCTCCGCCTGCCGCCATGACAAACGCTTTGGGTATATTGAACTGGATATTGCTGATGTTTCCACCCGCGGCAATCGTTGCTGGAGCACTGTCGTTCAAATGTATCGCCGCGCGATCGAAGAGCAGCTTCACTCCTTGAACTGTTGTATTGATAGTCAGTGGGATACCCAATTTGGCTGCAAACGGATTAACTGGAGTGAACAGCAGCACCGGATCAGTATCTGCCATGTAGATGTTTGCGCTGCTGCTGGTGTCAATGTTGTCGGCTGCAAACAAGTTCAGGCCGCCAGTGCTGGATGGATACAGGTTCAAGTCACCAGCAAGCGCAATATCGCCACTCATTGCCGAAACAAAAAGCGATGTGGGCAACAATTCGGATTTTGTGTATGCGACACCATAAGAAGAATCCAAGTTGAACTCCGCGAGTAAAATATTTCCTGCACTGGACTTCAAGGCAAGCCCGCTGTCCTGGCCAAAAGTGAAAAAGTCCGCACCGCTTTGCATTGATGCGACTGTCGTTGAATTGACCACCCCCGCAATTGCAATGCCGCTGCGTGCTTCGAGATTCATTTGCGTATCATCCATGAGCAGCAATACGCCGGTGCTCGATGCCCAGCCATTGCCGGTGATCGAGCCGCCTGCATTCAGACGGCCCGGGCTTCGGGATGAATAAAACACACCGCTGTTGATGTTGTTGCCCGCGTTCACCTCAAGTGCGCCACCACCGTACATCGTCATTGACGCATCATCAGCATTTTCAGCCGCGCTGTCTGCGGCGGCTGCGGTCAACTGATTGACATCCCTGCCGGCAATCACTGCCAGATCGCCACCGCCCAGAGTACCGGTATTCCAGTGGAATTGCGGCACGTTGATGCCCCAGGTAGTCTGTGCTGCAAGACATTTCAGGGCAGTGCTGCACGCATCATGCAGTTGCCATGCATTGATGTTCTGCGATTGTGGCTGACCAATGACATCGCGGCCTGCGTTGATCAACACCTGACCTCCATCGGTGAGAAAACGCGTGGTTGCAGCTGTTGCCGAATCGAGCAATGTAATGGGTGCATCGATGCCGCCCGTATACGCACCAGGATTGGTTCCGGTGAACTTCACATCACGAGCCGCAATCAGATCGAGATTGCCGGTGCCGGTGCGTACCAATGAACTATTGATATTCAAATCCGCCATCACCGCAGTATCTATCATCAGTGGATCAGCGCTGGATTGATTGCTGCCCGCAACCAGACGAATGGTGGCGGATGAATCATTGGTGGACGAACCATCAGAACGGAATCCGTCAGAGATATTGCCATTCACACTCAGTGAACCGCTCGCACGCACGGTCAGCGCCACAGGTGCTGTTGCAGTACCCGCACCATTGAATCGCCAGGTGGACAAATCCACTGTGCTCAACGCAATATCGCCGGAGCTATTAATTTCGATACCCGGCGACAGGGCCACCGGCGTCAATGCATTGTTCAACAGGGTTTGAACATGTGCATTGGCCATTACAGCGTTGATGTAATTTGCCGCATCATTCTGCATGCTGCTCCATTGCGCGCTGCTTACCGTTCCCGAAAGGTTGTATGCAGGCAGCACTGCCTCAATTGACAGCGAGCCGGTTCCGGAAACGTTACCGGCAATTTCGCTTATCGCCACATCATTGTTGCTCAACACTGGCGCGCGTAACCACAGGCCGCCTGGTGCAGTTCCCTTGGCACTTATCACACTGCCTTGCAGCAAATCAATCATCGCACCGGGATGGCTGGTGATATTGTCACTGACACCGATTTCAACATTGCCACCATTGTTGCCGGCAGCTGCGGCATCCGCGTTCAAGGAACCTGAGACCGTCACACCATCAGCACCATATAATCGAATGGCGCTACGTTGACCGGTTGAAGGGGCTGTAATGGCACCTGCAATGTTGACAACACCACGGTCAGTAATCCATTGCACATCATGTGCCATGATTTGTTTCCCTGCCACCAGGCCCAGATTTCCATCTTGCACATGAATGCTCTGGCTTTGCGTGAAACCATCGTGCTGTATCGCATCGTTCAATGAGGAAAAATGATTGATGCTGCCTGCAGTAATCGCGATGGCACCACCCGCCTCAGGAGCGGAGGATGCTGCATTCATCGTGGATTGCAGATTGAGAGTACCACCTGATTGCAGATACAGCCCACCTGCCTTGCTGTCACCACTCGCTGCAAGATCAAGCAACGACCCCGCGTTCGCAACAAGGTTGCCGCCCGCATTCAGCCTGATAACGCCCGCACTGGAATCTGCCCGCACTCCGGCGGCATACACAGACATCCCGGATACATCGATGGACGCTGCATCTTCCAGCGTAATCGTGTTTGCCGCTTGCAGAGTGACGATGCCCGACGGCAGCACAATGTCAGCATTGTCATCAATATTGTTGCCTGCAATGGTCAACGCACCGCCCAGTTGCAGCGATGGCATGGTTTGCATTGCAGAACTTTCATGCAGTGACACGTCGCCGGTGGCTATCAACGAACCAGTGGAACCAGCTTGTGCAGTAATGCGTGCAGTCTTGATATTCAAATCACCACCAATCAGAACACTGCCATTGCCAGCGACACTCAACTGTTGGGTTGCGTCAAGATTTGTCTGTGTAAAACCATTCATGGTCATGGCCTTGCCGGCAACAAGAATGTTCTGCGCATCCACCGTCAGTGCAGACTGCGCTCCGGCAGGGATGACACTGGCAGTTGCATCGCCCAGACCGTCGAACATCACATTATTGGCGTGCAATTCAAGTGAATCGTTGCCGGAATTGTTGATTGCCGCTGCCTGCAATGTAATGCTGTTCAATGGCATTGCTTCGCTGCCGATGCTGAGCGTGCTGCCGCCCGCCGCATAGTGGGTAAAGTCAATGCTGCCGGTACTGATCAAATTCACCGCGTCTGCTGTCTGCAAGCTGTTCAACAGTGCAGCATTGACCGTTAACTGATCCGCAGCCTGATTGTCACCAAATACAAGATGAGCGGATGACAGAGTGAGTGTTGCCCCGGAAGCAGCGACGCTGCCATCGACGGTCCCGCCTCCCGGCGCGTCAATTATCAACGCACCGCGTGATGCGATGGTTGAATCCGCAGAGAGGTTCACTGTTCCCAGTGCCGTGCTGGTTTGATTTGAATCATGAATAAACTGCGCATTGCCCACATCAGAAACCGAGACAACTGCCGCCTTGTCAGCACCGGCACCTGTCAAAGAAATTGTGGATGTTTGCGGTAAATTGACAGTCGTATTCTTTACTGCGGAAACAGCTTCGACACTTGCACCATGTTCGATCGAGACCTGATTGCGCGCCACTAACGTGACATCGTCGCCGGTGAGCTGTGCACCGTCCGTCACCGTGACTGAATCAGCTGCTACTGATATTGATTTTCCATCTGCTGAATGTTGTCCACCCAGCAGCAAACTGCCCGCATTCCAGTCATTCAATACATTCGCAGCAATCTGTACTGCACCGCTGCTGCCATTACCTACATTACCCACAATTTCAAGATTGCCGGCAGAAACATCAATCGTGGCATTGTCACCCCCCGTTGCACCGGCCGATTTCACGGTGCCGTTGGCAAGCAGTGCATTTCCAGTGATCAATGACAACAGGCCGGCGTTCGCAGTAGAGCCGTTATCACCGGAGAAGAACGTTGATGCATTGGTGATCTGATACTGCGCGAGTTGATTGGCCCATCCTTGCGGATAGATCGCAAAGCCGCTGTAGGTGGCGCCACCCAGTCCCGAATTGCCAAATGAGCGATAGCCCGCCACAACAGGCGTGCCATCTGCCAGCGTTGCAATAACACCGGGCTGAATGTTGGTAAATCCTGGTACGGCGGATACAAGATATGTTCCGGGCAGCAATGCATAACGTGCGGGCAACAAGGTGTAGAAGCCGGCAGCGATATTGCTCGTGCCACTGAGATACACCGTATCACCTGCCTGCAAGTTGCTGGACTTGTAACTCTCGGCATCAAATGCCGCTGACTGATAACCAAGTGACGGCATGATGGCATAAAGATCCGGATTCACCGGATTGCTCAATGCATCCTTCGTTCCTCCGGTTCCAGGAATCCATTCCCATGCGCTCAAGTCACCACCACCCGACACGTCGACGGTTGCGCCTTGTTCGATGTTGACACTGTTGGTGCTGGTGCCTCCCAGGGTAATGGTCCGCTGCGGCACTGCTTTGATATCTGCAACGCTGCTGGCACCTCCATCATAAAACCATGCAGTCGAGTTCTGGGTATAACCATAAGGGATGGCAACGCCCGCAGCACTGACTGATGTAAGACTGCCGTTGCCCAACGTCAGGTCATTGTCGGCGTTCAATGTAATGCTGCCAAACGGCGCCAGCAACTTGCCATCCTGAGTAATGTTGTTGGCATTGATGGTGATGGAACTTGCAGCGGACAATGGTGTGGCTGTGTTTTCAGGACCTGGTTCTATCCTCACCGTACCAACTGGTGCATTGATCGCAAACTGTGCTGCCGTTGCCGCATAGACACGTGATGCCTGCAATGTCAGATCACCACCAGTGTTGAAACTGCCTGTCAGTTTATCCGGATGCGCACTGGTGCCGCTGACGCCGACTAATTCAATATCGCCGCTGCTGCTCAGTGTGGTGCCAGCGATATTCTGCAGGCTCACGTTGCCTTGCAGATCAATAAAATCTGCATTGATGTTCAGATGTCCGCCATTGACGATGGAACTGGCGCCACCCTTGCCGTCAGGAATCAAGGTGTTTCCCAGCAACACATAGGGCGAATTGAACGTTACCGTGCCTGAAGTGTTCATTGCCAGCAATGGCGAGTTGATTTCCAGCCTTCGTTGCAAGTCAAGATTGATTCCATCCTGCAGGAATACTTCTTCGGCATTCAACTGCAATTGATCAAATCCGCCGGAAGAGATCTGTGGCACATTGATCACGGCCAGCCCTGATCCTGGCGTACCGGCAACCGGAAGTGCATTACTTGAAATCTCAATGGTACGTAGCGAGGAATAGGCCGGATAGAAGGTGGCCAGCGTGCCGGATGATGACGGCAATGATGCAGGACCACTTGCAAATGTCATTGACAATATTCCGCCAAAGGCATTGGTGCCGCCTGCGCTGGCGAATAGCGATGTCGTGGCAATACCGATGCTATCGGAAGCCTGCAATGCAATGCTGCCAGCATTGCTGGCGATAACCTGTGTTTGATAAGTGCGAGCGGATTGATTGAGTGGCGTGTCGAATGGTGCACTCGTACCGGAGACATTAATCACCGCACCGCTGTCAATCAGCACCGAACCACGTTGCGCACTCAGTGTGACGGAACCGCCATCATAAATCTTGCCTTGACGCAACCCGGTATCCGTCGGTGTCATGATGACGTCACCACTGGCATCCAGCACCGCATCGGCACCGACATGAACCTGCAAACCGGAGTCATAGGCAGTGCCATCCGGATTTTGCGGTAATCCAACACTGGCACTGATTTGTCCGCCATGTGCAATCAATGAACCATCCATCTCGATGCTGGCACCGGTGGTGTGCAATAACAATGTTGAATTGACATCGCTGCTGATAACAGCACCCTGCTTGATATCCAGTGAGCCGGGACGCACTGTCATGCCATAAGTACTGTTTGGGGAAACTGCGAGCGCGATGCTGGAGGGGTTGCGCAAGTAATCAGGCAGAGTGGTAATCGTGGCGAAAGCTGCAACCGTTCCACCGCCATGCTGATGGACTGCGTCTGCTGACAATTGCAGGGTGCTGACAATGGACTGAATCCGTGTGTTTGAATCAACCAGCAATGCATCACCCTGATCCGCAGTAATGCCGCCCGAGGCCACCAGATTGAACTTGCTGAATCCGTAGTCACTGAACAATGCTGGCGCCACGGTGAAATACCACAAACTGTCTGGTGCGGATGGGTCATACGTTTGTGCATCGGCCCAGTTGTTACGGCTGGCTATCTCGATGCGGCCGGCACTCAGGCTGAATGTGCCACCGCTTGCACTGTTGACGCCGAATCCCGAGATATTGACATGATCGCCGAGAGTGAAAGCAGCATCCTGACCATCAGACAACAAGGAGATGTTGCCGCCCTTGCCACCCACCACGGAACCGTTGCCTTTAAGCCATGCCCCACCATTGGCAAGCAATTGCACGCCGTCACCAATATTCAGTTGACTGCCCTGTGCGGCAGCCTGCAGTTGTATGGTTCCACCGTTCTTCCATAATGGTGTATCGGCGCGAACACCAGTGGGTATCTCCGCATCATTGATCCATTCACCCTGCACATCCAGTTGCACATTATCACCGATGACCACACCTCCCCCGGAAAAATTGGTGTTGTTGATTTTGTCACTGAACAGCACAGAACCGCCGTGGTCGGTGATGTTTGCATTGATGTTCAACTGCCTGGCATTCAATTCGAGCGTTGAACCGTCGACCAATGTTAATGGTGCACTTTGCGGCACCGTGATGGAACCGAGCGTGGTGATGGATGTAGCTGCAAATCCACCGTTCCGCAAATAATCGGTTGACAGAGTCAACGGAAGATTGGCTGGGACATCAGCATCGTCGGCAATGGAGATGTTGGACTTGTCACCGCCAAGTGTCACATTGATGGGTGCAGTAGTGGTGACGTTCAGTTGCCCACCCGTTGCATATACCTGCGTGCCATCGGCATTGGTCGAACTGTAGGCTCGAAACGCGGGATCACGCTGATATGGTCCATTGACTGCATTGCCCAGCATCGTACCGTTCAACATCATTGATGCTGCGGCACTCACATTGATGCTGCCGGCAGAACTGCCCTGCATATAGCCAGCTTCATAATGCGAGCCGGTTTGCGAAGACATTTGTTCAATCACACCCCATCGATCATGTTTTATTGAATTTGCCGGATTGTTGACACCGGCATATGTGTTGACAGCGCTGGCGCTATTGATGTCCACCAGCTTGCCATCGGCGGTGATCAACTGCGATGTACTCACCTGTGCGCCGGTAAAGGTTGTCTGCCCGCCGGATACGTTCAAGGTCGCACCTGATGCCACGATAACATCGCCCGTTGAATTCAGGTTTATGTTGCCGCCGCTGGACGTACGTTGTGCCACAGTCTTGCCGATATTGGCCAGGGCACCGGAGACATCAGCGAGTCCGCTGCCAAGAATGCCGTCACTGGTAATGGCGCGCGCATCGAAGGTCACGGTTTGCCCACGCAGTGCACTATTGCGTTGTTGCGGATCATCAGCCAGTTCAGTGCCACGCAATTGCGTAGTAACGATGTTCTGTGTGACGGAAGCAGTCGCATCGCTGCCTGACACATCAATCACTGCACCATCATCAATGCGCAAATGCGCACTTGGATCGGCAATGCCGCCAACACTGGAAGGATTTGCTGTGGCAGTCACATTCAGCGTGCCGCCGTGTGCAGTGATGTGTGCGCCATCTTGAACAACCACCTGCTTGCCGGTCACGTTGATAGTGGATGGTAATTGTGTCTGCGCATCCACCGCGGTTGCATCGTCACCATCAGGCGCAATGGTCATGTTGCTTTGTGTGCCCAGTGTAACAGTGCCACCCTCTGTGGGGTGCCACACCGGGATATTCGGATCCTTGGTGGAATCACCCGGCACCGCAGTGGGCGCGATGAGCACATGATCTTCAGCCACCAGCCGTATTGATCCGTTCTGCGCAATCGAGGTCGATGCAGAAATACGACCCTGCTGATTCACCGCCAGACCGACCATCGTGGCATTGCCATGTCCGACATCAAGTACACCATTGATATCGTTGATGACCGCACCGCTGGTCGTTGCATCATTGATATCCACCTCAACCAGCAATCCGCGCAGGTTGATGTCATTGCTGGCTGACAGATAGACCTTGTCCCCGGCAGCAAGTACCACCTGACCGTCTTTTGCAATCAACGAACCGTTGTTATCTATATTTGAAGACGCGATAAGGATACGGCCACCAGCATTGGTTGCTTGCATCGTGGCGCCTTGCTGAATCAGGATATTGCCGTTGGTGATTGTGGCTAACGGGTTTCCGGATGAATCGACGGATGCATCCAGTGCGGGCTTGCTCGATAGTGTCGCGGACAGCACGCCATTCTGGAACACGGCGTCGGTCATGTTCAACGTGCTCACCAGTATCCCGGCCGCGTTGACGGATGAATTCGTGCCAAACAGGAATCCATTCGGATTAATCAGGTAAATCTGTCCGCCTGGTTTGGAAGGATCACTGTTCAACTGTGTCCTGATGCTGCCGAAGATTTGACTGGGACTCGCCTGGAAGATGCGATTGAGCGCAACCGAACTGGCGCTGGGCTGACTGAAGATCACCTTGCCATCCGCGCTGATGTTGAAGCTTTGCCAGTTGAGTGTCGCATTTTCCGTTGACTGATTCACCGTAAGCGTGTTGCCGCTGTAGGAAGCCGATGCTGCACCCGAACTCACCCAGGTGACAGGCTGCTTTGCCGCATTGTTACCGCATGCGCCAGCCACGCAGGCACGCGGCAATTCCACTGCATTCACTGGCGGCGTGCTCAATATCATTGCGCTGAGGCCAGCGGAAAAAAATGCGTGATGCAGGCGCGGTCTGCACAATGCGTAGCGTACACGTTGTCTGACTGTCATGGATGCGAATGAATTGTGTGTACTCATGACATCACCAGCTTGTGCTGACATCGAATTGATAACGTGAATCGCCACGCCTTGTTTGCACACCATCGCGCAGCGCACGTGACCAGAACAGGTTGCCGTTGAAATGATCGAACAGGATGAAGTTGAAACCAATGCCGGCGGCACTGACCGAATGACTGGCCGCTTCGTATTGCAGCGGTTGTGCAATCTGTCCGGTGGCGTAGTCATAAAAAACGAATGCATCCGTCATCAGTGAAGATTTGAACCATTTCCATTGGGGGGTTCCGAATTGCAGAGTGCTCCTGATGCCGCGATCAACGAGTATTTCTGATTCAAGATAACTGCGCGAACCATCAATGCCCGTCAATGACAATTGTTCATTCTGGATGACGGGATCAAAGGCATACTGCGCAGAATATTTGAGGGTCACATTGAAATCGGCCGGCAATCTGTTCATCAACATACCGTCGGAACGGAAGATGATGTAATTTGAATTGGCGAGAAAACGCTTGTTTTCGAAATCATCAGGATTGTTGCGCAAGCCGCGGATGCCGAAATTGCCGGACAGACTGAACGTACCCTGGAGTTTGTCACCGCGCCATCCGCCGCTGTAGCCCAGCGAGAAATTGATATAGTTGATCGGCGTGTAATCGAGATGTGCGCTGGATGAAGTTGAAGCATTGCCGTTCTGCGAAGACGCGGCGGGAAGCTGCTCAAATGGACATTCACCGATATCAGTAGTGTTGTTGCAGATATTCTGCAACGAGTTTTTGTAATCGGCGCTGAACGTAATTGAACCAAGACTGCTTTGCAGGCCGGCCAGCGGATGAATCAGGCGCACACTGCCGGTCTTGCCTTTGCCGAGCACATTGATCCTGGTATCACCCGAACCGAGGGTTGCAACACCCGAACGGGAGTCCACATAGATAAGCGACAGCCGGGTCACATCATCAAATACATGAGTGGTGTAGCTGCCCAGCCAGACCTTTACTTGCTGCAGATTCTGGGGTGAATACTGGTATTGAACAGCTACCGTGTCCAGACGGCCAAAAAGATTGTTGTAACTCAGTCCCAATGCGGCACGCAACGGTGTGGTATCCGCAGTGTACTGGTCATTGACATCAAGCGTGGCATGCAATGGCAAGTGATCATCCACTTTAAGACTCAAGTCCACTGTGCCCGGTACGCTGCCTGCTTTCAGCACGGGAACGACCTGCCGGTCACTGGTCTGCTGATTCAGGTCATTGACCTGTTGCTGCAACACCGGCAATGATGGTGTAGTACCCGGCGTGGCTTCGGGAAGTGCGGAACGAATCTGGCGATTGGAAAAATAGCGTGCGCCACTGACATGCACATGTTCAAGTCTGGCCTCGGTCACCGCCAGACGTATTATGCCGCCATCAACCGTTTGTTCCGGAATATCCACGTACACGGTGCCATAGCCACGATTGTGATACAGCGTTTCCAGTGCCTTGCGTGCGGCTTCAACATCCTGCAGTGTCTTTTGTTCGCCGAGAAATGGATAAAGCAACGATTCGATATCGCGTTGTGGCAATCTGGTGTTTCCAAGCACGCGAATCTCGAACATGTCGAAGTATTGTTCCTGTTGTCCGGAAGATGATTGCGGCCGTGTGTTTGCATGTGCAACTTCATCGGCTGAACATGAAGGCATGCAGCACAGATGCATGGTTGCAATTGCAACACTTGTTGTTGTTACTCTGGTGATGCAGCCCATGAATATATCCATCAACAAAAACGGATCGTCTCACAAAAAGAAAAAGAGGCTGGACAAAAAGCCCAGCCTCCAACACTCTCACACAACTGTGAAGGTTTTTTGTCGCAGTCGTTATTAATTGAAACCAACAGGCGCCTGGCAGCTGTTGCCGCTACGCGAACCAATAGCGACTGGATGGCTGTTGTCTGCCTGCGGCAGGGTGGGTACGTTGACGCCAACCGGCAATGCAATCACGCTGGGCGATGCAGTTGTTCCGGGCAACGTGGTTGCATCCTGCAGACGTCCAATCAGATAGGTTGCCATGGCATTTTCCACGGGATGACTGGCCAATGCGGAGCCGCTGTTGAAGGTGGCTTCAAACCAGTAATCGTAGTTGCCTGTCGCTGCGGTAAGCGGGCTGGGTTCCACACCATCGATCCACACTATGGAAGTATTTGCCGGCAATGCGCTGGTACCACCCGCAGACACTGGCAGATTCTGGATGTTGGCATAGCCGACAGAACCCGCAGTGCCACCGATGCAAGAGATTTCCGCACCAGTGGAGGCATTAATCGTCGGCGTGCTGATCAGCTGGTAGGGCGCCGTTGAGCAACCGACTCCTTCGAAATAAATTCCAGCGCCAGCGCGAGTGCCTGAACCGACGTCGCGATTACACACATTGATGGCACCTGCGGAGAAGAAACCGCTGCCATCAGCCTTTGGCACCTGGCTCCAATCGGTGTAGAAGCCGTTGAAGATCGAGGTCAGTGACTGCTTGGAAATCGATACCGTCGTGCTCGAACCGCCAGTGACTGACTTGTTGACGTAGATGGCGAACACTTGGGCAATCGCACTTTGAATGTTTGTGATATTCGCCAATTGCGCCGGTGTGGGTTGAACACCGAGCAATGTTCCTGATGGCCAGTTGCCGCCAATGAACTGTGCAGGTTCAACGTCGGAAATGCCCAGCAATGTTGTATCTTTCACCAGGTTGCCGGTGCCGGTATCCGCATTCAGGTTCCAGTTGGCCACTGGGCAGGTAAAAGAGTGGTTGGTGCCGGTGCAGCTGCTGTTCACCACCAGCCTGTCAATCTGGACGTTCTTGGCGATGGGACCTACACCAAATACAGAACCACCTTCTGAACGATAATAGGCAATGGCAGTCTTGCCGGCGATAGCTGCCGGCAACGTGCCATCGTTCTTCAGTGTGCAGCTCATTGCCAGCATGTCAGGTGTTGCTCCTGATGTGGCAGCCGCCGTGTACAGGTCTGCAGTGTCCGCACACATGGTTGGAAAGACGGCCTTGAAGGAAACTTTGAATGCTGATGAACCGGAAACCACCAGATTAACGCCATAAGACGCGGTGTTTGCCGGCAAAGCAAAGGCACTTCCGCCAACAAGAGTTGCAGCGACGGCTGCAGCAATCTTCAAATTACGCATGATAACTCTCCGAAAAAACTTGAAAGAACTCACCACACTGCGAGCTCGCATGAACTCGCAGCTTTGAGTGAAACAGTTCAGGGAATGATTCAGACCTGCTTGCGGCGACCGATGCCGACCAAGCCTGCCAGACCGCTGCCCAGCAACCAGAAGGCAGCGGGAATCGGCGTGGTGCTCATGGGTGCATTCATCGTCAATGTGCCATCCGTTCCCAAAGTCAGTGAGTACATTGAATAGGCCACTGCCTTTGCTCCCGTGCTACCACCACCCGTGGCCAACAGATAGAAGTTGGCAGTCGTGCCCAAACCGGTAATGGCATTGGTCAAGCCACCACCAAACCAGGCCGGTGCAGTTGGATAACCGGCGCCGGTCTGACCGTAGATGCCGTTCGGTTGAGTGGAGGCCATGTCATCCGCAACACCTGTGCCAATGAACCCGTTCAATGTTGTCTGCACACCATTGATATTCACAAATGATCCCTTCAGGTTCGAATTGGACAGTGTCGTTCCTGCTGACAGATCAGCCGTGGTTGTAGTCGCAAAACGCATTGCACCCAGAGTGTTGGTGATGCCGGTGTACGCACCGCCAAGTACCGCCCACTCAACGTTGTCACTCGGCGCAATTGTGCCCAGGAACGCATTCATGTTTGCGTCCGGACCAATAGTACCGAGATCAAAACCGGTAATCGGTTGTGCGGCAACAGTATGACCATTGCTGGTGATCTGCTGTGTAGTGATGATGTTGTCCATGTTGACACCCAAACCACGCGCATACACCGTGTTTTGAGTTGTATCCAGTACATACAACACCAGTTCGCCATTGCCTGTTTCCGGCAATGCCGTGTCGGCAAACGCGGAAGTGGAAGCCACTGCCAGCGCGCCGACGGCCAAAATCTGCTTCAAAGAAATCTTCATGAGGAAGTCCCCTAGCTATTGAAAAACTCTGAACCTTGCGGTCCGCCCTAAAACTTGAATTGACATCACTCCTGTTTCATTCAGCGCCGTGTTCATCGTGAACACGGCCGCGACATCCTGCATCGCGCCCAAGTGTGGTTCCTTTCGCACCTTGCCTCCCCATGAGGCAGCACATGTACCGTTTCAACATGCGCAAATTACAAATTGCTCATGTCTTGATGTTTAACGCAGCTTTAAAGTTTTGCGACGTTATTGCGATTGATCGCGCCAATGTATGACGCGTCCACATCAACGATTACAAAATCATTGCCACGTTGAATAAGCCGACTTTAGAAATGTTTTGTGACGTGCCGGTTAAGAATCTGTATGACGCGTGCATGACGTCGGCACGATGAACTTCATATGTATGACATCTGTGTCACACAACCGGACGGCCGTTCCCGTTCACACGCAAAGACATGTCTGATACGGGCGGTCAAGCACGCAGATGTTTGTTGAGAAAACAAATGAGATCCCTGAATGCCTGTCGCGATGGATGCGTGTCGTCCACATCCTCTCCGGCGATGCGAAATTCCTTTGTGAAGGTGGCATGCGGACGGCGATTCAACGAATTCCGCCAGTCAACCCCGCCGTATTCCTTTACTTCCAGGCCGATTGGAAACTCATGTTGCAGGCGCTCCAGCTTCTCGCTTGGACAGATTCGATCCGCGCGGAAACGGCAGGCGAACATGTGTGCCTCGCCTTCATTAAGACGCTGACGTGCAGCAATGATCTCCTCATCACTGACATTGAGTGCTTTAATGATGCGGGTTCTGATAGCAAAGTATCGATACAGCAATGACAACGGTGTTGATGGCTGTGCGGCGACTGCTGCTTTGACCTGCGGGTCAATGATCAATGGAATGACAAAGGCACCCGTCAGGCACATGCCGATGGCGCCAAGCCTTGCGTTCTGATTCTGCACGCTTATATATAAAGAGAGTGCACGCAGCCAGTCGGTGATCGGTGCGGACACGCCCGCTTTCAGTCTGGCGAATTCGCGCGACACACATAGTCGCACTGCGTTACGCAGAGGCGTCCGCTTTGCGAAGGAACCAAACATCCACGGCAAATACACTTGGTAGTGGTGTTGCACCAACCGGTCCGCAAACATCAATAGTCCTGGTGCAAATCCTGCCAGTTCCGACAACAACAGAATCGGTGGATGACCGCGATCACCGCGATGGTAAACCGGATGATCAATCCGGTTGTGACTGAAGTGAAACTGTTCATATCCGCTCAGGGATGGACCACGCAGCAAATGGGCATCTGTGACAATCGCGTCAGGGATGGACTCAGGCATGTTCGACATGCAGACAGTTCAACATTGATGTATGACGCAATGATGATTTGTGGAGAAAAAGAAGCTCTCACCTTTCCAGCGGCGAAAATGGAAAGGATAGAGTCGATGTTCGCCGTGCTCACTCTCTGATGACATTTATTTCTTTGCTAAATCGAAGGAACGATGGGAGACCCTGTATCGAAGGAGAGATCGAAGGAGAGTTGGTGCACTACGTGCTCCCTGATGTCATTTACTTTTTCTTTGCCAATCTTAGGGCTCGTACAGGACAAGCCTGTTCTACTTCTCTTCTTTTCTCTTTGGACAACCCCAAAGAGACAACGTGGGAGACCCTGTATCGAAGGAGAGTTGGTGCACTACGTGCTCCCTGATGTCATTTACTTTTTCTTTGCCAATCTCAGGGCTCGTACAGGACAAGCCTGTTCTACTTCTCTTCTTTTCTCTTTGGACAACCCCAAAGAGACAACGTGGGAGACCCTGTATCGAAGGAGAGATCGAAGGAGAGTTGGCGCACTACGTGCTCCCTGATGTCATTTACTTTTTCTTTGCCAATCCAAAGAAAAAGTAAAACAAAAAGAAAGATTGGTGGTGAAGGGCGGAATCGAACCGCCGACCTAGGGGTTATGAATCCCTCGCTCTAACCGTCTGAGCTACTTCACCATATATAAGAGTAATGAATGGGTTCAGGTGGCAGCGCCAGATTCCCAAACCGGGGCGCGAATTTTCTTGTTCACGCCGCCCGCTGTCAAGCAAAACTGCGGTTTTTCCGGCGTTCAGACGTTGAATCTGAAGTGCATGACATCGCCCTCTTTAACGATATATTCCTTGCCTTCCAGACGCAGACGTCCAGCTTCCCTGGCGCCCTGCTCGCCCTTGCCGGCAATGTAGTCATCGAACGCAATCACTTCGGCGCGGATGAATCCTTTCTCGAAATCGGTGTGGATCACACCTGCCGCCTGAGGCGCAGTGGAACCGGCACGCACCGTCCAGGCGCGTAC
This sequence comes from Steroidobacteraceae bacterium, assembly GCA_035548495.1. Taxonomy (GTDB): domain Bacteria; phylum Pseudomonadota; class Gammaproteobacteria; order Steroidobacterales; family Steroidobacteraceae; genus CAILZL01. Next base: position 16,206 of record DASZSV010000041.1, read on the forward strand.
TTCTTTCACGCCGGCGGTGAAATAGGTCTGCAAGCCCAACAGCTTGTAACCTGCACGAATCACACGATTCAGGCCAGGTTCATCCAGTCCCATCTCTTTGAGAAAATCGGCGCGATCCGCTTCGTCGAGTTGTGAAATTTCAGCTTCAATCGCGGCGCACACCGGCACGACTTCGGCATGTTCATCCGCAGCCAGTTTGCGAACCTCATCGAGATGCGAATTATTGATGAAGCCATTCTCCGCGACGTTGGCGACATACATCAATGGCTTGATGGTGATGAGATGCAACTCGCGCAACAGCTTCTGTTGATCGGCATCCAGCGCCAGTGAGCGCGCGGGTTTGCCTTCGTCAAGATGTGTGCGTAATCGCTTGAGCACTTCAACCAGTTTGATTGCATCCTTGTCACCGCTCTTGGTGTTCTTCTCTGCACGTTGCAGTGCGCGTTCCACACTGTCGAGATCGGCCAGTGCCAGTTCGGTATTGATTACTGCAATATCGTCAAGAGGTTTGATCCTGCCGGCCACATGCACCACATCGTCATTCTCGAAACAACGCACCACATGTGCAATGGCATCGGTTTCGCGAATGTGTGCAAGAAACTTGTTGCCCAACCCCTCACCTTTGGATGCACCAGATACAAGACCTGCAATATCCACGAACTCAACCAATGTCGGAACGATGCGTTCCGGCTTCACGATGTCAGCGAGTTGCTGCAGGCGTGGATCGGGTACCGGCACCACGCCTACATTGGGTTCGATGGTGCAGAACGGATAGTTCTCCGCCGCGATCTGCGCGCGCGTCAGTGCATTGAACAGGGTGGACTTGCCAACGTTTGGCAAACCGACAATGCCGCATTTAATACCCATGATTCAGTTCCACTTTTGTCAATTCAATGAATACACCATTCGTCACTGCGTCATCTCCGCCAAGTCAAGGAATCCGGGTGACACACTGGATTCCCGCTTGCGCGGGAATGACCACCTGCCACTTACAGGTGTCGAGAGCCGGCCTTTACATACTACGGTCTATCAAGACCGCGAAGCGTTGATGCCGCCTGTCTCTTATTGAAACCGTCAAAAACAGGATGTTTTTGCGGAGCTTCCAGGGATGGATTTACAGCGGTTCCAATAAGACACAAGCAATGCTGATACGAACAAACTCAAAATTGTCATCGCGAGTGCAACACATGCATGGCCTGCTCGGCGCCCATCTCCAGAAAAATCGGCAACTGTTCCATCGCTGCAGCCAATGCACTCATGATCATGTCTTCTTCTTTTGAAGAAGCACGCTGCAACACGTAATCAATCACTTGGGATTTGTCACCGGGATGACCAATGCCCAGACGCAAGCGCCAGAAATTCTGACCCACATGCGTGATGATGTCGCGCAAACCATTGTGTCCACCATGACCACCACCGAGTTTGAATCTCGCAATGCCTGCGGCAAGATCAAGGTCATCATGCACCACCATCACTTGCTCAACCGGTATCTTCATGTAGTCCACCAGCGCACGCACTGCAAGACCACTGCGATTCATGTAGGTCTGCGGCTTCAACAAGGTGATTTCATGCGCGCCGATCCTGATGCGTGAGACTTCGCTTTGATAGCGTGCATGTCCGCGAAACTGTGCGCCATACTTGCGGGCCAGCGCATCCACAAACCAGAAGCCCGCATTGTGACGGGTCAGCAAGTGTTCCTGACCGGGATTACCCAGACCGATGATGGCTTGCAGTGGTGTGCCGGGCATAGCAATTCAATTTGTGAATTCGTTAAAAAGCAAAAGGGGCTGTCAGTCAGACAGCCCCCGTCACATTACCAATCACTTACTTCTTGCCGCCTTCCTTCTTTGCAGGCGCAGCGGCCGCAGCAGGCGCAGCAGCCTTGGCACCGCCCGCAGCAGCCGCAGGTGCCGCCGCACCTGCAGCAGCCGGTGCTGCCGCTTCGGCAGCAACGGGTGCCGCTTCCACTTCTTCCGCACGCGGATGATGGACGGAAACCACAGCATCATTGCGGCCATGCTTCAAGGCCACCAGTTCCACACCGGGGGGCAATGGAATGTCGGACAACCGCTTGGTGTCGTTCATGTTCATTTCGCCCATATCCACTTCCAGATATTCAGGCAGGTCCTTGGGCAGGCACATGACATCCACTTCGTTGGCAAGATGGGAAATGATACCGCCCTGCGTTTTGACACCAGGTGCAGTCGAGCCATTCTTGAAGTGCAGCGGAATGGTCATGTGAATGTGTACATCATCAAACACACGCTGCAAATCGACATGCAGCACTTGCTGCTTGGCCGGATGGCGCTGGATGTCTTTCAGAATGGCAACCTGATTCTGCTCGCCGATCTTGATGTTGAGCAGCGTTGAGAAAAAACGCTCATTCTGCAAGGCGACTTGCAGCTTCTGGTGATCGAACGACAGGCCCGCAGCAGGCAGCTTGCCACCATACATGATCGCCGGTACACGTCCGGCATGACGCAGGCGGCGGCTCGCACCCTTCCCCTGCTTGTCATCGCGGACTTCGGCGACGAGTTCAAATGCAGTTTTCATTTCAGATGTCTCCAACAGTTACAACAAAATTCGCCGTATCACTTCGCGACCAAATTGATACAGCGATACCAAAACAGTTTTTCATTTCATTCCCCCTCGATGGGGGAGGGCAAGGGAGAGGGTGAAGAACTTTGCACCTTGCAAAAACATTCACTCTTCTCAAACCCCTCACCACCAGCCCCTCTCCCTCAAGGGGCGAGGGGAGCTGGAGAACAAAACATCTCAATCTACATACAACGAGCTGACGCTTTCCTCATCACGAATACGGCGCATGGTTTCTGCGAGCAATCCTGCCACTGACAACTGACGAATGCGCTTGCAGGCGCGGGCCGTGACACTCAGCGGAATCGTGTCTGTCACCACCAGTTCATCCAGGTCCGACTGATTGATGCGATCAATTGCCGGACCCGACAACACGGCATGCGTAATGTAAGCCACCACACGTTTGGCGCCGGCTTTCTTCAAGGCGCTGGCACCGTGACACAAGGTGCCAGCAGTATCCACCAGATCATCCACCAGCACGCAATTCTTGCCCTGCACCTCGCCGATGATGTTCATCACTTCGGCAACATTGGCGCGCGGACGGCGCTTGTCGATGATGGCGAGATCAGCATCATCAAGGCGCTTTGCCAATGCACGCGCACGCACCACACCGCCGACATCCGGTGACACCACCACCATGTTCTCGTACTTCTGTTTCCATACATCACCGAGCAACACCGGTGATGAATAGACATTGTCCACTGGAATATCAAAGAAGCCCTGTATCTGGTCGGAATGCAAATCCACCGTCAACAAACGATCCACACCCGCACCCATGATCATGTTGGCCACCAGCTTGGCGGTGATCGCTGAACGTTGCGCACGCGGGCGGCGATCAGCGCGCGCATAACCAAAATACGGAATCACTGCGGTAATCCGTCCTGCGGATGCGCGGCGGCAGGCATCCACCATGATGAGCAATTCCATCAAATGATCATTGGTCGGCGCGCAGGTGGGTTGCACAATGAACACATCACGGCCACGCACATTGTCCATGATTTCAACACTGAGTTCGCCATCGCTGAAGCGATCAACACTGGCACGGCCCAGCGGCATATTCAGATGACGTGCGATATCGCTGGCCAACGCCGGATTGGCATTACACGTAAACACCGACATGCTGGAACGATCCACGACCAAACCTCAACCTGCCTTTACTACCGATCTCGCCTGTCACAGTACCAGACAGGTTTCAAGTGCATCCCACTATCTGCTGTCAAATCATCAAGGCGGCCCATGCCCGCAAGAACTGGCTGGGGTGGAAGGATTCGAACCTCCGAATGGCGGGATCAAAACCCGCTGCCTTACCACTTGGCGACACCCCAACTTTGTCAACTTATCTCAAATCTGCTGCTCCGTGCATGTCATTCATGCGGTACTCGTTCCCGTCGCAATCGCGACAGCAACGGTGACCGATTCAATCCCTTCACCACAAAACCACGCCCGATTTCCGCGGGCAATTGCGCAAGTATGTGCGCTGCCTGTTCGCGATTGGGCAATGCGGCGAAGATGCAGGCACCGGTGCCGGTTAATCGTGCATCGCCATATTGCCCAAGCCAATCAAGCGCTTGCGCCACTTCGGGGTAACGCGAACAAACGACCTTGGTGCAATCGTTGTGTCCATCCCCGGCGCGAAAGGCGCGTATTGTGGTGACGGGTGTATCGCGTGTCAATTCAGATGCTTGAAAGATGGCGGCAGTGCTCACCGAAACCGGGGGCTGAATCACCAGATAATGATGTTCTGGAAAGTCGAGCGGCCACAGTTGTTCACCCACGCCCTCTGCCCAGGCCGCTTGACCACGTACAAACACCGGTACATCGGCGCCGAGTTTCAAGCCCATTACAGCCAGCTGGTCTACGGTCAGATTCAATGACCAGAGTTGATTAAGCGCTACCAGCACGGTTGCTGCATCCGAACTACCACCACCCAATCCGGCCTGCATGGGAATGCGCTTGATCAATTCAATGGCAACACCAGATGTATGGCGGGCATGTGCCGCCAGCATGCGCGCAGCGCGAACAACCAGGTCATGTTCCGGATCAACTTCTTGCGGACCCGACTTGCGTTCAATCACCGCCGCGGGCCGCTGATAAAAGCGCAGCTCATCGCACAGATCAATAAATTGAAATGCCGTTTGCAACAGGTGATAACCATCGGCACGTCTGCCGACAATGTGCAAAAACAGATTGAGCTTGGCAGGTGCGGGCCAGTAATCAGGATTGCCAAGCGGAATATCAGTCATGGAAAGTTAATGTACACAGCGGGTTTCATGTTCGCATTGTCTGTGATGATCAATACCACATCAGGCAATACAACCTCATTGCAACTGCCACTGCGAAATCACCACACGGATCCTGACTGCATCGCGTGTCGCAGTGATTCTTTTTGGTAGCAGCAAGCCATTCACATCCACAGTATCGCCATATTCAATGTGCCAGCCATCCTGTTGCAACACCCTGCCGCCTGCACTGCTCCATTGATACGCGCCCGGCGCCGGAACACCGCGCAACCAGTAACTCATCTGCCGCACTGGAATTGCAGTACCGAGTTGTGCACTGAGCACGTCCAGCGCAGCATCGGCATCGTAATGTTCACCGTTGCCCAATGTAAGATGCAAGGTGTCATCGAGCAACACATACACCGAACCGGTATTCAGCGGACCATGCAAATGAACTTGCGAAACACTGTTTATCTGTTGCCACGCAAACGCACCCGAACCGGCCTGTGCAACACCGGTGATACCAATACGTCCCTGCGCAGACCAGTCACGCAATTGCGATACATCCTTGATGTCATGAATGGTTTCACGCGGCGGCTGCGTGACACAACCGCCGAGCAACAGCAGGACAACCAGAGAAAAATATCTTGTCGCCATCACTTTGCGGGCGCGTCCCTGACCTTGTCCGGCATCTTGCCCGGCGTTTTACGCTGTTTTTCGGCCTGCTGAATGCGCTTGAGCAACTGCGGATTCTTTGGCGAATGAGTCAAGCCCACCTGCCATGCCTGCATTGCATCGTCATGGCGTTTGAGCGACCACAGCACTTCACCAAGGTGATAATCGAGATCAGCATCAATGATGCGCTTCACCGCGCGTTGCAGGTAATCCAGCGCTACAGATGCATGCCCCAGCTTGAATTCCGCCCAGCCCATGCTGTCAAGCACGGCACCGCTATCGGGAGAATATTGCAACGCATGTTGAATCAACTCGCGTCCCTCGCGAACATCACCCGTGCGGTCAACCAGCGTGTATCCCAGGGCATTCAATACCACCGGATCCTCAGGACGAATCGCGAGCAATGCACGCATCTCTTTCACTGCTTCGCTGATCTTGTTGAGTTTCACCAGCAGGAATGAACGGGCCAGCCGTAATGGCGCATCGTCGGGATAAGCGGTAACCGCCTTGTCATACAGCGCCAGCGCACCCTTGTCGTCACCGCTTGCACTCAACAGATCGGCTTCAGCACGGATCATGTCGATGTTCTTGTCGGGATTGCCTTCGCCATATTGCTTTAGTGATGCCAGCGCCGCATCAATACCATCCTGCTGCTGAATCAGTTGCGCCAGACGTATCTGCGCGGGCACGGCGTATTCACCGCTTTCAACACGTGAATACAACTGCCGTGCATTGTCGATGGAACCGGCACGTTCGGCGATTTGCGCCATCCCAAAAATGGCTTCACTGACATGCGAGCCGGCGCTCATCAACTGGCTGTAACGATCAAACGCGGATTGATACGCGCCCGTCTGCAAATCCACCTGCGCAAGAAACAGCACCGCGGCACTGGCGTCGCCATCGTCTTTTTCTATGTCTTTGAGCAGTTGCAATGCTTCATCGACATGCTCGGCCTCAAACAGCAATTCCGCATACTCAACACGCGTTGCGGGTGTCTTGTCGTTGTCGATGACGGATTTGCCGGTGGCCAGTGCTGCGTCCGTGTTGCCGCCGGCCAGTTGTGCACGTGCCAGCAGCATGCCCGCTGGTGACCAGTAAGGCGACAACTCATGTGCACGCTGCGCCTGTTGCAACATCAGCGGCTGATTGGATGTTTGCGCCGCCAGTTTGGCCACCGCGTAATGTGCTTCGGCAACCTGTGGATATTTGTCGCAGAGTTCTTGCAAGACCGCCAATGCGGCACTGGTGTCGGCCTGCTCAAGTTTGGGCAGCAATTGCAAAAAACCCGATGCAGGGGTGATGTACGCGGACGACAACAGCGCATCCAGATGCATTACGGCGGGATCAAGCTGGTAAAGGCGCAGTGCCGACAAGGCGGCAATTTCATGCGCATCCTGACTGGTGGGATTGATCTGCAACCAGCGTTGCGCGCTGTACAATGCGGCCTGCCACTGTTCATGATCATAATCCGCCTGCGTGGCTTCCTTGACCAGTTCTTCATCATCACTGCGTTGGGTTGCCAGCTGGTACCAGTGTGCAGCCTCAACATACCTGCCATCATCCAGTGCCTTCTTGGCGGTAGATACCATCGCCGGCACGGTCATCTGCGACAATGCGGCATCCTGAACTTGCTGCTGGGAAACGGTACATCCCGCCAGCAACAACCCGGTCAGCACCATGCATCCTCTGAAACCTGCAAGGTTCGGCAATTCAATTCCGGATTTGAAAAATGACACTGATCACCACACGATGTTCTGGATAATAAAGACGGAGCGCAACTATACCTATATTTGTTATAAGCCGCTGTGACGAACCGGATAACCAGTGTCCGGAATTGCCGTAAATACCGCTTGCGCCGCGGATTTGAGACAGGTTGCAAACGGCTTTCTTGTGTTGCCCGCCTACATCCGTGACAATCCGCAGCAAATTACGCCGTCCAAACCATGCCCTTCATCGTTGTCGGAATCAATCATCGCACTGCGCCCGTGGAACTCCGCGAAAAAGTCGTCTTCGCGGAACCCGAACTTCCGGCCGCACTGGATGAATTGCGGCAACTGCCACAGGTGCGCGAATCAGTGATCGTTTCAACCTGCAACCGCACCGAGCTGTATTGTTATGCCGACGTTGAAGATCCGGTGGCCGCATCGCACACCGCGTCGCCGGCCAATATCCCGGCAACCATCATTGACTGGCTGGCCCAATGGCATGAAATCAATGCCAGCGACATTCATGGCTGCGTATATCAGCATCATGACACCACCGCCATTCGTCATGCATTTGCAGTGGCATCCGGGATGGATTCGATGATGCTGGGCGAAGCCCAAATTCTTGGACAACTGAAAGATGCATACCGGGCAGCGCAGCAGACCCACAGCACCGGCCCCTATCTGCATCGCCTGTTTCAAGCAGCCTTCTCCGCTGCCAAGCGGGTACGCACTGAAACACGCATTGGCGCCAGCGCAGTGTCAGTCGCTTCCGCCGCGGTCAGCATGGCCAGAACCGTGTTCGAAAAACTTGAAGAACGCACAGCCTTGTTGCTTGGCGCAGGTGAAACCATCGCGCTGGCTGCACGCCATCTGCATGCCAGTGGCGTGCGTCGCATGATTGTATGCAATCGCACACTGGAACGCGCACAAGCATTGGCGGAAGAATTTGACGGCTTTGCCATTACCCTCGACCGGCTCGACACTCATTTGCCCGAAGCCGATATCATCATCTCTTCCACCGCAAGCCCGGCCCCATTGATAACACATGATGCAGTCAAGCAGGCCTTGAAGGCGCGCCGTCACAAACCCATGTTCATGGCGGACATTGCCGTGCCGCGTGACATTGAACCGGAGGTCGCCAAACTTTCCGATGTCTATCTGTTCACCATTGATCATTTGCAAACCGTGGTCAGCGACAACCTTGCCGCTCGCCAGCAAGCCGCTGTCAGCGCCGAGCAATTGCTGGATGAAGAAGTGCATGTCTTTGAACAACACTTGCGCACGCTGGATGCCGTACCCACCATTCGCCAGTTGCGCGATGACGCCGAGGCATTGAAGACACAGACCATTGAGCAGGCGCGGCGCATGTTGAACAATGGCCGTCCCGCACAGGAAGTGCTGGAATTCCTTGCAGATACATTAACCCATCGTCTGATCCATTCACCCAGCCAGCGTCTGCGTCAGGCAGGCGAACAGGGCGAAGCCGATTTAATACGCGCAGCACAAGAACTGTTTGCACTTTCCAACTCATCCAGATCATGAAAGAGTCGATCAAACTTAAACTGGAGAAACTGGCCGAACGCCATGCAGAAGTCAGTGCATTGTTGTCGGATGCCGCCACCATCAGCGACAGCAACCGCTTTCGGGAGTTGTCAATGGAGTATGCCAAACTCGATCCGGTGGTCAGCCGTTATCACGCCTATCAAAAGCTGATCGGTGAATATGCGGCTGCACAGGACATGGCCACTGGTACTGACACCGAAATGCGGGAGCTTGGACGCGAAGAAAGCAGAGACCTTGAAACAAAAATTACCGCAGAGGAGACTGAGCTCGCGAAGCTGCTCATTCCCAGAGATCCGCGCGATAACAGCAACATCTATCTTGAAGTGCGCGCCGGCACCGGTGGCGATGAAGCAGCCATTTTTGCGGGCGATTTGTTCCGCATGTATTCACGTTACGCCGATACGCACGGCTGGCGCGTGGAAGTGATGTCGGAAAGTCCCGGCGAACACGGCGGCTACAAGGAAATCATCAGTCGCATCGAAGGCAATGGCGCATTTTCCAAATTGAAGTTTGAAGCGGGCACGCATCGCGTACAACGCGTGCCGGCCACCGAAGCACAGGGACGCATTCATACCTCAGCATGCACGGTTGCCGTGCTGCCCGAAGCAGATGAGATCGGCGCCATTGAAATCAATCCCGCGGACCTGCGTATCGACACCTATCGTGCATCGGGCGCTGGTGGCCAGCACGTCAACAAGACCGACTCTGCCATTCGTATCACGCATATTCCAACGGGCACCATTGTTGAATGCCAGGAAGAACGTTCACAGCACAAAAACCGTTCGCGTGCCATGTCGCTGCTGAAATCACGTTTGCTTGCGGCGGAACAGGCCAAACGTGCACAACAGGAAGCGGCATCGCGCAAGCTGCAAGTGGGTTCCGGTGATCGCTCGGAACGCATTCGTACTTACAATTTCCCACAGGGAAGATTGACCGATCACCGCATCAACCTGACTATTTACAAACTCGACATGGTGATGAATGGTGATCTGGATGATGTCATCGAACCATTACAACAGGAATATCAGGCAGAGCAGCTGGCGCAGCTGGAGTGATGATTTGACTGGCTTTTGATCAACCTGCGGCTTCCGGCTCTTTCCCGAAAGACCAAAATCTTCACATGTCTCGCAGCGAGAAGCACTTACAGCATTGATGATGCCCTTCGGCGAGACCAGGGTGAACTGAATGATTCATTACTGGATTCCAGCCTTCGCGGGAATGACTTATTACTGCGAATATAAGTTGCACCGGATTTATGCAGAATACAATTCTCTCATGCACAGACAAGGAACGCCTCGTTTCTTTAAACATCACTCCGGCAATGTATACCGGAATTCATAGTAGTGCTTTCCCTGTTCAATATTGAGCAACATCTCACCTGCAATTCCCGTGAGCTGATCCGTGCCTGAATCTGGGACTATCCTGATAGTGAGTTGTGATTCGCCGCGATTCATTATGCCATTGTGTTGCATGATGAAACTTCCCTGACGGCCATTCAATGTGCCTTGAACTTTTTCCATTGCAACATAGCCTGCTGATCCTGGCACTGATGAACGATAGGCGAGCATCTGGCCGCTGCCAGTACCATTCATTTCACCACTGAATACTTTAGCAATGACCACGCGCCCCACCGATGAGTCGCCCGCACCATCTTGATACGGCTGCGGAATGATGGTGACTTCAAATGTGCCTTTGGCGGTTTGCATAAACCATGTTCGATGCATGTGGTGACAGGGAGCGCTATTGTGGATATTTACCCAGGTTTTGCAATACGACATCACACATGCTAAGTGCTGAAAATAAAAACGGCGCGAGCATCACACCCGCGCCGCTGGATAATTAACGTCAACAAGACATCAACCCGATGCAGCTTTCTCCGCAGCATGCGCTGCTTGCACGGCAGGCCGGGCAGCAATACGGGCATGCAATGCTTTCACATTCGGCCACTTGTCGAGATTGATGCCGACAAAGCCGCTCCAGTTCACCACCACATATAAATAGGCATCAGCAATCGTGAAGGCATTGCCGGTCAGGTACTCCTTACCGGCAAGACTGTTTTCAACGAAATCCAGACGCTTGCCGATTTTCTCGATGGAACTGATCCTGGTCTGCTCCGGTGTATCCGGATTGAACAACGGCGAATAGCTCTTATGAATTTCGGAATTGATGAATCCCAGCCATTCCTGCAGACGATAACGCGCCATGGTGCCGTTGGCTGGCGCCAAACCGGCTTCGGGTTTCTTGTCGGCAAGATATTGCATGATCGCCGGTCCTTCGGTCAGCACTGAACCATCATCCAGTTGCAGGACAGGCACATAACCCTTGGGATTGATTTTCCAGAAATCAGCGCCGCTGGCTGTGGTTTTGGTTTTGTTGTTGACCTTTTCAATTTCAAACGGCAATCCCAGTTCTCGCAGCACGATGTGCGATGCCAGTGAGCACGCGCCAGGACTGAAATACAGCTTCATGATGACTCCTCTATCGGTTTTGCAACAACGGATTGCGGCAGATGAGCGCCGCCTGATCAATAACTATAAGTATTTTAGTTACATTTTGTAACCATATCACTGGCGGTAAGTAAAAGAATCGGGTTACCATTTCGTAACCTGGTGATGAGAACGTGTCATGGTCAAAGTACGCAAGAGCAAGGTGGAACCGCCACCCAATGAATGTCCGCTGGCAAGCTGCATGAAGTTCATTCGTGGCACGTGGACCCCGCACATCATCTGGTATCTCAAGGCCACACCGCGGCGCTTCAGTGAATTGAAAGGCGACATCAAGGGCATTTCTGCAAAAGTACTGTCAACACGCCTGAAGGAACTCGAAGAAGCAGGCGTGGTATATCGCGAAGTAATGGACACCTCACCGCCCACTGTTGAATATTCACTCACTGAATTGGGCCGCGAGTTGCAACCGGCCATCGCGGCGATTGTGAATGTGGGAATGAAACTGAAGAAACAGAAATATGCCTGCCACACGCAAGCAGCCTGATGCTGTTTCAACAATGAATGACTCATTGCCTGACTGGTGCGGCGAAACTGCCGCCCTATTGCACAACACCAGTGATGCACCGGCGCTGGAAGCAGTATTGCTGGTTGAACATGTGACGGGCATCAGTCGCACACGGCAGCGGTCCGATGCATCACAACGCCTTTCCCAGGCGCACATGTTGCGTCTGCAACAGCTTCGCGAACAACGGCTGCGCGGTGAACCACTGGCCTATGTACTGGGTGAAGCACATTTCTGGACGCTGAAATTGCAGATCACCCCAGCGGTGCTGATTCCGCGCCCCGAAACCGAACTGGTGGTTGAACGTGCACTCGCTCATCTTGCCAGTGTGGATACGCAAGTGCTCGATCTTGGCACCGGCAGCGGCGCAATTGCGCTGGCCATTGCGACGGAACGTCCGCAAACACAGGTGCTTGCCTGTGATGTTTCTGCCGATGCATTGCAGGTGGCGCAGATCAACGCAACGAACCTGCAATTGGGCAACATTGAACTGCGACGAAGTGACTGGTTCAGCAACATCCACGGACAATCATTTGATGTCATTGTCAGCAACCCGCCCTACATTGATGTTCACGATCCGGATGTGCAACCACAAGTGCGCGCGCATGAGCCGCATATTGCCCTGTTTGCAGCGGACGCGGGCATGGCATCATTCAATGCCATTGTCAGTGCTGCGCCTCGTCATTTGCGCAATGGCGGCTGGCTGATCATGGAACACGGCTGGCAACAGGCGGCGAAGGTACGTTTGCTACTTGAGTCGCATGGCTTTGTTGGCGTAGCCTCGCATCTTGATCTGGCCGGTCACGAGCGCGTCACTGAGGCACAGTTTTTTCTTCCCTGAACCATCGAGATGAACATGATTGAATTCAAGACTTCCAAAGGCAACTTCACAGTGGAACTCTTCACTGATCAGGCGCCCATCAGCAGTGAAAACTTCCTGGCCTATGTGGATTCCGGACATTTTGACGGCACCATCTTTCATCGCGTCATTCCCGGTTTCATGATTCAGGGCGGCGGTTTCACTGAAGACATGCAGCAGAAAAAAACCAATGCACCCATCAAGAATGAAGCCACCAACGGCCTGCGCAACAAGCGCGGCACGTTGTCGATGGCACGGACCAATGACATCAACAGCGCCACTTGCCAGTTCTTCATCAATCTGGTGGACAATGACTTCCTCGATCACAGCGCCAGCAACTATGGTTATGCGGTCTTCGGCAAGGTCATCTCGGGCATGGAAGTGATTGATGAAATCGCCAAGGTCAAGACCGGCAGACGCAATGGTCATGCCGATGTTCCCGTCGAGTCCATCATCGTCGCTTCGGCAACGCGCACCGCGTAAGAGCATTGCGTGAAGCAGTCATTTCGTGCCCGGGTTCAGCGCGGCTTGCGCTGGCTGGGGTTCGCCGTACTGACATGGCTGGCGGTTACCATCGCAATGGTATTTGCGTTGCGATGGATTGACCCACCTGTCAGCAGCTTCATGGTGCGCGACCGTGTTGCCGCCTGGTTTGATCGCGACAGGAGTTATCACTTCGAACATCAATGGGTGGACTACAAACACATTGCTGCGTCAATGAAAGTTGCAGTGATGGCATCGGAAGACCAGAAATTTCCGCAGCACCGTGGATTTGATTTTGAATCCATGGAACACGCTTGGGACCAGAACAAGCGCGGCCATAAAATCAGGGGTGGCAGCACCATCACACAGCAAACCGCCAAGAATCTTTTTCTGTGGCCGGGACGGAATCTGTTGCGCAAAGGCATTGAAGCCTGGTTCACCGTGCTGCTGGAAACATTCTGTTCCAAGCAACGCATTCTGGAGCTGTATCTCAACAGCGTGGAATTCGGCAGGGGCGTGTTTGGCGTTGAAGCCGCCAGCAAACGCTATTTCCACAAGTCCGCGGCACAGTTGACCACCGCAGAAAGCGCATTGCTGGCGGCCGTGTTGCCTGCACCAAAAAGATTTTCGGTGATACGGCCGTCGGGTTATCTGCGTGCGCGTCAAGCATGGATCATGGCGCAAATGCCGGATGTGGACACCGGCTCCGTGCTGATGCATTGATGCGGCCATCGAGTTGCACAGCGCCGGGAGCACACAGTGCAGCAGATTGCAATCCAGAGTGCCAACAATTAATTCAGCTTCAGCGTGTGCATGTCCGACAATTTCCGCTAAAATGACAAACTTGTGCTGGTTAAAAGCGCATTGTTAAATCAACCCTTTAATCAACCTGAAAGAGCACTGCTCCTTCAGTTTCTTTTTGCCTAGCTGGGGATACGAAAATGAAAATTGCACGTGCATTGTGCCTGTCGGCACTGACTGCCCTTGTCGCGATACCCGCGATGGCGGATTGCAACTATCCGCAAAAGCCCGCCGATCCGCCGAGCGGCGCCACCGCAAGCCACGATCAAATGGTTGCAGCAAAGAAAGTCACCAAGCAGTACAGCGACGACATGGTGGCGTATCTCAATTGCCTCGATCAGGAAGCGGCCGATCAGATCAAGGCCTTGCCTGCCGATCACACCCCGGATCAGGAGCAGCCGATCAAAACCAAGCGCGACCTGAAGTACAGCGCTGCCGAGCAAACCATGGAGAAATACGTGGATTCGTTCAACACTGAACTGCGCACCTTCCTGGCCAAACAGGCAAAACCACAGTAACACTGCTCTCATTGCGATGTAGTGCAACCAAGGCCAGCACAATGCTGGCCTTGTTTTTTGCGAAACGGTTCCCAATCTTAACCGCTGCCTTGACGGCAAATTGCGCCCGGTCATCTCAAGAATGCCGGTGACGGGCCGATTAACATGGTGCATGCCACGACACGCCAGATGTCGGATGTTTGAACCGGAGACCGTTACAATGAAACAGATTTTTGTCGCATTCAGCCTGCTATTGTTGCTCGCAACAACCCCGGCAATGGCGGACTGCACCTATCCGCAACCGCCCAGCGTCATGCCCGATGCGAATACCGCCACCAAGGATCAGATGCTGACTGCGGCCGGACAATACAAGCAGTACAACAGTGACGTGGATGCTTATATCGCCTGCCTCGATCAGGAGACGGAAGCCAAAGTGAAGGAAGCCTCCGGCGTGGGCGCGATCATGGCGATCAAAGCCCTGCAGGAAAAGAAGAAAAACACGGCGATGGATGAACGTCAGGCAAAAATCGACGAATTCAACAAGCAGATTCGTATCTTCAAGTCCAAAGGCTGATCGCGCGCGTCGCGCACGAACACGTGGCTTCATTGCGCAACCCATGTCAAACTCCGGATAAGTATTATCTGGAGTTTGGCCTTGTCTCTGACGAATATCAGTGTTGAAAACGCCCAAGCTGCCATCAATCAGCATGTGCAGCCACTGCCGGTTATCACCAGGCCATTGCGCGAATTGAGCGGTGCGATACTGGCGCAATCCATCTACATGGAACGCGATCAGCCACCGTTTGACCGCGTGGCAATGGACGGTATTGCATTCGACAGCCGCTCTGCTGCATTGCAATCCGGGCTGAAAATCGCAGGCACTCAGGCCGCGGGGGCAACACCGCTTGCACTGCCATCATCCAGTCATTGCATTGAAGTCATGACAGGCGCAGTGCTGCCCGCCGGTTGTGACTGTGTCATTCCGGTCGAACGAATCCGCCGTGAAAATGACATGGCCTATCTGAATGACGATGTGCAACCCGAAGCCTGGCTGAATGTGCATCGCCGCGGCAGTGATGCCGCGAAAGGCGATGAGATATTGAAACCTGGCGCACGGCTGCGTTCGGTGGACATTGCCGCCATCGCATCAGCGGGTTATGCCAGCGTAAAAGTGCATACCATGCCACGTGTGGCCGTGATCTCCACCGGCGATGAATTGATTGAGCCGGGAAAGCCCATTGAAGACTGGCAGATTCGCCGTTCCAATTCTTATGCCCTGTTGTCGGCATTGCACAAGCACGGTTTCACTGATGTAACCGACGTGCACTTGCGCGACGATCCGGACACACTGCGCACACAGTTGTCGGCGCTGCTGGAACGGCATGATGCGCTGGTGATCAGCGGTGGCGTCTCGACTGGACGGTTTGATTTCGTACCACAAGTCCTGAACGACATTGGTGTAACCACTGTGTTTCACAAAGTACGCCAGCGGCCCGGCAGACCCATGTGGTTTGGTGCACGCAACGACGGCAAGGTGGTGTATGCATTGCCTGGCAATCCCGTGTCAGTGCTGATGTGCATGTATCGTTATGTACTGCGTGGATTGTTGCGTGCCATGGGCATGACCAGCCTGCGCTACGAATCGGCCAATATTCGCACCACTGTGCAACCGCTACCGGAACTCGTGCAATTCCTGCCGGTCGTGATTGTCGAACATGCCGCGACGGTAAAAGTAAAGCCCTGGCCAACAAAGGGATCAGGCGATCTGGTGTCATTGCTGGGTTCGGATGGCTTTGTTGAAATTCTACCCGGCGACAAGTACATCGCCACCAACACCACATTGAGATATTTCCGCTGGTAACTTCAATGATGGAATCGCGCGTTGTCAACATGCCATCATCCCTGCCACGCGATCAACTGCAACGGCCGCTGCATGATCTGCGCATCTCGGTGATGGATCGCTGCAATTTCCGTTGCCCATACTGCATGCCGCGGGAAACCTTTCACGAACATTATCAGTTTCTGAAACCGACGGAACGCCTGTCGTTTGAAGAAATCACACGACTTGCAAAATTGTTTGTGCAACTCGGCGTGCGCAAAATCAGACTGACTGGCGGCGAACCACTGCTGCGTCCGAATCTTCCGGAATTGATTGCTGAACTGTGCGGCATCGATCAGGTGCAGGATGTTGCACTGACCACCAACGGCATGTTGCTGGAAAAGCACGCCACCGAACTGAAAGCCAGCGGCCTGCATCGCATTACCGTCAGTCTGGATTCACTGGATGAATCCGTATTCACACTGTTGAGCGGCGGATTTAAGGGACGCGATCAGGTATTAAGCGGCATTCGCGCTGCACAGGATGTAGGCCTGACGCCGATCAAGATCAATGCAGTCGTGCAACGCGGCGTGAATCACCACACGGTACTGGACATGGTGGAACATTTTCGTCACAGCGGTATCATTGTGCGGTTCATTGAATACATGGATGTGGGCAATCGCAATCACTGGCAACTGGATAAAGTAGTGCCTTCAAGAGAGCTGCTGTCACTCATTCAGCAACGCTGGCCACTGCACGCGTTGCCTGGAAATTATCATGGCGAGGTGGCCGAACGTTATGCGTTTGATGATGGCGCGGGTGAAATTGGTTTCATTTCTTCTGTTACACAGGCCTTCTGCGGTTCATGCACGCGCGCACGCCTGTCGTCAGAAGGTGTTTTCTACACTTGCCTGTTCGCCACACAGGGACTGGACGTGAAAACGCCATTGCGCAGTGGCGCAAGTGATGACGAGTTGAGCGGTATGATTCGTGCTGCGTGGCTGCAACGCAGTGACCGTTACAGTGAACTGCGCAGCCAGATTCACGAACATCCCGTACGCAAGATCGAGATGTACTATATTGGCGGCTGACATGTTGACGCATATTGATAAAGACTCAAACCCCACCATGGTCGATGTCGGTGACAAGACCGTAACCAGACGCAGTGCCACTGCAGAAACGCGTGTGCAATTTCCATCGGCGATTGCAGCAGCGTTGCGTGAACAACAGTTCACCACAAAGAAAGGGCCGGTATTTCATACCGCCATCATTGCCGGCACACAGGCTGCCAAACGCACCCATGAACTGATTCCTTTCTGTCATCCGCTGGGCATTGAAAACTGCAAGTTCAATATCGAGATGCAGGGTGATGAAGCCATCATTCACTGCACGGTCGCCCTGCATCATAAAACCGGCGTGGAAATGGAGGCACTGACCGGCGCCAGCGTTGCCGCGCTCACCATCTATGACATGTGCAAGGCGCTGTCGCATGACATCGTGATAACAGGAACAAGATTACTGGAAAAACATGGCGGCAAAAGCGATTTTATCGCGAGCAAGCAGCCATGAATGCGGCAGCACCGATTTATGGCCTGGTGCTGGCAGGCGGCGCGAGCCGCCGCATGCACACCGACAAGGCCGCGTTGCAATACGACGGGCAATCACAACTGCAACGCGCTTTCACGTTGCTCTCAAAGCTGTGTGAGAAGACTTTTATTTCAGTCCGCAAGGATCAAACCGGTGATGCTGCACGCGCTGCGTTTCCGCAGATCGTCGACATACATGAAGATATCGGCCCGCTGGCCGGCATTCATGCCGCGCAAACACAACATCCACATGCTGCATGGCTGATCATGGCCTGCGATCTGCCCTTCGTCGACGAAGGCACTTTGCGATATTTATCAGCACAGCGCGATCCTTCGCGTGCAGCAACAGCGTTCCGCAGCACACATGATGATTTGCCAGAACCGCTGTGCGCCATCTGGGAACCTCTCAGTGCCGCAGCAGTGCGCAACTGGATTGCCAACAACCAGAAGTGTCCGCGAAAATTCCTGATCAATGCTGATGTAACCTTGCTGACACAGCCGCAAGCCAATGCGCTGGACAATGTGAATACACCCGATGAACACTTGCAGGCACTGCGCGCAATGAACAAAAACCCCATCAAGTTGCATGTGCAATATTTTGCCTTGTTCCGCGAACAGGCCGGCAAGCGCAATGAAAGCATGGAGACAGTGGCAACCTCACCAGCCCTGCTCTATGCAGAATTGAAACAGCGTTATGGCTTCAGGCTGGAAATGAACCAGTTGAAAGTTGCGATCAACAATGAATTCTCTGACTGGCATGCATCATTGCAGACAAATGATCATGTCGCATTCATTCCACCGGTGGCAGGTGGTTGATGAAACCATTCAGCTTTAGCGCCATCGCCATTGACTGCGCTTCATTGCAAAATGAATTGCGGGACATGCGTGCAGGTGGTTTCGCCTCCTTCGAAGGCTGGGTACGCAATCACAATGAAGGACATGATGTCATCAAACTTGAGTACGAAGCCTTTGAAGCATTGGGCATCAAGGAGGGTGAACGCATCGTCACCGAGGCCATCAACAAGTTTGGCGTGCTGCGCGCGGCGTGTGTGCATCGCGTCGGCGAATTGCAGATTGGCGATGTGGCCGTATGGGTGGGCGTCAGTGCCGTGCATCGCGGCGAAGCTTTTGACGCCTGCCGCTACATCATCGACGCCGTGAAACATCGCGTGCCGATCTGGAAAAAGGAACACTACGTCAATGGCGATTCAGGCTGGGTAAATTGCGAGCACTGCGCGGCGGCTGGTGATGCGCTTGAGCAGGAACATGCACATCACCATCACCGGTAACAAAGAGATCAAACATAGCGGCGAATGAAATCGACGCATTCTTCTGCATGCGTCATTGTTATCAAATGTCCACCATCCAGAACCCTTTCCACTTTATCAGGCAACGGAATGACAAAATCGCTCCTGCCATGAATACGGCGCACAATTTCCTCTGTTGATTCGAGCCCTTTCCATTCGAAAATCGCCTTACGCATTGCAAGCATGAAGTTCACATCCGCGCTGGCAAACATTTGCGTGGCCGTATACGAAATATGCGTCGTTACTCGCTGCAACATCTTCAATAACGTTGCGCCAGACAATGGATGAAAGATCCTGAAGATCGGGCTGATTTCCTGTGGTGATATCGCACTGCCGACGAGAAACAATTTTGAAATGCGTCTTGTCTTGAGAATCTCGCACGCCACCATACCGCCCAACGACGAACCAACAAGAATGTCGCCATCCTGTATGCCGCACGCATCGCATACGGAAATTGCCAAAGTACCAATCGTAGTTTCACCCTGGTACGCGGGCCAATCATGTGCAATGAAGTTCGGAAGCGTATTCCAGACGCCTTGATACATGCGGTGATCGCCACCCATACCCGGTAAGGCGTGTATCACTGCCTGATTTCCACCGGCGTACCCACGTTCACCACGAGCCACAACTCATCCATTTGCGAATTCGTCACTGCAACGCACCCTTTCGTCCAATCCACCAGACGATGCAAGGGACCGAGCCACGCAAGTCCGCGTCGTAATCCATGAATCATCACTGCTCCACCGGGCGATACTCCTTTTCGTTTGGCACGCGCGACATCCACAGCTGAGGGATAGGAAATGTGCAGTGATCTATAGAACTGGCTATATTCGTTTCGTGCATCAATGAAATAACGACCCTCTGGTGTGCGATTGTCACCTTCCTGTTGTTTGGGACCATCGTCACCACGACCAAGAGACACACGATAGGTACGCAAAATGCGATCTCGCGAATACACTGTCATCAGATGCTTGTGCTTTTCGATGACAATGGATGTAGCTTTTGAATTAAGTGGCAATGGTCTTGGAACCGACAAGTACCAGCCTGTGCCGGAAAGGATCAGAAGTATCGCAATTGCGGCAATGTACTTCATAACCAATTACGGCATCAGTAAGAATCAATTCCCGATAATCTTCATCACAATATCAATGCGGCGGTTGCGTGCGCGTCCCGTCTCGTTCTCGTTACTGGCAATGGGTCGCGCCTTGCCATAGCCGACGGCAGATACTTTTTCCGGTGCAACGCCGAGATTGGTGATCAAGTATTGACGAACAGCATCCGCGCGATCCTGTGACAACAACAACATTGCGGAATCATTGCCCTGACTGTCGGTATGTCCTTCAACAATCAGGCTGGCGTCGGGAAACAGCTTGATGGCATCACCAACTTTGGCGAGAACCGGAAAATCATCCGGCTCAATGGTGCTCTTGCCCACACGAAAACTGATTGCAGGCAACGACAGGATCAAATCATTGTGCTGCCGGTATACACGGCCTTCATCAACCGTAAACATGCCTTCGATTTTTGCGATGTTGTCGCGCAGGCGTTCCTGCACACTCAATTGCTTCTGCAATTCAAGTCGCTCCTGCGATTCGCCACCAAGGCGCGTTTCCAGCTGCTTGATCTCGGTATTCAACAAGGCGATTTGGTCATCGCGATCGCGCACTTCCTGCTGCTGTGTGGCGAGATCGCGTTGCAGTTGCGCCGCCTTTTCATACAGGTCATGCATGGGCTTTTGATAACCCTGATCAAAGCTCGCATCCACATTCAATTCCACTGCCAGCTTGCGAATGGGTTCCTCCCAGTCCAGCATCGTCTGTTCGGGGCCATGCTGCTTGATGTTGCTCTTTTGCAGTAATGCATCAATCTGGTTGCGCAAGTAAAGCGCATGCTTTGCTTCGTAGACCGCTTTGGCAATCAACTGCTTTGGCACGGTGCTATCGTAGCGATTGCGTGTGATTTCCTGATCGGCCTGCGCCAGATACTGCCTGGCGGCATCCAGTGTGCGCGGCGCAAAATCTTCAGTCTTGCTCTTGTCCGCCTGCGCGATCAATGCACGCGCCTCACCCAGCAGCTTGTCCTTGATCGCAGCAAGCTCGGTATCGCGCAACAATACTTCGGCTTCAGCGCCTTTGCGATGTGCACCGTCAATGTCCTTGTGTTCAATCTTTTCAACCGCATCATGAAAACGCTCATCAGCATCATGCCATGCGTCGGGCGCATACTTCGGTGCTTCAGCTTTCAGTGCATCATCACGCGCACTGATGACGGAGAATAATTCCTTGCGGCTGGTTGCTGCGAACTGCTGCGCCTGCTTCAGTGTCTGATTGCACTCATTGATCTCTTCGTTAATTCGTTCGTGCTTGCGTCCCTTGTCAAAGTCCTTTTGTGCATCCTGCAACGCTGACATTGCGCGTTCAAAAGTTTTGGGCGCGAGCACATCCACCTTGTCGGCACGTGCCTGATCAACTTCGGCCTGAATGGTCTTGAAGAATTCAGTCTTCGCGTCCTGCGCCTGAGCCGCATGCAACGCAGCGACGGACAACAACATCGGCATCAAGCGGAACAACAAACGCATACTCAACCTCAACACGCGAATCCGGAATCAGGGCCGCAACTGGCCACTGCCACGTACTATATATTTGTAACTGGTCAGTTGTTCCACGCCCACCGGTCCACGTGCATGGAACTTGTCGGTGGAAATGCCGATCTCCGCACCCATGCCGAACTCACCGCCGTCGGCAAACTGTGTGGAAGCATTGTGCAATACGATGGCGCTGTCGACGTTGGCAAGAAAACGTTCTGCATGTGCGTCATTGCTGGTGACAATGGATTCAGTATGCGCCGAACCATACTTGCTGATGTGCGCAATGGCGCCGTCTACGCCATCGACCATTTTTGCTGCAATGATGGAGTCCAGATATTCGGTGTGCCAGTCTTCTTCCGCAGCCGCTTTGACACGCGAGTCAATATGTTGCACATGCCTGTCGCCACGCACTTCGCATCCTGCATCCAGCAAGGTGCGAATCACCGGCGCAACCAGCGCATCACTGCCCGCCTTGTCGAACAACACGGTTTCAGCCGCACCGCAAATACCCGTGCGACGCAACTTGGCATTCTTCACAATCTCGCAGGCCATGTTCACATCGGCATCGGCATCCACATAAACATGACAGTTGCCTTCAAGATGGCCAATGACCGGCACGCGCGCATCCTGCTGCACGCGCTGAATCAGACTCTTGCCGCCGCGTGGCACGATCACATCAATGTAGTCCGCCATGCCGGCGAGCATGTATCCCACTGCAGCACGATCCGTCACCGGCACCATTTGAATGGCTGCTTCAGGCAAGCCTGCGGATTTGAGTCCGGCAATCAGGCATTGATGAATGGCCCGGCTCGAGTGAACACTTTCCGAACCACCACGCAAGATCACCGCATTGCCGGACTTCAAGCACAAAGCA
Source organism: Steroidobacteraceae bacterium (assembly GCA_035548495.1). Lineage (GTDB taxonomy): Bacteria > Pseudomonadota > Gammaproteobacteria > Steroidobacterales > Steroidobacteraceae > CAILZL01. Next base: position 38,786 of record DASZSV010000041.1, read on the forward strand.
CCGGCATCCGCAGTGACATTGGGGCGGCTTTCATAAATGATGCCGATCACACCAAGCGGCACGCGTACTCGTTGAATCTTCATGCCATTGGGTCGCGTCCATTCGGCAATGATGGTGTTGATGGGATCAGGCAACTGGATGATGTCTTCAATGCCCCGGGCCATGCTGTCGATACGCTTGTGATCGAGCAGTAAGCGATCAAGCAACGCACCGCTGAGATTGCGTTCGCGCGCAGCACTCATATCCCTTGCATTGGCCGCGAGAATGACTTCGGCCTGTTCACGCAGCGCCGTTGCCATGGCCTGCAGCGCAGCATTCTTTTGCGCTGTACTTGCCTGTGCAAGCGCGCGTGCAGCATCCACTGCTGCACGGCCGATGGGTTCCATGATGGAACCGATTTCAGCAACGGACGTGGCGGATGCAGACATAACATTCACTCGTGAATGACACAGGCTGCCATTGTAGACAGATGGCGGCAGAAAACTACAGCCTGAAAATGAAAGTTGCTTGATCTTGGCGGACACGCCTCAAGCAGAGCGTGTAATCACCAGATCATCGCGGTGAATCATTTCATCGCGGCCACGATAGCCGAGCAATGCCTCGATCTCTGTTGATTGCCGGCCGCAAATCAGCTCTGCATCCTCACTTGAATAGGCGCACAGGCCACGCGCCACTTCGGCGCCATCAATGCTCCGCACCACCACGGCATCACCGCGCTCAAAGCGGCCAGTCACTTTACTCACTCCCGCAGGCAACAAACTCTTGCCGCGCATCAATGCACCCAATGCACCGGCGTCGATATGCAACTCACCGGCGGGCTTCAATGAACCTGCAATCCATTGCTTGCGCACCGTCGCCGGATTTTGATCCGGATAAAACCAGGTGCAACGCGCGCCCTGTTCCAGGCGCCGCAGCGGATGCAATTCCTTGCCCAGTGAAACGCTCATGTGACATCCCGCCGCCACTGCAATCTTGGCGGCAGCGATTTTGGTCGCCATGCCACCGGAACCAACATCGGACGAAACACCGCCCGCCATGGCTTCAATCCCGGCGGTGATGCCATGCACTTCAGGAATGAATTGCGCATTGTCATCTCTGGTGGGATCGGCGGTGTACAGGCCATCCACGTCGGACAATAACACCAGACAATCGGCGCCAATCATCTGCGCAACACGTGCAGCCAGGCGATCATTGTCGCCGTAACGGATTTCGGCCGTGGCCACCGTATCGTTTTCATTGATCACCGGGATCGAACCCAGTTTCAGCAAGGTGTTGAGTGTGCTGCGTGCATTGAGATAGCGGCGGCGTTCCTCGGTATCGCCGAACGTCAGCAGAATCTGCGCCACCGTCAGTTGCTGTGGCTCGAGCACTTCTTTCCACGCGTGCGCAAGCACAATCTGGCCCACAGCCGCAGCAGCCTGACTTTCTTCGAGTTTGAGTTTGCCTGCCGGCAATCCAAGCTGGCGCCGGCCCAATGCAATGGCGCCGGATGACACCAGTAACACTTCCTGATTGCGGTCACGCAATGCCTTGATGTCCGTCGCAAGTGTTTGCAGCCAGCCTTGATGGACCTGACCGGTGGCGCGCTCCACCAGCAACGATGAACCCACTTTCACAACAATGCGGCGCGCCGCCCGCAACGGGGAATGAGACAGGGTGTGGGATGATGTTGGCTCGCTCATGATCACAGCTGATTTGCAAATTGTCCGCATGTTAGCAGAGCACCTGAGGGGAAACATGACCACGCAGTGGCGCCCGTCGTTTCCGCTGGCGTTTTGATTTACCGGCGTTGTCTGAATGAGCTGATATTTTTAAAGGCTGCACTGCATCACATTCAGGACGAAACCGGCAATACTTTGCCGCGCTACTCAGGTACCCAAAACAGTACGGGGAAACTCAAGTTTGCGATACCGCTACCGACATGGAGAAAGGTATCCACCGGCGATCCGGGATTCATTTTTAATCCAGAAGACCATTCAGCAGACATGTTTGCCCGATTTACCCATCGTCAATATGCCGGTATCGCCATCGCCGCGTTGTTGCTGGCTGCATTGTGTGACGCCGAATGGCTGATCAAGCTGCTGGGTGCATTCTTGTTTGGCGCGTTGCTTGCCGTTGCCGCTGCCGTTGCTGCGCGGCTGACCAAACGCGCGAATGCCTCCGGCCACTATGTTGCCAACCGCGCGGCGGAAGAAATTGATCACATCATGATTGGCGGTGCGGAAACCTCTTTCTTTCTCGACTCACTGAAGAAAAAAATCTCCACGGACTTGCAGATTGCCAACGAAATCTCCGGCAGCACCAGCGCCATCGCCGAGACGGTGACCAGTATCGCGAGCAAGGCGGATCGCGCTTCCAGTGCATCCAGTTCGGTGTTCAAGGAAAGCACCCGCGGCCGTCAGGAAATTTCCAGCAGCGTTGCCACCATTCGTGATGCACGCCGCCATGCGGTGGCTGCATCGGAAAAGATGACAGCGTTGCAGCAGAAATCCAAGAAAATCCAGGTGATCGCCGATGTGATCAACGAGATCGCCACACGAACCAATCTGGTAGCGTTGAATGCCGCCGTGGAAGCAGCGCGCGCTGGTGAATCGGGCCGCGGTTTTACCGTGGTTGCACAGGAAGTGCGGCACCTTGCCCAACGCACCAAGGAAGCCACTATTGAAATTGCCAGCATGCTGCGTGAGATCAATGATGAGGCCGATCTCTCCGCGCGCAGCATGCATACACTTGCGGAACAAGTCACCGCTGCGACTACGCCCGTGGAACATGCGGTGAACCTGATGGATCAGATTCGCACGCTTGCTGAAGAATCCGACTCACAGGTGCAATCCATTGCAACACTGGCCCGCACCCATGCGAAGACCGCCTCGCAAATTTCCGATTCGGTGAAAACCATGGTGGATGGCATTGAGCGCAGCGCCAAGGACGTACCGCTGGCATCCGAAGCCGTATTCAAGCTGGCGGAAAAAGCCGAGAGTGTGTTTGCCATTCTCACGCCCTACTGCGATGAGAACCTGCATCAGATCATGCGCACGCTGGCGCAGGACGCCGCACAACGTATCGGTCACTTGTTCGAGCAGGCTGTCGCCGATGGCAGGATCAGCATGGATGATCTATTTGACCGTCAGCACCAACCGGTGCCCGGCACCAATCCGCCAAAGTACAAGACTCGCTTTGATGACTTTACCGACATGGTACTACCGGACATCCAGGAGCCCATCATTCAGGACCATGCCAATGTTGCCTACGCGGGCGCAGTTGACGATTGCGGTTACTTCCCCACACACAACCGGCGTTATTCAAAAGCGCTGACCGGCGACTACGAAACAGACCTTGCCAACAATCGCACCAAGCGCATTTTCAGCGATCGCACCGGTTCACGTTGCGGCGCCAACCGTCAGTCCTTTCTGTTGCAAACCTACAAGCGCGATACCGGTGAAATCATGCACGATGTGTCCGCACCGATTTATGTACATGGACGGCACTGGGGCGGTTTCAGAATCGGCTATCGCACACCGGAAACAACGGCATCCATGATCAATCAGGATGCCATTGATGCAGGCAACGCGACGCATGACTCCGGTAACGATCCCCAGATCAAGGTCGCGTAATACAACAAATTCATCACTTGTTTCAGATTCCGGGCTTGAGCCGCAACACCACCACATCGTGGGATGGAATCACCTGTTTGAACTGCTTTGCAGTGCTTCCGGTAGCGTGTGTCCATAAATCCGTCCAGTCATATACCGCTTTGCTGAAATCCGCACGCAAACGATTCAGGTTATCTTCGAGCGGATGCGCCAACCAGTCAAACACATAATGAACGGGATGGTCGCTGCGGTTCAGAAACAGAATGGCCCATTCATTATTCGCCAGTGGCTTGACATAGATTTCCACCGGTGTGCCACCCATCATGCGCAGGGCTTCAACACCGGCAGGGTCCTGATCCAGCGCAATCACATCTTTGTTGGTCAATATCTTGAGTGTGGACGCGGGCATGTTGCGCAGGTCGTTGCCCGTTATCAATGGCGAGGCCATCATCGCCCACAAGCTGAAATGTGCACGGTCCTCACTTTCGGTCATGCCATTGCCCACTTCCAGCATGTCCATGTCATTCCAGTGACCGGGACCGGCGTACTGGCGCAGGTCCTGCTGCTTGTCGAGGATGCGAACCACACCAAACGATGACCACGAGCCATGCCCCACATCGCAATCCCAGCAGGGATAGATATCCCCGGTGGTACGCCATGAATGGCCAATGGCAGGCGCCCATTCCCACGGTTTGTTGTTGCCCCACTCGCAAATGCTGAACAGCATCGGACGTCCCGTGGCATCAATGGCATCACGCATGGTGGTGTAGGCACTTTCAGCATTCATGCCCTTGGTATCGCACCAGTCATACTTGATGTAATCAATGCCCCAGCCAGCATACACCAGCGCATCCTGGTATTCGTGACCGCGACTGCCGGGATAGCCGCCGCATGTCTTGTTTCCCGCGTCGGAATAAATGCCCAGCTTCAATCCCTTGGCATGCACATAATCGGCCAGCGCCTTCATACCCGATGGAAAACGTTTTGGATCGGGTTGTATGTTTCCGGATGCATCGCGCTGGCCCTGCCAGCAATCATCAATGTTCAGATACTCATAACCGGCATCTTTCAGACCACTGCTGGCCATCGCATCCGCGGTTTCCTTGATCAACTGCTCATTGATTTCGCACCCGAACTTGTTCCAGCTGTTCCAGCCCATTTGCGGCGCCTTGGAAAGATCAGCAGGCGTTTGTGCGCGGACTGCAGGCGCCATGGCCATCATCAAGACCATGCAAGCCGCAAGCGGTTGTACAACACCAATCATTTTTCTATTCATCGAATTCCCCGGAAGACGCGCACGCACCGGCGCATGATTTGTAATATAAACAAATTATGGTTAGTAAAACACTCGTGCATTGCCTTTGCATGTCATTTGAATTAGCGTGACCGTCATTAAACATGGCTGGAGGCGTTATGCCCGCCGATGGCAACGGGAATGACTCAGTTGTACTTCCCGCAAGCACTGCTGCTTCTGACACCGCAACCCGCTGGAGTGTAGCGCTTGCTGCGGCTGCGCTCGCCGGTTGTTCGGGCGGCGGCAGTGATTCCGGATCGGGCCTGAGTTCCAGCGCCAGTTCGTCGTCATCGACCACCAATACCGGCATTGATGATACGCAGGCAGCGCGGTTTCTGCTGCAGGCACAATTCAGTGCCAGCGACAGCGACATCACTGCCGTTAAATCACAGGGCTATGCCAACTGGCTGAACAATCAGTTTGCACGGCCGCAGGGACAAACCGGCGTCGCGTGGCTGGACTCGCAGGGCTATAACGCCATCAAGTCCGATCAAAGTTATTTCTGGCCGCAATTCGGCGACTTCATGATCTGGAACCAGTTACTCACTGCGCCGGATCAGTTGCGCAAGCGCATCGCGCTGGCGCTCTCGGAATGTTTCGTTGTTTCGCTCAGTCCCATCGATGGCTTCTGGCCTCCCTACATGATCGCCGCCTATTGGGATGTGTTGGTCAGCAATGCATTCGGCAATTTCCGCACCCTGCTGGAAAAAGTCACCTTGAATGCCGCAATGGGTTTTTTTCTGAACACCCGGGGAAATCTCAAGGAAGACGCCGCCACCGGCCGGGAACCAGATGAAAATTACGCACGCGAAGTCATGCAGTTGTTCACCATCGGGCTTTATGAGCTGAATCTGGACGGCACCAACAAGCTGAATGGCAACGGTGATCCCATTGAAACCTACAGCCAGTCGGACATCACCAATCTTGCCCATGTGTTCACGGGTTATGACTACGACTATTCACGTGTAACGTGGACGCCGGTGTCATGGGTGAACTATGCCATTCCGAGCAACGAGTTTGCGCTTGATCCCATGGCGTTCAATGCGGCGAATCATTCGACTCTGGCCGTCACCTTTCTTGGCGCCACCATTCCCGCCAATACCAGCGGGCCCGATGCATTGCGCATGGCACTGGACACCTTGTTCAATCATCCCAATGCCGGTCCATTCTTTGCAAAGCAGATGATCCAGCGGCTGGTGACCAGCAATCCATCACCTGCCTATGTGCAACGCGTGGCAACGGCATTCAACGACAACGGCGCCGGTGTGCGCGGCGATTTGAAGGCCGTATGGACCGCGATCCTCACCGACAGCGAAGCACGCGCAGCTCCCGATGCGGCAAATGCATTCTCCGGCAAGTTGCGCGAACCGATGTTGCGCCTGGTGCAATGGGCGCGCTTTGCTGAAGTGACTTCAAGCAATGGCAAGTATGAAATTTATGATCTTTCGGCCGCTGACACCAATCTCGGTCAAAGTCCGTTGCGTTCGCCGTCGGTATTCAATTTCTTCAGGCCGGGTTACGTGCCACCCAATTCAGCGATAGGCAGCAATGGCCTGCGCGCACCGGAGTTCCAACTCGTCAACGAAACCACCATTGCGGGCTACGCCAATTTCATGCAGTGGATGACGCGCGGTGGTTACAACGATGTGCGGCCGACCTATTCATCATTGCTGCCACTGGCGCATGACCTGCCCACATTGCTCGCGCGGCTCAATCTGTATTTGACCGCCAACCAGTTGTCGGCATCCACCATTACCGGCATCCAGACTGCACTGGCGACACTGGGCGTCACTGCGTCCAGCAACACTGCGGACAAATCGTATCTGGTCTCCACTGCCTGCTATCTCATCCTGTGCAGTCCTGAATACCTGGTGCAGAAGTAATCATCATGTCCCACCTTCTACATAGCCACTGGTCGCGACGAATGCTGCTGAAACGTGCGGCACAACTGGGCATGGCCGGTGTTGCGACTCCATTGTTGTTGAATCTTGCGGCGATGGGTGAAGCAGCTGCATTTGACGCCACCGATTACAAGGCGCTGGTATGTGTATTCCTGTATGGCGGCAGTGACTACGCCAACACCATCGTGCCGGTGGATCTCACCAACTATGATTTGTACAGCGCCATCCGCGGTGGCGGCGCAGGCCGGACGCGCGGCGGCATTGCGTTTGGACACGACGAATTGACAGCGACTGCATTAACCCCGAAAAACGGACAAGTTTTAACCGACAACATCGAGTATGCCCTTGCGCCACCGCTGGCGCCCCTCAAGACCTTGTTTGATGCAGGTAAACTGGCCATTCAATTGAATGTGGGACCATTGATCGTTCCCACTTCGTTGTCGCAATATCAAGCCGCCTCCGTGCCGTTGCCGCCAAAGTTGTTCTCGCACAACGATCAGCAATCGGTATGGCAATCCTCCGGTGCCGAAGGCGCCACCACCGGATGGGGTGGCCGCATGGGCGATCTCGCGCTGTCCAGTAACGGTACTCACTCGTTGTTGACCTGCATCTCTGCCACAGGTAATGCCGTCTTTGTTGCAGGCCGCGATGCGTTGCAGTACCAGATCAGCACCAGTGGCGCCATCAAGATCAACGCCCTGGACATGCAATCCTCTTCCGCTGAAGCACCGGCGGTGCGCACTGCACTGGGATCGATGATGACGCAAAGCAGCCAGCATGCCTTTGAAGACGAATACGCTGCGGTAACGCGACGCTCAATCGAACTGGAAGGCATTGTCAATAGCGCGCTGGCAGATGTGATGTCCATTACTGCCTTTGACACTGCAAGCACCACCAACCCGCTGGTCAGCCAGCTGAAAATTGTCGCGCGACTGATCGGCGCAAACCAGGTGCTCGGTGTCAAGCGCCAGGTGTTTGTCGTGTCGCTTGGCGGTTTTGATACGCATGACAGCCTGATGGAAACCCATCCCGTCCTGTTGGGCAAAGTCGCAGAAGCATTGAGTGCGTTTTATCAGGCTACCGTTGAGCTGGGCGTTGACAACAAGGTCACCGCGTTTACGGCCTCCGATTTCGGCCGCACTTTCACACCCAACAGCGATGGTTCTGATCATGGCTGGGGCAGTCATCACTTTGTGCTGGGTGGCGCAGTCAACGGCGGTCGCTACTATGGCGTGGCGCCTCACGTTTCGGTGCAAACCGATGATCAGGTGGGACAGGGGCGGCTGCTTCCCGGCACGTCAGTGGATCAATTCGCCGCCACACTGGCGCACTGGTTTGGTGTCAGCGACAGTGAACTTGCGTCGGTGTTGCCCAACATCGGAAATTTTTCGAACATCAATCTGGGCTTTGTTTGAGCCACTCCGTAACTTTACTTACACTCCCGAACGCGATCCTTGCCGAATATTTGCAATCGCTGTTGAATGACGGATGACAACTGTTAATATTTGCGCTTCTTGCTGCATGATCACTTTGAGGTGTGCCCGTGGGTAGAGATTACGATCCGGTACCAGGACAGTGGTACGAAGATCTGGAAGACGAAGTGGTGTTCCAGGTTTTGTCCGTGGATCCGGATGAGGAATTGATCCAGATTCAATACGAGGATGGCGAGATCGAGGAATTCGATCTGGACACGTGGCATGAACTCGACCTTGACCAGGTGGACGAACCCGAAGGCTGGTCAGGATCAGAGGACGAAGAAGAGGAAGACGAGGACTGGGAGGAAGACGAAGAAGAAGAAGAAGAAGACGAAGATGACTGGGAAGACGACGAGGATGACGACTGGGATGAAGATGACGATGATGACTACGATGATCGCGATGCCTGATCGCTGATCCATCGTCTTCGATTGTCCGCTAACCGCATTCATGACGCCGGCCTGCATGGGCCGGCGTTTCGCTTTATGACCCGAATTTAAGACTTGAATCGCAGGCGATCGCCCGCATACTGCCCGTGCCACCGGGCATATCCCGACTTACGGTGTTATCACTCATGAAACGCATCTTCCTGTTTATTGTCACCAACCTTGCCATTGTTTTTGTTCTCAACATTGTGCTGCACCTGCTGGGTGTAGACCGCATTCAGACCGCCAATGGCGGACTGGACATCAACGCACTGCTGATCTTTTCTGCCGTCTTTGGTTTTGCTGGTTCGTTCATTTCGCTCGCCATTTCCAAGTGGATGGCCAAGTATTCGATGGGCGTGCAGGTCATTACCCAACCCGGCACGGCCAGGGAAGTCTGGCTGGTGCAAACCGTGCAGCGTTTTGCGCGTGAAGCCGGCATCGGCATGCCGGAAGTGGGTGTGTTTGATTCACCTGAAATGAATGCCTTCGCCACCGGTGCGCGACGCGACAATGCACTGGTCGCCGTCAGCACCGGCCTGCTCAATGGCATGACGCAGGATGAAGCCGAAGCCGTGATCGGTCACGAAATCACCCACGTTGCCAATGGCGACATGGTCACATTGACCTTGATTCAAGGCGTGGTGAATACCTTTGTCATCTTCCTGTCGCGCGTGATTGGTTACATCGTTGATCGTGTCATTCTCAAGAATGACCGCGACGATACCGGCATCGGTTACTTTGCCACCGTCATCGTCAGTCAATTACTGCTTGGCATTCTCGCCAGCATGATCGTCATGTGGTTCTCGCGCCAGCGCGAATTCCGTGCCGATGCCGGTGGCGCCAGGCTTTCCGGCCGCGACAACATGATTCATGCACTGGAGCGCCTGCAGATTCGGCACGATCAAAACACCATGCCGGAAAGCATGGCTGCATTCGGCATTGCCAGCGGCAAAAGCATGATGCGTCTGTTCATGTCGCATCCGCCGCTTGAAGAACGCATCGCCGCATTGCGTAACGCCGCATGATAATCAAGCACAGGTCATTGCTCTTGTCATTGCGATTGCTGATTTCCGTTCCGTTTGTATCAAGGGGTGACATGATCACCCCTTTTTGTTTTGCATGCTGAATACTCATCGCGTTGCACTTTGCTGGTTCCGTCGTGATCTGCGGCTGGCAGACAATCCTGCACTGAGTCACGCAATACAACACGCCGAACATGTCATCCCCGTTTATATTCATGCACCGCAGGAAGAAGCGCCGTGGCCGCCGGGCGCAGCCAGCCGCTGGTGGTTGCACCATGGTTTGCACAGTCTGAATGATTCACTGGTTCAGCTTGGCAACCGGTTGATCATCCGCCGCGGCGATACACTGGCTGTTCTGCAGTCACTCATTGCGGAAACCGGCGCCACATTGGTGACCTGGAATCGTCTGTATGAACCGGCATGCATTGCACGCGATACCGCTGTCAAAAAAGCATTGCGTGAATCAGGTGTGGAAGTTCACAGCGACAACAGCGCATTGTTGTTTGAACCGTGGACAATTCATACCAAACAGCACACACCATTCAAGGTGTTCACGCCATTCTGGAAAACATGCCGGTTGCAACTCGCGCAGCAGCCCGCACCACTGCCCGCACCCACGCATCTTGCAGCACCTCATCCATCAATCAATTCGTTGCAACTTGATGAACTTGCATTGCTGCCAACCATTCGCTGGGATAATGGCATTGCACAACGCTGGCAGGCAGGGGAATCGCATGCGTTGCAAACACTGCAACACTTTATTGATGAATGCGTTCATGCATATGCAACGCAACGCGATCAACCCGCAGTGAGCGGCACTTCTTCTCTGTCGCCACACCTGCACTTTGGAGAGATAAGCCCGCGTCAAATACTGGCCGCCATCAACCTGCATCACTTGAATGACGCAACATCACAAGGCGCAGAGGTGTACATCAAGGAATTGGGCTGGCGCGAATTTGCATATCACCTTCTTTATCATTTTCCGCATACCACTATCAAACCGCTGGATGTTCGCTTTGAAAAATTTCCGTGGCAAAAGAATGAGCACTTACTGAAAGCCTGGCAAAAAGGCGTGACCGGCATTCCACTGGTGGATGCCGGCATGCGCGAGTTATGGCACACCGGCTGGATGCACAATCGCGTACGCATGATCGTCGCGTCATTTCTCTGCAAGAATCTGCAAATAAACTGGGTTGAAGGTGCGCGCTGGTTCTGGGACACACTGGTGGATGCGGATCTGGCGAGCAACACATTGGGTTGGCAATGGACTGCCGGTTGCGGTGCCGATGCTGCGCCGTACTTCCGCATCTTCAATCCGGTATTGCAGGCGGAACGATTTGATCCCGATGCAATGTACATCCGCAAATGGATACCGGAATTGAATGCATTGCCCAATCGCTGGATCACCGCACCATGGGCAGCGCCTGACAAAGAATTAACCCGGGCAGGCATTAAACTTGGACAACACTATCCGGAACCCATTGTGGATTTGAATGCCAGCCGTGAACATGCGCTGCGTGCTTATTCACAACTCAAGTCAGAAACGACACAATAGCGTGCGCCCTGCACATCAGACATTTCTGGAGATCACATGTCCGCTTCACGTGCCAGTCAACTGTTTCGCGAATATCGCGGTTTGATACTGTTCATCGGCTTGATGCTGATTTTCCGCTCCGCCTGTGCTGACTGGATGACCGTACCCACGGGCTCGATGAATCCGACCATCGTCGAAGGCGACCGCATTTTCGTGAACAAGCATGCCTATGGCTGGCGCATTCCATTTACCTTTACACGCATCACCAACGGTGCCGATCCGAAACGTGGCGAGATTGCTGTCTTCTATTCGCCTTTAGCTACCAACGGTATCCCGCTGGTGAAACGCGTGATTGGCGTGCCCGGCGATACCGTGGAAATGCGCGATGAAGTGCTCTACATCAACGGACAACCGCAACACTATGAACGCGATACGCATTCACATGACTTGCTGAATACAACAGCACGACTGGACCATGTGTTCTACACCGAGGAACTCGCCACACCCCACAATGCCGTGGATCACAGCGTGATGTTCCTGCCCGATCGCATGGCCATGCGCAACTTTGGTCCGGTCAATGTCACAGCGGGCCATTACCTGATGCTGGGTGACAATCGCGATAACAGTGGTGATTCGCGTTACATTGGCCTGGTGCCGCGCAGGAACTTTGTCGGCCGTGCGAGCGAAGTGGTCGTGTCACTCAATCCTGAAAAATGGTATCTGCCACGCATTGACCGTATATGGGTACCGTTGATTTGAACGATCAGGTTAAACGCTGAACAAGGATCGTTTTCTCATTCCTTTTAACTCAGGAATCCAGCCGAATCACCATCTTGGCGGAAGCGCGTTTTTGCCGAGATGCGGTGCGCCGCGCCTACGTCACTCAGTTCGATACCTCTGCGCAATTCGCCTGATCTCATTGAGCTCATCAACCTGTCTCGAGGTAGAAGATAGAAAGAGCTATGCTACTTGCCTGTACATCTGCCGTGCTATTTGCACGCCCTTGCCCCATCTACGTTTGAAACGTTTGGCAAAGGCAGTGATGTTATCCGGCGCACCAGCGCAGTGGGCATAGCGCTCGTGAAAATGCTGCACTTGATCCATGAACTGCTCTGGATCGATATTGAATCGTTTCAGGATGGGTTTCAGTTCGGATGAAATGTGCCCGGCCTTGTCTTCTCTGATCAATCTGCCGGTTGTGTCCACTAAAGTGAAGTAGTCTTGTTGCGTGATCGGCAATGCATCGTGAATGGCATTGCGGTGCGCTTGATGCTGACGCTCAGAAATACCTTCCCTCTCCCCTACGAGGGAGAGGGATTGAGGGTGAGGGGGCTCTTTTTTATTGATCGGCGATTTAAACTTCATCAACTTCGCTTCAGGCTGATCATTCAGTTCCAACTCGGCCTTGAGCTGTCGCTGCTTCTTGACCCTTGAAATCAAGGTCTTTTCATCCTTGCTGGGATGAGTCAACCGTTTAGCATGATCAAATAAATGCTGCTGCACGGAGGTAAAATCCGAAGTCACCAGATCATTGGTGATGCCGGCACGAACCGGATTCAAATCTACATAAGCCATGCAAGTAAGTAACGCTGCTTCATCCAGCGAGGCTTGGCTCTTGTACCGCCCTTCCCAGAATCGGCCTTTGAGATTTTCTTCGTCATTAGCCATGCGGGCTATAGTTTCATTCACGCCGCGCATGAACCAGTCAATGCCATACAGGCGTTCGCGCCATTTCTCGATCAGCTCATCCACTGCCACTTGTTGCGCATCACTCATCGTCTCCGGATGCGCCAGCCATTGATCCACCAGCGGATGACCGTTATAGATTTGCTGCCAACGCTCAGCGACTTCCTTCGTGCTCCAACCCAGCGCTCGTTCTTTGTCTACATGCAACACCACATGGTAATGATTGCTCATCACCGCATAGGCACAGATATCAATGGCATACACATACGACAAGAATCGCAATCTTGAGACCAGCCATTGTTTGCGATGATCGTAGTTGGTTCCACTCTGCTTATCCTTCCCGCACAACCATGCGCGACGCACGCACCGCACATAGCAGTGATAAAACGAGGTACTGCCCAGATGGATTTGGCGTTTACGAGCGATGGTCATGGTGGCGGAGGACAAATTTAAAAATGGCAAAAGTTAAGTTTGTGGATGTCCTTTATATTTCTTTTATTATTTCTTTTATAATTAATATAAGGCTTTACGAAAACCAGCTTTTTCAAGGGCAACTACTTATTGTTTGGAGATTTTAAAAAAATAACAACTTCCCCCATTCTATAGTCTATTGCACTATGCTGGTGATTAAACTCAACATTATCAGGAAACTCAAACGTATTCTCCAAGAGTTCAAAATCAATCGGCTGTTTTAATTCGCACGTATATCCTGTTTGATCCACTGACCAACGATTTACATCAGCCAGTTGATTGCCATTTGCCAACAGCAAGTCTACAACCGGGTCAAACATGTGATACGCAGCCAATCCCCGAGTTTTTTGCAGCAGTTGCTTACTCATATCATTACCTTAATAAGGACGAGCACTAATTACCATATATTGGTGTCTTTGTATTTACCATTTTTATAACATTGCCCTCACCTGTGAGAGCGCTAAGCTTGTATAGTGAATATTCAGATACTACCACCTGATCGAGGTTCGGCACATTACTTGGATTGAGTTGAGGGTTCGCTGTAGCAAGACTGCTAGCTGCCTCATGTTCTCCAAAGTGGACAAAAATGCCAGGCCGGGGGAATCGGGGAAAACTGTACTTGACCGCAATTATGCACTGTTTGCTGCAGCCGTCGTACTCGAGCAAATAGTGCCGGGCCGGGGTCTCGAGGTCAACTTGACTGATTAAGATTGAGGAAGTAGCGTTTGATACTTTCACGCAACGTAGATTCATCACGATCAAAAACGATGTGCAACTGCGCCGACGCTGGCGATTCTGTCAATACTGCATTGTTGTGCTACTCAGATCATCGGCACCAGTGATTGCGCAATCCTGAAAAATGGTATCTGCCGCGCATTGACCGTATATGGGTACCGTTGATTTGAACGATCACCCATCGCGGACACCCAATGTTCATGCGTAAGTATCCAGCAAACCAACCTTCAATACTTGCTGTGTAGTGGTAACTTCACCGCTCATGTCCACCATGCCGGATGAAACCGTTGGTGACGGTGCGGTATAAGCAGGTTGCTGCTGTGAGTGTTGTCCGAATACACCGGCATCCATCAGCGACATGCCCTGCGATGCAAACAGTTCACGCAGACGCGGCAATGACTGTTCCAGTGCCGTGCGTGTATCGGGATGATCTGCGGTAAACCACACACTGGCCTGATTGTGATTGACATCAATCTTCACCTGCACCGGCCCGAGATTATCCGGTGTCAGTTGCAATGATGCTGATTGCACTTTGTGCGACACCATCAGACTCAAGCGATTGCCGACTTCAGCCGCCCATTCATGCGTACCGACATTTGAATGAATCTGGTATTGCGCCACTGGCGCCGCATTGTTCGCCGCGGATGCCGTCTGCATACTTGTCATCGGTTGCAGTGCGTTGATGGTTTGATCTGCATCGCCACCATGATGTGCGGTATCCTTGCCCTTGTCTGCCATTGCCAGCAAAGCGCCATCCACCGTTGACGCATCCTGTTTCAGCACTGCAGCAGACTGCCCATTCTGATCACCATTTGCGTGGAGAAGAAAATCCGGCGCCGGTGCAGATGATTTATCCGCACCTCCATCATTCTTGTCATCGTTCAATTTCTTCAGTGTCTGCGCAAGCACGGCATTGGTGGCGGCACTATTCGCCATGCCGTTAGCCGGAGCAAGCGCAGCGACTGCATTGTCTGCATTGTCTGAAGATGCCGTGTTCGCAGTGGCGATTGCTGGCGCTGCAACCTGCACACCTGGCATGGCCAGCGGCGTCAGCAACCACTGCGGCGCAGTGGCAGCGTTGGTGGCATCTGCATCTGCATCGGCTTTCTGATCATCCTTGCCGGTGGATGCTGGCTGCTTCACAGCAACACCATTGGCACTGGATGATGCGTTCGCATCATTGCCAAGAAATATATTCAGCAGGTTGTTGAACTCGTTGTCGTCCGCTGCATCGGTGTTTGCATTCTGTGCATTGCCTGAACCTTGTGCCGCCGAACCCTGTTGGGCAGCATTGGCATTCAGCG
Organism: Steroidobacteraceae bacterium; assembly: GCA_035548495.1. Classification (GTDB taxonomy): domain Bacteria; phylum Pseudomonadota; class Gammaproteobacteria; order Steroidobacterales; family Steroidobacteraceae; genus CAILZL01. The sequence goes on from DASZSV010000041.1 coordinate 54,229, forward strand.
CCTTGGCAAGCACGTTGTTCACAGCAGGATTGGTGGCGGCAACCATAATAGTGTCCTCGACTCGCTATTCATGCATGCGCGCACGCGGACGTTGCGCACGCTCATCGGTTTCAATCTGTTCACGGCGCATCACTTCACGCTGTTCCTGCTGTTCCCAGTTCTCAATGACATGCGATAATGCCTTGGCTCGTTGCGCCGCTTCCTGCCAGCGTTTCAGTTGTGCATCACGATCTGCTCGTGCGCGCACAACAATGTCGCTCTGCTGTGCAATGGCCTCATTCAACCGCGACATGAACGCCTGATAATCCATCAATTCGCGTGCACCCATGCCCTGCCCGGCACGATGCGCAAAGCCCTTGGTGTAATCGTCCCGATAACCGGTCAGTTCATTCAGCTTTTCCTCGCAGCCGTTCAGCAAGCGTTCCGATGCGGCAAGATGTTCTGCAAGCCGGCGCTCGGTGTCATCAACCACTTTCTGTACAGGCTCGAGCCGGTCACTGCGTCTCATGGCTTCTCATCAAGATTCATTACGGTTGCAACAATGCCTTCAGTTGCGCCACGCTGCCGTGATAGTCCACACGTTCCTGAATATCCTGTTGCATGAATTGCTGCATGCGCGGCCACAGGTTGATCGCCGCATCCACACGCGGATCGCTGCCGCGTTGATATGCGCCAATGGAAATCAGATCACGGTTCTGCTGATAGATGGAAAGCGCCTGGCGGAAATCACGTGCCAGATTGCGTTGTGATTCAGGAACGATCTCATGCATCACGCGGCTGATGGAGGCTTCCACATCAATGGCGGGATAATGTCCCGATTCGGCAATGCGTCGCGACAACACAATATGTCCATCCAGAATGGCGCGCGCGGAATCGGCAATGGGATCCTGCTGATCATCGCCTTCTGTCAAAACAGTATAGAACGCAGTAATGGAACCCTTGCCCTGCGCGCCGTTGCCCGCGCGTTCAACCAATGACGGCAATCGCGCAAACACCGAAGGCGGATATCCCTTGGTGGCCGGTGCTTCGCCGATGGCCAGACCGATTTCACGCTGTGCCTGTGCAAAGCGCGTCAGTGAATCCATGATCAACAACACACTCTTGCCTTGATCGCGAAAGTATTCGGCAATCGCAGTGGACAGCCATGCGCCGTGCATGCGCATCAACGGCGGATTGTCCGCGGGAGTTGCAACCACCACCGCGCGTTTGCGATGTTGCGGACCAAGAATGCGTTCAACAAATTCTTTCACCTCACGACCGCGTTCACCAATCAGGCCAACCACAATGACATCGGCGCTGGTGTAACGCGCCATCATGCCCAGCAGCACACTCTTGCCCACGCCGCTGCCGGCAAACAAGCCAATGCGTTGTCCCTGTCCCACAGTGAGCAATGAATTGATGGTGCGCACACCGACATCCAGTGGTGTTGAGATGGGGCGGCGTGACAACGGATTGATGGGCACACCGGTCAAGCGCGTCACTTCACTGCATTTCAACGGACCGAGATTATCCAGTGGTTGACCTGCGCCATCGACAATGCGCCCGAGCATTTCAGGACCAACAGGAATGGTGCCTGCAGCCTGCGTGGGAATTACGCGCGCATTGGGCTTTACGCCGTGAATGTCACCGGTGGGCATCAGGAATAAACGATCACCTGCAAAGCCAACCACTTCTGCTTCAACACGCACGCCATCACCGGTAACCACTTCACAACGATCACCGACTGCGGCCTGACAACCGGTGGCTTCCAGCGTCATGCCAATCATGCGCGTCAAACAGCCTTCAACCGGAACCGCCGGTGTCAATGCCACATTCGCGGCCTGCTGCGCCAGATATTTCGCCCAGACACCAGCGCGTTGTGTTGCCAATGCATTCATCATCCACCCTTGCCATCATCGCGCATGCCTGCATCACGATCATCACCCATCAAGTGTGCAAACACTGCGGCCAGCCGCGTTTCAAGACGCGCATCAATCTGTGAAGTATCTGTGGTCACACGACAACCGCCGCGCGACATCACCGGATCTTCAATGATGCTCCACGCACGTTCACTCTGCGGTTCAGCAAGACGTTCACGGATCAGGCGCGCATCTTCGGGATGCAGATGCACGCGTACATTGCGTTGTGCCAGCGGCAACAGGCCCACCGTGTCGCGCACCACTGCAATCACCTGTGCAGGATCAATGCGCAGTTCACGCCGCACCACCTGTTTGGCGATGGCAAATACAAGTGACACCAGTTGTGTTTCGACTTCACGATCCAGTTGTTGCAGTGGTTTGGCCAGCGCGTTGAGAATGGCTTCGATGCTCGTCACCTGTTCCATGCGTTTGCGCGCTTCCTGTTCACCTGCCTTGCGGCCCGCTTCCAGTCCTTTTGCATAGGCCTCATCCCATGCCGCACGTTCCACATCTTCAAGTTCAGCCAGCGTGGGTTTGTTGCGCCGGTTGGCGCGCGGCCCCGACACTGATGGCGGATTCCATGACGCCGGATCGGTGTTCTCATCAACAGTCTGTGCAGATTTGATGACGCCCATGATGTCTCAGTCAATGATGTTGTCAGACGTATTGTTCTGCACTGCTGCCGCCACCCAGTGCGATGGTACCGGCTTCGGCCAGCTTGCGGGCAACACCAAGAATTTCCTTCTGCGCGGCTTCCACATCACTGAGCCTGACGGGTCCCTTGGCTTCAAGGTCTTCACGCATGGATTCAGCGGCACGCTGCGACATGTTGCTGAATATTTTTTCGCGCAATGCCGGTTCGCAGCCTTTTAATGCCAGCAGCAGACGATCCGATGGCACCGTGCGCAGCAATTCCTGCATGCCGCGATCATCAATGTCGATGAGATTGTCGAACACGAACATCATGTCCTGAATGCGTTCGCTCAATTGTTCATCGGTCTTGCGCACCAGCTCGATGATGGCCGCCTGCCTGCTGCCTTCAACAAAGTTCATGATGTTGGCGGCAATCTTTGCGCCGCCCAGCGCAGTGGATTTTCCGGTGCTGGTATTGCCGGCAAATTGTTTCTCCAGCACTTCATCCAGTTCGCTCAAAGCCGCAGGCTGGATGCCATCCATGGTGGCAATGCGCATGATCACATCGGCACGCATGTTTTCCGGCAGCATCGACAGCACTTCGGCAGATTGATCGGCATCCAGATAGGCAAGCACGATGGCAATGATCTGCGGATGTTCAAGACGGATCATTTCTGCAACGGCACGTGCATCCATCCACTTCAATGCTTCAAGTCCCTTGCTGTTGCGTCCCAGCAGAATGCGATCAATGAGGTTGGACGCCTTGTCTTCACCGAGTGCATTGACCAGCACTTTGCGCACATATTCATCGGCGCCAATGCCCAGCGATGTCTGGTTATCAAGTTCAGTGGTGAAGCCGCTGAAGATGGTCATCACTTCTTCACGCGAGATGTTCTGCATCTGCGCCATGGCGGAACCGATCTTCTGCACATCCTTTGCGCCCATGTGCTTGAGCACCTGCGCAGCTTCAGATTCGCCCAGTGTCATCAACAGAATCGCCGCACGCTCAGCGCCCGTGCGCCGTTGTTTGGCTGCATCCTTATTCATTGTCGGACACCCATGTCTTTACAACCTGTGCGACACGGCGTGGATCCTGTGCAACCACGGTACGTGCATTCGCCACTTGCTGTTCATAGCCCATTGCGGCCGGTGATCCCGGCGCGAAGTTGCTCGCCTGCTGTTGCGCAGGCGCAGGCAACTGCGGCGGCGCCGTCATGTTGTTCAATGCTGCCATGGCGCTGCGGATCAGCGGACGCAACACGGTGAAGATCAATACCAGCAAGGCGATCAATCCCAGCACCAGTCGCGCAACATCGCGAATCATGGGACGTTCCCACAGCGGCACGGTCTGCAAGTCTGCCGGTTGTTGTGCAGCCGGATGATGGAATGGCGAGTTGATGACATTCACCACATCACCACGTGTTTCATCAAAGCCGACTGCATCACGGACCAGCTTGGTCATGCTGTCGAGTTGTTCCGGTGTAAACGGCTTGTCAACCTCTTCTCCCTTGTCATCGGTGGTATGCAGATTGTCCACCAGCACACCCACGGTGATGCGCTTGATGCGTCCCGGCAATTGTCTGGTGTAGGCCAGCTTGCGGTCGATTTCATAGTTGCGCGTGCTTTGCTTGCTGGTGCTGGTATTGGTGTTGTTGTCCGTAACGGTTTGTGCAGCAGCAATCTGCGTCGTTGCATTGCCATTGGCAGCATTACCATTGGCTGCGTTGCCGTTGCTGATGTTGGTTGCTGCATTCGGTGCCGCTGCAACGCCGCCTGCGGGCGGCTGATTGGTCAATGCACCCGGCACACCTTGCACACCGCCGCCATTGCGATTGTCTTCTTCCGAGGTTTGTTCACTGCGCACTACCTGTCCTTGTGGATTGAATTGCTCATTGCTTTCCTCGGTCATTTGCATTTCAACTTCGGCCGTCACCTGTGCGCGCACATTGCCTGAACCCACCAGCGGCGCCAGCAAGTCTTCAATGCGTTGTGTATAGATGTCTTCGATGTGATGTGCGAATTCATACTGCTTGTCGCTCATCGCGAATTCGTCATTGCCTTCCGGCGATGACAGCAGCCTGCCCTTCTGATCAACCACCGTTACATGATCAGCATCAAGACCGGGCACACTGGATGCTACGAGATTGATGATGGCAGTCACTTGTCCGGGCTCAAGATTGCGTCCTGCTTTCAACTGTACAAACACCGATGCGCTGGGTGTCTTTCTGTCGCGGATGAACGCCGACTGTTCGGGAATGGCAAGATGCACACGCGCACCTTCCACCGGTTGCAGATTGGCAATGGTTCTGGCCAGTTCGATTTCCTGCGCATATTGATATCTTGCGTTCTCCATCAACTGGCTGGTACCAAATCCATTGTCCTTGGTGATGGATGCAAAGCCGCCGCTGCTGGGCAGTCCTTCGCCTGCGAGTTTCAATCGTGCTTCATTGATGCGATTGGCAGGCACACTGATGGAACCGCTGGTGGTGTCGGTTTTGTATGGAATACCGGCGGAGTCCAGCGAACTCACTACCTGCGCAATTTGTTCGTTGTCAACCTTGCTCATCAACAGTGTGTAACTGGGTTCCTGCGACCACAGTACCACAACAACACCAATGGCCACTGCTGCCGCGATTCCGACAAGCAGCAGCAACGGTTTCAGACCGCTCATGTTCTGCGACGGGGGCAATGCAAGTGAAGTGGCTTCTGCACTCATTGTTTACTCCAATGCTGGATTCAATCAATTAACTGACGGTTACAAACGACGGACACAACAAGTCAAGCAGATTGAAACCGGATTCCCGCTGTCGCGGAAATGAAGTTGCGGGACGCTGATAGCTCAATGCAGTCATGCTCATGTCTCGTGTTCAGGCAATGCAGACTAGATTTGCATGTTCATGATTTCCTGATAGGCACTGACCATGCGATTACGCACTTCAGTTGCTGCACGGAACGACACGTTTGCTTTCTGCATCTCGATCATCACATCGGCAAGTTCCACACCGGGCGTGCCGCGCTGGAATGCAGTGACAAGACCATCTGCAGTTTGCTGCGACTGATTGACCGCATCCAGTCCGTTCTTCAATAAATCGGAAAACCTGCTGCCGGAAACCGGCTGCGTTGCCTGCGGTGTTGCGATGTCATCACGCAATGGCGCAGGCGCCCTGATCTGCGATTGCATCGAACGAATCTGCGCCAGCACGGAATTGATTTGCATGTTGCTCATGATGTGTCATCCATCCTTCATGCCGCGGGCACATCAACACCGGCTTCACGCAAACGTGCCAGTTTGTAACGCAAGGTGCGCTGACTGATGCCGAGTTTCTCCGCGACTTCGCGGCGATTGCCCTTGCCAGCACGCAATGCATCAAGTATCAACACGCGTTCTGCCGTCTCCAGTGAATCAGCCAGTGGTGCAGCTTCCTTGCGAATGCTTTGCGCAGGCTGACCAGCATGCAGATCGGTTTCAAATTGAATGTGTTCCTTTTCAATCACCGGACCACCGGACAGAATCAACGCACGCTGCATCACATTGTCGAGTTCGCGCACATTGCCGGGCCATGGATATGTCAGCAGACAATGCGCGGCATCTGCGGAAATGGCGGGAATGCGCGCACCGGGTTTGCTGCGCAGATTGAGAATGCGCATGGCCAGCGGCAGCACATCATCACGGCGTTCACGCAGTGGCGACAGCATCAGCGGAAACACATTGAGACGATAGTACAAGTCTTCACGAAAGCGTCCTGCGGCTACTTCGGCACGCAGTGAACGATTGGTGGTTGCCAGCACACGCACATCCAGTGCAATGGGATGACGCGAACCGATGCGCTCAACTTCACGCTCCTGCAATACACGCAACAACTTGGCCTGCAAACCCAGCGGCATCTCGGTCACTTCATCGAGCAACAACGTGCCGCAATTGGCCTGTTCAAACTTGCCGGCATGCGCAGCATGCGCGCCGGTGAAAGCGCCGCGTTCATAACCGAACAGCATGGCTTCCAGCATGTTTTCAGGAATCGCTGCGCAATTGATCGCGATAAAAGGCTGATCTGCACGCGGTGAATTGCAATGAATGAAACGCGCCAGCACTTCCTTGCCGGTGCCGGACTCACCACTCAACAGCACTGTGCATTCACTGGCGGCCACACGCCGCGCCAGTTCCACCATGCGACGCGACGCTTCAGCACAGGCAACCAGATCGTTGTACTCACGCAGCCAGGGTTGATCGCCTTGCCGCGGATTGAGAATCTCCACGGGTGCAGTCATCAATTCCGAGATCACGCGATTCACTGCTTGCTGTTCGCTGACTTGGTTTTCGTTAATCATGCTGATCACTCTGCTTTGACGTTTTGAACACTTGCGGAGTGAAGGAGCAAGTTCCATGCCCTGACCGAATGACTTTCATGCCAGGCGGCATGAAGATGCCGGAGATTTGCGGAAGGTTTCACATTGCCGCCAGCCATGTGGACTCTGAACGCGACACAACAATGAAAACGAATGCATAAATGTGAACTGAATTCGCACTGCGGGCCGCATTGATCGCGGCCAACGGCAAGACGTTGCCGTTATTTTCAGGTGATCGTCAAACTTCTGACGCGAGATGATCGTTAAGCAATTCGAACTTGCGCAGCTTTTCCACCAGCGTCGTGCGGCGCAATTGCAGCAGTCGTGCTGCGTGAGCCACGGTGCCACCGGCGCGTTCCATGGCCTGACGGATCAGGCTGCGTTCGATCTCATACAGATGCGAACGCAGATCAATGCCCGCCACCGGCAATTGCGCGAGATTCTCATCGGGCTGCGATGAAGCGGACAACAGCAGAAAGGCATGTTCATCCGGCAATTCTTCCTGGTCTTCAGCATCCAGCGATGCTTCATTCACCGCATGAATGATGGTGGTATCGCCCGCGCTGGAGGAATCGTTGAGCAACTCGGTGGTCATGCGCAATTGTTCATCCTGTTCCGGCGTCCAGTCGCTGGGCCGATACTTGGCCGGCAGATCACCGACGTTGACAATGCCATGCGGACACAGAATGGACAGCCGTTCAATCAGGTTGCCGAGCTCACGCACATTGCCCGGCCAGCTGTAATTCATCAATGCATCCATCACACCGGGTTTGAAATGAATGCGCGCACGGCCATTGGCCACATTCTGTTCGACAAAGTCGCGTATCAATACACCCAGATCTTCAATGCGTGACCGCAATGGCGGCATTTCTATGGGAAATACGTTGAGACGATAGAACAGGTCTTCGCGGAATGTGCCTTTGACAATGGCCTCTTCCAGATTGCGATGCGTGGCGGCAATGATGCGCACATTGCAACGCATGGGCGCATGACCGCCAACGCGTTCAAACACACGTTCCTGCAATACGCGCAACAGCTTCACCTGCATGGTCATGCTCATGTCACCGATTTCATCCAGGAACAATGTGCCGCCTTCAGCAATTTCAAAGCGGCCCTTGCGTGAGGTCACGGCACCGGTGAATGAACCCTTTTCATGACCAAACAATTCGCTTTCCAGCAACTCGGAAGGAATGGCGCCGCAATTGATGGCTACAAAGGGACGCTGGCGGCGCGGGCTGGCATCATGAATGGCACGTGCCACCACTTCCTTGCCAGAACCGGATTCCCCCAGTATCAGCACACTGGAACCATGTGCTGCAACTTGCTTGATCAGACGGTTTACTTCACGAACGGCAGCAGAAGTGCCGCTGGGCAATTTGACACTGCTGGTTTCCTGTTCGGTTTGTGTAACTGACAGATGCAATGCCGACGCCAGCGCATCCATATTGAATGGAAACTTCAACCGCACCACACGCTGCTGCCCGGTGACCATGGACAATTCCATCGCCACCTGCGGCGAGCCATAACTGACAACGGGAATATCACACAGTGCACCACGCAGGGTGCTGCCCAGTTCATGCCAGTTGGGTTCATCGGATACATCACCAATGAACAACGCCTGCTCGGTGCCGGACGCCTGCAGCATGGTGACCACCAGTGCGGCATGATCAACCACCATGGCCTGATAGCCAAACTGCTGCAACACTGTTGCAACCTGCGATGCGCGTTCGCTGTCGCAGTCATATACCACTGCGTGTTGTGCCGACTTCATGTGTTATGCCTCACTGCCGCATTTGTTGTGATTGATTCGTTGCCATGTCCTTATACAAACCATGATCACCGCATGTTTTGAATAATAGCGTCGCAATTTTGACGCATTATGCACAATAGCAGCGCCGCCATTGGGCACTGTATTTTCCGAAGGCAGCCTGATATTCAGCATATCCCTTAAAGATAACGCCATAACGTTCAGCAAAAACCGGAACACAGTGACAATTGCTAGGGGATTTACCAACAACAACGCATGCAATTGACTGAGCATGCGTGGATGACTTGAATGTGCCGCGGATGAATTCATGATCAATGCGCAAACCGTTGCAGAAAAACGTTGTGTGAACGCATTGTCATCGTAACGAAGTCCGGAAAAATCAGGCACGCCCTGAACGGCCGGACAGCGTGATCAAATCGTCAATTCATTGACTGCATTACGTCAGTTGCGTCACATATGATGCACACATTGGACGATGCATCAGACATTCACTGATCTGTTTCTTGACGGCATGGATAACCAAACTGGCAAGGCCGCGCAAACACCGCCATTGCTTGAATGTGCAAGCGATATTGCATATCGCCGATATGCCGGTAATTGACACAGCGCTCTCGCATTTCTCGCCATATGAACAAACATAAGCAGTGAGTAACATGGTCAATGCATACTGGTGCGGCATGCACGAAAGCGAAATGGATTGGAAACGGCTTCTATTTGTTCTTTGGCTGACGCACACCAGCCACCTGGCGTCGATGGCGACGGAAGGCGAGCTTTTCAATCAAATCAGAAACCGCCTGACCCATCGGATCGAATTTTATCTTCACCCGTCCGCGATCCACGGATGACACACGGCCGAAGAATCGCACCGGTTCGGCAACACATTCTTTCAGATACATTTCCAGTATTCCGTTACTGTCCACCGCCGGCAATTGTCCATCCTGACGCCACACTGCGCCGAGTTTATTGAAACGGATGGACATGACGGGCGGGCGCGGTTGATGCACGGCAAGCAATTGCCCCACCATTTCCAGCAGCAGGTTGATCTTCATGTCCAGCCGCACAACGTCGGCATGATATTGCGAATAGTCATCGGGTTTATTTTTTTCGGGTTGCGTGTGCTCTTCCAGAGCCGCGGCCGCCTGCAGTATCTTCAGATTGCTTTCGGCATAACTGCGCCGCAATGCTTCATCAACTGCGCCAGAGATGACATGCCAGCGCGCCGGCAGCACATCTTCGTAAGCCAATTCTTCAAACAGGACAATAGTGTCAACGCCCTCGTACATGTTGCTCACATTGACACGTTCATGGTTTACCAGTCAGGTATGCAATCCATACAATGCGCCACTCCAGCGCGAACTGGCAATGGCATGCGCCACCACGCGCATGATGGCTTGTTCGGATTCCGTGACAGCGGCCTCCAGTGCGGCAACCCTGGTGTCAGTGATATTGCCGTTCACCAGGTGCTGCATCACACGGCGGCGTTGTTCAACTCCATCCAGCACCTTTGACCAGTGCCCCTGCAACGCATCGGCAACCAGTTCATCGGTTGCAGCCAACACGCCCTGCAACAACTGATGCTTTTCGGTTGTCGTGCTGATTGTAATGTGCTTCACATTTCTGTCGTTGTTCATGACGCCACCTTTGCGACCCGGTCAGCAGGCGGTATGGCACCCCATGCATTGCGAATCTCGGATAACAGATTATTGACTTCATCCACTGCCTTGATGTCGTCTTGCAAGTTTGCTGCCAACGTGCGACGAATCATGTAGTCATAGAGCTTCTCGAGGTTCTCGGCGATCTGGCCGCCCGCCTTGTGATTCAGGCTGGCACGCAGTTCGTCAAGAATTTCGACAACCCGATGCAGCACCTGCGCCTTGGTAACCTTGTCATTGCGAAGCATCGCGGCCTTCGCAACCTTCAAGCGTTCCAGCGCACCATCCATCAACATGCAGATCAGTTGATACGGATCGGCCTCGACCGCTTCGCTGTGAACAGAAACTTTCTTGTAGGCAGAAATACCGGATTGGGAATAGCCAGCCATGTGCATGATCTCTTCGATAAGTTGCGTGCGTCATCATGTCCGCACATCAAGTTTATCGGCGGCAACAAAGCTGTCTTGAGCAGCGAATCACCGCATTTTCCGCAATGTTCTGAAGGTGCCGTACGCGTGCGCGATATCGGACACGGCAGATATCCGGAAGTTTCTGATCAACCGTTACTGTTGTTGACCTTGTTCAGCGCGTTGAACTGCTGTGTCAGGAAGCTGGAGGTATTCTGCATCTGCGCCAGCAAGGTATCCATCGCATTGAATTGCGTCATGTAACGTTGTTGTATCACTGCAGTACGCGCAGCAATCGCTGCATTCTCGTTGTCGATACTGGTCTGTTGCGTGGTCAGATTATTGCCGCGTGTCTGAATGATGCCTGCACTTGAAAGTGCCGTATTCAGCATGGAATTCAGCCTGTCAACAACACCGCCACTGCCTCCCATCACCGACACCACATTCTGGAAATTGGAATTCAACGCAGAATTCAGCACATTGGTGTCCAGTGACAGGGTGCCGTCGGCATTGGTGGTTACACCCAGGCTCGCGAGCGAGTTGTAGACGCTGCCAGCGTTGCTCACGGTGTCGCCCATGGCATGAAACAATTGATTCTGGATCCCGGTGAGCAAAGAGTCACCCAGCATCGGACCCGCTGTTTTTGTACTGGCATCGTAGCTGCCCAGCGGTGTGATCTGCTGGATCATGGTGTTATATGCGGTAACAAACGACTGCAACAGACTGGTGACATGACTGCTGTCATTCGTTACTGTCAGGTTGATATTGGTATTCGGCTTTGCCGTTACCAGATTCAGTGTCACACCATCAAGTGCGTCGGAGACAACATTGCTTGAACTGGTATGCGTGACGCCGGCAATACTGATGGTGGCGTCCTGAGCAGCCTGTTGTTCGGTAAAGTTTGACGTGTTGCCACTGCTGTAGTTAAGGGCACTGAGGCCGCCATCGCCGCCCGAGGAATTGATCGTAATCGTATTGGCAACACCGGTTCGCGACGAAGTCAGCACCAGTTGCGCGTTGTTCCCTGTTCCATAAACGAGTGCAGCGCTGATGCCGGGATTGCCGGCTGCCGAATTGATTGCATCGCGAATACCCGCCAGCGTATTGTTGGTGCTGTCAATCGTAACGCTCAGACTCTGGCTTCCCAGAGACAGATTCAATGTGCCCGTGCCAATACTGCTGGCGGCACCCCCGGAGAAAACATGCGAAATCAGCTGCTGACTCTGGGCTAGTGATTGCACCTGTACCTGGTAGGACCCCACTGCGGCTCCGGCGCTGGCCGTTGCAGTGAAAACGGTGCTGTCACTTGATGTGGCGGAAAGTGCATTGAATGCCGAATTCTTTCCCGTGCCGGAAAAAACAGACAATGATGACTGGAATGTAGCGAGTGCGGATTTAAGCGTGCCCAGCGCCGATACCTTGCTGGTCACATCCGCCTGCTGTGCGGCCACATTGGTCGTTTCGGCATTCATTTCTGCCTGGGTCAATTGCGTCACAATGTTATTGATATCGAGCCCTGACCCGAGTCCCATTGACTGCAGAATGCCGCTGGTTGCAGAAGCCGTTGTTGCAGTGGATGCCGTGGTTGTGGTCATGATCTGTATCTGTTGTGTTGTATTGAGTTGTAATGGTGATGCAATGCGATGATCACGCCTCGGCGTTGACAATACCCACGGTGTTTACTGCGGCACCCTCGTGCAACAGTTGTGCAAGACGCAATGCTTCGGAGTTGGGAAGCTGGAATACCACTTCACCACTGCTGGCATTACGCACCGTCATCACCTGCAATCCACTGAGATAATCAACAGCATATTGCGGCGGATCTGTGTGGCCGGACAAATAACCCTGTATCTGCTGTGCAGCCGCCTGCAAATCACTTTCACTCGGCGGTGCAGACGCTGCATCCGCAACGTTGCCCGCAGACAGTGCCGACAGTGCGGCCGGAATCCTGCGCACAACACTGCTACCGCCGCTGCCGGGCGAACCATTTAACATTGAGAATAAGGCCTTTGCATCAATTGTGTTCATGACACCGACTCCACCCAGAGTCTCGCATCCCGGTTATCGGACATGCACACCAAAACTTGAATAAAACAATGGACAAAAATGAAAAAGCGATGGTGGTCAGATGACCACCATCGCTGTTCCTTGACAAACTTCCTGCTTGAGCAACACTTCCCTGCAGTCAGTCTACATAAGCAAGTTTCTGCTCTGTTACTGCAACAACTTCAGAATGAATTGCTGCTGCGAGTTGGCCTGGGCCAGCACTGACACACCTGCCTGTTGCAGAATGTTGGCGCTGGTCATCTTCGACGTTTCAGCCGCAAAGTCAGCATCCTGAATACGGCTGCGGGCAGAAGTGACGTTCTGTGTCGCAGCAGCATCGCTGTTGATTGCAGACTGGAAGCGGTTTTGAATTGCACCCAGCACGCTGTTGAAATTGCTGACCGCCGTCAACGCAGAGTCAACACGCTGCATCAAATTATTGGCGGCATCCACTGTCAACACGTTTGCGCTGGAGAGGTCGCCGCTGGTGGCAATGGCTGAACCGACCGTACCGAAATTCAGGTTGGCTGCACCCGCACCTGCCTTTGCACCACCGACGGTAATGGTGTCGGCAGCTGAGAGATCCAGCTGACCATTACTCTCGATAGAAGCATACATTCCCGGAACCTTGCTGTTGATCGCATCAGCGAGATCTTGCGAGGATGTATACGTGCCGGCCAGATCAATGGTTGTGCCCGTGCCCACTTTCAACGTGAAGTCACCCGCTGCCAGTGTCAACGTGCCGGGTTTGGTCACCGCAGAATCCACGCCAGTACTGGTCGCTGTCGTGTCGATCGTGGCGCCAGCAGCTGTACCGTTCGCACTTGAACCACCGGTAGTGATGAAGCTTGCATCTGCACCAGCAATCACTGGCGCACTGGCAGCCCCTGCGGTTGTCAATGCAATCTTCACTCCGCCAGCGGAAGAACTAACTGTATAAGTTCCGGACGAAGCCGCATCCAACTGTGTTTGAATATCGTTTACCAAACCAGCCAGATTAGTATCGTCGGTGGTTAAATTTACCGCATGTCCGTCGACCGTGAAGTGCTTGTTTGTTACGTCCTGCCCAGCCACAGACGATCCGCCGGACCACGTTGTGGCACCGGAAACGTCAGCGATGACCGGCGCAGTGCTGCTGGAGCCTGTCGCTGTCTTCGCAATCTGGATGCCGCTACCGGAAACAGTTGTTTGATAGGTGCCAGAACTTGCCGCATCAAGTTGTGTCTGGATGTCATTTGCAACATCTGTCAGTGTTTTGCCACCAGTCGTATAGTCGGTATTCAACGTCACGGTATGACTATCAACGGTAAACACAGAGTTTGTCGTTGAATAGTCGGCAAGCGTGATGTTCGGAGATGTATACGAACCAGAGGTTGCAGTTGCCACTGAATAGTCGAAACTGCTGACGGCACCGGACTGATAGTAAGCATTTGTTGCAGCAGCACCGGCAGTAGCATGAGCAACTGTGCCCAGACCAACGGTAGCCGCAGCGGAACCGCCGAATGTGATGGCATTCGTCAAAGAAGTGTTTGTGATCTTGATTTCGCTGCCACTCACTGATGCAATGCCTGCAGCAGCCGAGTTGATCGCATCAACCAAAGATTGTGCACTGGTGTACGTACCCGCAGCAACGTTTACCGCACCAGCGCCAGTGTTGACTGTCAAATCGCCAGCGGCAAGTGTCAAACCAGCGCCATTGCTGAACAAACTCGCAATGCTGCCAGTCGTATTGGTGGTTGCCAGCGAACCGATTGCATTCAGCTTCATGTTGGAAGTGAGGGAAATGCCAATGGTTTCACCAACGTTGGCGCCCACCTGGAACGTTGCGCTGCCCAGTGTACCGTCGAGCACATGCTGACCATTGAACGTGGTCTGTGTGGCAGTACGATTGATTTCCGCCAGACGCTGCTGCACTTCGGTATCCAGTGCTGCACGGTCAGAAGCCGAATTCGTGGCGTTGGCAGATTGCACCGCCAGTTCACGAATGGATTGCAGGTTGTTGGTGAGTTCGCTCAATGCGCCTTCAGCAACCTGTGCCAGAGAAATGCCGTCATTGGCGTTGCGCTGTGCCTGACCCAGACCATTGACCTGGGTGGTCATGCGCTGTGCAATGGCGTAACCCGCGGCGTCGTCTGCTGCGGAATTGATTCGAAGACCAGAAGACAGACGCTGCATCGCAGTTGACAGAGTCATTTGCGATGAGCTCAGGTTCTGCTGGGCCATCAACGAATTAATATTCGTATTTAGTACAAGTGACATGGAAAATGCTCCTGTGGGTTGACCTGGCGCTCGGACACCCGTCCGGAGCGATTCCAGTGCGATGCAGGTGTTACCTGTTCGCTGTTCACTGGTTGTATCGGAGTACCCGTCACGAACTTAAGTGGCAAAACATTGCCATGATGATTCTGGGCGTTGCTTCACGGAAGTTATAAAAACCGCATTTTTGCCCTAAAGTTTCGCAGTGCAAAGCGTTGTGATCGGCCTTGCTGATACCAACTGCATCACATTCCATGCACGGTCATCGGCCATTATTGTTTATTATCGACCCCGGTGAATCCGCAATCGCAATGTGGATGAACACCGGGGCCTCAGGACATACCGTTCATTTGAACGGTTTCTGATGCTGCATCCATCAACCACTCATTGATCACACATTATAATGAACACTCCATGCTCATTATTTTGTCCGGCGGTATTCAACCGGCCATCATTCCTGAACAGCGTGATGCGCCGTCGCTTGCTGAATAACCGGACTTCGGAGGCAACACAATGAAAAGGTTTCTTGTTGGCATTGCATTGATAACAAGTATGTTGGCAACAGGCATCACCTTTGCTGATGGCAGTAAGGCCGGCAACGAAGTCAAAGCGGTAGGACGCAAAGCCGGTGAAGCCGTACATGAAGTCGGCGCGGCTGGAAAAGAAGTGGGAAAGAAGGTGGTGAAGGTGGCGCGCGAAGTGGGACACGCCACACGTGAAGGTGCGAGGGAATTTCACAAAGCGGTCACCGGCAAGAGCACGAAGCAAACTGCGCATCACTCAGCCAGCAGCGTAACCAGCAGCACGGGCAAGTGATCACACAATGTCGTCAGCGTTCAGGCGTTACATGCAAGGTGGAGTATGAACAACTCATTCCAGTGGCAAGACCCGTTACGGCTTGAATCGCAGTTGAGCGAGGATGAATGCGCCATTCGCGACGCAACGCGGCGGTACTGCGAACAGCAACTGCAACCGCGAGTGTTGCAGGCGTTCCGTTCAGAACAGACAGACAGGAATATCTTCAATGAAATGGGCAGCATGGGACTGCTCGGCGCAACCATTCCTGCCGGATATGGCGGCGCGGGACTCAACTACGTGAGTTATGGATTGATTGCGCGCGAGGTGGAGCGCATTGATTCCGGCTATCGTTCGATGATGAGCGTGCAATCATCGCTGGTGATGTTTCCGATATTTGAATTCGGCAGCGAAGCACAACGCAAAAGATATCTGCCGAAGCTGGCGCGCGGCGAATGGGTGGGATGCTTCGGGTTGACCGAACCCGATCATGGCTCTGATCCCGGCAGCATGAACACGCGCGCCGCAAAGACTGCCCATGGTTATGTGTTGAATGGCAGCAAAACATGGATCACCAATTCACCCATTGCTGATGTATTTGTTGTCTGGGCAAAACTGGATGAAGGCAATGGCGATGCCATTCGTGGTTTCATTCTTGAACGCGGCATGCAGGGACTCACTACACCCGCGATTCATGGCAAGGTGGGGTTGCGCACTTCCATCACCGGTGAAATCGTGATGGATCAGGTTCATGTCAGCAATGATCAATTGCTTCCCGGTGTCAGCGGCCTGCGCGGACCATTTGCGTGTTTGAATGCGGCGCGCTATGGCATTGCGTGGGGCGCGCTGGGCGCTGCCGAAAATTGCTTTCATATTGCACGCAATTATGTGCTGCAGCGAGAACAGTTTGGCCGGCCGCTGGCGGCAAACCAGCTCATCCAGAAAAAACTCGCCGACATGCTGACCGAGATTTGTCTTGGCCTGCAAGGATGTTTGCGTCTGGGCCGCATGAAAGATGAAGGCAGCGCCAATGTCGAATTGACTTCCATCATGAAACGCAACTCCTGCGGCAAGGCGCTGGACATTGCGCGTCAGGCACGCGACATGCTCGGCGGCAACGGCATCAGTGACGAGTATGCCATTGCACGACACCTGGTGAATCTTGAAGTCGTCAACACTTACGAAGGCACACATGACATTCATGCACTGATTCTGGGAAGAGCCATCACTGGCATCGCCGCGTTTGCAAATTAGCAAACGTAATACGCCAGTTGCCGGAGACATTCCTCGACCAAGGAGTGAAATTGAATACGTTCAAAATGCCACTGCGTTATTTCCGAGCAGGCGAAGCTCCGGTTGAAAATGCTTGCTACACGCTGCATTTGCGGAACATGATATAACCTTCGCAACATTGAAACGATCATTCAACCGGAGCTACTGATGAATCTTGAAGACCTGCGTCGTCAACTGGATGGCATTGACGAACGGCTGGTGCAGCTGATTGCCGAACGGCAGGCCACGGTGCGCAACATCTCCGAGATCAAGCGTTCAACCAGCGTGCCATTGCGTGACTACGGCCGCGAACGTGAAGTGTTGCAGCGTGCGCGCGCCAATGCGGAAAAAGCCGGTGTGTCCGGCGATGTCGCCGAAGACATGTTGCGCACGCTTATCCGTTATTCATTGACACAGCAGGAACAGGCCAGTGTTATCGCCAGACGTGCGGGCACGGGCCAGCGTGCACTGGTCATCGGCGGCGCAGGCAAGATGGGCGCATGGTTTGCACGCTTTCTGTATTCGCAGGGTTACGATGTTGAAATCGCCGATCCCAACTCACCACCATCGGATACCGTGATTACCGACTGGCATCACAGCGACCTTGCTCACGATTACATCATTGTCGCCACGCCATTGGGCATGACAAATCAGGTGCTGCATGATCTCGCTGCGCGAAAACCGGGTGGCGTAGTGTTTGATCTCGGTTCATTGAAGACGCCGCTGAAATCCGGACTCGATGCCCTGCGCAATGCCGGCGTGCGTGTCACTTCAGTGCACCCCATGTTCGGTCCCGATGTGCAATTGCTTTCCGGACGTCATCTTATTTTCGTCGACATGGGCAACAAGGATGCGCTTGAACGCGCGCGCGCATTGTTCGCACCCACCATGGCCGTGCAGGCAGTGATGTCGCTGGATGAACATGACCGGCTGATTGCCTATGTGCTGGGCCTTTCACATGCAGTCAACATCGCCTTCCTCACGGCGCTGATGAACAGCAGGGAATCGGCACCACGATTAACCGAGTTGTCGAGCACCACCTTTGATGCACAGTTCGACATGGCGCGTCGTGTAGTCAACGAGAATCCGCAATTGTATTTCGAGATTCAGAAACTCAATGCCTTTGGTCAGGAATCGCTGGATGCGTTGCTGCATGCCGTGCAGACCATCCGCCAGAGCGTGATCGACAATGACTTGCAGCAATTTCAATCCATCATGCAGGCTGGACGTGATTATGCCGAGAATCGCCGCAAGGAACCCTGAACGCAGCAATCATCGGGCATCTGATTGAATGGCGTGATGGCGTGAATAGAATGCGGTGAACGGCATAACCTGATGACAGGTTCAGCCATACGAGGTGCATATGCGTGTCATCCTGCTGGGCGCCGGACATATCGGACAAACCATTGCAAGGCTGCTGCATGCCAGCGGTGACTATGCCATCACCGTTGCCGATCGCAATGCAGATTCGCTTGACCGGTTGCGCGCACAACATGTCAACACCCTGACACTGGATATTGATCAGGCAACACAACTCACTGCCGCATTGCATGACCACGATGCAGTGATCAATGCCCTTCCCTATCAATATGCCATGCAGGTCGCCTCACTGGCGAAGACTGCAAACTGTCATTACTTTGATCTCACCGAAGACGTGGCTGCCACGCGTCACATCAAACAGCTGGCGAACGATGCACGTACGGCTTTCATGCCGCAATGTGGCCTGGCGCCGGGATTCATCGGCATAGTTGCACATCATCTTGCAAAGCAATTTGCGCAGGTAGATACCGTGCAAATGCGCGTGGGCGCATTGCCTGCATTCCCCACCAACTCACTCAAGTACAACCTGACATGGAGCGTGGATGGACTGATCAATGAATATTGCCATCCCTGCGAAGCCATTCACGATGGCGAAGCGGTTGAATTGCTGCCGCTTGAAGGACTGGAACATTTTTCACTGGATGGCGTGGAATACGAAGCCTTCAACACTTCCGGCGGCCTTGGCACCCTGTGTGAGACCTGGGCAGGCAAGGTGCGCATGCTGGATTACAAATCGGTGCGCTATCCGGGTCATTGCGAATTGATGAAGATGCTGCTTGAAGACCTGCAACTCAAATCGGATCAGGAAACCTTGAAGATCATCCTGCGCCGCGCCGTGCCTGCCACCATGCAGGATGTGGTGCTGGTGTTTGTTACCGTCAGCGGCATCAAGCATGGCCAGCTGGTACAGGAAGTATTCGCGCGCAAGGTGTTTGCGGACCGCAACGAAGTGCAGCCGTTAAGCGCCATTCAGATTACGACTGCAGCAGGTGTCTGTGCCGCAGTCGATCTGTTCCGGCAGAAAAAGTTGCCGCAGCAAGGATTCATTCGTCAGGAACAGATTGCATTGCCGGAGTTTCTTGCCAACCGGTTTGGCTGTGCCTATCAGCAATCACGGCATATTGAGTCCATTTCGTGAAGTGATTGAGAATCGCCGCAATAATGCAGCAGGGATTATCACTGGTGATACGATGCATTTGTATTGTAGCAAGTTGATTAACCCCTCACCCCTGTCCCCTCTCCCTCAAGGGGCGAGGGGAACCAATGTTTCATGACGCAATCTTCATCATGCGTAGACGTAGCACAAAACCTTCTATGAACTTCGATGAAATGCTGTTTGCGATGACAAACTGGCAATATCGTAAAATTAATCGTCTCCCTCTCCCCTTGAGGGAGAGGGGACAGCGATGAGGGGTTTTATGAACATCGACACTTTACTGCAACGTTGCGGCGTGCCTCATGAAGCCTATACACAGGGACAACTGGTTGTGCATTCGCCGATTGACGGTAACGAAATTGCACGCGTTGCCATCACACCGCCTGAACAGGTGCATGTGTTGATCAATGAAGCGCATCATGCGTTCCTGGCATGGCGATCCATCCCTGCGCCGCGGCGTGGTGAATTGATCCGGCTGTTTGCCGAAGAACTGCGGCAACACAAAAGCGATCTTGGCAGTATCATCACAATGGAAGTTGGCAAGATCGTGAGTGAAGGCGCCGGTGAAGTACAGGAGATGATCGACATCTGCGATTTCGCGGTTGGGCTGTCACGTCAACTGCATGGACTCACCATTGCATCGGAACGGCCCGGTCATCGCATGATGGAGTGCTGGCATCCATTGGGCGTTACAGGTGTGATTACTGCATTCAACTTTCCCATGGCCGTGTGGTCATGGAATGCTGCACTGGCATTGGTGTGCGGCAATGCGGTGATCTGGAAACCCTCGGAAAAAGCGCCGTTGTGTGCACTGGCAGTGCAGTCCCTGTTCAAACGTGCCTGCGACCGTTTTGGCAATCCGTCATTGAATACATTGTCGCCGCTGATCATTGGCGATCACAGCACTGGCAGTGCAATGGTGCAAAACACATTGGTGCCATTGATCTCCGCCACCGGCAGCACACGCATGGGCAAACAGGTGGCGACGCAGGTGGCAAACCGTCTTGGCCGCTGCCTGCTGGAACTGGGCGGTAACAATGCATTGATCGTTGCGCCTTCTGCCGATCTGTCACTGGCATTGCGCGCCATTGTCTTCGGCGCTGTGGGCACGGCCGGTCAGCGTTGTACCACCACGCGGCGGCTGATTGTGCATGAACACATTCATGATGTTGTGGTTGAACAGGTGAAGCATGCTTATCAACAATTGCGCATTGGCGATCCATTGATGCCTGCGACACTGGTCGGACCGTTGATTGACCGCAACGCCTTCGATGCCATGCAGACAGCACTGCAACAGGCACAACAACAAGGCGGCACATTATGGGGTGGTGAACGTCTGCTCATGGATCAATTTCCACACGCTTATTATGTGCGGCCAGCCATCGTCAGCATGCCGCAACAAACAGAGATTGTGCGGCATGAAACCTTTGCGCCCATTCTGTATGTCATGAAGTACCGCGAGATCACAGAAGCCATAGCCATCAACAACGATGTGCCGCAAGGTCTGTCATCGGCCATCTTCACCAATGATGTGCGCGAGGCAGAGCTGTTCATGTCATCCACTGGATCGGACTGCGGCATTGCCAATGTCAACATCGGTACGTCAGGTGCGGAAATCGGCGGCGCATTTGGCGGTGAAAAGCAAACCGGTGGCGGCCGTGAGTCCGGATCAGATGCATGGAAGGCATATATGCGCCGCGCCACCAACACCATCAACTATTCGCGCGATCTGCCGCTGGCGCAGGGTGTGGACTTTCGGTTATAACGACAGCGTTGCGCTGCAATCAGACATTGAATCAAAAGTCACCGGGAGAAGGAAAATGCACAAGTTTCTGCGCTACACACTGCTGCCTGCATTCGCTGCGATGTTGTTGCTGGCCACCGCGCATGGCGATGAAGGGCTGGAAAATCTGAAGATATTCAAGTCTGGCGGCATGCAACACGGCAAGTGGCAAATGGAAATACTGGATGGCAGCGATGCATCCATGCAGCAAATGATGCGGCGAACGGGCAAGATGAGTGTCTGCCTGGACATCGCCAGGCAAATGGCGAAGCAGTACCAGCATGACAATACGCAGGGTAATTCCTGTACTCACAAGGTCATCAGGAACACTGCATCCAGCGCCGAACTGGAGGCGGATTGCACCAGCGGTTCCCGCATGCATTCGGTCATCACACGCGAGGATGACAAGAACTATCTCATTGATGGCACCATGACATCGAAGGACAACAAGATCCGTCACCTCAAGGCACGTTACACCTATCTCGGCGAGTGCAGTGATGAAGGCGCAGTGCAATTCGACAAGGACAGTCCGGCATGCAAGATGATGCGCGAAAAGACCAAGGGTGTGGACATGAGCGCCATGTGTGCACGCCTGCAGGACAAAATGCGCGAGCAGTGCGAACAGAATATCAAGAACATGCAGGCCAGTTGTCAATAAATATGTCAGGCATGGGTGATACCCGTCATCGCCCGTGACTGCGCAATCCTGTGACGCACCGCAAGTCGTGCGTAGGTTTCACCCGGTTTTCCCGTGGTAACTGATTCAGAATTCACCAGGCTTGCCGATCCACTCTCTGCCGGATTTGTATCCTGCCTGTTCAACGCCTGCGCAGTGAGTAAACAGCATGTTTGTAAGCATGTGGATGACCAAAGATGTGATGACCACCACACCGGACACTTCCGTGACCGGGATGGCGCGCATCATGTCGGAGCAGCGCATCCGGCGTTTACCGGTACTGGAATCCACTGATCCGCACAGCAAGCTGCTGGGACTGGTTTCATCGCATGATGTGGTGCATGCATTTCCGCCCGATGTGAATCCGCTGTCGTTCATGGGCCGTCATCGCAATACGCAACCTTTACCACAGATTTCCCTGACCGCCGCGGACATCATGACCCGCAATCCACTGACCACCACACCGGACGCGCCAATTGAAGAAGTCGCGCGGTTGATGCGCGAACGCAAAGTGGGTGCATTGCCGGTGTTGCGTCATGACACGCTGGTGGGATTGATCACCGAATCGGATGTGTTCGGCGCCTTTATCAATATCTTCGATCCAGGCTCGCACGGTGTGCGCATCACCTTTGACAACTCGCGCGGCGAAGATGTGTTTCCGCTGATTGCACAGGTCACACATCATCATCGCCTGCGTGTCACCAGTTTCATTTCATTGTTGAAACACGAACGTCCGGTATGTGTGGTACAGGTAGTGGGCGCCAACACCGAAGCCATGCTGAACGATATCTGGAAATCACATCATCAAGTGGTCAGTGTCATTCAACTGGGCCGTGCCGACGACAAACGGGACTAATCTGCCTTTACCACCATATGGACAGACTGCGGCACTGAATAACTTGATTGATAATGCAAGTGATACTTGCGCGCGGAAGTCAACGATAATCGCGATGACACTCATCACAGGCCTGCCGAACCTGCTTGACCAGCGACACATCAGCCGCACACTGCATGGATGAATTGGATGACAGCACCTGCTGCAAGTGCTGCACATGATGATGGAATACCGCATCCTGCTGATCCGCCAGCGGCAACACCACCGGAATTTCCGCTGCCATAAATTGCAAGGCGTGCCGCGCACTATCGGCCTGCGCACAATTTTTTACTGATGAGGCTGTTTCAAGTTCGCCGAGATGCAACTGCAACAGCACCATTACCGCCGTGGTTTTTTCATGGCGTTGCGCGAAGTAGCGATTGGTGTTTACACCAAGCGCAACGCCCAGCAAAACACCTATCGCAGCAAGTACAATTGCAAATGATTTCTTCATGTTTGCTTTTCACCAAAAAAAGGGCGCGTTTGCACGCGCCCCTGATCATCAATCAACTCATTTGACCGATTTGTTCTCAATCAGCCTTGTAAGCTTCAACCTGGATTTGCAGCTTGACGGTCATGTTGAACCCATACGCCTTGCCATAGTCCACGCCAAAATCTGCGCGATTGAACTGGGCCTTCGCATCAGCACCGCAGAATTCCTTCTTCAACATGGGATGCATCTTGCACTTGAAGCTGTCGATGGTCAGTGTCAGCGGCTTGGTCACACCATGCAACGTGAACTCGCCCTTGATCTGCGTGGGCACATCGCCCTTGAACTTGCTGAACGTACCCTTGAACGTGGCTGTGGGAAATTTTGCAACATCCAGCATTTCTGCGCTTTTCACATGTTCATCCAGCTTTTCCATGCCGAAATTGATCGACGATGTATCCACCGTGATGTCCACAGTGCCGGTATGCGCGGCTTGATCGAGAACAATGGTGCCGCTGGTTTTGTCAAACTTGCCACGCCACACCGACATGCCGCCGAAGTGATCCGCTTCGAAGCTGGGATAGGTGTGAGTGGGATCAATGTTGTAAGTGACGGGCGCAGCGGCCAGCACACCGGAAACAGCCAACAATGCCAATGCAGTAAGTGACTTGATCATGATCGTACCCTTCTGTTGAAAGAAAACAAATGCCGTTACTTCGTGTTGACGAGATGAAAACGTACCGTGACCTTGTCTTCAATGACATCCTTCCATGAAGGGTCACCGATGCCGAAGGCTGCGCGCGAGATGGCAATGCTGCCATCAAATGTACTGATGCCATTTGCCGTTTGCACATTGACCGGCACTGACAGATTCACCGACTTGCCCTTGATGGTCAGTGTACCGGACGCGGTAAACTTGTTGGCGCCATCCGCCTTGATGGCCGAAGACTTGAACACAGCGTCGGGATAAGTCGCGCTGTCGAACCATTCCTTGCCGCGCACTTCATTGTTGTAATCATCACTGCCCATGTCGAAGCTGGCGGTTTGCACATCGATCATCGCGCTGGATGCGGCAACGTTTTTTGCATCGTACACAATGTGACCGGAGAATTTCTTGAACGGCGCATCCACCGCCACGCCTTCCTGTTTAAAAGTAGCGGTCAAGGTGCTCTTCGCCGGATCAATGTCGCCAGTGGCTGCGATCGCCAGCACTGGAACCAACGTGAGAAAAAGAAATCGCACATGGCTGTAGAATTTCTTGCCGGTGATGAATGACACCAACGTAGTACTTCTCGCTGGACAGGAGAGAGTGGAAAAAAATGGCACGTTGCCCTGAAGTTTCTCCCCCTCGCTCTGTCTCTCCTGTATGAGGGGGTAGAGACCGTTTTTCTCAGCAGTGATGGATTCACTTGAACGTCGATACTGGGATATAAGCATAAAACTACCTGAACCACATGCGTTTAAGGGTGGCATCACCATCAACAAAGTGATGTTTCAACGCCGCCAGAATGTGCAATGACACCACCACCAGCAAACACCAGCCAAGAAATTCATGGCGCTCCATCAGGACATCGGCCGTGGCCTTGTCCTTCGCCACCAGGTTGGGCAACGGAACAAGTCCCAGATATACCACCTGGTATCCCGCCGCATTGCTATACACCCAGCCGGACAGCGGCTGCAACAGCAACAACACATACAGCACTGCATGCAGTGTCTTTGCCGCAATGCGTTGCCACGCCGGCATGGGCAACATGGCAGGCGGCTTGTGCGTCAAGCGCCACAGCAACCGGACAATGGCGAGTAGCAGAATAGTCACGCCCACCCATTTGTGCCAATTAAACATGCGCAACTTGAGCGGACTGACTTCCAGATCGGTCATGATCCAGCCCAGCGTAAAGGCACAGATAATAAGAGCGGCAATGAGCCAGTGAAGCGACACGGCAGTGCCCGTATACCGGGTTTCATTCATGGATGCGGATGCGGGAATTGCAGCGGCCATCGTTCAACCTGCGACGAGGTAATAACGCGGCGAGCATAAAGCAACGCCGATGCAAAAGTCATCAGGTGGAAAGTATCTACCGGTTACCGGATGGTTACTGCGCGGCGAAACCGGTCAGTCCGGCCTGGGCGCGGGTGAGTGCAGAAGAACTGTCTGCAAGTTTCATGGAGGTGCGCAATTTTGCTTCCATCCACTTGCGTATGCGTCTTGCATCGGCAATACGCGTGTACTTGCCCACCGAATCAAGCAGCACAATGATGACCGAGCGACCTTCAATGATGGTATTCAGCACCAGACACTTGCCCGCTTCGGCAATGTAGCCGGTCTTTTGCACGATGATGTTCCAGTCCGACTTTCTCACCAGCAGATCGGTGTTGCGGAAAGTCATCATCTGACGGCCAATTCTTAACGTGAGATATTCATCAGTGGAATATTCACGGATGACATTATTTTTCGCGGCTGCCATCACCAGTCTGGAAAGATCTTCAGGACTGGCCACATTGTGGCGCGACAATCCGGTGGGCTCGACAAAGTGCGTATGCATCATGCCCAGTTCGCGAGCCTTGAAGTTCATGGCGCGCACACATTCCACAATGCCGCCGGGATAGTTGCGTGCCAATGTATGCGCAGCGCGATTCTCGGATGACATCAATGCCAGATGCAGCAGGTCATCGCGTGTCAACCGCGTACCGACTTTCAACCGCGAAGTCGTATGCTTTTCATAGTCGAGATCGTCTTCGGTAATCTGCAACTCTTCGTCCATGGGCTGATTGGCTTCGAGCACCACCAGCGCCGTCATCAGTTTGCTGATGGATGCAATGGGCGAAGCCACATCGGCCTGCCGCGAATACAGCACTTCATCGCTTTGTTCATCCAGCACCAGCGCCGACGATGACCGGACCCCGGGACCTTCGGTCTTGGCAGAATTCGGGTGTGTGGCATGGGCATGCGCAGGCAGCATGACCACGGTCAATGCCGCGGCCAGCCATTGCATGTACATGGTTCGCAAACGTGATTTCATCAGTCTCTATCCGGAAGGCGCGGCTGCACTTTAAGAAAAGTGGTGTTGATTATGTAGTACGGCCGTCACAGTACCGGGTCTGCGTCGCAATCACAAGACCCGGTTTTGTGCACGCAAGTCACAAATTGCCGTCAATCAGAATTTGTATTGCGCACCCAGTGAATAAAAACGCTGTGGTTGCAGTTGCAGTCCATTCACGCGCTGATACAGCGGAAGCTGAAGAAAGGCATAAAGCTGCAGGGATTGAACAACCTGCACGGTGGTGCCTGGACTGACATACAACAGCGACGCACCGCTGTTGTCACGGTCGGATTCCGCGCCTGACTCACGCCCTTCAACATGCAGGTTCAATTGCACCTGCGGCGACCATCTTCCGGCATGCAGATAACGCAATCCCGTGCTGATATTGAATGCATCACCGGGTTTGAAATCGTGATGACTGTTCATTGCATGCTGTACATTCACATGCACAAAGTAGCCAAGATGTGCAGCGAGATTGCCAAAGTTGTACAGGCCGACGATCACATCCGTGGTGCCAGTGCCCTGTTGCAAACCACGATCAATAACTTCACCCGTAAGCGGTCCGGAAGTGAATTGATCATCGCTCCTGCCGGTGGGCAATTTCACGCCCAACTGAATCCCCCAGCTCAAATCCGGCGAGAATCCCTGATAGCGTGCGGTGATGCGTACATCGCCAAGACCCTGAGTATGGGATGTGGAGATGTCTTCATCACCTTCACCAATGGTGGTATGAAAGCGATTGAGGTACGGCACGTCAAGATGCATGCCCCAGGTGCGTGAAGGACTGTAGTCCACACCCAGTGTGGTGTTGTGATTCAGCGTACGTTGCTGAATCTCCTGTTCATTGGGTATCTCCAGTGAAGAACGATCCACTGCATGCGTATCGCTGCGCAACTGGTTCTGATCATAGTAGTCCTCGCGTACATCGAGCCTGGCGCCTGATGCCACGGAATATCCCTGACTGGACCAATCCGAATTCAACGTGCAACCGCAACTGGAACACGCCTGAACCGATGCGGACTGAAATACAGAGGTAATGAAAAGCGCCATGCCTGCATATGCAGGCCGACGCAAAAAGTGCATGGACATGACAACTCCTGAAATAAGCGCCCTGTTATCACAGGGCAACACGATCAATATTGATAAACGTCAGGAGAACAGCGGCGGACCGCGAATGGCATGCGCTGCATAACGATGATTGGCAACAATGGCAGCGTTACGGTACGTCAGCGCACAGGTGATCAGCTGGAAAACCAGCATCGCCGCAGATAACGCCATCGCCAGCGCCGCACCTGCGGATGCCGCAAAGGGACACAGCACATGCGTCGGCGAATGCCGGGATTGAGAATGCGTTATTGCATCATGGACATCATGATCAGCAATGCTGGTATTGAGCGCCGCGATGCCGCTGCAGATCACCAGCCTGAAATCACCGGAGGCAACATCGGCCATGAATCCTGCAGGCACCAGTGCGCGTGCCGCCATGATTGGCAGCAGCCACCACACCCACAATCTCGCCTGTCGATGATTCATTAAAGCCGGATGAAAAACACGTAACAAAAGCGGCGCAAGTGTAACGGCAATTTATTTTTGCGCAAGCAGGACTTTTGCCTGCAATGACGCGAACCAGGCTTGATGTACAGCGTCGTCCATCCACATGGCGCACTTGGTCAATGCATCAGCAATTGCTGCTGTTTCGGCCATGACCGCAACACGCATATATATGGGCGACGCACCTGAATCGCGATGATAGTATCCACGATGTTCCGCAGGATGATCTGCATGATGGTATTCACTCACCGCCAACGCCTGATCACACAATTCAATTGACTGTGGATTGCCTGCGATGTGCATGATCTGCGTTTCACCAAACACGCGTATATCACCACCCGCATTCACCAGCCCGCTGCGACAACCCGCGCGCTGCAACACATCAATGGCACAATCAACCGCAAAGCCCTTGGCGATGCCGCCCATATCCATGCTGACCGGCATATGACATATCACCCTGTTATCCGGCAACAGTTCCACATGACTCATGGTTCCTTCACATGAAGGCAAACATGGATCAAACACTCCGTTGCTGCTTTCATGAATCTGCTTCGCGAGTTGCAGCACCCGCCACGTCAGTGCATGGACTTCCAGTGTCCTGCCGGCCGATTGATTAATACGCGACAGATCAATACCGCGTTGCGGATGCATCAGATCATCTACCAGCCGCATGTGTTCATAGGCAGCCTGCACTGCGCTTTCAACATCATTCGTCGGCGCGCCGGATGGCGCTGCGCACTCGATGATGCATAACGTGCCCATCAGCGGCCGCATGCGCCGCAATCGTGCCCTAGTGATAACCGCAGCGGCATGATCAGCAACTTTTGCAAAAACACTTGTCATGAGCGGATGACTTACATACAATTGCGAATCATTCGCATTTGCATTTATTTTAACAGACCTCATGCAGTTTGCTCAATTGCCATCTCACCAAGGTACGCGCCGCTCGGCATTGTGGCTACCCGCCGCAATATTGCTGTTGCTGACCGCATGCAGTTCGTCAACCAGCGACCCGCAGCAGGTACAGGCACATGAAGTGTCAATGATGGCGCTGGGCGAGAAGATTTTTCATGATGAATCATTGTCGGCCAGCGGTCATATGGCCTGTGCCACCTGTCACGACAAAGCACATGCGTTTGCGCAATCCAATCCTGAAGCCATTCCTTTTGGCGGACCCGGACTGGATCAACCCGGTGTGCGCAACACGCCTTCACTTGAATATCTCGCGTTTACACCATCGTTTCATTTTGAAAGTGATGGCACACCGGTGGGCGGATTCAATCGCGATGGCCGCGCCAGCACGCTTGCCGATCAGGCTGTGCGTCCCTTTCTTACTTCATTCGAAATGGACAACCCCTCAGCAGCGGATGTTGCCGATAGACTTGCACATGCAACCTATGCAAATGACTTCAAGGTGTTGTTCGGTGACCAGATATTTGCCGATGCCGATCAAACCTTCGTCGCTGCACGTCAGGCATTGCAGGCGTATGAAGAACTCAGCCCTGAATTCGCACCATTCAACAGCAAGTATGATTATTTTCTCGCCGGCAAGGTGCAGCTCAGCGATCAGGAGCTGCGCGGACTTGCATTGTTCAATAATCCCGACAAGGGTAATTGCGCCGCATGTCATCCCAGCACGGGTGTGAATGGCAATCCACCGCTGTTCACTGATTTCACCTACGACAATCTCGGTGTGCCGCGCAATCCTGACATTGCCGCCAATCATGATGCTGATTACTACGACATGGGATTGTGCGGTCCGCAACGCACGGACCTGTCAGCACACAAAGACCTGTGCGGCGCA
Source organism: Steroidobacteraceae bacterium (assembly GCA_035548495.1). Classification (GTDB taxonomy): domain Bacteria; phylum Pseudomonadota; class Gammaproteobacteria; order Steroidobacterales; family Steroidobacteraceae; genus CAILZL01. The sequence continues at coordinate 83,935 of DASZSV010000041.1, forward strand.
TTCAAGGTACCAACCTTGCGCAACATCGCGTTGACAGCGCCCTACTTCCACAACGGCAGGTTCAACACACTGCGTGAAGTGGTCAGCTTCTATGTAAGACGCGACACCAATCCCGAAGAGTTTTATCCCATTGGCAGCAACGGACTACCGCAAAAATTCAACGACCTGCCTGCACAGTTCACCATCAATGTGAATACCAGCGAAGCACCTTACAACCGTCATGATGGCGAACTGCCTGCGTTGTCATCGTCTGAAATCGATGATGTGGTTGCTTTCCTGAATACATTGACTGACGGCTATCAACCCTGATCGAGGATCATTCATGTCCACTACTCTTTGTTCACTTTCCCGCTCACCATTGGCTGTTGCGATTACGATGATTCTGGCTTGTGGACTCATGTCTTCCACCGCACATGCCGCAACACAGGAAGAACTTGAAGCGCAGGTCAAGAACATGGAACAACAGATACAGGAAATGAAAACCCAACTGGAACAACTGAAGCAGCAGCAAGCCGCACAAACGCCATCACAATCAAACACGGCCGTATCCCAACCCGCACCTGCAACCGTACAAAGCGGTCCCACCTTCTTTGGCTATGGCGAATTGAACTATTCGCATCCCAAAGACAACTCTGCCAACACCACGGCTGATCTTGCGCGCTTTGTCATTGGTGTTGGCTATGAATTTGATGACAAGACCCATTTGAATTCCGAACTGGAACTGGAACACGCAGTGTCATCCGCCAGTGATCCCGGTGAAATTGAAGTGGAACAGGCTTACATTGATCATGATCTTGGTCATGGCATGTATGCCAAGGCCGGATTGTTTTTGATTCCATCGGGATTGCTGAATGAAAATCACGAACCCACGCGTTACTACGGCGTGTTTCGCAACTTTGTCGAGACCAGCATCATTCCTACGACATGGCGCGAAGGCGGCGTTGCCATTCAGAGTAACTCCACCAATGGCTTGCGTGTCGATGCTGGACTCACCACCGGTTTCGATTTGTCGAAATGGGATTTCGGCAGTGCAGATGGCCAAGGTGAAGGCCATGATTCACCACTGGGGTCCATTCATCAGGAACTCGCGCTGGCACATGCTAAAGATTTGTCAGGATTTGTGGCGCTCAACTATACCGGCATCAACGATCTGAAACTGGGCGGCTCATTGTTCACCGGCGGCGCGTCGCAGGGGCAACTGAATACATCCAGTGAAATCACCCTGTGGGAAACGCATGCCCGCTGGACACCAGGCAATGCTGATATCTCTGCACTCTATGCACATGGCCACATCAGCAGCACCACACCGGTCAACACACCAATGATCGGCAGCGTGACGTTGATACCCGAAAACTTTTTTGGCTGGTACGTGCAGGGCGCCTATCGTCTGTGGCATAAGGATTCATATATGTTCGCACCCTTCATACGCTACGAACGCTTCAATACCGCATCACGCTATGCATCCTTGCCGATCAATCTGACGCCCGCAATATTGCCGGACCAACAGGCGTGGACAGCCGGATTTAATTTCAACATTGCGGACGGCGTGGTATTGAAAGCGGATTACGTGATGCTTAAGCATAGCGATATCAGTGATCGTTTTGATCTTGGGCTGGGTTATCAGTTTTGATGCATCAAAGTCATTCACATGAATAAACAATGGACATTGCTGGGCGGGACATTACTGGCTTGCGCACCTGCAGGCATGGTGATTGCCGCCGACTACATGACGGTGGAGGCAGCACAGCATAGCGCCTTCAAACAGGCGGATCGGTTTGAAGAGATGCACATCACCCTTAACGCTCAGCAACAACGTGAGGTGTTGCTGTCGGCAGGCCCGCAACCACAACATGGCAAGCTGCAAGTCTTTCGTGCCTGGCAGGGCAATCAATCGCTGGGTTATGTATTCGTGGACGAAGTGATCGGCCGGCAGAACCTCATCACCTACAGCATCGCCATTGATGCACAAGGCAGGACTGGCGATGTGGAAATTCTCAGCTATCGCGAAAGTCATGGCGGTGAAGTGCGCAACAGCAACTGGCGCAAGCAATTTGCCGGTCGCGGCAATCTTGACCAGCTTCACTTTGTCACCGACATCAAGAACATCGCCGGCGCCACGCTCTCATGCGAACACATCACACAAGGTGTACGCTGGCTGTATGCATTGTGGCAAACTGCATTGAAAGAAGCTCATTGATATCCGATGTCAAACCACCATCGTCCACACCGGCATTCATCGCACGCGCAAACACATCATTACGCACCGCGCCCCATGTCGCGACGAGTGCGCAACATAGTCATGTACGGCGCTTCCGCACTATGGCTGAGCGGCGCAATATGGATGGTGCTGCATTATTTCTTCAGCGCGGTGACGGAATTCGGTGTCACACCCAATGCATGGGAACCATTCACCATCCGTATTCATGGTGCGCTGGCTATGTTGATGCTGTTCATGTTCGGCTGGATCGGCGGCACTCATGTTGCTGTGCGCTGGCGGCAATGGCGAGCCAATCTTGATGGCTTGGTATTGTTGGTTGTGACCACCCTGTTGGTTGTCAGTGGATATTCGCTTTACTACCTTGTTGATGATTCACAACGTCATGTTGTCAGCCTGATTCATCAAGTGATTGGCGGGGTCATTGTTTTCGTCGCTATCATTCATTGGTCAAAAGCACGAACCAACAGTCGATAACCGTGAGCTTATTAATCAATCACGCTGCGACCGGCACTACTCTTTCGCCGAATCCTGCCGGTTGCCAGCTTTTGCCGCAATAAATCGCTCAATCTGCTCCAGTGTGACGTAACCAACCTGATCCGCGTCGATGCTATCAAAGTTGGAATACACACGCGGCATACCGGCCCTGGCTTCTTCTTTCGTCAACTTGCCATCACCATTTGTGTCAGCCTTTGCGAAACGTTCTTCCAGTTTGGCCCTCATCTGGGCAGCGCGATCACTATGAGCGCCCATCGCAGATGTCATTGTTGCGAATGTCATAACGATAACTACATAGGAAACTATGGATCGTACGCTCATTGGAATGTCCTCGACACTTTACGTAACCCGTTCAGATGACGGCAGATAGATAACGATATTGCCAACTATCCTCGTTTAAGCTGAATAACGCCAAAGGATGGCTGTGGTTGACAGGTCATTCCATGCAATTGCACACCAGGCACGCGGAGTTGCAATAAACCTTCATTCTGGATTTGTTGTTCATCTGGAATGACCGGATTGGAGTCTGCAAGTCATGCTTGTTGCCTCAATCTATATCCAATCCCCTGCTCATTATCAATGCTGAATGATTGTTTGAACTTTTCACCCAGCTTGTTGCGCAACTGCCCAATATAAATTCTCAGGTAATGTACATCCTCACGATGCGCAGGACCCCACACTCTTTCCAGCAACTGACGATGTGTACACACCCGTCCGGCTGCCCGCGCCAGCACAACAAGCAGATCAAATTCCTTTTTTGACAGGTGAACTACTTCACCCGCGATACCCACTTGATGTGCAGCCACATCAATATGCAGTTCACCAAGATCAATTACGGGGGCAACGACATTGGTACTGGCGCGCAAACAGGCGCGAATGCGTGCCAGCAATTCGGCAGTGCTGAACGGCTTCTGTACATAGTCGTTGGCGCCTTCATCCAGTGCGCGCACCTTGTCGGCTTCTTCGCTGCGCACCGATAACACAATGATGGGAACGGCGAGTTGCGCACGCACCCTGCGAATCACTTCATGACCGCTGATATCCGGCAATCCCAGGTCTACCAACATCAATGCTGGCGGATGTTCAGCACATTGTTCAACAGCTGACACACCATTGGCGGCTTGCAGTGGCTCATATCCCGCAGTACGCAAGGTAATGGTGAGAAAGCGTCTGATCTGCTCCTCGTCATCGACAATCAGTATTCGCGCACGCGCATCAACGGACATGACTCACGATTGCTCCGACAGGGCCGGTATTGAAGGTGATTCATCTGCAGGCAATTCAATTGTGAATGTGGTGCCCGCCCCCTGCTTTCCGGCTTGTGCGGTGATGGAACCGCCCATGGCCTCGACAAATCCCTTGCAGATGGCAAGACCCAGTCCGCTTCCGGATACACTGCTGTCACTCTGTTTGGCGCGATAAAAAAAATCAAACACGCGCGCATGATCCGCCGCATCGATTCCCGTACCTTCATCCGATACTTGAATCAATACACGGCCGCCTTGATCTTCCGCATTCACCCGGACCGGCTTTTCCCGGGGTGAATACTTCAAGGCATTTTCCAGCAGGTTGATCAAGGTCTGCTCCAGCAGTGCGCGATCCGCGCGAACCGGCGGCAGCTGCTTCTGAATTTCGAACTTGACGCGTGATTGCTCCGTCACCCTCATGCTGCGCAATGCCGAGTGCAACGCTTCGTCAACATCAACTGCAACCAGATTCAACGCCAGTCCGCCCTGTGCAAGCCGGGTTGCATCCAGCAGGTTCTGGATCAAACGATTCAGTCGCTCTGCTTCATCCAGCGCGGTTGCGACGAGGGCAGACTGGTCCTGTGTATTCAGTTGTCCCGCGAGTTCGCGAATCGCTGTCAATGAACCGATTACGGACACCAGTGGCGTGCGCAGATCATGCGATACCGAGGCCAGCAATGCCGAACGCAGTCCTTCTGCGGCACGTTGCATCTTGGCATCTTCAGTGAACTTCAACAGTTGAAATCGCTCCCATGCCGTGGTCAATTGCGCCTGCAATGAATACAGCAGACGGCGGTCTTCATCGCTGAGATGATGACCGCCACTGCGTTGCGCCAATGCGATGACGCCTGCCGCTTGTTCACCAACCACGATGGGGAGAAAACTCCAGCCAGATACCGGCAACGTTTTGGTACCTGCACCCGCCATTTCATGATGTTGCAATGCCCAGCGCGCAGCCGCCAGTTCCGTTTCGCGAAAATCAACGCTGTTGCGTTGTGCGGCTGTCATCCACAATTCTCCATTGCGATCACTGGGAATAACCAGCGCACGGGTATTGAGGATTTCCTGAATGCCCTCTGCAGCGGAATGAAAAAGATCCTGTTGATTGACGGCGTTGGCGAGACGGCGCGTAAAATCAAACAACATCGCGGTGCGCAATGTATTGGTACGGGCATCCACTGCCTGACGTTGCAAACGGCCCGACAAGGTTCCAACTACAATGCCCACAACCAGAAAACTGAACAATGAACGAATATCTGCAGCGCTGTTAACCTGCAACGAATAATACGGCTCGGTGAAAAAGAAGTTGTAGGAGAGAAAGCACAACAGGCACGCACCCAATGCACTCCATAAACCACCAAAGGCGCCCGCTGCCGCCACGGCAATCAGGAACACTGCCTGCAAGTCTTCAACGGCGAGCACATGATCAAGTATTGCAGCAAGCAACGATGCGATCACGGAAGTGCCAATGGCATACGACAACTGGCGTTCATTGAAGAGACCTGATGACTTGCGTGTTAACGCCGGCGTTTGATGTGTTTCATCTGTTGCGCTTTCACCCGACACCACCGTGATCTCGAATTCCTTGCCATGATCAAACAGCCATTCCGCCAATGATCCGCGCAACAGGCGTTGCCAGCGAAAACTGCGCGGACGCCCGACCACAATCTGGGCGGCATTGCGCATGCGTGCATACTCCAGTATGCCTTCGCCAACACGATTGGCGGTAATGCTGGCGCTTTCACCACCCAGCTCCGCGGCAAGGGCGAGGTTGGCTTCCAGTTGTGCCTGTCTGCCTGCGTAGTGTTGTGCTCCCAGCGTTTGCACAAACAATGCGGTCCATGGCAAGTGGCGTTGATCGGCAAGCCGCTTGGCACTGCGTAAAATATTCTCACTCGCCGCCGTGGCATCAATACATACCAGCAAGCGGCCACGCGTGGGCCAGGGCCCGGCAATGCCATGCGCACGCATGAAGTTGTAAAGATCATCATCAACACGCGCCGCGGCGGCACGCAATGCCAGTTCCCGCAATGCCAGCAGATTGCCGCGTGAGAAAAAGTTTTCGAGTGCGCGGCGCGCCTGCTCCGGCACGTATACCTTTCCCTGCCGCAACCGCTCAATCAAATCGTCCGGCGGCAGGTCGATCAACTCAATGTCGGTGGCCATGTCCAGCACGGAGTCGGGTACCGTCTCGCGCACTTCTACACCGGTGATGCGCATCACCAGATCGTTGTAGCTTTCCAGATGCTGCACATTCAGCGTGGTGTAGACATCAATGCCAACATCCAGCAACTCCTGCACATCCTGATATCGCTTGGCATGACGCGAACCCGGCACATTGGTATGTGCCAGTTCATCCACCAGCACCAGTTGCGGATGACGCTTGAGCACTGCGTCGAGATCGAGTTCCTGCAAAGTGCGGCCGCGATGCTGAATTGAACGTCGCGGCAGTTCATTCAGTCCCTGCATCAGCGCCTGTGTTTCGGGCCTGCCATGTGTTTCAACAATGCCAACTGCCACGTCCACACCTTCTGCCAGCTTGCGTTTGGCAGAAGACAGCATTTCGAAGGTCTTGCCCACACCGGGCGCGGCACCGAGAAAAATTTTGAGACGGCCGCGCTCATGACGCTGCGCTTCGGCCAGCAGCGCATCTGCAGAAGGGCGGGCAGAAGGACCGGTGCTATTCATTCATTAACGTCAGATATTACTAACGTCGGATTTTACTCCAATCATTGCATGGACGATGCGGTTTTCGATGTCTAACCGTCGCTGAATGAGGTGGCAACAAAGTGCCATTATCAATTATCTCCCCAGACTCACCTGATGGCATCCAGCGCCAGATTCAATTGCAGTACATTGACTCGCGGCTCACCCAGAAAACCCAGCACCCGATGCTGCGCGTGCGCATCAATCAATGCACGTACTTTCTCAACATCAAGATGACGAACACGCGCAATACGGTTCGCCTGATACAGCGCTGCGGCAATGCTGATATCCGGATCAAGTCCACTGGCCGATGCCGTGATCAGATCAACAGGTATCTTCTGTGTGTTATCGGGATCGGCTGCCTTGAGTGCAGCAACGCGTTGTTTCACCGCATCCATCAACGCAGGATTGAGCGGTCCCATATTTGATCCACCCGATGCCAGTGCATTGTTGGCAAACGGCGCAGTGGCAGAAGGCCGGCCCCAGAAATACTTGGGGTCACTGAAGTTCTGGCCAATCAATCTGGAGCCAACCGTTTTTCCGTCCCGGACCAGTAAACTTCCTGCGGCCTGCGAAGGAAACACCAGCTTGGTAATACCCGTGATCAGTAATGGATACACTCCGCCGGTGAGCACCGTAAGGCACAGCAAGATGAGTACCGCAGGACGTAATTGACGCAACATAGGAATTCTCCAATAACAACTTCCGCTTACGCCCAGTGCGCAGCCACCAGCATCACGTCTATCAACTTGATGCCAATGAAGGGAACAACAATACCACCCAGGCCATACACCAGCAGATTACGGCGTAACAATACATCAGCGCCCAGTGCGCGATACTTGACGCCTTTCAACGCTAGCGGAATCAACGCAACAATGATCAATGCGTTGAAAATCACCGCCGACAGGATGGCAGAGTTCGGACTATGCAACCCCATGATGTTGAGCGCGTTCAATTGCGGATAGGTGGTTGCAAAGGCCGCAGGAATAATGGCGAAATACTTGGCAATATCATTGGCGATACTGAATGTGGTGAGTGAACCACGCGTCATTAACATCTGCTTGCCGGTTTCCACCACTTCAATCAGTTTGGTGGGATTGGAATCCAGGTCCACCATGTTGCCCGCTTCTTTCGCTGCCTGCGTGCCGGTATTCATCGCCACCGCCACATCGGCTTGTGCCAGCGCCGGTGCATCGTTGGTGCCGTCACCGGTCATCGCCACCAGCCTTCCCTGTGCCTGATGCTCACGAATCAATTTCAATTTTTGTTCAGGCGTGGCTTCGGCCAGAAAATCATCCACGCCGGCCTCAGCGGCAATCGCTGCTGCAGTCAATGGATTATCACCGGTGATCATGATGGTCTTGATGCCCATGCGGCGCATCTCTGCAAAACGTTCCTTGATGCCGGTCTTGATGATGTCCTTCAGTTCAATCACGCCCAGTACTTGCGCACCATCGCTCACCACCAGTGGCGTGCTGCCACGACGCGCCACCTGTTCAATACTGTCATTGATACCTGCAGGTACCTTTTGTCCAAGGCTCTCAATATATCTGGCGATGGCATCCGATGCACCCTTGCGAATGCTGCGCGTAACTTCACCTTGTGAAATATCCACGCCGCTCATGCGTGTATGCGCGGAGAATTCCACAAACTGAACATTCTTCGCCGCATTGTCGTTCTCATGATCACGCAACGCAGAGAACCGCAACTTGGCGAGTGCCACAATGCTGCGTCCTTCCGGTGTCATGTCCGCCAGCGACGCAAGCATGGCAGCTTCCGCCAGCGCTTGCTCAGGAACTCCCGCGACGGGAATAAACATTGCTGCCTGCCGGTTACCCAGCGTGATGGTGCCCGTCTTATCAAGCAACAACACATCCACATCGCCAGCAGCCTCCACTGCGCGACCTGAGGTCGCAATGACATTGGCCTGCATCATGCGGCTCATGCCTGCTACACCAATGGCAGAGAGCAATCCACCAATCGTGGTGGGAATCAAACAGACCAACAAGGCAATCAACGCCGTGATGGTTACGGCTGAGCCAAGCTTGGTTACCGCAACACTGTAGAGCGAGAACGGCAACAACGTCGCGGTCGCCAACAGAAATACCAATGTCAATGCCACCAGTAAAATGGTGAGCGCAATTTCATTGGGTGTTTTCTGCCGTTTGGCACTTTCCACCATCGCAATCATGCGATCAATGAAAGTCTCGCCGGGATTCACCGTCACTCGCACAACAATGGAATCAGACAACACTCGAGTTCCGCCGGTCACTGAGGAGAAGTCGCCGCCGGATTCACGAATCACCGGCGCCGACTCACCGGTAATTGCGCTTTCATCCACTGACGCCGCACCCTCGATCACTTCACCATCGGCGGGAATCACATCGCCTGCTTCCACCAGTACACAATCATCGCGACGCAACTCGGTGGCAGGAATGAGCTTGGGATATCTGCGTTCTCTGGGATGTGACAAAAATTTGGCTTGAACCGTCTGCTTCAGGCCACGCAGTGATGCTGCCTGTGCCTTGCTGCGTCCTTCGGCCATTGCTTCAGCAAAATTGGCGAACAACACCGTAAACCATAACCACAGTGCAATACCCAATACAAATCCCGCCGGTGCCTCGCCTTGTCCACGCAACGCCTGTATCCACAAAATGGTGGTCAGCATGCTACCGATGTAGACCACGAACATGACGGGATTGCGCCATTGCGCACGGGGATCAAGTTTGCGCAATGATTCAATGATTGCTGGCATCAGCAATGATTTATCAAACATGGAAAGCTGCTTTTTGGTCATGATAATTTCACAGATTCATCAGTTGCGAGCGACAAACTCAGTTCATCATCAGCTGTTCGACAATGGGTCCAAGCGCCAGCGCAGGTACATAGGTGAGCAGGCCCACCAGTAATACTGAACCCACCAACAACACCACAAACAACGGACCATGTGTCGGCATGGTTCCTGGTGTAACCGGAATACGCTTTTTAGCCGCAAGCGATCCGGCGATGGCCAGCACGGGAATGATCACCCAGAAGCGTCCCAGCCACATCGCAATAGCCAGTGCCACGTTATAGAACGGCGTGTTTGCAGATAGTCCGGCAAACGCACTGCCATTGTTGTTTGCAGCGGAAGTAAAGGCATAAAGGATTTCCGAGAAACCATGCGCGCCGGGATTGGCGACGCCTGCCTGTCCTGCTTCAGTGAGCACCGCCACCGCAGTACCCACCAACACCAGCATTGGCGTGATCAGCACGGCAATCGATGTCATCTTCATGTCGAATGATTCAATCTTCTTGCCGAGATATTCCGGCGTACGGCCAATCATCAATCCTGCAATGAACACTGCAAGAATGGCAAAGATCAATATTGAATACAGTCCGGTGCCCACACCGCCCGGTGCCACTTCACCGAGCTGCATCATCACCAGCGGCGTCAATCCACCAAGTGGCGTCAGTGAATCATGCATCGCGTTCACTGCGCCGCATGATGTACCCGTCGTGGCCGTGGCAAATAATGCCGACGCGCCAATACCGAAGCGGGTTTCCTTGCCTTCCATGTTGCCACCACTTTGCATCGCAGTAGCAGATTGATCCACATTCAGTGCAGCGAATGCCGGATTGCCATGTTGTTCGTTGACTTGAGCCACCCACAGCATGGATGCCATCAACACCAGCATCGCTGTCAACACGGCCCAGCCTTGACGCCTGTCACCCACCATGTAACCAAAGGTGTAAGTCAACGCAAAAGAAATCAACAGCAACGCATAAATCTCTACGAAGTTGCTAAATGGCGTGGGATTCTCGAATGGATGTGCTGAGTTTGCATTCAGGAATCCACCTCCGTTAGTGCCCAGTTCCTTGATGGCCTCCTGTGAGGCAATCGGTCCCATGGGCAGGCTTTGTGTTTGCGTACTGAGTGTTTCCTGGATCGGCTGGCCGCTCGCATCTTTCAGTGGATTACCAGCAGCATCCAGTTTGGGTTGTTGATAGGTTTGCGATTCGACGGTAGTGACATCTTTATATGCATCAAAATTCTGTATCACACCGCTACCCGCCAGTATCAGTGCAACAACGACCGACAGTGGCAGCAACACATACAATGTGCCACGCACCAGATCCACCCAGAAATTACCAATGGTCTGTGCCGAGTGCCGTGCAAGCCCGCGAATCAATGCAATCGCCACCGCGAGACCAGTGGCAGCAGAAACGAAATTCTGCACGTTCAGTGCCAGCATCTGTGTCAGATAACTCATGGTTGACTCACCCGAGTATCCCTGCCAGTTGGTGTTGGTGACAAAGCTGATTGCCGTGTTGAATGATGAATCCGGCGACACATTTGCGAATGCTTGCGGATTCAGCGGCAGCCATATCTGCACTCGCTGCAACAAGTACACTGCAAGTACGCCGCAGGCGCTGAACAGCAATACGGCGATGGTGTAATCCTTCCAGTGCATCTCTCGCTGTGCGTCAATGCCACCGATCTTGTAGATGCGTGATTCCAACACGCCGCCGACTCGCGTCGCCCAGTTGCTTTCACCGCTTAATACTCTGGCAATATAGGTTCCAAGCGGCTTGACACTCAACAACAACGCCACCAGCAACGCAATATTCAGCATGATTGTGGAGATAGTCATCAGAAGCGCTCCGCTTTCAACAATGCGTACACCAGGTACGCGAACAACCCGAACGCCAATATCAGGCTCAGCAATATCATGCCACTCATGTTCGTTCTCCAAGACGCGCCAATAATTGCACCAAGCCAACACTCAGTAACAGCAACAACAGCAGACCAACTATGAATATGACGTCCATCGCCGACACCTCTCTTGCGGGTGACGCATGTTAGGAATGATTGGTATAAAAAATCCGTAAAAATTGATCGTAACTGAAGGGTTCGCCCGGCGACTCGGGGGAACTCTTTAGTTCAATAGGTACGTAACACAGACATTGAGCCTGTTACAGCGGACGAAATGGGCGATGCAATGCACTGCGCTTGTTGACACCCTGCACCGGAGAATATCCCTCTCTCCCTGATCCTCCCCCATCGAGGGGGAGGAGATAATCAATTGGAGTTGTTTTTATTGAGCCTCGGTATCCAGACCCTGGTCATCACTTCGCTGCAAAGGTTTCATCCAGAAAATTATGCATCATGACGAGTGAACGCTTTGCAGCGCGTTCGTTGTACTGGCAACCCGGCCCAAGACCCACTGCCGAAGGAATGGCAAAGCAATGTACGGCACCACCAAAGTTGACAAACTGCCAGTCGACATTGGCATTGCGCATTTCATTTTCGAAAGCGACGATCTGTTCTTCAGGAACATATTTGTCATCGCCGCCATTCATGGCCAGTACCTTGGCCTTGATGTTCTTTGCCAGTGCGGGATCATCCGTGGCGAGGTTGCCGTGAAAGGTCACTGCCGCCTGGATGTCTGCACCGCTGCGTGCCAGATCAAGTGTTACTGCACCACCAAAGCAGAAACCGAAAGCGGCCCAGTGATGGCCATCGAGTGGTGCTTTGCCGAGCTGCGCTTTCAGTTGCGCCAATGCTGCATTGATGCGTGCACGCAATTCATCACGATGATCGTACATTGTCTTCGCCGCCGCACCGGCTTCGGCGGCATTCGTGGGACGCACCGCAGTGCCATACACATCGGCCACCAGAATGACATAGTCCTTGCCGGCAATCTGCTTCGCCAGTGCAATTTGATTGTCGTTCATGCCCATCCAGTCCGGTGACATCACCAGACCGGGACGCAATTTCTTGCCGGCGCCGTCATACACCAGCACGCTTTGCATGGGCTTGCCATTCACTTCGTAGTCAATGGTGCGGGTGACCATCGCGGCGCGCGCCGTGCTCATGCCCGCGAACATCAATAACACGGTTGCACACTTCATCATCAGCTTCAAATCAGGTTTCATGGCTGTTCTCCGGTGGATGCGTATTAAGTGAATATATATGCGGCGATTGTTCTGTACAAAGTGATTATTTTTCGCCCGTTCCCCGCCCCTGTCAGGACGCAACAGCGTCGCATTATTTGCTCATAAGACAAATTCAGTCCAACTGGTGTATACAGCACGTATGATTGCAACCTGCACGCCGCGCCGCCCGACTTTGAAGGAGAAAACCACAACATGACAACCCGAAGAATTGCCTACGTCACCGGCGGCATGGGCGGCATCGGCACCGCCATCTGCAAGCGTTTCTGCAAACAGGGTTACACGGTCATTGCGGGTTGCGGCCCCAACTCACCCCGCAAGGACAGCTGGCTTGCCAGCATGAAGGCGGAAGGCTTCGATGTTGTCGCTTCCGAAGGCAATGTCGGCGACTGGTTCTCGACAAAGAATGCCTTTGACAAAGTGAAGGCCGACATCGGACCTGTTGACATTCTGGTGAACAACGCCGGCATCACGCGCGATGCAACATTCCGCAAGATGGACCGCGATCAATGGTCGCAGGTGATCAATACCAATCTCAACAGCATGTTCAATGTTACCAAGCAGGTGATTGATGACATGGTGGAACGCCGCTGGGGACGCATCATCAACATTTCATCGGTGAACGGACAGCGCGGCCAATTCGGCCAGACCAACTATGCAACCGCAAAGGCCGGCATTCATGGATTCACCATGGCGCTGGCGCTGGAAGTGGCCAATCATGGCGTGACAGTAAACACGGTGTCACCGGGATACATCGGCACACAGATGGTTCGCAACATTCGTCCCGATGTACTGGGACAGATTGTCTCTTCGATTCCCATGAAACGTCTGGGCGAACCCGATGAGATTGCATCGCTGGTGGGCTGGCTGGCATCAGATGACGCGGGCTTCACCACCGGTGCGGACTATTCCATCAATGGTGGCTTGCACATGTATTGATGTGCGTCGCCATTGATGATCGCTGTCGCACGTTGCGATGGATGGCGCCCAATATAAAACGTATTGCAAACGCTGCCGGTAAATTTCCCGTATGTTGCAACATGCAGCTAACGTGCAGGATTCGATTACATCGCCAGATCAATGGCTGCGCAACTTCATCCAGGTGGTCTTGAGTTCTGTATATTTATCGAAGGCATGCAGTGATTTGTCGCGGCCAAATCCCGATTGCCTGTAGCCGCCAAACGGCACGGTGATGTCGTCTTCATCATAACAATTGACATACACCACACCCGCGCGCAGCGCACGTGACATGCGATGTGCAACGTCAATGTCGCGCGTCCATACGCCGGCTGCAAGACCATAAATGACATCATTGGCAATCTTGATGGCTTGATGCTCGTCATGAAAGGAGATCACGGACAGCACGGGGCCGAAAATTTCTTCCTGTGCTATTTTCATCATGGGAGTGACGCCATCAAACAAGGTGGGTTCGATATAGAAACCACCTGTTGATTGCATCACCTGCTTGCCGCCAAACCGCAATGCCGCACCTTGATCGCAGCCAGCCTGTATGTATGACTTCACTTTACCGGTTTGCAGCTCATCGACTATCGCACCCAGCCTGGTGCTTTCATTCAAGGGATCACCGGGCTGATACTGGCTTGATACCTGCTGAATCCGTTGCAGCATCTTTTCACGAACACTTTCGTGCACCAGCAAGCGCGATCCCGCCGAACACATCTCGCCCTGATTGAAATAAATCGCCGCAGCAGCGGCATTCGCGACCGCATCCAGATCGTCATCGTTGCTCACTGCATCAGGCATGACGATGTGAGCCGACTTGCCGCCACATTCCAGCCACACGCGCTTGAGATTGGATTGTCCCGCATACTGCATCATCTGCTTGCCCGTCATCGTGGAACCGGTGAAGGCAATGCAATCCACATCCACGTGCAATGCCAGTGCCTTGCCGGCAACATGACCCATGCCCGGAACAACATTGAACACACCATCTGGAATGCCCGCTTCGCTGGCAAGCTGTGCAACACGCAATACCGTGAGCGATGATTTTTCCGACGGCTTGATGACAATGGAATTTCCCGCAGCAAGCGCCGGAGCAAATTTCCATGCCGCCATCAACAAGGGAAAATTCCAGGGCACAATAATGCCGATGACACCCATGGGCTCGCGCGTGATGGTGGCGAGTACGTCACGTGATGTCGGCGCAACTTCATCGTATATTTTGTCGATGGCTTCGGCATACCAGCGAATGCAACGAATCACCGCTGGAATATCGACACTCAAGCTGTAACGAATGGGCTTGCCCATATCCAGTGTTTCCAGCAGCGCAAGCTCTTCGGTGTGGGATTCAATCAGATCCGCCAGCTTGAGTAATATGGTTTTTCTTTCCGCGGGCGCACGCTTCGACCATGCGCCATTTTCAAAACTGCTGCGCGCCGCTTTCACTGCAAGATCAACATCCACTTCATTACAGGCAGATAAATTCGTGAGCACCTTGCCATCAACAGGGCTGATGCAGGCAAAGGACTCGCCGCTGGCTGCATGCACATACTTTCCGTTGATAAACGGCTGGTTTGACAGGCGCTTGTCTGCGAGCAACAACCGTGCTTTCTCATGCCAGTCGATCTTTGAAGCAGCCATGACACACTCACCGCTGAATACGATGTACGGCAGCTTAATTTATCCTGCTCCACAATGAAACAAGCCCCAGGATTCCGCAATCCTGGGGCTTGTGGGGCTGATCCTTTCAACAAGGATCAGAAAATCAAGCCAACATCAGAACTTGTAGACACCTTGCAATGCGAATTCGGTGCCGTTGTCAGTTGGATCGGTAAGCGCACCGGGGCCATCAAACACTTTGTCGAAGATACCTACGCCATTGATCTTGTCCACCATGTCCTGACGCACTTCGGCACGCAGTTCAAAGCTCTTGACCGGAGCAAATCCAACGGTTGCAGTCACTTCAGACTGTTTAACATCGGGATTGCCATCCTGCTTGAACGTCATGGTCTCGCCACGCACGGACAAACGCCATTGATCGGTAAACTGAACATTCACATAGGCGGCGATGCCATCCCACTTGAAATCCGACACCAGGCTGGCATCCGATTCCTGCTTGCCATTGTCGTAGCTGACAACGAAGCTCAACGAATCGGTGGCATTGATCGTGGCAACCAGATCAAAGAATGTGCGTTTGCCTGCACCAGTGCCTGCCAATCCGTTTGGATCTTCACCCGAATAACCTTGCGCAGTCAGTGCAAACTTCTTGGAGGGCGTAAGGCTGATACCAACTTCGGCAGTCTTCGAAGTCGAAGAGGTGTCATAGTTCCAGCCATTATTGACTCCCAGGCTAAAACCAAACACGTCATTTACTGCAACTGTTGCGCGAACACCGGTATGCAACAATGGTTCGTTAAAAAACAACAATGACCTTGAATAGTTGGCATTACCTGTGGGAGCAAACACCTCTGCACCGGCAAGCGTTGCATACTTACCCGCAATGATTGTTACCGGCCCACCGACATATTGCACATACGCCTGAGCAATAGAATAGGGACTGGAATCAGCTGACGAGGTATTTCCGCTGGTTGCCGCATTGATTAATCTCGCATCCTGACCTGCAACCACATTCACCAAGGCGCCAAATCCTTCTTTCGGTTGATATGCGAGGGTAAATGCAGCTTGATCCAATTGATACGAATCATGCAACGTATCGAATTGGTGAGAAGCAGTGTCAGCGGTTTGATCATAAAACGACGCCGCTACATACCCCGTTGCAGTGATGCCTGATGCTTCAAGCACACTGCTCAGCGATGGCGCAGCTTTTACTTCTTCATCAGCAAATGCAGTGCTGGTAAGGGACATCAGTCCCAGCGATGCAGCCGCCAAGTATGTCAATTCTTTCTTCATAAAGGTCCTCATTCACTGTGGTAATTAAATGACGAGCCGTCACTCACGGCACGCTGTTCAACTCATTGCTTTCGTGTGTCGCAAGCAATACTCAATGATGCTCAACATGAATCCGCTGCCACCATTGATTATCGCTATCGCTGGGTAATGGAAATGCAGCATCCATGCCAGCGTTACAAATTGCCGCAATAATCATGATTGGCGGAATCATAGGCACTCAGGAATAAAGAAGCCGTAAATTCACTGCGCCAAAGCTGCGCACGTAATCGGACTGCGGGCACCCATTCAGGGCAAAACCGGAATGTGCAGTTGAGCGGGCTTCAGAATGGAGCGGCCATGCCGATAGCTGAAGTGGCGCATTGCATCCATCGCGCATACCTGTTCATGGAATCGCTGAACACATTACAACGCAGGCCTGCCGGCAGAAATTGTGATTCCGGTACTCAAATCCCCGTCTTTACAGCCGATGCATTGAGGTGGAATTTTGATCCCGGGATAACAACGTGAACCTGATTATCGGCATCGTCATCGTGGTGGGCTGCGTGCTTGGCGGATTCGTTGCTCACGGCGGCAATGTCTTCGCGCTGTACCAGCCTTCCGAACTTGTCATCATCGGCGGCGCCGCACTCGGCGGTTTTATTGTCGGCAATGGCATGGTGATGACCAAGCGGGCCTTCGTCGGCGTGCTGGGCATCATGAAAGGCGCGAAGTACGGCAAGAAGCACTACATGGATTTGCTGGGACTGCTGTATGACCTGTTCAACATTGCGCGCAAGGATGGCGTGCTGGGACTGGAACGCGAAATCGACGATCCGAAGAAAAGCGCAGTGTTCAAGAAACATGAACTGACCATGAAGGATCATCACGCCATTGAGTTCATCCAGGATTATCTGCGCATGATGGTGAGCGGCGAGATGAATCCTTTCCAGCTGGAAAATCTGATGGATGTGGAGCTGCAAACGCTGCATCACGAGCAGGAACAGGTTGCACATTCCATCTCGAAAGTCGCCGATGCACTGCCGGGCTTCGGCATTGTTGCGGCAGTGCTGGGCATCGTGAACACCATGAGCGCGCTGGGCGGTCCGGTGACCGAGATCGGTCACAAGGTGGCGGCCGCACTGGTGGGCACATTCCTCGGCATCTTGCTGGCATATGGTTTTGTCGGCCCCATTGCCAATGGCATTGAAACCAGGGTGAAGGAAGAAGCCGTTTTCTTCACCGTGCTGAAAACCTGCATCATTGCGATGGTGCAGGGATATGCGCCGCAGATTGCAGTGGAGTTTGGCCGCAAGGTGATGCCGACATCGATGCGTCCGTCATTTATTGAACTTGAGCAACATATCCGCGGCAAGAAGAGCGCCTAGCATTCATGGACAACTCTTCACCACAGCCCATTGTCATCAAACGCATCGTTGTTGGACAGGGCCAGCACAACGGCTCGTGGAAAGTGGCGTTTGCCGATTTCGCCACGGCAATGATGGCGTTCTTCCTGATGATGTGGCTGATGGGCGGCACCACCGCTGAACAAAAAGGCGGCATCTCGCAATACTTCAAGAACCCGTCGGCCGTACAGGGCGCCAGCCCCACGCCTTCGCCAACGGCGGTACAAGGTCCCGGCGGGCCCAGTTCCAGCCTGATCAAACTGGGTGGTTCCACCGAGTTATACAAAAACCCCGCGCCTGCCAAAGGCAGGGAAAGTGACGATCCCGCAAAAAAGGCGGTGGAAGATCCCGCCAAGGCTGCTGAGGAAGCAGCAAAACAAGCCCAAGCAGCCAGAGAAGAACAGGCTGACTCCGAACGGCTCGACTCACTGGAGCAGGATCTTCATCATGCCATTGATGCCGAAAGCAAACTCAAGCCATTCAAGGACCAGATATTGATCGACAAGACCGTCGAAGGCCTGCGCATCCAGATCGTCGACAAGGACAGTCATTCCATGTTCGATATTGGCAGCGCCACATTGAAAGACTACAGCATGGCCATCCTGCTGGAATTGGCCAAGGCCATTGCCAAGGTGCCGAACCGCATCAGCATTACCGGCCACACCGACGCCGGCAAGTACCTGCGCCAGGACTACAGCAACTGGGAGCTTTCCACTGACCGCGCCAACGCCGCGCGGCGCGCGCTGATCGCAGGCGGCTTGCCCGCGAACAAGATCGGCCGTGTTGTCGGCCTTGCGGACACCGCCATGCTGAGCGATGAAAAGCCCGATGATCCCGGCAATCGCAGAATTTCCATCATCGTGATGAACAAACGCACCGAAGAAGCCATCCGCCAGGAAAGTGTGTCGCTGCTCAGTGTGCAACAGGAAAAAACACCGCCGCTGCATGGCAATCCTTCCGCGGCTGCCGCCACCTCCGAACCCGAAGCACAACCCTGACGGCGCGAATCGGTAAACATTTTTACAAAACCGCGCAACTGCGGTTGACTCAAGCCACTTCGGCCGGTTTAATACGCGCCCCGTCATTCACCGCCCCATTCCGGCGCGGCAACATGGCCAGATAGCTCAGTTGGTAGAGCAGCGGACTGAAAATCCGCGTGTCGCTGGTTCGATTCCGGCTCTGGCCACCAATCTT
>DASZSV010000042.1:0-30886 GCA_035548495.1 Steroidobacteraceae bacterium
GTGCGTTGCTCGAAATGCGTGCTGACGGCAGCGACCAGGTGTCCACCGGCTGAAAAACCAATCACGCCAATCTTGTGCGGATCAATGTGCCACTGCGCTGCATGCAGACGTACTAATCCCAGCGTGCGTTGCGCATCCTGCAACGCTGTCTGCACTTTTGGATAAATGCGCCGATGGTGCTCTTCGTCCCACCATGGACCGGAGCCGGGAACCCGATACTTCAACAATACGCAAGTAATGCCGCGCGATGTCAGCCAGTCACAGATTTCCGTACCTTCGCCACTCATGGCCAAAACGCGGTAACCGCCACCGGGAAACACCAGCATAGCTACACCGGTGTTGTTAGCCTTGGGTTGATATACCGTCATTGCCGGTATGCTGACATTGAAAGCGCTGCCGCCATCATCCACAGATTCCGGTTTCGGATTCGATATTGCATCGGGTACTGAGTCGGGCCAGATTGGAGTTTGCACATGGCCCGGTAATGGTTTCCAACCTTCTGCCCAAGCCAAGGAGTGCGCAAGTAAAAGTGCCATGGAAAAGGACAGAATGAATTGTTGTTTTCGCCAAAATCGCAGACTGATAATTCCATAAAGTAACTTGGTGAAGTAGGCAATGATTGATGTGGCAAGTGACATCACGATGCGCTCCTGATTACGTGGCTCAGTACTCGATGTTTATGAGTATCGAATTCACGGCTTGATTGTAAATGGTGTAATCACGATTACACCCTACGGGTATCGTAGTCACGCCCCATCATTTTCCCTGCTCCTCTGCCACTCTACGAGTTGCCGCTTTTTAGTATGTCCTAATCAAAAAAGCAAACGTGCTTACGCTTATCGGCAGAAAAGCGAGCCATGGTGCAGTGCGATTCGTTAATGCCTGTCTGCGCAGTCGGGAAGGGTGGCATGGCGGTGTTGTCTGCACATGAGTTTCATGAAACGGGAAGGTTGCATTTTAACCGTTGGCCGGTGTACTGTAAATAAAAACAGTACATGGTGCGCGGAGCGGTCGTGACACTTGGCATGGTGTATTGATTACCGATATTGAGTGAATTGTTTTGTAGGCTGGGCGGCCGCGCCCAGCATCTTCAATCCGCGAACGCTGGGCGCGGCCGCTCAGCCTACTTGGGAAAATGCTTCGACAAGCTCGGCATGAAAGGAATGTAGATGTTGGTGCCAACTGAAGTAATCGGAAGATGATTGTTTTACTGGATTCCCGCCTTCGCGGGAATGACATATCACAACCTGATGGGACATCACATTGGAATGGATTGCGTTGCGATCTGGCATGTGTGGTTTGAAGATGCTGGGCGCGGCCGCCCAGCCTACTTGAGAGAATGCTTCAACGCGCTTGGCATGAACGGAAGAATTAAAAGTCGGCTGGGATATGAATCCCGGCATTTTGAGCAGTCAAGCTGGGATTTCGCTGTGCGCCATCACCAGCCTACATTGATGCGATAAAACGCAATGAGCTACGCCGAGCTAACCTGCATTAGCAACTTCACTTTTCAATATGGCGCATCGCATGCGCAGGAACTGGTGCGGCGTGCAAAACAGTTGAACTATGCGGCGCTGGCTATTACAGATGAATGTTCACTGGCCGGTATAGTGCGCGCTCATGAAGCGGCCGTGGAAGAAAAAATACCGTTGATTGTTGGCAGCTACTTCCGGTTTGAACATGGCAGATTGGTATTGCTGGTGCCATCACAGGATGCGTATACACAACTGTGTGAGTTGATTACACGCTGCCGTCGCGCGGCCAGCAAGGGTAGCTATGTTATCTCGCCGGATGACGTGCGTACTTCCGTATCGCACTGTTTTGGCATCTGGTTGCCGGATGAAATCACCGATAAACATGTTGATGAATCCTCATTGACTTGGTTCAAGTCTTTGAACTTGTCTGGTCACTATCTGGGTTGCACGCATCATCTGCAACAACATGCCGATGAACATTTGCGACGTTTAATTCAATTGGCGGATGAAGCGGGAATCACTCCGCTTGCTGTGGGGGATGCGCATTATCACGTGCGCGAACGGCGTGTGTTGCACGATGTGCTCACGGCCATCCGTCTCGGTACCACCGTTGATCGTATCGGTAAACAGGGCTTTGCCAATGGTGAACGCCATTTGCGCTCGATCAGTACATTAAAAAAGCTGTTTCCTGAATCGTTGTTGTCCAATACCTTGCAAGTTGCATCACGTTGCACGTTCTCCATGAACGAACTGCGTTACGAATATCCACATGAACTGGTGCCACAGGGAATGACTGCTACACAGCACCTGCGTGCATTGACGCTGGCGGGCATACAACATCGCTGGCCGCAGGGCATTCCCGATGCAGTCATGCAACTTATCGAAAAAGAACTGGCACTGATTGCAGAGCTGAAGTATGAACATTTTTTTCTCACCGTTGAAGACATGGTGCGTTTCGCGCGTTCAAAAGGAATCTTGTGTCAGGGTCGAGGCAGTGCTGCCAATTCAGCGGTGTGTTATACGCTGGGCATAACAGAAGTCGATCCGGCGCGTTCCAATCTGTTGTTTGAACGTTTCATTTCAAAAGAACGCGCCGAACCGCCGGACATCGATGTAGATTTCGAACATGATCGTCGTGAAGAAGTGATTCAATACGTGTATCAGAAATATGGCCGTGCGCGCGCTGCACTGGCTGCCACGGTTATCTGCTATAAACGCCGCATGGCCATTCGCGATGTGGGCAAGGCGCTGGGGCTGGCGCCGGATGTGGTCGATGCACTGGCCAAGTCCATGCAATGGTTTGAAGGCGATCTGCCACGCGAACTCAAGCGCGTCGGTTTTGATCCTGCCTCTAAACTTGCAAGCCGAATGGCAACACTGGTGAATGAACTCATCGGTTTTCCGCGTCATCTTTCGCAACATGTGGGTGGCTTTGTTATTTCAGAACATCCATTGTCAACATTGGTGCCGCTGGAAAATGCAGCCATGCCGGACCGAACCATCATTCAGTGGGATAAGGAAGATCTGGAGACACTGGGCTTGCTAAAAGTGGATTGTCTGGCGCTGGGTATGTTGTCGGCGATTCGCAGAGCGCTGGCGATGATCAGCAAATATAAGCAGCGACCGTTCTGCATGCAGGATATTCCGGCAGAAGACAAGTCAACGTATGACATGTTGTCGCGTGCGGAGTCTGTCGGCGTGTTTCAGGTGGAAAGCCGCGCACAGATGTCCATGCTGCCGCGCCTCAAGCCGCAATGCTTTTATGATCTGGTGATTCAGATTGCCATCGTGCGGCCTGGTCCCATTCAGGGAGGCATGGTGCACCCTTATTTAAAGAGACGACAGGGACTGGAAGCCATTACCTATCCCAGTGAAGCATTGCAGGCAGTATTGAGCCGCACCTGTGGTGTGCCACTGTTTCAGGAGCAGGTGATGCAGATCGCGATTGTCGCAGCGGGATTCACGCCCGGCGAAGCAGACAAGGTGAGGCGTTCCATGGCGGCATGGCAACGCCGTGGCGGACTGGAGCACTTCAGAGAACAGTTGATTAACGGCATGTTGCAACGGGGTTATCAACCGCAATTTGCTGAACAGATTTATCAGCAGATACTTGGTTTTGGTTCGTATGGTTTTCCGGAATCGCATGCCGCGTCATTTGCCTTGCTCGCTTATGCTTCTGCATGGTTGCGCTGTCACGAACCGGCGGCTTTCTGTGCGGCATTGCTCAACAGTTATCCCATGGGATTTTATGCGCCGGCGCAATTGATTGCGGATGCCAGACGTAACGGAGTGCGTTTTCGTCCGGTGGATGTCAATTACAGCGAATGGGAATGCACGCTGGAATTAAATGAAGTATCGCAACCCGAAGTGCGCATTGGCCTGAACATGATCAAGGGCATCAATGAACAACAGGCCAAAGCCATTGTGCAGGCGCGCGCGCAGCACATGTTTGATAATGTCGATGATCTGGCGCATCGTGCAGTGCTGAACCGCCATGCATTGTCTGCACTGTCAAAAGCGGGGGCGCTGACATCATTGGTGCCGCATCGTTATGCAGCGCAATGGAATACGCTGGGTGTTGAGCGCTTGCCGGGGTTGCTGGCAGGACATTCTGCGACAGAAACATCATTGCACTTTTCTGTCATGAGCGAGGGCAGGGAAATCGTTGCTGATTATCAAAGCACCGGATTCACGCTCAAGCGTCATCCGTTGGCATTGTTGCGCGCACGACTGCGGCAACTGAAAGTAATGCGTGCCAATGAACTTGCAGGGTTGCATGATGGTGTGCAAGTACGTGTGGCCGGCATCGTGACGCACCGCCAGCGTCCGCAAACTGCGGCCGGCGTGATGTTTGTTTCGCTGGAAGACGAAACCGGATGCAGCAACATCATCGTATGGCAACAGGTGCAACAGGCACAACGCCAGTCATTGCTGCAAGCGCAATTGATGATCGTGCAGGGCAAGCTGCAAAACGCCCACGGTGTGATTCATGTGGTGGCGCACAAGATCAGGGATTACAGTCACTGGTTGGGTGAGTTGCATCTTGAATCGCGGGATTTTCGCTGACGCGGGAAATCCTGTATCGAAGGAGGCAGGTGCTCACTATGTTCGTTCCCTGAAGTCATTTACCTTTTCTTTGCGAATTCAAAGAAAAGGTAAAGCCAAAAGAAAGATTGGGTAAGCGCTCGCTGCGCGAGCTCCCTGGGGTTATTTACTTTTTCTTTTCGAATCAAAAGAAAAAGTAAAACAAAAAGAAAGATTGGTCGGGGTGACAGGACTTGAACCTGCGACCTCTACGTCCCGAACGTAGCGCTCTACCAGACTGAGCTACACCCCGTTTGAATCTTTTAAAGCCACTGCGCCCGGCATCTTACACGAATGCGATGCCCGGAACCTTTATGCATTTGCAGTACATGCTCAGGTTCCTGCGCTTCCGTGTCGTGCAAGACGATATCGCTCGCGGCGCTTCAAGAGATTCGACAATCTTTCAATATCCGCGGTTGACGGAAAACATGGCCAGTTCGCGCAGTGACTGGACAAAGCCGGAATCAGGCAATGCCGCGAGTGATTCAACCGCAAGATCAGCCTCGTGCCGCGCGCGGCGCGCAGTGTACTCAAGCCCTCCGGTTGATTCAATTGCAGCGGTGATTTCATTCAGCGATTCAATGCCGCCATGTTCAATTGCATGACGGATCAATTGCTGTTGCGATGCATTGCCATGCTTGAGCGCATGTATCAATGGCAATGTCGGTTTGCCTTCGGCAAGATCATCACCGAGATTCTTGCCAAGTTCGTCGCGGCTGGCACGGTAATCCAGCACGTCATCCACCAACTGAAATGCAATGCCAAGGTGTTTGCCATAGTCTGTAAGTGCATGTTCCTGTGCGTGACCGGTGCCTGCGACGATGGCGGCGATCTGTGCGCCTGCTTCAAACAGCTTGGCAGTTTTGCGGTAAATCACTTCCATATAACGTTCTTCGGTGGTGCCGGGATCGTTGGCATTCATCAACTGCAGCACTTCGCCTTCGGCAATCTTGTTGGTGGCGCGGGCCATTACTTCCAT
This sequence comes from Steroidobacteraceae bacterium, assembly GCA_035548495.1. Taxonomy (GTDB): domain Bacteria; phylum Pseudomonadota; class Gammaproteobacteria; order Steroidobacterales; family Steroidobacteraceae; genus CAILZL01. Next base: position 5,539 of record DASZSV010000042.1, read on the forward strand.
CACGCGCATGTTGTTCAAGTCCACCATCATTTCGAAGGCGCGCGAATACAAATAGTCGCCCACCAGCACGCTGGTCTGATTGCCCCACACGGCATTGGCCGTGTCGTTGCCGCGCCGCAGTTCTGATCCATCCACCACGTCATCGTGCAGCAGGGTGGCAGTGTGTACGAATTCAACGATTGCAGCGGCGGTGGCCAGATGTCGTCCGTCCGAGCCACAGGCACGTCCCGCCAGCACAGTAACCAGTGGACGAATGCGCTTGCCGCCGGAATGAATGATGTATTCGGATACTTGATTGACCAGCACCACATCACTGGCCAGCCGGGTACGAATCACCTCATCCACGGATTGCAGATCGGGTAAAACCCGCTGTTTGATGGTCTCCAAGGTTGGCTGGCTCATTCGTTCTTACAATTGCAGGATGCAAAGACGGCTAATGGTAACTTAAGATGTGCAGGATGAAACAGAAAAAGGGCGGTTCGCCGGCATCATGTTCATCGTCCGGCATCAATAATTCGCCCTTAAAACCGCAAATTCCCTTGCTCCGGGTGGTCTAAATCCGTAAACTGCGCGGCCTTTGAATTCAGGCGGATACGTTGCGGTATCCGTTTTCTTTTGGAGTAATAGACAAATGTACGCTGTGATCGCCACCGGTGGAAAACAGTATCGTGTCAGTGAGGGCACGGTGTTGCGGATTGAGAAGCTGCCTGCCGATGTCGGCGCAGCGGTTGAGTTCGATCAGGTATTGCTGACCGCCAACGGTGACAAGGTCGCGGTGGGCACGCCCACAGTACAGGGCAGCAAGGTGACGGCCACTGTGCAAAAGCACGGACAGGGCGACAAGGTCTCGTTCGTGAAGTTCCGCCGCCGCAAGCACTACATGCGTCGTGGCGGGCATCGTCAGGAATACACCGAAATCAAGGTGACCGGCATCGTCGGCGCCTGATTGATCAATTGAATTTGTTGGAGAGTTGCACTCATGGCACACAAGAAAGCAGGCGGCAGTACCAAGAACGGCCGCGATTCAGAATCCAAACGTCTGGGTTTGAAAAAATTCGGTGGTGAGTCGGTGGTTGCCGGCAACATCATCGTTCGTCAGCGCGGAACGCAATTCTGGGCCGGTGACAATGTCGGCATGGGCACCGACCATACGCTGTTTGCCAAGTCCAACGGACGTGTTGAGTTCCGCAAGCGTGGCGTGGCGCAGCACACCTATGTCAGCGTCATTCCCGAATAAGTGGTGAATCATTGTCACTGATGTGACTGAAGAAAACCCCGGTTAATCCGGGGTTTTTTATTGGTTAAACTGGCCATTATGAAATTCGTAGATGAGGCAATCATAAAAGTGCAGGGCGGAAACGGCGGCCGTGGCTGTGCCAGTTTTCGCCGTGAAAAATTTGTGCCTTTCGGCGGACCGGATGGCGGCGATGGCGGGCACGGCGCGGGAATTTATCTGGTTGCCGCAGAGGGCATCAATACGCTGGCGGATTTTCGTTTCATGCGCAGTTTTCGCGCACCTCATGGCACGGCAGGCATGAGCAACGAATGCACCGGCGCCAGCGGTGAGGACATGGAGATCAAAGTGCCAATTGGCACGGTGATCTATGATGCCGATACCGAAGAACAACTGGGCGATCTTACTCAGGCGGGACAACGTGTTCTGGTCGTCAAAGGCGGCAAAGGCGGCTGGGGCAATACGCGTTTCAAAAGCAGTACCAATCGCGCGCCACGCAAGGCCATGCCGGGATTGCCCGGTGAAAAGCGCGAGTTGCGCCTTGAATTGAAAGTCATTGCTGATGTCGGTTTGCTGGGTCTGCCCAATGCGGGCAAATCGACTTTGATTCGCGCGGTGTCAGCCGCCAAGCCCAAGGTTGCGGATTATCCCTTCACTACATTGCATCCCAATCTCGGTGTGGTGTCCGTCGGGCTGCAACGCAGTTTCGTGATGGCGGACATTCCCGGCGTGATTGAAGGTGCAGCGGAAGGTGCTGGACTGGGGCTGCGCTTCCTGAAACATCTGCAACGCACCCGTGTGTTGCTGCATCTGGTTGATATCGTACCGCCGGATCCGGAAGCGGATCCCGTGAAAGATGCGCGTGCCATCGCGGCTGAACTCAAAAAATTCAGCCCACAACTGGCGAAGAAAGAACGCTGGCTGGTGTTGAACAAGATCGACGCGCTGCCTGCTGAAGATGCAGAGCAACGCTGCAAGGACATCGTGCGCCGCTTGCGCTGGAAAGGGCCGGTGTTTCGTATTTCGGGACTGGCTCGTCAGGGCACGAGCCAGTTGTGCGAAGCAATTATGTCGCGGCTGGAAGAGTTGGATCAGGACGAATAGCAGGAAAAGTTTGTGTAGCGGACGTTTCTGGGCACGGACTCTGAACGACGCAGCAGCGATGCTGCTAGAATAACCGAAAGCACATTGTTAATGGAGCCTTAGAATGCAGCGTCAGCTAACCGCCATTATTGAACGCGAAGGTTCTGGATATGTATCACTTTGTCCGGAACTTGATGTGGCCAGTCAGGGAGACACTGTGATGGAAGCTCGCGAGAATTTAAAGGAAGCACTGGAACTATTTTTTGAGTCTGCTTCGCCAGAAGAAATTCAGCGGCGATTGCATCAGGAAGTCTACGTTACCAGTGTAGAGGTGGCAGTTGGTTAAACTGCGGGTGCTGTCGGGGAAAGAGGTGTGTTCAATCTTGTCACGGCACGGATTCGTAATGGTGCGTCAGCGTGGCAGCCATGTGGTTATGCAAAAGCGCTTGCCTGATTCGACGATTACAGTTCCCGTCCCCGATCATGCTGAAGTCCGCACCGGGACTCTACAAGCCATCATCCGTCAATCGGGTCTCGCGCGTAGCGAATTGGAATAATCCGCTACCCAATTCGAACGTTGTCAGCCCAGCGCTTTGACGCGGGCATTCAACTGGCTCTTGTGACGCGCAGCCTTGTTGCGGTGGATGATGCCCTTGTTCACCATGGAATCGATCAATGGCACAGCAGTTTTCAGGCTGCTGGCAGCTTCTTCCTTGTTGCCGGAATGTACTGCCGTCAGCACATTCTTGATTGCAGTGCGCAGGGCGGAACGTGCTGCCATGTTATGGGCACGACGCACAACGGTTTGACGGGCGCGCTTGATTGCAGACTTGATATTTGCCACAGAACTAAACCACTCTAGGAAAGGGACTCCAAAAAAGAGGCGCGAATTCTGCCGATGGATATGTCCGATGGCAAGGGGTAAGGCGAGAAATTCCGCCGGTTTCGCGTAAAAGGGGCTATCGGCCAGCGGCGCGGGCCGATACCATTGCCAGTCTTTTTGGATGGCGGAATGTCCGCATCCGGTTATTCAAGTCATTTCAGCATTGTTGGTGAGCCGTTATTCATGAGCCGTCGCGTGTTCCGCAGCATGAGCGTGTTTGGTCTGGTCACGCTGCTGTCCCGGATTACCGGCCTGTGGCGCGACATTGTGTATGCCAGCCTGTTCACGGCGCTGGTCAACGATGCATGGATCGTGGCGTATCAAATTCCCAATTTCCTGCGGCGCCTGTTCGCGGAAGGTGCATTTTCACAGGCATTTGTGCCGGTGGTTTCCCAATACCGCACTCAGCGCAACAACGACGAAGTACGCGAACTGGTGGACAGCGTGGCCGGTACGCTGGGCGGCTTTTTGCTGGTGCTGTCGCTCATTGGGTCGTTGAGTGCACCGGTGCTGATCTGGATTACCGCATCGGGATTTGCTGCGGGAACGCCCAAGTTCGACATGGCGGTGGCGATGTTGCACTGGACCTTCCCATATCTGTTCTTTGTGTCCATGACAGCGCTGGCAGGTGGCGTGCTCAACAGCTACGAGCGCTTTTCAATTCCTGCCTTCAGCTCAGTGCTGCTCAACATCATCATGATCATTGCAGCATTGTACGTTTCACCGCACATGGCAAAACCGTACATGGCACTGGCCTTTGGTGTGTTCGTTGCCGGTATTGCACAAGTGCTGATTCATCTGCCGGTGCTGCTCAAGCTGAAGTTGTTGCGCCGGCCGCGCTGGAATCTCAATCATGAAGGCGTGCGGCGCATTGGCAAATTGATGTTGCCTGCCATTGTCGGATCGTCCATGGGGCAGATCAGTGTGCTGTTGAGTACCAGCATTGCAACGCAACTGGTGGACGGCAGTGTGTTCTGGTTATACAGCGCCAATCGTCTTGTTGAATTTCCGCTGGGCGTGTTCAGTATCGGCCTGGCAACGGTCATATTGCCCAGTCTCTCCAGTCATCATGCGGCGGACGCGCCCGATCGTTTCAATGCCATGCTGGACTGGGGACTGAAGATATTGTTCGTCATTGTTGTACCGGCATCGGTGGCGTTGTATGTACTGGCCACGCCGCTCACCACCACAATTTTTTATCATGGCAAGTTCACGCTGGAGAGTTTGCGCATGACCAGTTGGGCAGTGATGGCATACTCCGTTGCGTTGCTGGCATGGAGCCTGGTGAAAGTGCTGGCTCCGGGTTATTTCGCACGTCAGGATACGCGCACACCGGTGCGCACCGCCGCGCAGGCTTTTGGTCTCAACATGATATTGAACATCATCGCGCTGATTGCCCTGTGGTTGACCGGACATCTGCGTGATCCCGGCATGCATGTGTTGCTGGCGACCGCGACGGCAGCCGGTGCGGTGTTGAACGCGTGGTTGCTGTATCGTGGCCTGCGCAAGCAGAATGTTTACACGCCGGGCGCGGGCTGGAAGGCATTGTTGCTCAGGGTGATGATCGCCACCGCGCTGATGGCCTTGGTACTGCATTTCTGTTCCGGCGATGGCGCAGCATGGGCGACCATGCGCAACATCAGGCGCGTGGTGTGGCTGACGGAACTGGTGATCGGTGGTGCAGCGGTGTACTTCGCCAGCCTGTGGTTGTGCGGCATGCGGTTCGCACATCTGAAACACAATTGATCACGTATGCAATTTATTCGTGGTCTGCACAATGTTCATGGTGCCTCACTCACGCAGGGTGTGGTTGCCACCATTGGCGGTTTTGATGGTGTGCACCTGGGACATCAGGCATTGCTTGCCGCCTTGAATGACAAGGCACGTGCGCTGCATTTGCCGAGCATGGTGATTTCATTCGAACCCAGCCCGCGCGAATATTTCATGAAGGATGACGCGCCGTCACGATTGCAGCGCTGGCGTGACAAGTTTCAGGCGCTGGCCCAGAGCAATGTCGATCTGTTTGCATGTTTGCGTTTTAATGCCGCGTTGCAGGCCATGAGCGCTGATGCCTTTGTCGAAACGGTGTTGCGTGATGCGTTGCAGGTGCGCTGGTTGATTGTCGGACACGATTTCAGATTTGGACGTGGACGCAGCGGTGATGTCGCACGATTGCAGGCGCTCGGTGCTGTTCATGATTTTGGCGTGGATGAGTTTCCGGCATTCATGGTCGATCAGCAGCGCGTGAGCAGCACATTGATCCGCGAAGCATTGATCGCCGGTGATCTGCATCGCGCCAATGCACTGCTGGGACGGCCGTTCTCCATTGCGGGCCGCGTGGTGCGGGGTAACCAGCTGGGACGCACACTGGGATTCCCCACTGCCAATATACGCATGCACCGGTTGATTGCATTGCGCGGTGTGTTTGCCGTGCGGGTGAGTGGCGCCGGATTGCACTCGGCGCCGGCAGTGGCCAGTGTTGGTACTCGTCCAGTTGTCAACGGCACCGAACCGTTGCTGGAGGTTTCTGTATTTAATTTCACTGGCGATCTTTATAACCGGCAACTTAAAGTGGATTTTGTGGCACGATTGCGCGATGAGAAGTGGTTTCCGTCGCTGGATGCGCTGAAGGAGCAAATGCTCATTGATGCAGAGCAGGCGCGGAAAATTTTGCATGTTTGAAATGTGATGTTGTGTAGATGCGATAAATGCCGGCCATGTTGATGGACGGGCGTTTTCGCGGAATGACGTGGTGGCATTTGACAAGGATTGGTCACAAACTCGAATGATGCTGTTTGAATGCCGAATGATGTTGTTGAAGTTGAATGGTTAACATGACGATTGATTACAAAAATACATTGAACCTGCCGAGCACGGATTTTCCGATGAAGGCCGATCTTGCGCGCCGTGAACCTGATGTGCTCAAGTTCTGGCAGGAGAACACCATTTATCAAACCCTGCGTCAGCAACGCAAAGGCAGGCCAACCTATGTGCTGGCCGATGGGCCGCCGTATGCAAACGGCGCCATTCATCTTGGTCATGCCATCAACAAGGTGTTGAAGGACATTGTTGTCAAATCACGAAGCATGGAGGGTCTGGATGCGCCTTATGTGCCGGGCTGGGACTGTCATGGTCTGCCCATTGAACATCAGATTGAAAAAGCGCGCGGCAAGGAAGTGAAAATGCTGGAGCCACGCGTGTTCCGGCAAGCCTGTCGTGAATATGCAATGGAGCAGGTGAATGGCCAGCGCGAAGATTTCAAACGTCTGGGTGTGATTGCCGATTGGGACGATCCCTATCTCACCATGCATCCCCGCTTTGAGGCCGAACAGTTGCGTGCCTTTGCACAGATTCTTCGCAAAGGTCATGTCTACAAGGGATTGAAGCCGGTGCACTGGTGCATGGACTGCGGTTCCGCACTGGCCGAAGCTGAAGTGGAATATGAAGACCGCACATCGCCTGCGATTGACGTGAAGTATTCCGTGGTTGACAAACCCGAGGTCTCACGCCGCTTCAATACCGGATTTGAATTGCAGGGTGATGTATCGGTGGTGATCTGGACGACAACACCGTGGACCTTGCCTGCGAGTCAGGCCGTCACCGTCAATGAAGATTTCGAATATGTGCTGGCTGAAATCGGCGTCAGTGATTACATCATCGTCGCACAGGATCTGCTTGCCAGTCTGCAACAGCGTGCAAAGCTGGAACACGTTAATGTGGTTGCCACAGTACGTGGTGAAGTGCTGGAAGGCTTGCAACTGCAACATCCCTTTTATGATCGCAAAGTGCCGGTGATTCTTGGTGATCATGTGACGCTGGATGCGGGCACGGGCGCGGTGCATACCGCGCCGGGACATGGTCAGGAAGACTATGTGGTGGGCATGAAGTACAAATTGCCGGTCGATAATCCGGTGGGCGGTGACGGACGTTTTCTGCCCAATACGCCGTTGTTCGCCGGCGAAAAAGTATTCGACGCCAATCCGCATGTGATTGAAGTGTTGCAGCAACATGGCAGGCTGCTACATGAAGCGAAGTTGCGTCACAGCTACCCGCATTGCTGGCGTCACAAGACGCCGGTGATTTTCCGCGCCACGCCACAATGGTTTATCAGCATGGAAAAAGCGGGATTGCGCGCCGGCGCATTGCGCGAAATTGCCAAAGTGAAATGGATGCCTGAATGGGGCGAAACGCGCATCAGCAGCATGATTGCCAATCGTCCCGACTGGTGCATCTCGCGTCAGCGCATGTGGGGCGTGCCGATTCCCCTGTTCATCCATAAAGTCAGCGGCGAGTTGCATCCGGATTCCGCACAATTGATTGAGCAAGTTGCCAGACTGGTTGAGCAACAAGGCATCGATGCCTGGTTTGAACTGGATGCATCGCAATTGCTGGGTGCAGATGCATCGCAATATGAGAAGGTGAATGACATCATGGATGTGTGGTTCGATTCCGGTGTGGTGCATCACTGTGTACCTGCTGCACATCCATCCGTGACCGCACCGGCTGATCTGTATCTTGAAGGGTCCGATCAGCATCGTGGCTGGTTTCACAGCTCCCTGCTCACTTCGGTGGCCATGCATGATCGTGCGCCATATAAGGCAGTGCTGACGCATGGCTTCACGATTGATGACAAGGGACGCAAGATGTCCAAGTCACTGGGCAATGTCATCGTGCCGCAAAAAGTCGTGGGTACACTGGGTGCCGATGTATTGCGTTTGTGGGTCGCTGCAACGGATTACTCCAACGAAATGAGTTTGTCCGACGAGATTCTCAAGCGTGTCACCGATTCCTATCGCCGCATTCGCAACACGGCGCGATTCATTCTCGGCAATCTCGCCGGCTTCGATCCGGCAAAACATCAGGTGGCTGTCAATGACATGGTTGATCTGGATCGCTGGGCAGTGTGGCGCGCGCGGCAATTGCAGGATGAAATCATGCACGCCTATCGCAACTATGAGTTTCACCTGATTTATCAGAAGGTGCACAACTTCTGCGGTGTGGACATGGGCGCGTTTTATCTCGATGTGCTTAAAGATCGTCTGTACACCACGCAGGCCGATTCACTGCCGCGCCGTTCGGCACAGACTGCCATGTGGCTGATCGTGGAATCCATGGTGCGCTGGCTCGCGCCGATACTGTCATTCACCGCTGAAGAAATCTGGCGGTATCTGCCGTTGGTGAAGTCACGCGAAGCATCGGTATTGCTGGCAACATGGATGTCACTGCCACAAGCATTGGCGCCTGCCATCAACTGGACAGATGTACTGGCCTTGCGCAGTGCAGTGTCGCGCGAGCTTGAAAAGTTGCGCGTGGCCGGGGCGATTGGTGCGCCGCTGGATGCGGCCGTGGTGATTTATGCCAGTAGCGCGTTGCACGACATGCTGGCCAGGCTGGGTGATGAACTGCGCTTTGTATTCATTACCTCGGAAGCAACATTGAAGCGCGCTGATGAAAAGACAGCTGATGCGGTCGCCGACGACAGCGGCAGTGCATGGATCAGTGTCAGCGCGGTCACGCATAAAAAGTGCGTTCGTTGCTGGCACAAACGCGCTGATGTGGGCGCCGATGCCGGACATCCGGAGATTTGCGGCCGTTGCGTGACCAATGTCAGCGGCAAGGGTGAGGAGCGTCACTATGTCTGAATCATCATCATCTGATGTCATGCCTGCAAAGCCGGGCACACCGCAGGTTCATGGCGCCACAGTATGGCTCTGGTTGTCGCTGGTGATCATTGTGCTGGATCAGGTCACCAAGGCCATGATCAATCATTCACTGGATTTGTACGAACGCGTGAATATTTTTCCGCTGCTGGAACTCACGCATCAGCACAACACCGGCGCTGCGTTCAGCATGCTCAACAATGCCTCGGGCTGGCAACGCTGGTTTTTCATTGCGCTGGGTGTTGTTGTCAGTGTGGTGCTGATTTTCTGGTTGCGCCGTATTCGTGGCCGTCATCAAACGTTGTTGCCGGTGGGATTGTCGCTGATACTGGGTGGCGCATTGGGCAATGTCATTGATCGTGTCTGGCTGGGTTATGTGATCGACTTCATTCACGTGCACTGGGATGCTGTTGGTTTCAGTTTTCCCGCATTCAATGTGGCAGACAGTGCCATTTCCATCGGTGCAGGCTGTTTGATCCTGGATGCCTTTCTGGAAGGCCGTGAACCGCCAACGGTGACAGTGACGGATGAACGCAATCCCGATGTGTTGGTCAAGGGACATCCCTTGCGTCGCAGTACCGACGTCAAAACCGAAAGCAGCAAGTGATGCAGATTTTACTCGCCAATCCCCGTGGTTTCTGTGCCGGTGTTGATCGCGCCATTGAAATCGTGCAGCGTGCCATCGAGTTGTTCGGTGCGCCCATCTACGTGCGTCATGAAGTTGTGCACAACAAGTATGTGGTCGATCAATTGCGCAGCATGGGTGCGGTGTTTGTCGAAGAATTGTGTGATGTACCTGATGATGCGCACGTCATCTTCAGTGCGCACGGCGTGTCGCGCGCAGTGCAGAATGAAGCAAGGCGCCGCGGCCTGAAAGTATTCGATGCCACCTGTCCATTGGTGACCAAGGTGCATATGGAAGTCACGCGTTATGCTGCCGAGGCGCGCGAAGTGGTATTGATTGGTCACGAAGGCCATCCCGAGGTGGAAGGCACCATGGGACAGTTTGATACCACGCTCGGCGGCAGCATCTATCTGGTTGAAACCCCCGAAGATGTCGCGAAGCTGCAGGTGCGCGATCCGGAAAAGATTGCATTCGTCACTCAGACAACCTTGTCTGTTGATGACACTGAACGTGTAGTCAACGCGTTGAAGCAACGTTTCCCCGCATTGCGCAGTCCACGCAAGGAAGATATCTGTTATGCCACACAGAACCGTCAGGATGCGGTGAAGAGTCTGGTGAAACAATGCGACATCATTCTCGTTGTAGGTTCACCCAGCAGTTCCAATTCAAATCGTTTGCGCGAAATTGCCGAGAAGGCCGGCATTCCCGGTTATCTTGTCGATGGTCCGGATGACTTGCAGCGTGAATGGTTTAATGACAAGAAAGTGGTTGGATTGACTGCGGGCGCTTCCGCACCGGAAGTGCTGGTGCAGCGCGTTGTTGCACGCATCCGTGAATGGGGCGGTGAGTTGCCCAATGAAGCCGCCGGTCAAACCGAAACCGTGATGTTCAGTTTGCCGCGGGAGTTGCGCAGAGCGAGTTCATGACTTGTCATGAATTCATTCCTTCAATAGCGCTGCTACCTTTAGCTGCATCTGCTCTGCTGTCAATCCTTCCGGTGATACCGGTTCATCAACAATCAATGTGATCTTGTTGAACAAACCACGGCGCATGGGCCGTGTCATTGCGGGGCCATCCTTGCGTGAAAAGAAACTGCCCCATAAACCCTGCAAGGCCATCGGAATCACCGGCACCGGTGTGCGCGCCAGAATTTTTTCCACGCCGGATTTGAAAGCCTGCAATTCACCATCGCGCGTGATGCCACCTTCGGGAAAGATGGCAACCAGTTCGCCTGCCTGTAACGCAGCAGCAATTTCATCATAAGCCTGTTCCAGTGCGGCGGCATCTTCCTTCGCGGGGGCAATGGGAATCGCCTTGGCATCGCGGAAGGCAAAGCGCAGCAACGGAAGTTTGAAGATGTTGTGATCCATGACAAAGCGGATGGGGCGTGGGCAGGCGGCCATGATGATCAATGGATCAACAAAGCTGAGGTGATTGCAGATCAGTAATGCGGCGCCCTCTTCAGGAATGTAACTCACGCGGCGTTTTTGCAGCCGGTAAATCGAATGCACCAGCATCCAGGTGATGAAGCGCATCAGGAATTCCGGCACCAGCGAATAAATGTAGATGGCGACGATGGCGTTGAAGATGGCGGTGGCGAGAAACAGCTGTGCAATGGTCAATCCGAGCTTCAGCAGAATCAGCGACACAATGGCGGACGCGACCATGAATGCGGCATTGACAATGTTGTTGGCGGCGATGACGCGCGATTGCAGGTGTTTGGCGCTGCGAATCTGAATCAATGCATACAATGGCACAATGTAGAAACCACCGAAGATGCCGATCAGAATCAAATCGCAGATCAGGCGGACAGTGAGACCACCCACTTCCATGGCATGCGGTGTGGCAAAATAAAAATCCGCACCAAATACGGTGAGGCCAATTGCGCCAAACGGCACCAGGCCAATCTCGACACGGCCGCTGGACAGTTTTTCACACAGCAGTGAACCCACACCAATGCCGATGGAAAAAATGGAAAGCATGGCAATGAACGTGGCTTCGGAGCCATTCAATACACCTTTGGCATAGTTCGGAAATTGCGTGACCACTGTTGCGCCATAAAACCAGAACCATGAAATGCCAAGGATGGACAGCCACACAGTGCGCGATGTGTTGGCCAGCTTGAGATTGTGGAGGGTGGAAGAGAATGGATTCCAGTCGATTGTCAACGCAGGATCGCCGGCGGGCGTGCGTGGAATATGCCTGCTGGCCAGCCAGCCGAGTATTGCTACAGTGATGACACCAATGGCGGCAATGCCACCATCGGGATGAACCACAATCAGCCATGCCCCCAGCACTTGCCCCAGCAAAATGGCAACGAAGGTGCCCATCTCAACCATGCCATTGCCGCCGATGATTTCATCCGGATGCAGATGTTGCGGCAGATAGGAATACTTGACGGGGCCGAAGAGGGTGGAATGTACGCCCATCAAGAACAATGCAGTGACCAGAGGCCAGAGACGATGATAATAAAAACCGAAAGCTGCAAGGCACATGATGCCGATCTCAAACAACTTTACACCGCGTGCTACCTTGTCCTTGTCCAGCTTGTCCGACAGCTGGCCGCTGGTTGCCGAGAAAATGAAGAACGGCAGGATGAACAGTCCGGGCAGCAACGTGACCAGCGTGCGGCTGTCGATGCGTGTCAATTGGCTGGCGTGGAACGTGATCAGCGTGATGAGTGCAGTCTTGAACACATTATCATTGAATGCGCCGAGGAACTGCGTGAAGAAGAATGGACGGAAACGTTGCTCGCGCATCAGGCCGAATTGATTGCTCATGGTTGCTCCGCGTAATTTTTTGTATTCCGGTTGCGCACGTGGCAAGTATGGAAATTAAGAAATGTTTGAAATTGCCTTCCGGTCAATAACCGGAAAAGCAACTGGCATACAATGATGCTGAATATTGATGTTACTATCATGAGCCCGGTTTCTTGAAGGAGAAATCATGCCCGTTGTTGCTCGCACAGTTCTTCTTTTGATCTGTTCAAATGTGTTCATGACTTTTGCATGGTATGCGCATCTGCGTAATCTCGCAACGAAGCCCTGGTATATTGCTGCACTGGCCAGTTGGGGAATTGCGCTGTTTGAATACATGTTTCAGGTGCCTGCCAACCGCATTGGTTATACCACGCTGAGTATCGCGCAACTCAAGATCATTCAGGAAGTGGTGACGTTGTCAGTGTTTGTGCCGTTTGTTGTCTTTTACATGAAGCAGTCGCTGCGGCTGGATTATCTGTGGGCTGCGTTGTGCATGCTGGGCGCGGTGTATTTTGTATTCCGGAAGTGAAATGAATTTGCATTGTTCCGTTCGACAGGAATGCGTTCTGCGGAAACACGGATGACGGGTGCAGGCCGCCATGATGGCATGGTCCATTGCATGCCGTTGATACCCGATTAGTGTTCGATTGATGGTGAATTGATGGTCGATTTTCACTTGATTGAAACCATGAGGATGACGCCATGAAAAAGCTGCTGTTGATGATGATCATGCTCGCTGCGGCGGGTTCCAGTGCTGCACAACAACCCCCGGCACTTTCTCCATCGCCTCCGGGTGCCGAGGTGTACATCATTTTTCCCAAGGATGGCGCAACTGTCAGCAATCCTGTGGTGGTGCGTTTTGGATTGAAAGGCATGGGTGTCGCGCCTGCGGGCGTGCAAATGGAAAACACTGGGCATCATCATCTGTTTATTGATACGCCATTGCCTGCGGATCTCACCAAACCGATTCCCGCTATGGCGGACAAGATCGTTCACTTTGGCAAGGGTCAGACCGAGACCACGCTCACATTGACGCCGGGCAAGCATACGTTGCAATTGTTGCTGGGCGACTACGAGCATGTTCCGCACAACCCGCCGGTGATGTCGAAGAAGATCACCATTCATGTGAAGAAGTAACTGCGCCGGATGACACGACATGCGGCAGCCGGTCGCATGTCGTGTGGCTTGTGACAGTATTATTTGAGCGTTGAATCAGCTTCGTTCAAACGAAAACGCCAGTACTTCATCGATGTGTTGTGCACCGACGGCGCACATCACCAGCCGGTCAAAGCCCAGCGCCACGCCGGCGCAATCCGGCAACCCATGATCAAGCGCTGCAAGAAAGCGTTCATCAATCACATTGACGGGCAATCTGCGCTGCCGGCGTTGCTCGTTGTCAGCAGCGAAGCGCGCACGCTGTTCGTTGACATCACTCAATTCGTGAAAGCCATTGGCGATCTCCATGCCATCAAGATACGCCTCGAAGCGTGAGGCGACATTGCCGCGAATGCGCGCCAGTGCGGCCTGCGAGGCAGGATAGTCGTAAACGAACATCAGTCCATCCTGCCCCAGTCTGGGGCCGACAATGGTGCTCATGATCAGGTCCAGCAGTGCATCGCGGTCATCAACGATGCTTTGTGGAACGTCGATGCCGTGATGCTTCAGTGCTTCAATCAGCAGCCCGCTGGAATCATCGAATGCTCTTATGCCGGAAAACAGCCGCATCACTTCTTCATAGGTCATGCGTTCGGCACGATCCACGCAGCGTGATGGCAGCATGCAGCCGATCAATGCTTCCACATCTTCCATCAATTGATGATGATCCTGATTCAGGCGATACCATTCAATCATGGTGAATTCTGGATTGTGGTAACGCCCGGCTTCACCATCGCGATACACGCGTGCAATCTGGTAGATGTCGCCGCTGCCTGCTGACAGGAGGCGTTTCATCGCATATTCAGGAGAGGTATGCAACCACGCTGATTGTCCGCACACGGTGGCGTGCACACTGGCAAGATGAATATCGCTGACCGGTGCGCGCGACAGCGTGGACGTTTCCACTTCCAGTGCGCGTGTGGCTGCAAAGTATTGTCGTGCTGCACGCAACATTGCCGCGCGTCGTTCCAGCGTGGTGAAGGTTGCGCCGGGACGCCAATGACTGTTGCGTTCGCTCATGCGGTCAGCAAGGTGCCCAGATGCTGGCCCAGTTTGACAACATCGCCCGATTGCAGATGGTTGTTCCACTGCATGCGACCAGGTTCGACAAGCAGAACAACCGTCGAACCCATATTGAACCGGCCTGCTTCTGCACCTTTTTCAAGGCTCAATCCACGGCCTTTGTCTATCTCGACAATTTGTTTGTATCGCGGTGGCGGATTAATTTCACCCGCCCACACGGTTTCAATGCTGCCGACGAATAATGCGCCGACCAGCACCATTGCGAAGGCGGCTGATGTTGAATGGAAGTCGCAGATCACCCGTTCGTTGCGTGCAAACAGATTAGGCACACTTTGCGCCGTTGTTGTGTTGACGCTGAACAGTGCACCCGGAACGTAAATGGTATTGCTCAATGTTCCGCTCAACGGCATATGAATGCGATGATAGTTGAACGGCGCCAGATAAATACAGGCAAAGTGTCCGCCGCGATAGCGCTGTGCGAGTGCTGCATCACCTGCCATCAATGCCAGCAATGAGTAGTAGTGTCCTTTCGCCTGGATGATGGCGTCGTCATTGATAATGCCGATCTGGCTGATGGTGCCGTCCACCGGACTGACCAGTGCGCCGGTTTCGGTGGCTATTGGCCGCGCGCTGGGATGCAGTGTGCGCGTAAAAAATGCATTGAAGCTTTCATAGGCATGCGGATCGGGTTCCGCCGCTTCCTGCATGTTCACCTGATAGTTGCGCAGGAACACGTCAATGGTCAGATTCTTCAGCCAGCGCCAGCGCGTACGCGCAAATGCATGCATCAATCGCGACAGCCAGTGTTTCGGCAACAGGTATTGAATGATGACAAAGGCTTTTTTTTTCACGATGCGTTCAAATTAATGGGTCACCAGTATCCGCAAGTCTTTTGCAAGCGCGGCTGCCTGATAAGGCGGAGAAAAAACGGCAACTAATTGCTGTTGCGGATTGATCGCGAACAGTGTCGCCGCGTGATCCACAGTGTAGGAACCATCCGGTTGTGTTTCATAGCCCACCGGTACGCCCATGGCGCTGGTGAATGCATTGATCTGCTCCTGCGTGCCGGTGAATCCCAGAAAATCTTTGCTGAAGTAGTTGAGATAACCTGCCAGTTTCGCGATGGTGTCGCGTCTGGGATCAACCGAGATAAAGATGATTTGCGGTTGCTGTTGTGCGGGCAGATCGGCCAGCAATTTATGCGCCGCTGCCAGTTGCGACAGCGTGGTGGGACATACATCAGGACAACTGGTGTAACCGAAAAACAGAATGCTCCAGTGATTGGCAAGCGACATCAGGGTTACCGGTTTGCCGTGAGTATCCTGCAGCGTGAACGCCGGTACATCACGCGGCGGCGTAATGACGGTACCCGTTTGCAGTGCCGGCGGCGCATTACGCATGCCGGTGACCAGATGTGCCAGCCATGCGCCCAGCAACATGGCAATCACTGCCATCAGTATACCGAATTTGAGTTGCTGGCTTTTCATGATAAAACTGGGGACATATTCATGCGCCGATTATTGCATCTGTAGCGCCGTGAATCACTGGTTTTTGCACATGCGCAGATGAAGTGGTGGAAATGAAAGTTGCGGAATTGATCAATGAGCTGACTGAACGCCTGGATGGTGCGGGAATTTTTTTCGGACATGGCACCGACAATGCGTACGATGAAGCGGCGGAACTGGTGTTCTTTGCCGCCGGATTGCATCATGAACAGGCTGCGGAATGTTATGAGCATGAGTTGCAGCCTGCGCAAGCCATGCTGGCGCGCGAACTTGCAGAACGGCGCATTGATACCCGCCTGCCTGCGGCGTATCTCACTCATCGTATGTGGTTTGCAGGTCATGAATTTTATGTGGATGAGCGCGTGCTGGTACCGCGTTCGCCCATTGCTGAACTCATTCATCAGCAGTTTGAGCCGTGGGTGAACGCGCGCAATGTCAAACGCATTCTCGACATCGGTACCGGTTCGGGATGCATTGCCATTGCCTGCGCACTCGCATTTCCCGATGCGATGGTGGATGCTGCTGATGTCTCTCAAGATGCACTGGCGGTAACGGCAATCAACATTGAACGTTATCAATTGCAGTCACGCGTGCAGGCGGTGCAATCCGATGTGTTCAGTGCTTTGACGGGACGCCGCTACGATCTGATCGTATCCAACCCTCCTTACGTCAGTCATGCCGAAATGGCCGAATTGCCCGAAGAATACCGGCACGAACCGGAACTGGGATTGCGTGCGGGAAATGATGGGCTGGATATCGTGCGCAGGATTCTGTCGCAGGCGGAAACACATCTCGCACCACACGGCGTGCTGGTGGTGGAAGTCGGTGATTCGGAGCATGCATTGAGCGGAGCATTTCCCACGGTGCCATTTACATGGCTGGAATTCGAGCACGGTGGTGGTGGCGTGTTTGTGCTGACTGCCGGGCAATTGCATGCATGTCGCGATGTGCTCTGTTAACCGTCACTCCGCATGAGCCGCAAGATGGTGTCAGAAAATGCTGGCTAACAATTTCGAGATTGGTACAAACAAACCCGTTACAATGCGCCATCAATTGAATCAGATGTCTGCTTCCGATGTCCGGTAATACGTTTGGCAAATTGTTCACCGTTACTTCCTTTGGCGAAAGCCACGGCCCGGCGCTGGGCTGTATCGTTGATGGTTGTCCGCCCGGCATGACCTTGAGCGAAGAAGACATTCAACGTGATGTCGAGCGCCGTCGTACTGGCACATCGCGCTTCACCAGTCAGCGCAAGGAACCGGATAAGGTGAGGATTCTTTCCGGCGTGTTTGAAGGCAGGACCACAGGAACACCGATAGGATTGCTTGTCGAGAATACCGATCAGCGTTCGCGCGACTACGAAAAAATCAAGGACCGTTTCCGTCCCGGACATGCCGATTACACTTATCAGCAAAAATATGGTTTTCGCGATTATCGTGGTGGTGGACGTTCGTCCGCGCGCGAAACGGTCATGCGTGTGGCGGCAGGGGCCATCGCACGCAAGTACTTGCACGAAAGATACGGTGTCACGATTCGCGGCTATCTCGCCCAACTGGGGCCCATCAAACTCGATGCCGTAGATTTGAACACAGTGGATGACAATCCATTTTTCTGTGCCGATCCTTCACGCATTGCCGAACTTGAAGCGTACATGATCAACATCCGCCGTGAAGAAGATTCCATCGGCGCGCGTGTGAACGTGATTGCAACGGGTGTGCCGCCAGGGTGGGGTGAGCCGGTGTTTGATCGGCTGGATGCCGACATTGCTTATGCAATGATGAGCATCAACGCAGTAAAAGGCGTCGAGATCGGGGCTGGCTTTGCCTGTGTTGCGCAGAAGGGCAGTGAACATCGTGATGAACTTACACCGGATGGCTTTCGCAGCAACAATGCCGGTGGTGTACTCGGCGGCATTTCATCCGGACAGGATATTGTTGTCAGCATGGCGTTGAAACCGACTTCCAGTATCAGCCTGCCGGGGCAAACCATTGACATCAACGGTGATCCCATCGACGTCAGTACCACTGGCCGGCATGATCCCTGTGTGGGGTTGCGTGCTACACCGATCGCCGAAGCCATGCTGGCGCTGCTGCTGATGGATCATGCTTTGCGGCATCGTGCACAGAATCTGGATGTGGTGTGTTCGACGCCCGTCATTACCGCAAAAAAACGCTGATTCTCAGCGTATTTCCCGGGCTTTTCGTTTATCCTTGTTTTCCTGATCACGACAATTTTCCCTAAATTTTTATGAGTATGAGACTGGTTGGTTTGGTTGGCTGGCGCGGCATGGTGGGTTCCGTGCTGATGGAACGCATGCAGGCAGAAGGCGATTTCGCCTTGATAGAACCATTGTTTTTTTCCACCTCCAATGCAGGTGGTGCGGCACCGCTGATGGCCAAATCCGAAACGCGATTGCTGGATGCGTACGACGTTGCGGCGCTCAAGCGTTGCGACATCATCATCACGGCGCAAGGCGGCGATTACACCAACGACGTGTTCGCCAAGCTGCGCGCATCGGGATGGAATGGCCACTGGATTGATGCGGCATCGGCGCTGCGAATGAAGGATGATGCCGTGATTATTCTTGATCCAGTCAACATGCCGGTGATCAAACAGGCATTAGACAAGGGCGGCAGGAACTGGATTGGTGGCAACTGTACGGTCAGTTGCATGCTGATGGGTGTGGGCGCGCTGTACAAGGCGGGTCTGGTTGAATGGATGAGCACGCAAACTTATCAGGCCGCTTCCGGTGGCGGTGCGCAACACATGCGCGAATTGCTCACTCAATACGGCACATTGAATGCCGAAGTGAAGGCGTTGCTCGCCGATCCCAAGAGTGCCATTCTGGAAATCGATCGCAAGGTCATTGCCAAACAGCGCAGTTTGTCCGGCGACGACGTAGCCCATTTTGGCGTGCCACTCGGTGGTTCACTGATTCCATGGATCGACAAGGATTTGGGCAATGGTCAATCAAAAGAAGAATGGAAGGGCATGGCGGAAACCAACAAGATTCTTGGGCGGGGTGAATCATTCGGTACGCCTGCGGTGCCCGTGGATGGCTTCTGTGTGCGCATTGGTGCCATGCGTTGTCACAGCCAGGCGCTGACCTTCAAGTTGAAGAAGGATGTTCCGCTTGCTGATATCGAAGCCATGATTGCTGCGGACAATCAATGGGTGAAAGTAGTACCCAACAACCGCGAAGCAACCATTCGCGAACTGACGCCGGTGGCCGTCACGGGCACGTTGTCCATTCCTGTCGGGCGTATTCGCAAGCTGGCCATGGGGCCGGAATATCTCGGCGCATTTACGGTGGGAGACCAGTTGTTGTGGGGCGCGGCTGAACCGTTGCGTCGCATGTTGCGTATCCTGCTTGAGCATTGATTCAACGCCGTCCTGACCAAGTGGAACGACTGGGAATATCCTGTAAAGCTGCGTCCTAACTGGCTGCTTTGCATGAGATTTCCATCACATTCCTGCACGGCATTCAGAAGCACGTCGCAAATTTTACGTTCAATCGCTACAGGAATTATTGTCACATGCTCTGGATGTGATACTCATAATCGGGCGTCGAACCTGGGCGGGCATGCGACTGTATTCAATTGTGGGACATGTCCGGTGCAAGTGAATGCTGGTTGCGTACATTCCAGCACCTGCGGCAACTGCCGGTCGCTGTTCCAAACAGGTGTTGCACGGGTTACGCATCAACGTCACTGCTGTGTCGGTGAAACGATTGGTGAAACGCGACTTGTGGGCTATAGTCGAATACGTTAAGTAAAGTCGTTGAGGCTGACTGGCTGCAATAACTTTGCGGTGAACCGCCCAAGCTGGCGGCTTTGTTTAGGAGAGCTGATGAACAAGAACACCTTGCGCCTTTTCCTGTCAGGTGCACTGCTGGGCGCACTGCTGTCCCCGACCACGCTGTTTGCGTTGGGCCTGGGTGAATTGCATTTGAATTCCGCATTGAATCAACCTTTTGATGCCGACATTGATATCGCCAGTGCCACGCAGGATGAACTGAACAGTCTTCATGTGACGATAGCCAATGACGACACCTTCAGACAGGCCGGTCTTGATCGGCCCGAGGTGCTGTCGAGTTTTAAATTTTCACTTGGAACCAGCGCTGGTCATGCAGTTATCAAGGTGCGCTCGGATCGCGCAGTCTCCGAACCGTTTATCAATTTGCTGGTGGATGTAAGCTGGACTGGTGGACGTGTATTGCGCCAGTACACGGTGCTGCTGGATCCTCCAGTGTTTGCCAATACGCCGACGACGGATCAGTCTTCAATGGTTACACCGCACGGTGAAACGCAGGAATCCAATCCTGCCAGCGGTACCATTGAACGCACCCCGGCAACTGCGCCCTCTGAAACCAGCGAAACGCCAGAGACTCCACCGGCACCAACCGAAGCACCTGTTACTGCACCAGAACCATCGGCTGCGGTGCCGATGCCAACACCGGCGCCCAGCGCCACACCCATCGAAGAACCAGCCGCCGCACAGCCTGCGCCACAAGAAGCTGCAGCACCAACCAATTACCAGTCTGCCGACAGTTACACCGTCCGGCCTGCAGATACGTTGTCCAAGATTGCCGCCAAATTGCGCACGCAGGGCGTGACGACACAGCAACTGATGGTGGCCTTGTATCGCGCCAATGCGCCGGCCTTTGGTGGCGACATGAACGTATTGCGCAGTGGCGCCGTGTTGCGCATTCCGCCGGCAGCCGATGTGGAAGCCATTGCTCCTTCCACGGCTTCATCCGAAGTTTCCCGACAATATGGCTTGTGGCGCAATAGTCACGCCGCAGCGCCAGCAGCCACTGAAACGCAAGGCGACCGGCTGAGACTGGTGCCTGCGCAGCAGACTCAACCCGCTCAATCGGCTTCAGCGTCCAGTGCTTCGGCAAAGGCAGCTGCAGAAAAAGCGGCAAAGGAACAGGCTGCTCGCAAGGCTGCTGAAGAAGCTGAAGCCAAGCGTCTGCTGGAATTGAAGAACGCCGAACTTGCCAAGATGCAAAAGCAGTTGAGCGCCAGCAGTGCAGCAAAGCAGCAGCCGGCAGCATCGTCAGTCAGCGCTTCTGCGGCCTCGGCGCCAGAAGAAACCATGCAGGCTACTCCTCCGGAAGAGGCGACGCCTGCCACCGAACCGGCGCCGCAAGCAGAAGCTGCAAAGCCCGCAAAGCCGGCAGCTCCGCCCGCTGCATCGCCGGGTTTGCTGGACGCATTGCAGAATTACTGGATGCAGATATTGGGTGCAGGCCTGATCCTGATTTTGTTGCTGGTGTTCTATTTCCGGCGCAAGCGTCATAGTGAAGCAGAACTGGATTCCACTGTCGCCACAATGACGGCACAGGATTTCGATGAACAGTTGCGTGGTGGTGGCCGTCCGCAGGGACGAGGTTTTGCGGACACGCATGCCGATCTCACCCCACAGGTCGAAGCAGCTTTTGAACGTGATGATTTTGAGGAGCCTGCACCGGTTGCTGCGCCAACCACACGCCGCGAACCTGCGGCGCATACCCTGTCGGATGACACACTGAGCAGCGAAACCGCATTGCACCTTGAACAACAGGATGCACTTGCTGAGGCCGATTTCCACATGGCTTATGGTCTCTACGATCAGGCTGCGGATATCGTGAAGCTGGCTATTGAACGTCAACCCGACCGCCGCGACCTGATGTTGAAGCTGGCGGAAATCTACTTCGTCTGGGGCAATCGCGACATGTTCCTTGATGCAGCGCGCCGTCTGCACGACACACGCAAGCAGGCTGCACCCGGCGAATGGGACAAAGTGGTCATCATGGGCAAGCAGATTTGTCCGGATGATCCATTGTTCAGTGGCGATCGTGCGCGTTCCGGATCAGGTGACAATATCGATGTGAATCTGGAAGGCGGTGAGCATCGTGTCGATGTTGATCTGTACGATGCACCCACCGGCGAACAAGCCAAGCCTTCCATGGATTTTGAACTGGAACGTTCCGGCAGTTATGCCGGTAATCGGGGTGATTCGGGGCTGGACTTCCTGCTGGATGAGCCGCAGCGTGGCGTCGGCAACGATACCACTCGCGAGATGGATCCCAACGCCCGCACGCAGGAAACGCCCACGATTGAATCACCCTATCTCAGTGATTTGCCGGACAGCGGTTCACAAACTATTCGCGAGCAGTTCGATGTCAATTCCTTCGGCGGCGCTGATCGTGCGCACGATCAAACATCGGAAATCGCGCTGGATGAAATCGGCCTGCACGTCGATCACCTGGAATCCACCGGCAGTGTCGACACCACGGGTTCCGTGCAAACCATTGGTGATGATGAAGCTACACGCATTGCCAGACGCGAAGCGCTGGAGCCGACCGTGGAAACGCCGCATTTCGGCGGAACCAAGACCATGCTGGCGCCACACATGGAGGAATTTTCAATGGATGGGCTGGATGGCGGCGCTCCCGAAGAAAAGTCCAGCAACACGATTACTGTTGAACAGATTGATCTTAATGAGATCAGCGGCATGATTGACATGACTGATGCCGATACCAGCAACAGCGGCATGTTCAAGCCGACGCAGAAGATCGACGTGAACATGGGCAAGTTCGACATTCACGCCGAAGACACCATTGAACAACTGCGTCCTGATCTCACCGGTTCCGGTGTATATCGCGCCACGCAAAAGATCGACATGGATTTCGCCGGCCTGGACAACAATGACATGGAAGCCACCAAGCAACTGGGACGTCCTGATGATTTCGATCAACTGGAAGATACCGGCAAGACGCAAATCAACAAGACCATGACTGAAGTGCGTCCGACACCGACTTATGCACCAACTGAGGCAATGGAATCATCGCTTGAGTTGCCGGAAATGGAACCGGTAACCATGAGTGAGGTGGGCACCAAGCTCGATCTGGCACGTGCCTACATGGACATGGGTGATCCCGACGGCGCACGCAGCATCCTCAAGGAAGTCATGGATGAAGGCAATCCCGGCCAGAAACAGGAAGCCCAGCGCTTGCTCGAATCCATTGGCTGACCGCACATTTCTTGTGGAACCGATTCCAAAATGTAGCGCACGAAGTGAGTTTGCATCCAGCCTGACGTGCAGGATGCCTGAGTTTACATGACAGTAAATGAGGATTCCGGGCACCGCATGGATGCAAAATTACAAGCGCGGCATTTTGAGGTGGTTTCCAGTTGATTTTAATGAAGGGAGCCGGTATCAACCGCGCTCCCTTCATCATTGATGGCGATCTGTTTTTATGCCGCGCATTGCACTGGGTCTGGAATACGATGGCAGCCTGTTTTCAGGCTGGCAATCGCAAGCGCATGCGTCAGGCATCCAGAGCGCAGTGGAATCCGCGTTGTCATTTGTGGCCAATCATCCGGTATCCGTTACTTCAGCAGGCCGCACGGATGCCGGTGTGCACGCCGGCATGCAAGTGGTGCACTTCGATACAACAGCCGAGCGCACTGAACGCGGCTGGATCATGGGTGCCAATACCAACCTGATTGAGAGCGTCAGTGCGCTTTGGTCGCGTGTGGTGCCCGATGATTTCAATGCGCGTTACAGCGCAATGGCGCGCAGTTATCGCTATGTCATTCTCAACCGCATGCCTCGGCCTGCATTGCTGCGTCAACGCGTGTGCTGGATACGCGAAGCATTGAATGCCGAATGGATGCACGCAGCAGCTCAGCATCTGGTCGGTGAACATGATTTCAGTTCCTTCCGTGCGGCCGAGTGTCAGTCGCCCACGCCCATGCGCAGGTTGTACCGCATTGATGTCACCCGCCATCATGAATATGTCGTGATTGATGTCACCGCGAATGCCTTTCTGCATCACATGGTGCGCAACATTGCGGGTGTGCTGATTGAAGTAGGCCGCGGCAACGAACCGCTTGATTGGCCGTTGCAGGTGTTGCAGGCCCGCAACCGTTGTGATGGTGGTGTAACCGCGCCTGCGTCCGGACTGTATTTGTCCGGTGTCATCTATCCGCCACAACTGCAATTGCCCTGCGCACCACACGCTTCGGCGTGGCCGCCGGGTCCGGAATGGCCGTCGTTTGAGATCGAACCCATTCGCTAGCAGTTATGTGTAATGCACGCAAGGCTTGCCGAAACCGCAATTTGCATGGATTATCCACGCCAAATTTTCTACAGGAATCGAGCCCATGACCTGGTTTGAAAAGATTATGCCTTCCCGCATCAAGACCGAACGCCGTACACGTTCGGTGCCGGAAGGTCTGTGGATCAAGTGTGATGCCTGCGATGCCGTGCTGTATCGTGCTGAACTTGAGCGCAATCAGCATGTATGTCCAAAGTGCAGTCATCACATGCGCATTGGCGCACGTATCCGGCTGGAACGTTTCTTTGATGCCGACTGCAATGTTGAAGAGTTGTCGGAGAAAGTGGCGCCAGAAGATCCACTCAAATTCCGTGATACCAAAAAATATCGTGATCGCCTGATGCAGGCGCAGAAGACAACCGACGAACTGGATGCGTTGATTGTCATGACCGGCGCGGTACAGAAACTGGAAGTGGTTGCCTGTGCATTTGAATTTGAATTCATGGGCGGTTCAATGGGCTCAGTGGTTGGCGAACGCTTTGCACGCGCTGTTGATCATTGCCTGCAACATCGCAAACCGTTGATCTGTTTTGCAGCCAGCGGTGGTGCACGCATGCAGGAAGGACTGTATTCATTGCTGCAAATGTCCAAGACCAGTGCTGCACTTGCAAAGCTTTCTCAAGCGCGCCTGCCATTCATATCGGTATTGACCGATCCAACGATGGGTGGTGTATCCGCCAGCCTCGCCATGCTGGGCGATGTGAACATTGCGGAGCCGCGTGCCTTGATCGGCTTTGCCGGTCCGCGCGTCATACAGCAAACAGTACGTGAAACATTACCTGAAGGTTTTCAACGCAGCGAGTTTCTTCTCGATCACGGTGCGCTGGACATGATCGTTGATCGCCGCGACATGCGCGAGAAGGTTGCCCAATTGCTCACTGCCTTCATGCAGCGTCCTGCACCGGTATTGCAGGCACAGAGAGACTAGCGGACAGGGGATCCTTAAATACAGGCTGTTGTTACAAGAGGGAATGCAATTCAAGCAGAACCGCAAAGGCAAGGTGTTGGAAGAAGTATTCGCTACCGAGACAGACGGTAATCCCCCCTCAAAATAACTGAAGTCAGAGGTGGAATTTTCTCGTAATGTTTACGTAGGAGATTCCCATGAAGAAATCGAAGTATTCCGACAGCCAGATCATTGGCATATTGAAAGAAGCAGAAGCCGGCACGCCGGTACCACAGTTGTGCCGAACTCATGGCATGAGCAGCGCCACGTTCTACAAGTGGCGCGCGAAGTATGGTGGCATGGATGCCTCGCTGATGTCGCGGATGAAAGAGCTGGAAGAGGAAAACCGTCGTTTGAAAAAGATG